>NZ_JBIAIG010000021.1:0-103202 GCF_042871235.1 Streptomyces sp. NPDC005931
ACGCGTCGTCGTCATCGACTGCACCGAGACGGGCGCGTCCCCGCCCACCGCCACCGAGCCGACCTGGATCCGCCGGCTCTTCCGGCGCTCGGCGACCGGCCGGACCGGCATCTCGGGTACTCCGAGGGAGACAGCGGTCATGACGTCACTCCCGGTTTCCGGAGACGGTCTCGCGCAGGGCGCGCAGGGACTCCTTGAGGGAGCCCATGGTGGCGAGCACGGCGGTGGGCTCGTAACCGCAGTGCGCCATGCAGTTGGCGCAGCGCGGGTCCTTGCCGCGGCCGTACGTGTCCCAGTCGGTGTCCTCGACCAGCTCCCGGTACGTCGGCACGTACCCGTCGCTCATCAGATAGCAGGGCCGCTGCCAGCCGAACAGCGAGTAGTTGGGGATCGCCCAGGCGGTGCAGGGGAAGTCGACCCTGCCCTCGAGGAAATCCAGGAACAGCGGCGAGTGGTTGAGCCGCCAGCGCCTGCGGTTGCCGCCCGCGAAGGCCTTCCGGAACAGCTCCCGGGTCTGCTCCACACCCAGGAAGTGCTCCTGGTCGGGGGCCTTCTCGTAGGCGTAGGCGGGCGAGATCATCATCTCGTCCACCTCCAGGTCGTCGTTGAGGAAGTCGAGCACCTCGATGACGGTCTGCGGGGTGTCGGTGTTGAAGAAGGTCGAGTTGGTGGTGACCCGGAAGCCGCGCCGCTTGGCCTCCTTGATGGCCGCCACGGCCTCGTCGAACACGCCCTCCTTGGCGACGGACTCGTCGTGCCGCTCGCGCAGCCCGTCGATGTGCACGGCGAACGCGAAGTAGGGGGAGGGCGTGAACCTGTCCATCTTCCGGCGCAGCAGCAGGGCGTTGGTGCAGAGGAAGACGTATTTCCTCCTGGCCACCAGCTGGCGCACGATCTCGTCGATCTGAGGGTGCATCAGCGGCTCGCCGCCGGCGATGGACACCATCGGCGCCCCGGACTCCAGCACGGCTCCCACGGCCTGGGCGACCGGCATGCGCTGCTTGAGCACCCCGGCGGGGTGCTGGATCTTGCCGCATCCCTCGCACTTGAGGTTGCAGGCGAAGAGCGGTTCCAACTCGACGATGAGCGGAAACTTGTCCCGCCTGCGGAGCTTCTGTGCGGCCAAGTATGTAGCGACCTTGACGGACTGGCGCAGCGGCATGGCCATCTGGCTCACCTCCTGGGGAGCAGCAAGGAACGGTGCCATTCATAGAAAGCCGGGAGTACGGAACGAAGGACACGGAAAGCCGATATTCCACCGCGCACCGTGCCGATCCGGACCAGTTCATGTTCTGGAGCGTCCACGACCACCCGGACGGCCGCAACCGGGCGCTCGCCCACGCGGACGGCGCTCAGGAGCGTGGCAGCCGATTCCATGTCGGTCGCGATCGCCCCGGTCGTGAGCAGAGCGGAGCGCTCCGGGCCGCGGACCACGTGGTCGGAGCCGGTGAGCGGCCCCCTGTGCACGGTGCGCCCGGGAACGGCCCGTCCCAGTTCCTCGACCAGCAGCTCGGTGCCCACGCAGGGAACGCTGCCGCGCGGGTCCCGGGTCTCCTCGGCGACGACCAGGTCACCGGGGTGCATCCCGGGGGCGAGCCCGGCGCAGAAGCCGGTGGCCAGGACGGCGGCCCCGTTGAGGGCGGGCTCGGCGAGCACCCGGGTGACGGAGCGCTCGGCCGCCGCCGGCCCCATGCCGGTGCGCAGCACGGTGACCGGTCCGCCGGCCCCGCCGCGCTCGCTGGTGCGTAGGGCGAACTGCTCGATGCCGAGCGCGCAGGCGATCAGCAGCGGAGCCGGGGCGGCCGGAGCACTCATCAGCTGCCCTTCGCCTCGGCGAGCGGACGCCCCGGGCCGGCCGGTGCCGCGCCGGTTCTCGCGGCCGCCGGCCGGTTCACGAACGGCTCACCGTTCACGTACCGGCCCAGCGCAGTGAGCGGGAAGACCTGCCGGTAGAGGTGGTAGTTGATGGAGAAGGCCCACGGGAAGCCCGTGCCGGTGAAGTACGGCTCGTCCCAGGAGCCGTCCGCCCGCTGGGTGGCCACGAGCCAGGTGATGCCGCGTTCGACGGCCCGTGACTCCCGCTCGCCCGCCGCGAGCAGCGCCATCAGCGCCCACGCCGTCTGGGAGGCGGTCGAGGCGCCCCGGCCGCTCCACTCGCGCGCGTACGGGTAGGAGCGCAGGTCCTCGCCCCAGCCGCCGTCGTCGTTCTGGACCGACTCCAGCCAGGCCACCGCACGCCGGATCGCCGGGTGCGAGGCGGGAATCCCGGCGGCGGTCAGAGCGGGCACCACGGACCCGGTGCCGTAGATGTAGTTGACGCCCCAGCGCCCGAACCACGGGCCGTCCGGCTCCTGTTCGTTCAGCAGCCACCGGATGCCGCGCCGGGTGCGCGGATCGTTCGCCAGGCCCTCGACCGCGAGCATCTCCACCACGTGCGCGGTGACGTCGGCCGACGGCGGGTCGATGACCTCGCCGAAGTCGCAGAACGGAAGCCGGTTGGGGAACGGGCTGGTGTTGTCGACGTCGAACGCGCCCCAGGCGCCGTTGCGGGACTGCATCCCGAGGTTCCAGCGCACCCCGCGCCCGACGGCGTTGTCCACCCGCTCCGGGTCGTGGTGCTTGACCCGGCGCAGCGCCAGCACCACCTCGGCGGTGTCGTCGATGTCGGGGTAGTTGTCGTTGTGGAACTCGAACGCCCAGCCCCCGGGCGGGAGATGGGGCCTGCGCACCGACCAGTCGCCGGGCCGCACGATCTGCTCGCCCAGCATCCAGTCGGCGGCCTTGACCAGTTGGGGGTGGTCCGCGGGCAGCCCGGCGTCGGCCAGCGCGATGGTGGCGAGGCAGGTGTCCCACACCGGGGACTGGCAGGCCTCGATCATCCGGGCCCCGTCCTCGCGCCACACGGCGAACCGGTCCAGCGACTCGAGGCCCGCGCGCATCACGGGGTGGTTCAGGTCGTAACCGAGCAGGTGCAGGGCGATGATCGAGTACACGGCCGGGGGCTGGATGCCGCCCCAGCAGCCGTCGTTCTCCTGCCGTTCGATGATCCAGCGGGCGGCGGTGTTCATGGCGGCCCGGCGCAGCCTGCGAGGCACGACCCGGCGCAGCGCGTGCAGGCCCTTGTCGAGGCGCTGGAAGGCGCCGTCCCAGCCGGCCGCCGGTGCCAGGCGCCGGGGCGGAGCGGGGCGGGCGGGGTCCGAGTGGAGTTCGTCCAGCGGGAACGGGGCGGGACGCACCGGCCGCTTCGCGGAGACGATCGTCAGCGGGACGATGGTCTGCCGGGCCCAGCAGCCGAAGTCGTAGATGTTGAGCGGAACCCAGGTGGGGAACCAGATCAGCTCGGGCGGGAGTTCGGGCAGGTCCTCCCACTTCCACCAGCCGAACAGGGCCAGCCAGATCCGGGTGAAGACACGGGCGGAGGCGATGCCGCCCCGCTCGCGGATCCAGGCGGAGGCCCGGGCCATGTGCGGGGCGTCGGGCGAGTCGCCGGCCAGGCGCAGGGCGACGTACGCCTCGATGGTGGTGGACAGTTCGCCGGGTCCGCCGTAGAAGGTGGCCCAGGTACCGTCCTCGCGCTGTTCGCCGCGGATGAAGAGGGCGGCCGCGCGGGTCGTCTCCTCGTCGCGGATGCCCAGGAACTGGCGGAGCAGCAGGTCTTCGGCGTCCATCGTGACGTTGGTCTCGAGGTCGCCCTTCCACCAGCCCTGGTCGTCCTGCCGGGAGAGCAGGAAGTCGGTGGCGCGCCGCACGGCGCGGGCGGCGAGGTCGTGGGCCCCGGCCGCCTCGGGAGTGTCGGTGTCGGTGTCGGTGTCGCTGGCCGCGGCCACTCGGGGCGGCAGGGCCGCCCCGGTGCTTCCGTCGGTCGTCGCTGTCATGGCTTCCCCTTCGTGCAGTCCTGCAAGTCGTGCGTCTGCTGTGGGTCCGCCGTCGGCCGGTGCTGTGCTCCCCGCACCACCGGCCGGCGACTACGCGAGGGCTATTCGACCGATAGTGATCATCTCTTTCGTACGACGACGAAGTCCGCGAGCGCCGTGAACCGTGCCCGCACCCGGTCGGGCATGTCCACGGCCTCGAGGGCTTCGATGGCGATGGTGTGCTGGCGGCGGGCCTCCTCGGCGGTCCATGCGCGGCCGCCCGCCTCCTCGATGAGGGCGGCGCGGGCCGCGAACTCCTCCTCGGAGAAGTTCTCGACGTCGCTGCTCTTGGCGTCGGCGGCGAGGATCTCGCCGAGCCGCCGGGAGGCGGCGCCGTCCGCCGCGAGCGCGGCCACGACCGGGAGGGACTTCTTGCGCTGGCGCAGGTCGCTCCAGGTCTGCTTGCCGGTGGCCTCCGGGTCTCCCCAGATGCCGAGGAGGTCGTCGACGGCCTGGAAGGCGAGGCCCAGGTGGTAGCCGTACCTCTCCAGCGCGTCGGCGGTGCGGTCGTCGGCGCCGCCGAGCACCGCGCCGATGGAGCTGGCGCAGGCGAGCAGGGCGCCGGTCTTGTTGCCCTCCATCTCCAGGCACTCCTCGACGCTGACGCGGTCACGGTGCTCGTAGGAGATGTCCTGCGCCTGACCGTCGATCAGCGCGCGGCTGGCGGTGGTCAGCCGGCGGGTGGCGCGGCCGGCCTCGACGGTGCCGAGCTCCAGCAGGACCTCGTTGGCCAGCGCGAACAGGGCGTCGCCGACGAGGATGGCCTGGGCGGGCCCGTGCACCTTCCAGACCGTGTCGCGGTGCCTGCGCTGCTCGTCGCCGTCCATCAGGTCGTCGTGCAGCAGCGAGAAGTTGTGGACCAGTTCGACGGCGACGGCTCCGGGCACGCCGGTCTCCGGCGCGGCTCCGGTGACCTCGGCGGACAGCACCGCGAGGGCGGGGCGGACGGCCTTGCCGCCGTCGCCGTCGGCGGGGCGGCCGTCGGCGTCGATCCAACCGAAGTGGTAGGCGGCGACCGTGTCCATGGGAGATGCCAGACGGTCGACGGCCGCCCGCAGTACCGGTGTGGCCAAGGTCCGGCCGCGCTCCAGGAGCGCGGACACGTCCACCGCGTCGGGAGCCTTCGAGGCCGGGGGCACAGTGGGCACAGTCTCTCCTCTTGTTGCGGTACCGGGGGTGCGGGGTCCTGCCGCGCCGTGCTGGTCGCCCTTCACCGGAGCCCACCTCGCAGGGCCGCGCCGGTCCTCTGCGGGATCCGGGCGGGGGTGCGGGGCCGGTCTGCCGGAAAGGTACGGTGGGCCGCCTCCTCGAGGGCGAAGAGGCGGTGGGGGCGGGGCCGGCCGAGGGCGTGCAGTGCGGCGTCCGCCGCCGCGACGCCGCTGCGGACCGCGCTCTCCATGGTCGCGGGCCACCCGGTGGCGGTCCACGCTCCGGCCAGGTACAGGCCGGGTGCCTTGGTGCGGGCGCCGGGCCTGAGACGGCCGACGCCGGGGGTGGGAGCGAAGGTGGCCGTGCGCTCCCGGGTGACGAAGAAGTCCTTCACCTCGGCGCCGCGCGTGCGCGGCAGCAGCCGCTCCAGCTCGGGCAGATAGCGCTCGCGCAGCGCGGCGACGGGTGCGTCGATCTCGTTCCGGGCGACCGACTGGGACAGCGCAAGGTACTGCCCCTGTTCCAGTCCGGACGCCTCCGTGCGGTCGAACACCCACTGCACGGGGGTGCCGAGGGCGGCGAGGAAGGGCCGCGCGAGCACCTTGCGGTCGTAGACGACGTGGACGTTGAGGATCGGCGCGGTGCCGATGGCGAGCAGCCGCTCGGGGTCGTCGAGCGCGCCGTCGGGCAGCAAATCGTGGGCCGCGCGCTGCGGTACGGCGAGGACGACCGTGTCCGCCGCCAGCGTCTGGCCGGGCACCCGGACGGTCCACCGGCCGTCGGCGTCCGAGCGGATCGAGGTGACCCGGGTGCGGACCTCGGTGCGCACCCCCGCGGCGGCGAGCGCCTCGCGGGCCAGCCGGTCGTGCAGGTCGCCCAGCGGGACGCGGGCCCAGCCGATGTCGGCCGCGCCGGGGTCGGAGAGCAGACCGGTCCTGAACACCATCGCGGCGAGGGCGAGGGACGCCTCACCCGCGACCGCATTGAGGGTGGCGACCCCGACCAGGTCCCACAGGGCCTCCACGGCGCGTACGGACTGACCGTGCGCCGTCAGCCAGCTGCCGAAGTCCTGGCCGTCCAGGGCCGGGTCGTCGAGGTCGAGGCCCTTGAGCGCGAGGGCCGCCCGGCCCGCCCGGGCCCGGTCGGCGAGGGAGAGGTGCGGATAGGTGGCGAGGCTGCGCCCCAGGTGCAGGGGCACGGGCAGCGCGTCGCGCCGCAGTCTGCCGAGTCTGCGCCCCTCGGGGCGGGTGACGTCCACGACGGGCACGTCGAGCCGGTCCTGCACCGGTGCCAGCGCCGCGCCGCCGATCCGGTCGAGGAACCAACGGTAGGCGGTGCAGCAGCGCAGGTAGACGTGCTGGCCGTTGTCGACGGTCAGGTCGCCGCGTCGGAAGGAGAAGGCGAGTCCGCCCAGGCGCGGCCGGCCCTCGAGCAGCGTGACCCGCATCCCGGCGTCGGCGAGCGCGAGCGCGGCGGTGGTGCCGGCGAGGCCGCCGCCGACCACCACGGCGTGCCCAGCCCCGGCGGTGCCGTCGGTGAGCGGCCCCTCGGGCCGCGTGGCGTGGGTCATGGTGCGCCCTCCCCTGCCCGGCGCCCGTGCCGCTGGAACACCGCACGACGGGCCGTCTCCGTGAGGGACGCGACCCGGTGGCGGAGGGTTGCCCGCCGCTTCTCGCGCCGGGGGGCACCCGGGGACAAGGGGTCCATCAGGCGCGCCTCCTGACGGTCCGCCGGGTCACGTGCCGGGCGTCCAGGCCCGACAGTCCGCGCACGGCGACGTACGCCTTCTCCCGGCCGGGCAGCGAGACCCGGCCGCGCAGCACCGCCTCCGGGTCGCGTTCGATGCGGTCGAGGAGGCGGCGGTAGATGCCGGCCATGGCGGCGACGCAGGCGCCGCTGCGCCGGTCGAGCATGGGCAGCAGCCGGTAGCCCTCGGCGAACAGGGCGCGGGCCCGGCGCACCTCGAAGTGCACCAGACCGGCGAAGTCGGAGCCCTCGGGCGGGGTCGGCCCGCCGAACCCGCCCGAGCAGCCGAACTTGGCGAGGTCGTCGGCGGGTAGGTAGGTGCGCCCGCCCTCGGCGTCCTCGCGGATGTCGCGCAGGATGTTGGTGAGCTGGAGCGCGAGGCCCAGGGTGTCGGCGTACTCGGGGGCCCGCTCGGCGCCGCGCGCCCCGCGCTCCGTGCCGAACACGCCGAGCGAGAGTCGGCCGATGGCACCGGCGACGCAGCGGCAGTAGACCTTCAGGTCGTCCCAGGTCTCGTAGGTCTCGCCGCGCAGGTCCATCTGGACGCCGTCGATGAGCTCGTCCAGGCCGCCGAGCGGGATCGGGAAGTGCGTGGAGGCGTGCGCGAGGGCGACCGCGACCGGGTCGGTGTCGTCCTCGTCGACCGCGCCCTCGCGGATGCGGGTGAGCAGCGTCCGGGTGTCCTCCAGCCGGGTGACCTTGACGTCGTCCGCCAGGGCGCCGTCGCCGATGTCGTCGACCCGCCGGGAGAACGCGTACAGGGCCGACATCGCGCGCCGCTTGGGCGTCGGGAGCAGCCGGATGCCGTAGGCGAAGTTGCGGGCCTGCTGTCCGGTGACGGCCTCGCAGTAGCGGTAGGCGGCGAGCACCGGTGCGGATGCGTGCGGTTCCGGCTCCACGGCCCGGATCACCCCTCTCCTCGCAGGGTCAGGCCCACCTCGCGCAGCAGCCGGGTCCTGCCGGGTCTGGGCGGGCCGGGAAGTACGTCGTAGTCGGCGGCGGCGATCGCGTGGACGGCCGCCCTGCCCCCCGCCACGAACCCGGCGAGCAGCAGCTTCAGCCTGCCGTGGACGCTCCCCACGAGTGGGATGCCCTCGTTCAGCAGGTCCCGGGCGCGGTGCGCCTGGTACGCGACGAGTGCGCGCACCGATGCGCCGGCGGTGGGCCGGGCGAGGTCGGCCTCCTGGACGTGGAAGCGCTTCATGTCCGCGGCGGGCAGGTAGACGCGGTCGCGGCGGAGGTCCTCGGCGACGTCCTGGAGGTGTTCGACGATCTGGAGGCCGGTGCAGACCGCGTCGGAGCGCCGGACGCGCTCGGGGGTCGAGGTGCCGGTGACGGCGAGGACGAGCCGGCCGACGGGGTTGGCCGACAGTTCGCAGTAGGCGAGCAGGTCGTCGTGGGTCTCGTAGCGGCCGACGAGCTGGTCCTGGCGGTTGGCGGCGATCAGGCCGAGGAACGGCTCGGGCGTCAGCGAGCAGCGGCGCACCGTGGGCCCGAGCCTGCGCAGCAGCGGGTGGCGGGGCTCCGTCCCGCGGGAGTCGAACACGCGGTGGAGGTCGGCCTCGAAGGCGTCCAGCAGAGCCAGCCGGTTCCCGGCCTCCTCAGGGGTGACGCCGAGCAGCCGGGCGTCGTCGCCGCCGGGGGCGAGGTCTCCGTCCCCGATGTCGTCGACGAGGCGGGCGAAGCCGTACACGGCCAGCAGGTCGTCGCGCCAGACGCGGGGCAGGAAGAAGGGCGCCACCGGGAAGTTCTCGGCGGCGGCCTTGTCGAGGGTGGCGCGCTCCGGGTCCGCGGGACGCGTGGTGCCGGCCGGCGTCATCGTGGGCTGCCCTGGGCGGGGACGGCACATGCTGCGTTCAGCCGGGGAGTTTCCGTAGCCATTGCCGTCACATCTCCCGTTCTACACTGCAGACCCAATACACACTATTTCGGACACGCCGCCCGCACTTCGCCCGACGGTCCTGCCGGATGGTGTCGCGCATTATGGCCCTGATTGCCGCCTTTCGGGACCGGTACAGCTTACGTTGTACAACGCGGTACGGACCGCCGGGGTGTCCCGCACATCACGACAACACACCGATCGGCGTCAAGCTTCCTTTGCGGCGCAGCAGTTGACGCTTCCTTCTGCAGACGCCGGGCCCCGCCGGAAGAGTTCCGGCGGGGCCCGGCGCCCATCGGGTCACTTCGCCGTGAACTTCTCGTACTCCTTGAGCACCTCGTCCGTCGGCCCGTCCATGCGCAGCTCGCCGCGCTCCAGCCACAGCACCCGGTCGCAGGTGTCACGGATGGACTTGTTGTTGTGGCTGACCAGGAACACCGTGCCGGCCTCCTTGCGCAGTTCCCTGATGCGCGCCTCGGAGCGCTTCTGGAACTTGCGGTCGCCGGTGGCCAGCGCCTCGTCGATCATGAGGACGTCGTGGTCCTTGGCGGCGGCGATGGAGAAGCGCAGCCGGGCCGCCATGCCGGAGGAATAGGTACGCATCGGCAGGGTGATGAAGTCGCCCTTCTCGTTGATGCCCGAGAAGTCGACGATCTCCTGGTACCGCTCCTTGATCTCCTCGCGGGACATGCCCATGGCGAGCCCGCCCAATATGACGTTGCGCTCGCCGGTCAGGTCGTTCATCAGGGCGGCGTTGACGCCGAGCAGGGACGGCTGGCCGTCGGTGTAGACCTTGCCCCTCTCGGCCGGCAGCAGGCCGGCGATGGCCCGCAGCAGGGTCGACTTGCCGGAGCCGTTGGAGCCGATCAGGCCGATCGCCTCGCCGCGGTAGGCGATGAAGGACACCCCGCGCACGGCGTGCACCGTGCGCACACCCCGCGCCGTGTCGTCGGAGCCCCGCCTGAGGATGCGGCTCAGGGCCGCGGTGGCGCTGCCCTTGCCGGTCCTGGCGCCGTTGACGCGGTAGACGATGTGCAGGCCGTCCGCGATGACGGTGGGGACGCGTGCGCCCGTGTTCTCGTCAGCCACGGCCGTACCTCTCCTCCGCCTTCCAGAAGTACACGAAGCCGACCACCCCGGTCAGCAGCGCCCAGCCCACCGCGAAGGCCCAGACGTGCGGCGGCAGGTACTGGGAGCCGTAGTCGTCGATCATGGCGAAGCGGACCAGGTCCATGTAGATGGCGGCCGGGTTCCACTGGAGGACGTCGGAGAGCCAGCCGGGAACGTCCTTGCCCTCGAGCATCGCCGGGATGCTGAACATCACGCCGGAGGCGTACATCCAGGTGCGCAGCACGAACGGCATCAGCTGGGCGAGGTCGGGCGTCTTGCTGCCCATGCGCGCGAAGATCAGCGCGAGGCCGGTGTTGAAGACGAACTGGAGCAGCAGCGCCGGGACGATCAGCAGCCAGGACAGGTCGGGGAAGCTGCCGAAGGCCAGCACGATGACGACCAGCACGAGCATCGAGAACAGCAGCTGCTGGAGCTGCTGCAGCGCGAAGGAGATGGGCAGCGAGGCCCGCGGGAAGTGCAGGGCCCGCACCAGGCCGAGGTTCCCGGAGATGGCCCGCACGCCCGCGAGGACCGAGCTCTGCGTGAAGGTGAACACGAACACGCCGGTCACCAGGAACGGCACGTAGATGTCGTGCGGGATGCCCTGCCGGGCGCCCAGCAGCAGACCGAAGATGAAGAAGTACACGACCGCGTTCAGCAGCGGGGTCGCCACCTGCCAGAGCTGGCCGAGCTTGGCCTGGCTGTACTGGGCGGTCAGCTTCGCCTGGGAGAAGGCGACGATGAAGTGCCGCCGCCCCCACAGCTGACGGACGTACTCGGCGAGGGACGGCCGGGCACCGCTGACGGTCAGCCCGTACCTGGCGGCGAGCTCGGCCGCCGTGAGGCCCTCGTCGGGCGACACGGGCACGCTCGTCGCGACCGTGCGGTCGTGCGTTGTCTCACTCACTAGTGGAAAACTTTCGTCCTCGAGATGCGCGGCCTGTGCGGGCCTGGCATGAGCCGGGGAGCCTGGGTACGGCCCCGATGTTCCCGGATACGAGCTTGTCAGATGACGGGGGGCCGGCCCAGTCGGGTCAGCCGCCACACCGTACGCCACTTCATGGGCCGGCGGGGGCCGCAGGGGGTGGCCCAGCCCTCCCGGAACCCGCCGAACCACGCCTTGAGGGCCGGGCGCGAGGGGCGGCGGACGAGGGTGAGCAGCATCCAGACGCCCAGGTAGACCGGCACCAGCGCCGCGGGCAGGTTGCGGCGGGCCAGCCAGACGCGGTTGCGGGCGACCATGCGGTGGTAGACCGCGTGCCGCGAGGGCGCGGTCGTCGGGTGGTACAGCACCATGTCGGAGCGGTAGTCGATCATCCAGCCCGCGTCCAGGGCCCGCCACGCCAGGTCGGTCTCCTCGTGCGCGTAGAAGAAGGCGTCCGGCAGGCCGCCCACGTCGGCGAAGACCTTGGTGCGCACGGCGTTGGCGCCACCGAGGAAGGTGGTCACGCGGGAGGAGCGCAACGGGTCGGAGACGCGCAGCCGGGGCACGTGACGGCGCTGGGTGATCCCGGTCTCCGGGTCGGCGATGCGGAAGCTGATGATCCCGAGTCGCGGGTCGGCCTCGAACGCCTCGCGGCACAGCTGCGCGGTGTCGTGGTGCGCCAGCAGGCCGTCGTCGTCGAGGAAGAGCAGGATGTCGACGTCCTGGCCGGCCGGGCCGAAGGCCTCGATGCCGACGTTGCGCCCGCCGGGGATGCCGAGGTTCTCCGGGAGTTCGACGGTGCGCACGCCCTCGGGGACGTCCGGGACGGGTGAGCCGTTGCCGACCACGACGACCTCGATCGGGTCGCCGTCCTGCTCGGCGACCGAGTCCAGCAGGGCGCGCAGCTCGTCGGGGCGGTTGCCCATGGTGATGATCACCGCGCCGACCTTGATGGGGCCGCTCACTTGAGCCTGCTGGAAGCGAGGACGGACACCAGGTGCAGCAGGGTCTGCAGCAGGGCGATGCCGGCGAGGACGGCGGTGCCGAGCCGGGTGAAGAACAGGTCGTCCCGGGCCGCGTCCGCGATCGCGAGGACGAGGATCAGCAGGGACGCCTCGATGCCGAGGATCAGCCGGTGGAACTTCAGCGCGGCGGCGGCCCTGCGGGCCAGCGCCATGCCGGACGAGCGCGGCTCCGCCGCGGCCTCCTGGACCGGGGGCAGTCCGCCCTGGTGGCGGGCCACGCCGACCAGGTCGGTCTCGGCCTTGATCAGGATCGCGCCGAGCGCCGCCAGGGTGCCGAGGAAGGCCCACAGCCAGTCGATCCGGCCGGGGCCCCACAGGTCGGCGGCGCGCAGGCCGAGGCCGACCAGCACGGCGGCGTCCGTGAGGTAGGCGCCGACCCGGTCCAGGTAGACGCCGCCGAGGGAGTACTGCTTCCGCCAGCGCGCGATCTCGCCGTCGACGCAGTCCAGCAGCAGGTAGAGCTGGACCATCACCACGCCGAGCACGGCTCCGGTGATCCCCGGCACCAGCAGGGCCGGGGCCGCGAGCACGCCGCAGACGGTCATCAGGTAGGTGAGCTGGTTGGGCGTGACCCTGGTGTTCACCAGATAGCGGTCCACCCGCAGGGACACCTCGCGCATGTAGAGGCGTCCCGCCCAATGTTCACCGCTGCGCCGGTCCTTCACCCCGGCGGGGTGGACGACCGGGCGGAGTTCAGCTACCGATGGCCTTGACATAGTCGGCGTAGATGTCCTTGATCTGTTCGGTCTTCAGGGCGAGGTGTTCGAGGATCGTGTAGCGGCCGGGCCGGGTCTCCGGGGCGAACTCGACGACCCGGACGAATTCCTCCGTCGTGAAGCCGATCTCGCCGGGCAGCACGGGCAGGCCGTGCCGGCGCAGCACCTCGGCCATGTACGCCGATTCCTCGTGCGCTCCCCGCAGGTACATGGCGAAGGCCGCGCCCAGGCCGCACTGCTCGCCGTGGGCGGCCGCCCGCCGGGGGTAGAGCAGGTCGAAGGCGTGGTTGATCTCGTGGCAGGCGCCGGAGGACGGGCGGGAGTCGCCCGAGACCGACATGGCGATGCCACTGAGCACCAGAGCCTCGGCGAGCACCTGGAGGAAGTCGTTGTCCCCGATGCCGCCGGGGTGGCGCAGCACGGCCTCGCCCGCCTGGCGCGCCATCGCCGCGGCGAGCCCGTCGATCCGTTCCCCCTTGACGCGTCCGGCCAGCTCCCAGTCCGCGATGGCGGAGATGTTGGAGACGGCGTCGCCGATGCCGGCGCGCACGAACCGCACCGGAGCGGCACGGATGACGTCGAGGTCGATGACGACCGCGATCGGGTTGGGCACACCGTAGGAGCCGCGGCCCGCGTCGTTGTCGAGGGTGGCGACCGGGGAGCACAGGCCGTCGTGGGCGAGGTTCGTCGGCACGGCGACCAGGGGCAGGCCGACGCGTGCCGCGGCGAACTTGGCACAGTCGATGATCTTGCCGCCACCGAGGCCGACGACCGCGTCGTAGTGGCCGGACTTCATTCCGTCGGCCAGCCGGACCGCGTCGTCGAGGGTGCCGCCGCCGACCTCGTACCAGGTGGCGCCGGGCAGGGAGGGGGCGACGCACTCGCGCAGCCGGGCGCCGGAGCCGTTGCTGACGGCGACGGCGAGCCGGCCGGAATGCGAGATGCGCTCGTCGGCGAGCACGCAGCCCAGGTCGTCGAGGGCACCCGGGCGGATGTCCACGACGAGCGGGGAGGGGATGAGCCTGGTCAGTACTGGCACGCGATCTCCCGTCCGCGGGCGAGGTCGTCGTGGTTGTCGATCTCGACCCACGGGACGTCGCCGATGGGCGCCACGTCGATCCGGAAGCCGCGGTCGACCAGCTCCTGGTAGCCGTCCTCGTAGTACAGCTGCGGGTCCCGCTCGAAGGTGGCCCTCAGGGCGTCGGCCAGGTCGTCCGCGGCCTCGCCCTCGATCAGGGTCACGCCGATGTACTCGCCGGTGGCCTCGGCCGGGTCCATCAGCTTCGTGATCCGCGTCATCCCCTTCTCCGGGTCGACGACGACCTTCATCTCCTCGTCCGCCAGGGACTTCACCGTGTCCAGCGCCAGGATGATCCGCTTGCCGTCCCCGCGGGCCGCGAGCAGGGTCTTCTCCACGGAGACCGGGTGCACGGTGTCGCCGTTGGCGAGGATCACCCCGTCCCTGAGGGCGTCACGCCCGCACCACAGGGAGTAGGCGTTGTTCCACTCCTCGGCCTTGTCGTTGTCGATCAGCGTGAGCTTGAGCCCGTACTTCTTCTCCAGCGCCTCCCGGCGCTCGTACACGGCCTCCATGCGGTAACCCACGATGATCCCGGCCTCGGTCAGACCGACCTCGGCGAAGTTGCCGAGGGTCAGGTCGAGAACCGTCGGTGCGTCCTCTATGCCCGCGGGGCCCACCGGCACCAGCGCCTTGGGGAGGCTGTCGGTGTAGGGGCGCAGACGCCGTCCGGCGCCGGCCGCCAGCACGAGGCCGATCATGCGGGTTCTCCTTCGTCGTGTACGGCGGGCGCGCCCCCCTTGTGGGCGGCGACCCAGAAGCGGATGCTCTCGGCGAGCACCAGCAGGGCCACGGCCACGGCGAGGACCGTGAGCGCGACCGTGAACTGCGAGGCGGTGAGCAGCGCCGCCAGTACGGCGACCGCCAGTGTGCGGCCCTCGTGCCCCCCGATCGCCCGCACCAGCCAGTGCGGGGCCGCGCCCGCGCCGCCGCGGATGCGGTAGACCGTGTCGTAGTGATGGTAGGCGACCGCGGCCACCAGCCCGTAGGCCGCCGGAAGGGCTCCGTTCACCTCCGCCCGGGCCGCGAGGACCAGGACGGTGCCGTACTCGGCGGCGCGGAGGAAGGGCGGGACGAGCCAGTCGAGGGCGCCCTTGAGGGGGCGGGCGACGGCGAGGGCGGAGGTCAGTACGTACCCGAGCGCCGCGACGGCCGGCCACGGTCCGCCGAAGCCGGTCAGTGCGGCCGTGGCGACGACGGCGAGGCCGCCGAGCAGGGCGAGGGCGGGGGCGGCGGCGCCGGGCAGCCGGCGGGCGGGGGTGCGCAGCACCGCGGCCAGGCCCTCGGCGAGCGGCCCCGAGTCGGCGAGGTCGGCCAGTGCCCTGGCCGCGCGGTCGGTGCGGCGGGCCCTGCGGGTCAGCGAGCGCAGGACGCGGCCCGCCGTGGTGTACGTCGCCGCGAAGGCGCAGCCGACGAGCAGGGCGTAGAAGGTGATCCGGGGGGTGGTGAGGGCCGTGAGGACGGCGATCATCGCCCAGCGCTCGCCGATCGGCAGGACGATCATGCGGCGCACCCAGACCGTCCAGCCGACGCTGTCGAGTCGGTCGGAGAGGGCGGCGGTGGGGCTGGTGTTGGCGGTCGCGTCGTGGTTGGCCTCGTTGAAGGAGAAGTCGACCACGTGCCGGCAGGTCTGGAGGACCATCGCCCCCAGGGCGAGGGCCCACACGTCGTCCCCGCCGCGGGCGGCGCCGAGGGCGAGTCCCGCGTAGTAGGCGTACTCCTTGGCCCGGTCGAAGGTGGCGTCGAGCCAGGCGCCGAGGGTGGAGTACTGCAGGGAGTAGCGGGCGAGCTGGCCGTCGGTGCAGTCCAGCACGAAGGAGGCGATGAGCAGGACGCCGGCGGCGACGAAGCCGCCGCGGGTGCCGGTGGCGGCGCAGCCGGCCGCCACCAGCGCGGTGAGCAGCGAGGCGGTGGTGACGTGGTTGGGGGTCAGTCCGCGGCGGGCGCACCAGCGGGCGAGGTAGCGGGAGTACGGGCTGATGAAGAAGGTGGTGAAGAAGCCGTCGCGCGCCTTGACGGCCGACTTCAGGCGGACCGCCTCGTCGTCGACGGCGGCGACCGCCTGCCGGGCCTCGTTGCGGGCCTGGGGGTCGACAGGGACGGTGGCGACGAGGGTGCCGAGCTCGGGGCGGTGCACGTCGGCGCCGTCGGCGTCGAGCGCGGTGACGACGCGGTCGGCGACGCTGTCGACGTCCCCCGCGGTCGGCTTCACCCGCGCGGGAGCTCCCCCGCCGGCCGTCCCGCCGCCGGCGGAGTTCTCACGGGCGACCGCACGGGTCAGGGCCTGGCGGCCGGCCGGCTGGGCGGTGACGGCGCCGGGGACCGCGGCGAGCGGGAAGCGGGGATCGGTGAGGCCGAGGCGCAGCGCGTGCACATGGCCCACGAAGCGGGCGTCGACCAGGGCGACCCGCTCCCCCATCGGCACCCCGGCGAGCAGGGTCTCGGCCTCGGCGGCGTCGGAAGCGGTCCGGACGTCGAAGCCGAGGGAGCGCAGATCGCCCTCGAGTGACGAACCGGGCACCGGCTGACCGGTGAGGATGGCGGTCGACAACCGAACTCACTCCCTGGGTGCCGACGCGAGCCACGCCGGCCATGTACATGATGAGGGCGCCCGTGCCGGGGCCTCCGGGCGGCATGTCGGCAGAGGCTATCGGATGCCCGAGAGCGCGCGTTCACCACCCGTTCGGCGGACGGATCGGCGCGGTTCGCCCGTCGTCCCTGCCGCGATCATCATCGGGGATCCGGGGCCCGGCCCACAAACCACGTCGACGGACCCCCGCATCACGCATCACGCATCACGCATCAACGCATTCACGGAGAGGGCATGGGCGGCACGGGGAGCATCCCGGCCGCCCGGTCCGCTCGGCACGGGTCGGCATAGGGTGGGCCACCATGACATGGCTGATCACCGGCGGAGCCGGTTACATCGGGGCACATGTGGCGCGGGCCATGGCGGATGCCGGGGAGCGTGTCGTCGCGCTGGACGACCTCTCGACCGGGCTGCCGGCGCGGTTGCCCGCCGACGTCCCGCTGGTCAGGGGCTCGTCGCTGGACGGCGAGCTGCTCAAGCAGGTGTTCGCGGAGCACGGGGTGACGGGGGTGGTGCACCTCGCCGCGCGCAAGCAGGTCGGGGAGTCGGTGGCGCAGCCGACCCGCTACTACCGGGAGAACGTGGGCGGCCTCGCGACGCTGCTGGACGCGGTCGCGGAGGCCGGGGTCCAGCGGTTCGTGTTCTCGTCGTCGGCGGCCGTCTACGGCGACCCCGGGGTCGATCTCATCACGGAGGACACGCCCTGCGTCCCGGTCAACCCCTACGGGGAGACCAAGCTGGCCGGGGAGTGGCTGGTCCGGGCGGCGGGGCAGGCGCACGGCATCGCGACGGTGTGCCTGCGCTACTTCAACGTGGCCGGCGCGGCGGCGCCCGAGCTCGCCGACACCGGTGTGTTCAACATCGTCCCGATGGTCTTCGACCGGCTCACCCGTGGCGAGGCACCGAGGATCTTCGGCGACGACTATCCGACGCCGGACGGCACGTGCGTGCGCGACTACATCCACGTCGCCGACCTGGCCGAGGCCCACCTGGCGGCGGCCCGGCGCCTGTCCGCGGGCGACCTCACCGGGGACCTCACGGTGAACATCGGCCGCGGCGAGGGCGTCTCGGTGCGCGAGCTGATCACGGTCATCGGCGAGGTCACCGGTGACACCCGGCCCCCGGTCGTGGAACCGCGCCGCCCCGGCGACGCTCCGCGTGCGGTGGCATCGGCCACCCGGGCCGGGGAGGCCCTCGGCTGGACGGCACGCCGCGACGTGCGCGAGATGGTGGAGTCGGCCTGGCGGGGGTGGCAGTTGCACCGCGAGGCATGAAGCACGGGACGGGCCGGCCGGGGCGGACTGCTCCTCCCCCGGCCGGGCGCTCGACCGGGCGTGGCCGTCCGGTCCGAGCGGCTGGAGCCCCCGCGGCGGCCCGCACGCCGCCCCTCGCACGCCAGCCGACCTGGGCAACGTTTCCCCAGGTCACGGCACATGACAACGGTGTTCAGTGCCGCGTTGCCGGATCCCCCGCGGCCGTAGTTGACTGTGCTCCGGACGGGTCACGGAAGGGCGGGCTGTCATGGGGGCTGGGCACGATCACGGGCACGCGCACGGCGCGGCCGGCCGCGGCACCGCGGCTGCGGCGTACCGCGGCAGGCTGCGGGTGGCGCTGGCGATCACGCTCGGCGTCATGGTGGCCGAGATCGTCGGCGGCGTGCTCGCCGACTCCCTGGCGCTCGTCGCGGACGCCGCCCACATGGCGACGGACGCCCTGGGCCTCGGCATGGCCCTGCTGGCGATCCACTTCGCCAACCGCCCGCCGAGCGAGCGCCGCACCTTCGGGTTCGCCCGCGCCGAGATCCTCGCCGCCCTCGCCAACTGTCTGCTGCTGCTCGGCGTCGGCGGCTACGTGCTGTACGAGGCGATCGAGCGGTTCGTCACCCCGGCCGCCACCGAGGGTGGGCTGACCGTGGTGTTCGGCGCCGTCGGCCTCGTGGCCAACGTCGTGTCGCTCACCCTGCTGATGCGCGGGCAGAAGGAGAGCCTGAACGTGCGCGGCGCCTTCCTGGAGGTCGCGGCGGACGCGCTCGGCTCGGTGGCGGTGATCGTCTCGGCCGTGGTGATCCTGACCACCGGCTGGACGGCCGCCGACGCCGTCGCCTCCCTGGTGATCGCCCTGATGATCGTGCCACGCACCTGGAAGCTGCTGCGCGAGACCCTGGACGTCCTGCTGGAGGCGGCCCCGAAGGGCGTCGACATGGCGCAGGTGCGGGCGCACATCCTCGCCACGGACGGGGTCGAGGACGTGCACGACCTGCACGCCTGGACGATCACCTCGGGCATGCCGGTGCTGTCCGCGCACGTGGTGGTCAGCTCCGAGGTCCTGAACGCCCTGGGGCACGAGAAGATGCTGCACGAGCTCCAGAGCTGCCTGGGCGACCACTTCGACGTGGAGCACTGCACCTTCCAGCTGGAACCCGGCGGGCACGCGGAGCACGAGGCCCGCCTGTGCCACTGAGGGCGCGTTCCGGCCACCGGCGGCGCGGGGGCCGGCGATTTTCCGTCGGCCGCCGCGGGATCATCCACTGGGCCTTCTCCCGGTGATCGGCCCGCGCCGTCCGCGGGACATGCGGGCGCGCCGGGAAGTGCCGGGAGCGCCGGATTCGTACGGCAGACTTGGGGCGCGAAGACCGATGTGAAGGATGGGTATGCCGATCACACCTGCCACCGCGACGCACAGCCCGTCGAACGGCACCGCAGAGGCGATTTTGCTGGAACTGGTCGACGAGGACGGCGTGACGATCGGCACCGCGGAGAAGCTCGCCGCCCACCAGCCGCCGGGGCAGCTGCACCGGGCGTTCTCGGTGTTCCTGTTCGACGAGCGCGGGCGGTTGCTGCTCCAGCAGCGGGCGCTCGGCAAGTACCACTCCCCCGGTGTGTGGTCGAACACCTGCTGCGGGCACCCCTATCCCGGTGAGGCGCCGTTCGCCGCCGCGGCCCGGCGGACGTACGAGGAGCTCGGGGTGTCCCCGTCGCTGCTCGCCGAGGCGGGCACCGTGCGCTACAACCATCCCGACCCGGCCTCCGGGCTGGTCGAGCAGGAGTACAACCACCTGTTCGTCGGGCTGGTGCAGTCCCCGGTGCGCCCGGACCCGGAGGAGGTGGCGTCCACGGCGTTCGTGACCCCGGCCGAACTGGCGCAGCGGCACGCCCGCGACACCTTCTCGGCGTGGTTCATGACGGTCCTCGACGCGGCCCGCCCGGCGGTACGGGAGCTGACGGGTCCCGCGGCCGGCTGGTGACGAAGTTCTTCTCCCGGGGGTGACGCCTTCCGTCAGAGCGTCGGTGCGGGAGTGAGCGGCAGGGCGGCCCAGATGACCTTGCCGCCGGTCGCGGTGTGTTCGACGTCGCACACGCCGCCCGCCTCGCGGGTGATCTCGCGAACCAGGAGCAGACCGCGGCCGCCGGTGCGGCCGTGGTCAGTCTCCAGGGCGGTCGGCCTGTAGGGGTGGTCGTCCTCGACGGACACCCGGATCCACTCCGCGCCGACGGCCACCTCGACGGCGAGCGTCGGGGACAGCAGCGCCGCGTGCCGCACCGCGTTGGTGACCAGCTCCGAGACGATGAGCAGCAGGCCCTGGACGACCTCGTCCGCGGCCGGCACGCCCTGGCGCCGCAGCAGGTCCCGTACGGCGTGCCGGGCCTGCGGGACGGAGGCGTCGACGGCGGGCGCGGTGAAGCGCCAGACCCCTTCGTAGGGCGGTGGATCCACGGGTCTCGCGTCGACGGAGGACTGCGCGCCCCGCGGGCGTGGGCCGGGCCCGCGCCCTTGGTCGTCCATCGTCCGGTCGCCACCCTCACGCTCGGTTGTCACCACAGGTCGAGTGTTGGTAATGATCCGCTCCGCACCCAAGGCCTGAACACAAGTCAGCGGATATCGAGCGTTTCCGACCGTTGGCGTATGACACGGTCGACTGCAGGACCGTTTCTGTCCGCCTTGTGCCGTCTCGGCGAACTATTCGGGTTGTACGGGTTTGACGGTGGTTCCCTCCGGCCCCGCCCGCCCCTCCCGCGCCTCCCGGGCGGCCTGCTCCTCGGCCAGCCGGCCGGAGACCACGCCGACGATCCGGCGCCCGCCGTAACCGGTGGCGATCAGCCCGAGCCCGTCGAAGAGCAGGGCGAGGGAGAAGAACGTACCGATGACGTACTGACTGCTGCTCGGCCAGGAGGCCAGGACGAGGGCGCCCAGGAGCAGGCCGAAGGCGCCCTGCACCAGCGTCCAGCCGAACTGCGGGCCGCGCACGACCAGGCTGCCCACCAGCCGGAACACCCCGCCGGTGAGGAACAGCAGCGCGGCGAACATGGTGAGCGCCTCGGCCGCCGCCTCCGGGGTGCGCAGGATCACCACGCCGGCCGCGATGTTCAGCGCCGCCACCACCACACCGAGCCAGAAGAAGTTGCTGTCACGGGCCTGGACCGCGTGCGCCAGACCGACCACACCGCCGATCAGCAGCAGCCAGCCGAACAGCAGCATCGAGGTGAGGGTGGCCACCCCCGTGTAGACGAGACCGACCAGTCCCGCGACGACCAGGATCACGCCGAGCACGGCGAGCAGGCCGAAGCCGCGGTTCATCCTCGCCGCCTCGCCGTGCGGTGCGCCGGGCCCGGCGGTCGAGGCGGACTTGGCGGACTTGGCGGACTTGGCGGTCTTGGCCATGGGTGCCTCCTCGGTCCGTTCCTCCTCCCCATGTCCCCTTCGTCCGCGGGTCCTAACGCCGTGCCCGCCGCCCGCCGCCCACTGCGCCGGACCCGGCGGATAGCATCCGGCGCATGGAGCCGCAGCTGCTGCACACCGTCACCGACTCGGTCGCCACCGTCGTCATCCGCCATCCGGCGAAGCGCAACGCCATGACGGCGGCGATGTGGGCCGCCCTGCCGCCCCTGCTCGACGCACTGGCGGCCGACCGGTCGGTACGGGCGCTGGTGCTCACCGGCGAGGGCGGGACCTTCTGCGCCGGGGCCGACATCTCCACGCTCCAGGGGTCGCCGGTCCAGGCCCAGCGGCTGGCCGTGGCGGCGGAGGAGGCGCTGGTCGCCTTCCCCAAGCCGACGCTCGCGGCGATCCGGGGCCACTGCGTGGGCGGCGGGGCGCAGCTGGCGGCGGCCTGCGACCTGCGGTTCGCCGAGGAGGGTGCGCGGTTCGGAGTGACCCCGGCCCGGCTCGGGATCGTCTACCCGTCCTCCTCCACCCGGCGGCTGGTCTCCCTGGTGGGGCCGGCCACGGCCAAGTACCTGCTGTTCTCCGGCGAGCTGATCGACACCGTGCGGGCGCTGCGCACCGGTCTCGTGGACGAGGTGCTGCCGGAGGGCGAACTGGACAAGCGCGTAGCGGAGTTCACCCGGATCCTGGCGTCCCGCTCCCAGCTGACGCAGGCCGCGGCCAAGGAGTTCGCGGACGGCCGCACCGACCGCGACCCCCACTGGGCCGGGCAGGCCGCCGGAAGCGACGACACCGCGGAGGGCGTCGCCGCGTTCCTGGAGCGCCGCGAGCCGCGCTTCACCTGGAGCGGGCCCGCGGCGCGGTGAAACCGGCCCGGCGCGTGCGCCCGCTCCCCCGGCCACGCGGCCCGTGCATGGTGCAGCGTGCACGAGGTACCCGGTATCCACCGGCCGAGCGGCCGGGGAGACGAAAGGGGAGTCACGTGTTCCGTGCCATCGCAGATGTCCTGCGCCAGATCGGCGGCGCCGTCGCCACCGTCGTGACGCTGCCGTTCAGGGCGCTGTCCCGGCTGTTCGGCGGTGCCTCGTCCTCGGCCCGCGGCCACCGCGCCTGACGCCGATCGGACGCGCCCCCGGCGAGTCGCCGCCCTGATCCCCGATCGTCGGTGTCACCTGCCACAATTGCCGCGCAACCTCAGTGCAGAAGGCGGGTACGGGATCGTGACGACACCCCTCACAGGGTCCATCGAAGGCAGGATCGCCGAGGAGCTCGGCGTACGGGAGCGGCAGGTCGAGGCCGCCGTGGAACTGCTGGACGGCGGTTCGACGGTGCCCTTCATCGCCCGCTACCGCAAGGAAGCGACCGAGATGCTCGACGACGCGCAGCTGCGCACGATCGAGGAGCGGCTGCGCTATCTGCGGGAGCTGGAGGAGCGTCGCACGGCAATCCTGGACTCGGTGCGCGAGCAGGGCAAGCTGACCGACGAGCTCGAGGCGCGCATCCGGGGTGCCGAGACCAAGGCGCGCCTGGAGGACATCTACCTTCCGTACAAGCCCAAGCGGCGTACGAAGGCGCAGATCGCGCGAGAGGCGGGACTGGAGCCGCTGGCGCAGGGACTGCTCACCGACCCCGGTGTGGAGCCCCTCGCCGCGGCCGCCGCGTTCGTGGACGCCGACAAGGGCGTCGCCGATCCGCAGGCCGCCCTGGACGGCGCGCGGGCGATCCTCACGGAGCGGTTCTCCGAGGACGCCGACCTGATCGGCGAGCTGCGCGAACGCATGTGGGTGCGCGGGCGGCTGGCCGCGAAGGTGCGTGAGGGCAAGGAGGAGGCGGGCGCCAAGTTCGCCGACTACTTCGACTTCGCCGAGCCGTTCACCGCCCTCCCCTCGCACCGGGTCCTGGCGATGCTGCGCGGTGAGAAGGAGGAGGTCCTCGACCTCGTCCTGGAGCCCGAGGAGCCGGCGGACGGCCCCTCCTCCTACGAGGGGATCATCGCCCACCGTTTCGGGATCGCCGGCCGCGGGCGTCCCGCCGACACGTGGCTGCTGGACACGGTGCGCTGGGCGTGGCGCACCCGGATCCTGGTGCATCTCGGCCTCGACATCCGGCTGAGGCTGCGGACCGCCGCCGAGGACGAGGCGGTACGGGTGTTCGCGGCCAACCTGCGCGACCTGCTGCTCGCGGCCCCGGCGGGCACCCGCGCCACCCTCGGTCTGGACCCCGGCTTCCGCACGGGCGTGAAGGTCGCGGTGGTGGACGCCACCGGCAAGGTCGTCGCCACCGATGTGATCCATCCGCACGTCCCGGCCAACCGGTGGGACGAGGCGATCGCCAGGCTGGCGCGGCTCGCGAAGGAGCACGCGGTCGAGCTCGTCGCGATCGGCAACGGCACCGCCTCCCGCGAGACCGACCGGCTCGCCGGTGAACTGATCGCCAGGCACCCCGAGCTGAAGCTGACCAAGGTGATGGTGTCCGAGGCGGGCGCCTCCGTGTACTCGGCCTCCGCCTTCGCCTCGCAGGAACTGCCGGACATGGACGTGTCGCTGCGCGGCGCCGTGTCGATCGCGCGGCGCCTGCAGGACCCGCTGGCGGAGCTGGTGAAGATCGACCCCAAGTCGATCGGTGTCGGCCAGTACCAGCACGACCTGTCCGAGGTGAAGCTGTCGCGTTCGCTGGACGCGGTGGTGGAGGACTGTGTGAACGGCGTGGGCGTGGACGTCAACACCGCCTCGGCGCCGCTGCTCGCCCGGGTCTCCGGCATCACCTCCGGGCTCGCCGAGAACATCGTGGGCCACCGGGACGCCAACGGCCCGTTCAGGTCGCGCGGCGAGTTGAAGAAGGTGGCGCGGCTCGGCCCCAAGGCGTTCGAGCAGTGCGCGGGCTTCCTGCGCATCCGCGGCGGCGACGACCCGCTGGACGCCTCCAGCGTGCACCCCGAGGCCTACCCGGTCGTGCGGCGCATCGTGAAGAGCTCCGGTCAGGACGTGGCCGCGCTGATCGGCAACACGGCGGTGCTGCGTTCGCTCAGGCCGCAGGACTTCGTGGACGACACGTTCGGTCTGCCGACCGTCGGCGACATCCTCAAGGAGCTGGAGAAGCCGGGGCGGGATCCGCGTCCGGCGTTCCGGACCGCCGCCTTCAAGGAGGGCGTGGAGAAGATCTCCGACCTGACCCCCGGGATGATCCTCGAGGGTGTCGTCACCAACGTGGCCGCCTTCGGGGCCTTCGTCGACGTCGGGGTCCACCAGGACGGTCTGGTGCACGTGTCGGCGATGTCGAAAACGTTCGTCAAGGATCCGCGGGACGTGGTGAAGCCGGGCGACATCGTCCGGGTCAAGGTCCTGGACGTGGACATCCCACGCAAGCGGATCTCGTTGACGCTCCGGCTGGAGGACGAGGCGGCCCCGCAGGGGCAGTCGGCGCCCGGCGAGCGCCGGCAGCGCGGCGGGCGTCCGCCGCAGCAGCGCCAGGGCGGTCGCGGGAACGGCGGTGGCGGCGGGCGCGGCAACGGCGGCGGCGCGCGTCAGGCGCCCGCACCCGCCAACAGCGCGATGGCCGACGCGCTGCGCCGCGCCGGGCTCGTCGACCCCGGGAACGGGCGGCGCTGACCCCGCGCGGTACGCCGCGTGCGCACACCGGGTCCGGCTCTCCGTCGTGTTGGCGGGGTCCGGGCCCGGGCCGTTCCGCAGGGGCCCGGCGGCGCCGACGCCACCGGTCCCGCCCGGCGCCGCCGACCGTGCGACGGTCCGGCGGTCGCCGTGTCAGCGCTCGGTCACCTTGCCCTCGGCGACCTCCAGGCGGCGGGTGACGCGGACCGCGTCGAGCATGCGGCGGTCGTGCGTGACGAGCAGGAGGGTGCCCTCGTAGGCGTCGAGGGCCGACTCCAGCTGCTCGATGGCGGGCAGGTCGAGGTGGTTGGTGGGCTCGTCGAGGACGAGGAGGTTGACGCCCCGGCCCTGGAGGAGGGCGAGGGCGGCGCGGGTGCGTTCGCCCGGGGAGAGGGTGGCCGCGGGGCGCACGACGTGGTCCGCCTTGAGGCCGAACTTGGCAAGGAGGGTGCGGATCTCGGCCGGTTCGGTGTCCGGGAGGGGTGCGCGGAAGGCGTCGAGCAGGGTCTCGGGGCCGTGGAACAGCGCGCGGGCCTGGTCCACCTCGCCGAGCAGGACGCCCGAGCCCAGTGCGGCGTGCCCCGCGTCCAGCGGGACGCGGCCGAGCAGGGCGCCCAGCAGGGTGGACTTGCCCGCGCCGTTGGCCCCGGTGACGGCGACCCGGTCCGCCCAGTCGATCTGGAGGGTGACCGGTCCGAGCGCGAAGGTACCGTGCCTCACCTGCGCGTCGCGCAGCGTGGCCACCACGGCCCCGGAGCGCGGGGCCGCCGCGATCTCCATGCGCAGCTCCCACTCCTTGCGGGGCTCCTCGACCACCTCCAGGCGCTCGATCATGCGCTGGGTCTGGCGGGCCTTGGCGGCCTGCTTCTCACTGGTCTCGCTGCGGAACTTGCGGCCGATCTTGTCGTTGTCATTGCCGGCCTTGCGGCGGGCGTTCTTCACGCCCTGGTCCGTCCAGGCGCGCTGCATCCGGGCCCGGTCCTGGAGCGCTGCCCGCTTGTCGGCGTACTCCTCGTACTCGTCCCGGGCGTGCCGGCGGGCCACCTCGCGCTCCTCCAGGTAGGCCGCGTAGCCGCCGCCGTAGAGGTTGATCCGCCGCTGCGCCACGTCGAGTTCGAGGACCTTGGTGACGGTGCGGGTCAAGAACTCGCGGTCGTGGCTGACCACCACGGTGCCGGCGCGCAGTCCGGTCACGAAGCGTTCGAGGCGCTCCAGGCCGTCCAGGTCCAGGTCGTTGGTGGGCTCGTCGAGGAGGAAGACGTCGTAGCGGGACAGCAGCAGGGAGGCGAGTCCGGCCCGGGCCGCCTGGCCGCCGGACAGCGAGGTCATCGGCTGGTCCGGATCGACGGCCGGGCCGAGGCCGTCGAGGACCTCCTCGGCGCGCTCGTCGAGATCGGCGCCGCCGAGGGCGAGCCAGCGCTCCAGGCTGGTCGCGTACGCGTCGTCGGCGCCCGGTGCCCCGTCGACCAGGGCCCGCGTCGCCTCGTCCATGGTCCGCTGGGCCTCGGTGACGCCGGTGCGGCGGGCCAGGAACGCCCGTACCGTCTCGCCGGGGCGGCGCTCGGGCTCCTGCGGCAGGTGCCCGACGGTCGCGGTCGGTGGGGAGAGCCGCAGCTCGCCCTGCTCGGGTGCGGCGAGACCGGCGAGCAGGCGCAGCAGCGTGGACTTGCCCGCACCGTTGGCGCCGACCAGGCCGATCACGTCGCCGGGGGCGACGACGAGGTCGAGGCCGCTGAACAGGGAGCGGTCGCCGTGACCGGCGGCGAGCGCCTTGGCGACGAGGGTGGCAGTCATCAGGGGGCCGATCCTAACGGCCGCCGCGGGGCGCGCGTGCGCCGGTGCGCACCGCCCTTCTCACCTCTTTACGCCCCCCTTCCCGCCTGCCTCAGCGCCCCACGGCCGTCACCAGCACCGTCCCGGTGGTGCGGGCCACGAGGTACGACCCGCCCCGCACCGCTTCGGCATCCAGCGGCACGCGGTGGCGGCCCGGTTCCAGGACGGTGTCGAGGAGTTCCCGCGTGCGGAGGCGGGACAGGCGGTCCAGGCGGTACGCGGTGAGGCGGACCCGGCAGGCGGCGGTGACCTCGATGTCCGCGGCGCCGTCGGTGGCGGTCAGGGCGGTGAGGCGGCGCTGTGCGTCCCGGCCGCGGTCCAGGGCGTGTTGGGTCTGGGCGACGAGCAGCGGGACGATCGGGGCGAGGCCGTCGACGCAGGGCACGTCGGTGCCGGCGGCCTCGAAGGCGCGGCGGACGGCGGCACGCTCCGGTGCGGGGACGGATCGGCCGAAAACGACGGCGCCGTAGGAGCGCAGTTCGTCGGCGGGGACACCGTCCGCGTCCCGGGCGATGTCGGCGCCGACGCCGATGGTGCGCAGGGCCGCCGCGAGTCTGGCGAGCAGGGCGACGCGGGGGCCGATCAGCAGGACGCGGTTGCGGACCGCCGGGGGGCCCTCGTCCAGCAGCGCGGTCAGGGCCGTGCGGTACTCGGCGCCGCGGAAGCGGAACGGGCCGACGCCGCGGTAGCCGTTGAGTTCCAGGTCGGCGTGTTCGTCGGTCTGCCAGGCAAAGTCCCGCCAGACGAAGTCCTCGCCGTCCCGTTCGATCACGGCGGTCACCGCGCCGCAGCCCAGGTCCTCGCACTCGGGGCAGGCGTAGACGATGTGGCGGCCGGAGCGCAGGGGCGGCTCGGCCTCCAGGAGCAGGCTGCGCACCTGGGCGATGAGGACGGCGGGCGGGACGTCGGAGGCCAGCGGGGAGACGGCGTCCAGGTCCGACAGGCGCAGCAGCAGGGGGCACCCGTCGACGACGAAGTCGACGAAGTCCCGGTGGACTTGGTAGTGACCGTCCGCCAGGACTCCACCGGCCCGCATCGCCGGTGCCAGGCCGAAGGTCGCGTACTCGGCAGACATGCCGTGAGTATTCCCGCAGCGGGACGGATCCGAGCACGGCGTGTCATGCTCGGTTAACGTCCCCCTGTGAAGACAGGAACCGGGCAGGAACGCGGTGTGGTCGTGGTCGGCGGCGGGATCGTCGGGCTGACGACGGCGGTCGTCCTCGCCGAGCGCGGGGCGCGGGTGCGGCTGTGGACACGGGACCCGGCCGAGCGGACCACGTCGGCGGTGGCGGGGGCGTTGTGGTGGCCGTACCGGATCGAGCCGGTCGCGTCGGCGCGCGCCTGGGCGCTGCGCTCCCTGGAGGTCTACGAGGAGCTGGCGGCGCGGCCGGGGGTCACCGGCGTACGGATGGCCGAAGGGGTACTGGGCGAGACCCGGGTGGACGAGGTGGGCTCGTGGGCCGCGGCGCGACTGCCCGGGCTGCGGGCGGCGACGGCCGGGGAGTATCCGGCCGGGTCGGGGGTGTGGGCGCGGCTGCCGCTGCTCGACATGCCGGCCCATCTGCCGTGGCTGCGGAAGCGGTTGGTGGCGGCCGGCGGGGTGGTCGAGACGCGTACGGTGTCCGGTCTCGCGGAGGCGGACGCGCCGGTGGTGGTCAACTGCACGGGGCTGGGGGCGCGGGAACTGGTGCCGGATGCCTCGGTGCGGCCGGTGCGGGGGCAGTTGGTGGTGGTGGAGAACCCGGGGATCGACACCTGGACGGTCTCCACGGGCGCGGACGGTGAGATGGCGTACTTCTTCCCGCAGCCGGGGCGCCTGGTGCTGGGTGGCACGGCGGAGGAGGACGCCTGGTCCCTGGAGCCGGACCCGGCGGTCGCCGAGGCGATCGTGCGGCGGTGCGCGGCCCTGCGCCCGGAGATCGCGCACGCCCGGGTCCTGGAGCACCGCGTGGGACTGCGCCCCGTCCGGCCGACGGTGCGTCTGGAACGCGAGCAGTCGGAGGACGGACGCCTCCTGGTCCACAACTACGGGCACGGCGGCGCGGGCGTCACGGTGGCCTGGGGCTGCGCGGAGGAGGCGGCGGGGCTGGCCGGGCTGTGAGCCGGGGGTACCCGGCCCGCACCGCCTGCCGGGGGTACCCCCGGCAGGCGGTGCCGGTGCCGACGGTCAGTGCTTGCCGATCGGGTCGCCCTCCACGTCCGGGCCCCGGCCGGGGCCGATGCGCAGTTCGAACTCGCCGGCGGACTTCCGGTGCCCCTCGATGACCGCGAGTTCGACGGCCTCGGAGCCCATCTCGCCGCGCACGATGAGCGGGTCGCGGCGCAGGTCGCGCATCAGCGCCACGCACATGAGGATCATCACGACGACGAACGGGGCCGCGGCCAGGATGGTGAGGTTCCGGAGGCCCGTCAGCGCGTCGTCCTGGCCGCTGCCGACGAGCAGCATGATCGCGGCCACGGGCACCGGTGACCATGCCCCAGAAGACGACGACCGGGCGGCCCGGTTCGAGCGCGCCCCTCTGCGAGAGGGTGCCCATGACGGTGGAGGCCGCGTCCGCGCCCGAGACGAAGGAGATACCGACGAGGACACGACGACGGTCGGGCCGGCCACGAACACGAACACGAACACGCCAGGGTGAGCACGCCCGTGACACCGAACACCACCCGGTCGGTCCGGGACCGCTCACGGCCGGGCAGGCCCGCTTCCGAACCCGGGAGCGGGCCTGCCGTGCGGTCCTTGTCGCCGTTGTGGTGCTGCGTCACGGGCGGCTACTTTCCTCGAGCCGTCGAGCGGAACGCTCCTCCGGACGAGGCGCCTACCACATGTGGCGCAACACTCACCTTCTCAGCAGGACATGTGTGCTGCGCACACCCTGCCGTGGTGGTCCGGTCCGTGTCTCAGCGGCCGGTCCGGGTCTCAGCGGCCTCCCCCGGGGATGCGGTGGATGCGGACCGGGCGGTCCACTCCGTCCAGGACCGTCGGCCGCTCCGCGGTGTGCGCACCGGCGGTGGCGCGGGCGAAGGCGGCCGTTCCGCCCACGAACGGGACCTGCGCGGAGGTGCGGGCCAGGTCGAGGGTGAGCGTCGGGGTGTCGGCCGGAGGGTCGATCAGGCCCCGGTCGGTGCCCGCGACGATCAGCGCGAGGCGGTGGCCGGCGGGGACCACGTGGTCGGTGGCCCCGAGGTCCAGGGTGATCGTGTACCGCCGGCCCGGGGTGAGCGGCGTGCCCGTGCGGTCGGAGGCGTGATTGCCCAGGTCGGCCCAGCCACGGCTGACCACGGTGTGTTCGACGTCGGTGGTCTTGGCGCGCGTCTCCTTGAAGCAGGAGCTGTCGCCTTCGGTGCTCGCACCCCAGCAGGTGCGTTCGGTGAGGGTGGTGATGCCCTCGCCGGCGTCGCCGTAGTCGCGGACGGTGTCGGGGCCGAGGTCCACCAGGACGGCGGAGAGATGGGCCGTCGGGGTGCTGGGTGTCACGGCGACGGTGACCTGGGAGGAGCCGGCCAGCCGCAGGTCCCGGGTGAGCGGTCCGGTGACGAAGCCGGCCTTGTCCGGGGTCGGTGTGGCGACGCGGGCGGCCCAGTCGGTCTCGCTCAGCCCGGGGTCGTCGGTGAAGGTCTCGGTGCCCCTGCCCCTGCCGAGGCCCAGGCTGCCCACGCCGGCCTCGGTGCCCTTCGCGGGCCGCAGCATCGCGGCGTGCGTGCCGCGCGGCGGCCAGCTCGCGGAGGTGACCCACCGGTCCGGCCGGCGCTCGATGTCGGCCATGGGCTCGCGGTCGATGCCGTTGTCGTGGCCGAGGAGCTCGTGGTCGAACCAGCGGTGCAGGGTCTTCACCCACTTCGCTCGGCGGAAGTCGAAGGGGTCGACGTGCCCGGTCTGGGAGAGCCAGATCTTGCGCCGGACACCGTTCTTCTCGAGGGCGTCCCACCAGGGGCCGACGTGCTGCATGCGCACATTGAGATCCTGCATGCCGTGCACGAGGAAGACGCTCGCCCTGACCCTCTTCGCGGCGCGCACGTAGTCGCGCTCGGTCCACAGCTGCGTCCGGTCCCCGCTGCGCGGGGCGCCCTCGACGAGCTCGCGCTGGACGGCGGCGCACCGGGCTCGGGCGTCGGGGGTCTCCACGTAGTTCGACAGCCAGTCGGGGCCCGAGTCGTAGAGCGGGGCGCCCTTGGCGAAGTAGTAGTCGTACCAGGAGGAGATGGCGGCGATGGGGACGATGGTCTCCAGGCCCTCGACTCCGGTGGCGGCCACCCCGTTGGCGATGGTGCCGTCCCAGCTCTTGCCGATCATGCCGGTGCGGCCGTTGGACCAGTCCGCCTCGGCGCGTTCGGTTCCGGTGCGGGTGGTGTAGGCCCTGGCACGGCCGTTGAGCCAGTCGACGACTGCTTTCGCGGATCGGATGTCGGAGCGTCCGCCGACGTCCACACAGCCGTCGGACCGGTTGGTTCCGGCCAGGTCGACGCCGACGACGGCGTAGCCGCGCGGCACGAAGTAGTTGTCGTAGAACAGCGGCATGCGCACGACGTCGCCGTTCGCGTCGTAGGTCTTGCGCTGGCTCTCGTTGCCGCGCCCGCAGCAGGAGTAGTACGGGCTGGCGTCCATGATGACGGGGATCTTCCGTCCCTGCGCGGCGGGTTCGCGGGGGCGGACGATGTCGACGGCGACGCGGTCGGTACGTCCGTCGCGGTCCTCGTCGAGTCCGGTGTCCACCCAGACGGCCTCGCGGACGGCGTCCTCGTAGGAGTGGACGGGCAGGCTCTCGCGCGGCGCGGCGTCCGCCGCGGCAGGGCTGAGCAGCGTGGCCGTGAGGGCGGCCGTGGCCACCGTCGCGAGCGGTCTCCAGGTCGTGAAGCGCGTGCGTTTCGGCATGCGCGGACGGTACATCGGTCAACTGCGGTGCAGAAGAGGGCACATGACGGACGATGGATGCCCCGTGCGGCCGGGAACCACCCCTGGGTCCGGCGTTTCGTGGCGGCCGAATGGCGATCGTGTGACAGGGCGGACCATGGACAGGTCTGAGGCGAGGGGGACCAATAGGCTCCGAAAGGACCTCGTGCCCCTACGACTTGGAGCCCTTCGTGCACCACAGGATCACCGTGCCGGGATTCCTGGCCTCGGCCGCGATGCTGCTGGCGATCCCGGCCTCGGCCGCGAGCCCCTCCCCCGGCGCGCCGGGCATCGGCGACCCCTACTACCCGGACTACGGCAACGGTGGATACGACGTCTCCCACTACGACCTGAGGCTGAGGTACCGCCCGGCCGCCGACGAACTCGAGGGCACCGCGACCCTCCTGGCCCGCACCACGCAGGACCTGTCGCGCTTCAACCTGGACTTCCTGCTGGACGTGAGCGAGGTGCGGGTCGACGGCGCGAAGGCGTCGTTCACCGCCTCCGGCGAGCACGAACTGGAGATCACCCCGAGGAAGGCGCTGCCCAAGGGCGCGGACGTCACCGTCGTGGTCCGCTACCGGGGCGTGCCCTCGTCGAAGACGGCGTACGGCTTCACCAGTTGGCACCGCACCCCGGACGGCGGCGTCGCGGCGAACGAGCCGGAGGCGGCCTGGTGGTGGTTCCCGTCCAACGACCATCCGCGGGACAAGGCCACCTACGACGTGTCCGTCCAGGTGCCGGACGGCACCCAGGCCATCTCCAACGGAACGCTACAGTCGACGAGTTCACGGCTCGGCTGGACCCGCTGGAACTGGCGCTCGGACAAGCCGCAGGCGACGTACCTCGCCACGCTCGCACTCGGCCGGTTCGATGTCACCACCGGCACCACCGAGAGCGGCATCCCCGTCCTGAACGCCTACAGCAAGGATCTGGGCGCGCACGCGGGGGCGGCACGGGCGAGCGTCGAGCGGACCGGTGAGGTCGCCGACTGGCTGACCGGGTACTTCGGGCCGTATCCGTACAACGCCCTCGGCGGATACGTGCCGAACACGAAGACCGGGTACGCGTTGGAGACCCAGACCCGGCCGTTCTACAGCCCGCGGCAGTTCGCCAACGGCTCCAACGTCTCCGTCGTGGTCCACGAGCTGGCGCACCAGTGGTACGGGAACCTGGTCTCGGTGTCCGGCTGGAAGGACATCTGGATCAACGAGGGCTTCGCACGGTACGCCCAGTGGCTGTGGTCCGAGCACGAGGGCGAGGGCACGGCGCAGGAACTCGCCGACTACGTGTACGCCTCGCACCCGGCCGAGGACCCGTTCTGGGCGGTGAGGCCCGGTGACCCCGGTCCGGAGAACCAGTTCCACGGCGCCGTGTACGACCGGGGCGCGCTGGCCCTCCAGGCACTGCGCAACACGATCGGGGACGAGGCCTTCTTCACCGTCCTGAAGGGCTGGCCGCAGAAGTACGCCCACGGCGACGCGACGGTCGGGGACTTCCGGCGGTACGCGGAGGAGGTGTCCGGCGAGCCGCTGGCGGCGCTGTTCGACACATGGCTGTACCAGGCGTCCAAGCCGGGGACGGCGGCGGCGCGGGCGGCGGACGTCGCCCGCGCGGCGCCCCGGGCCTCGGCGGCGGCCGGAACGTCGGCGGCTCCCGGCACTCCGGTGCGGCCCAGGTCGTGGAAGAAGATCGCCGCGACGAACGGGGTGCACGAGACCGGGCACCGGCGCGAGGACGGGCACGGCCACTGAGGCGTGCGCCCCGGCGGCCTTGGGCCTGTTCGCCCCGGCGCCCGCCGTGGGCCCACGCGCACGCGACGCGTGGACCCACGTGCCGCGTGCGCGTGGACCCCGCCCGCCCCGGACGGTCAGTCCCGTGGTCGTACAACGTGACTGGTATGCCCCGTTTCACCGGCTGCTCGACGATCAACGGCTCGACGCGGGTGCCCTTGCCGCGGGCGAGGCCGCACCCCATGCGCGGCATGGAGACGGAGGTGCCGGGGTCGGCGGCGAGGCGGGCGAGGGCCGCGTCGATCGCCTCGTGGCGCACGGGGACGCCTTGGCCGTCCGTGCCCGTGCGATGGCAGGTGTCGCACCGCGGCACAGCTCACAGCGGCGTGGGATGTGACGTGGGAGGTGTCACAGCACCGGTGGTACAGCGATACTGCTGCACATGACGACCGAGACCGAGGAGCCGACCCTCACGATCGACGAACTCGCGGCCCGGGCCGGCGTCACGGTGCGGACGATCCGCTTCTACGGCACCAGGGGGCTGCTGCCGCCCCCGGAGATCGGTCCCCGGCGGGTCGGTCACTACGGGCGGGAGCACCTGGCCCGGCTGGCGCTCATCGAGGAGTTGCAGCGCCAGGGCATGACGCTGGCGGCCATCGAGCGGTACCTGGGGCAGCTGCCGCCGGACCTGAGCGTGCGCGATCTCGCCATCCAGCGGGCGGTGGTCGCCTCCTGGGCGCCGGACACGGTGGAGACGGTGTCGCGGGAGGAGCTCCAGCGGCGGGCCGGGCGGCCGCTGGACGACGAGGAGGTGGAGCGGCTGGCAGCGATGGACGTCGTCGAGCGGGACGGCGGCTCCTTCCGCGTGGACGCAGGGCTGCTGGGGCTCGGTGTCGCGCTGCTGGACGTGCCGCTGTCCGAGGAGACGATCCTCGCCGCCCGCGCAACGCTCGTCGAGCACTCCCGCGCGGCCGCCCACGACCTGTCGCGGCTGCTGCGCGACGCGGTCGCGGAGCGGGACGCACGGGACGTGAAGTCCCTGTCCGCCCATATGCATCCGCTCGTGGTGCAGGCGCTGCTCACCACCTTCCAGCGGTCGCTGAAGGAGGAGCTGCGGGAGTGGCTCGACGGCGAGGGGCCCGATCGATGAGCCCCGCGCCCGGTCGTCCCTGAGGCGGATCAGCGCGCGTCCGTGAAGACCTCCCCCTGCTCGGCCTTCTCCACCAGCAGCGCCGGGGGCGTGAAGCGCTCGCCGTAACGCTCGGCGAGTTCACGCGCGCGTGCCACGAAGCCCGGCAGGGCGCCGTCGTAGCCGTTGATGTACTGGAGCACGCCGCCGGTCCAGCCGGGGAAGCCGATGCCCAGGACGGAACCGATGTTGGCGTCGGCGACGGAGGTGAGCACGCCCTCCTCGAGGAGGCGGACGGTGTCCAGCGCCTCGGCGAAGAGCATGCGCTCCTGCATGTCCCGGAACGGGATCTCGTGGCCGGGCTTCGTGAAGTGCTCGCGCAGGCCGGGCCACAGCGTGAGGCGCTTGCCGTTCTCGTCGTAGTCGTAGAAGCCGGCGCCGCCGCCACGGCCGGTGCGGCCGAACTCGTCGACCATGCGGTCGATGACGGTCTCGGCGGGGTGCGGCGTCCAGGTGCCGCCCGCCTCCTCGACCGCCCGCTTCGACTCCGCGCGGATCTTGCGCGGCAGCGTGAGGGTCAGCTCGTCCATGAGGGAGAGCACCTTGGCCGGGTAGCCCGCCTGGGCGGCGGCCTGCTCGACGGAGGCGGGCTCGACGCCCTCGGCGACCATGGCCACGCCCTCGTTGATGAAGTGCCCGATGACCCGGGAGGTGAAGAAGCCGCGCGAGTCGTTGACGACGATCGGCGTCTTGTTGATCTGCCGGACCAGGTCGAAGGCCCGGGCGAGGGCCTCCTCGCCGGTGCGCTCGCCCTTGATGATCTCGACCAGCGGCATCTTGTCGACCGGCGAGAAGAAGTGCAGCCCGATGAAGTCCCCCTGGCGCTCGACGCCCTCGGCGAGGGCGGTGATGGGCAGGGTGGAGGTGTTGGAGCACAGCAGCGCGTCGGGGGCGACGACGTGCTGGATCTCCTGGAACACCTTGTGCTTGAGCGAGGTGTCCTCGAACACCGCCTCGATGACCGCGTCGCAGCCCGCGAGGTCGGCGACCTCGGCGGTGGGCGTGATGCGGGCGAGCAGCGCGTCGGCCTTGTCCTGGGTGGTACGACCCCGGGAGACGGCCTTGGCGCACAGCTGCTCGGAGTAGCCCTTGCCCTTGACGGCGGCCTCGAGGGACACGTCCTTCAGGACCACGTCGATGCCCGCGCGGGCGCACGCGTAGGCGATACCGGCCCCCATCATGCCCGCGCCGAGGACGGCGGCCTTGGTGACCTTGCGGGACTCGATGCCCCGGGGGCGGTTGGCGCCGGAGTTGACGGCCTGGAGGTCGAAGAAGAACGCCTGGATCATGTTCTTCGAGGTCTGCCCGGCGGCCAGTTCCACGAAGTAGCGCGCCTCGATGACCTGGGCGGTCTCGAAGTCCACCTGGGCGCCCTCGACGGCAGCGGCGAGGATGTTGCGCGGCGCCGGGTAGGGAGCGCCGCCCGTCTGCTTGCGCAGGGTGGCCGGGAAGGCGGGGAGGTTCGCCGCGAACTTGGGGTTGGCGGGGGTGCCGCCGGGGATGCGGTAACCGGGCCGGTCCCAGGGCTGCTGCGCTTCGGGGTGGGCGTCGATGAAGGCGCGGGCCTTGGCGAGCATCTCCTCGCGGGTGTCGGCGATCTCGTCGACCAGGCCGTTCTCCAGGGCGCGCCGGGGACTGTACTGGGTTCCCTGGAGGAGGACCTTCAGGAGGGCGTCGGCGATGCCGAGCAGGCGGACGGTACGGACGACGCCGCCGCCCCCGGGGAGCAGTCCGAGGGTGACCTCGGGGCAGCCGATCTTGGAGCCCGGGGCGTCGAGGGCGACGCGGTGGTGGCAGGCGAGGGCGAGTTCGTAGCCGCCGCCGAGCGCGGCGCCGTTGAGGGCGGCGACGACGGGCTTGCCCAGGGTCTCGATGCGGCGCAGCTGCCGCTTGAGCGCCATGCCGCCGTCGAAGAGCTGCTGGGCGGTCTCCGGGGTGACCCTGATGAGGTCGCGCAGGTCGCCGCCGGCGAAGAAGGTCTTCTTGGCGGAGGTGACGATGACGCCGCGGAGGGAGTCCTTCTCGGCCTCCAGCCGGTCGGTGATCACGGCGAGGGAGTCGCGGAACGCCCGGTTCATGGTGTTCGCGGACTGGTGGGGGTCGTCGATGACGAGGGTGACGACGCCGGTGTCGTCCTGTTCCCAGCGGATGGTGGTGCTCTCGGTCATGAGGGGGTCTCCGTAGAAGTCGCGTCGGGTCGCTGGGAAGGGGGTCAGATGCGCTCGACGATCGTGGCGATGCCCATGCCGCCGCCCACGCACAGGGTGGCGAGGCCGTAGCGCTTGTCCTGGCGCTCCAGTTCGTCGACGAGGGTGCCGAGGATCATCGCGCCGGTGGCGCCGAGCGGATGGCCGAGGGCGATGGCGCCGCCGTTGACGTTGACCTTGTCCAGCGACAGGCCCATGTCCTTCACGAAGCGCAGCACGACCGCCGCGAACGCCTCGTTGATCTCGACGAGGTCGATGTCGTCGATGGTCAGCCCGGCCTTGGCGAGGGCCTTGCGGGTGGCGGGGGCTGGCCCGGTGAGCATGATGGTCGGCTCGGAACCGGACACGGCGGCGGAGACGATCCGCGCGCGGGGGGTGAGGCCGTACCGCTCGCCGACCTCCCGGGAGCCGATGGCGACGAGGGCGGCGCCGTCCACGATGCCGGAGGAGTTGCCCGCGTGGTGGACGTGGTCGATCTTCTCGACCCAGTGGTACTTCTGCAGCGCCACGGCGTCGAAGCCGCCGAGCTCGCCGATGTCGGCGAAGGACGGCTTGAGCCCCGCGAGGGAGTCGGCGGTGGTGCCGGGGCGCAGGTGCTCGTCATGATCGAGGACGACGAGGCCGCTGCGGTCCTTCACGGGCACGACGGACCGCTCGAAGCGGCCGTCCTTCCATGCGGCGGCGGCGCGCTCCTGGGACAGGGCCGCGTACTCGTCGACGTCCCGGCGGGAGAAGCCCTCGATCGTGGCGATCAGGTCCGCGCCGATGCCCTGCGGGACGAAGTTGGTGGCGAGGTTGGTCATCGGGTCGTTGAACCAGGCACCGCCGTCGGAGGCCATGGGCACGCGGGACATCGACTCCACGCCGCCCGCGAACACCAGGTCCTCCCAACCCGAACGCACCTTGGCCGCCGCGAGGTTGACGGCCTCGAGGCCGGAGGCACAGAAGCGGTTCTCCTGCACGCCGGCGACCGTGTCGGGCAGCCCGGCGGCGATGGCGGCGATCCGGGCGATGTCCGAGCCCTGGTCGCCGACGGGCCCGACGACGCCGAGCACGATGTCGTCGACGGCGGCCGGGTCGAGGTCCGGGAAGCGGTCGCGGAGCTCGTGGATGAGGCCGACGACCAGGTCGACGGGCTTGGTGCCGTGCAGGGCGCCGGTGGCCTTGCCGCGCCCGCGCGGGGTGCGGATCGCGTCGTACACGTACGCTTCGGTGCTCACGGGGAGGCCTTTCACTGAGGGTTTCGGGGCGCGGACAGCAGTCGGGGTACGTCCCAGTCGCGGGCCACGTCGTCGGTGCCGGTGCCCGGCCGGGCGGGCCCGGTGCGGACGGCGGTCGGGGTCGCGGAGAACCGCGGCGCGGGTGCGGGCTGGGTGATGCCGCCGTGGTCGGTGAAGGTGCCGCGGGCGGCGAGGTGCGGGTGGTGCGGGGCCTCGCGCAGCGACAGGACGGGGGCCACGCAGGCGTCGGAGTCCTCGAAGACGGCCGTCCACTCGTCGCGGGTGCGGGTCCTGAAGCGGGCGGCGACCTGCTCGCGCAGGGCGTCCCAGCGGGTGACGTCGGTGCGGGGCGGAGTCTGGTCCTCGATGCCGAGCAGCCGGACGAACTCCTCGTAGAAGCGCTCCTCCAGGGCGCCGACCGCCATGTACCGGCCGTCGGCCGTCTCGTAGGCGCCGTAGAAGGGGCAGCCGCCGTCGAGGAGGTTCGCGCCGCGCCGGTCCTGCCAGTCGCCCGCCGCGAGCATGCCGTGGATCATCGCGGAGAGGTGCGCGGTGCCGTCCACGACGGCCGCGTCGACGACCTGGCCGGTGCCGGTGGCGCGGGCGTGGTGCAGGGCGGCGAGGACGCCGACGACGAGGTACAGGGAGCCGCCCGCGTAGTCGCCCAGGAGGTTGGCCGGGACGGCAGGGGGCCGGTCGGGGTCGCCGATCATGCCGAGGGCGCCGGTGACGGCGATGTAGCCGATGTCGTGTCCGGCACGGTCGGCGAGCGGGCCCCGCTGGCCCCAGCCGGTCATCCGGCCGTAGACGAGCCGGGGGTTGCGGGCGTGGCAGTCCCCGGGGCCGACGCCGAGTCGCTCGGCGACGCCGGGGCGGTAGCCCTCGATCAGGACGTCGGCGCGTTGGGCGAGGTCGAGGACGCGGGCGGGGCCCTCGGGGTCCTTCAGGTCGACGATCACGGAGCGCTTGTTGCGGTTGGTGACGTCGCGCGCCGGGTCGATCCCGAGGCCGGGGCCGCCGGGGCGGTCGACCCGTACGACGTCGGCGCCCAGGTCGGCCAGGAGCATGGCGGCGAACGGGCCGGGGCCGATCCCGGCCAGCTCGAGCACGCGCACGCCGGCGAGGGGGCCCGGCGGGCGGCGTCCCGGCGCGTTCGCGTCCGTCATCGAGCCCCCAGCGTCTGTGACACAACCGATGTAACACCAGTGATGCTAAGAACACGTTCCACCCGGCACAAGCCCCGGGGCGAGCAAGCGCTTGGCCACTCTACGGCGAGCCGCCTTCCGCGTCCGCCTCAGTGACCGTCGAGTTCCGCCGCCAGGCGCTTCGGTGCGATCGCCCGGTAGCTCTCCTCCACCCAGTCGCACAGCAGCTCCGCGGCCGGGGCGCCCCGGGGCTCCAGGGGAACGCTCACCCATCCGGACCGGCCCAGTCCGTATCCGGCGGGTTCGGCGCCGGGGCAGGCCAGCGCGTGGGCGTGGGCTTCACCGTCACCCCCAGCGGATGACTGCCGTCGTCGACGCCGAGGAAGACGAACACCTTCCTGTTGACCTTCGCCACGGTCTCGCCCCAGGGATGCTCCTCCGCGGCTCCCGGGAGAGCGAGGGCGAACTCGCGCACTTTCTCCCACTTCCTCAACGCGTTCCTGGGTACGGCCATGCGCTTCCTCCGGGCTCGTCGCCGGGGCTCGCCGTCGGGCCCCGCATCCCTCACGCTAGCCTCGGCCACCGACAGCGGCGCGGCGCACGACCAAGGGGTGTCATGAGCAGGCTGAACAGGACCGACCGTCCGTACGACATCGTGCTCTTCGGAGCGACCGGTTTCGTCGGAACGCTCACCGCGGAGTACCTCGCGGCCCATGCCCCCGAGGGGCTGCGCTGGGCGATCGCGGGCCGCAGCACCGGGAAACTGGAGCGGTTGCGGGAGCGGCTGCCCGGCGGCGCGGGCATCGGAGTGCTGCGGGCGGACGTGTCCGACCCGGCGTCGCTGCGCGCACTCGCCGGGCAGGCACGGGTGGTGGCCACGACCGTCGGCCCCTACGTGGCCTTCGGCGAGGCGCTCGTCGCCGCCTGCGCGGACGGCGGCACGGACTACCTCGACCTGACGGGCGAGCCGGAGTTCGTAGACCTGATGTACGTGCGCCACGACGCACGGGCGCGCGAGACCGGGGCACGGCTGGTGCACGCCTGTGGTTTCGACTCGGTCCCGCACGACCTGGGCGCCTATTTCACGGTCCGGCAGCTGCCGGAGGGGGTGCCGCTGACCGTGGACGCGTTCGTGACGGCCGACGCGGCCTTCTCGGGCGGGACGTTCGCCTCCGCGCTGGGTCAGTTCGCCCGCCCGCGACAGCTCCGCGCGGCGGCCCGGGACCGGCGGCGGCACGAGCCGCGGCTGGTGGGCCGCCGGGCGTCGGCACCGACGGGAGCGCCGCGCTACGCCCCCGAGGTGGGCGCCTGGGCCCTTCCGCTGCCGACCATCGACCCACAGATCGTGATCCGGTCGGCCAGGGCACTGGACCGGTACGGGCCCGACTTCCGCTACCGGCACTACGCGGCGGTGCGGCATCTGCCGGTCGCGGTGGGCGGCACGGCGGCCGTGGGCGCGCTCGCCGCGGCGGCCCAGCTGCCGCCCGCGCGGCGCTGGCTCTCGGGCCGGCTGAGGCCCGGCGACGGGCCGAGCGCCCAGAAGCGCGCCAGGAGTTGGTTCCGCGTCCGGTTCGTCGGCGAGGGCGGGGGACGACGGGTCTGCACGGAGGTCTCGGGCGGCGATCCCGGGTACGACGAGACGGCGAAGATGTTCGCCGAGGCGGCGCTCTGCCTCGCCACCGACGAGCTGCCCCCGGCGGCCGGGCAGGTCACGACCGCGGTGTCGATGGGCGACGCGCTGACCGAGCGGCTCCAGCGGGCGGGCATCCGTTTCCGCGTCGCGGCGACACGCTGAGCGGCGGGCCGGGACGCGTCAGGGCATCGGCCACGTGGCCAGGATGTAGATCATCCCGGCGATCCAGCCCAGTCCGGCCGCCGCGGCGAGGGTCAGCCCGATGATCACGGCTCGGTCGACGGGCCGGCCGGAGACGGCGACGGGCTCGGGCGCACGGTGTGGTGTCATGCGCCCCAGCCTGCCGACGGGGGCGGCGGCCGGGCATCCGTGAAGGTACTCAGTCGTCGCGTGGGTGTACCTGGTCCGGGCCGCCCGGACCGGCGGCACGGGTGCCTAGCCGGCGGACGCCTCACGCAGGGCGCGGCGGCACAGGGCGTCGGCTCTGCGGGTGGTTTCCGGGAGGCGGTGGGCGGGGGTCAGCGCGAGGGTGTGGGCACAGGCGTTGTCCAGGCTCACGCGGTGGCCGACGGAGACGAAGACCGGCTTGACCGCGTCCCGGGTGCGCAGGGCGCGGCCCACCTCGTCGGTGCCGGCGAGCAGCGGGGCCGTACTGCCGCGCGGAGTGCCGGGATCGGCGTGGGTGAAGGCGAACGGGTTCTTGGCCACGCCGATGGTGGGCAGGCCGGTGAGCACGCCGAGGTGGCTGGCCAGGCCGAAGCGGCGGGGATGGGCGAGGCCGTAGCCGTCGCACACGACCAGGCCGGGCGGACACGGCAGGGCGTCGAGCGCCGCGAGCACGGTGGGGATCTCGCGGAAGGCGAGCAGGCCGGGCACGTAGGGGAAGGAGATCCGCCCGACGGCCGTGGTCTCGGCGACGACGTCGAGGCTCGCGGCGTCCAGGACGACCGCCGCGGCGGCCACCAGGTCCCGCTCGTCGTCGTACGCCACGTCGACCCCGGCGACCAGGCCGCCGCCCGGCGCCGGCCCCGGCTCGTCGAGCACCACCCGCCCGCGCAACTCGTCCTGGACGGCGCGGGCCTGCTCCTCGTTCACCGGCCAGTCGGCCGGGATGCTTGCGGTCGTCATGGTGCCCTCGAGACTACGGGGTGGACGGGCCCGCGCGGGGGACGGGCCCGCGGGCCGCTCGCCGCGCACCGCACGCGCCCCCGCGCCGGCGGTGGTGGCCGTCGGCGCGGGGGCGTGCGGAGGAGTCGTCCAGGGGGCGCCGGGCGCTCTCCGGGGGCCGGGCACTCTCCGGAGGCAGTGGCCTACTTGTCCAGGGCCCGCTGGAGCTGGCTCTTGTTCATGCTCGAACGGCCCTCGACGCCACGGCGCTTGGCCTCCTCGTACAGCTGGTCGTACGTGGGCCCCTGGGAGCCCTTGCCGGACCGCTGGCCGCCCCGTTTGCCGGACGACATGTCCTGGGTGGAGGTGCGGCTCGCGGTCTTCGACTCGCCCGCGCGGGCGCGTTCCTTGTTCACCGTCCGCGCGGCGATCTCCTTGGCGCGCCCGGTGCTCTCGCCCCGGTCCTTCGCGCTCTCCTTGATGTGCTCGTACTGACGCTCCCGCTTCGGGCTGGAACCGCGTGGCATGTCCGCTCACTTCCTCTCGCGTTCGGCGAACGGGTACCCACGTTGTCAGCGGACAGGACATGCCGCACGCGTCAGTGCTCCAGCCGGGCAACCCTCCCCTTCTCGCCCGCGGCCCAGCAGCCGTGGTCCGCGGCGCAGTCGACGGTGTCGTACGACCCGGTGTCGACGGTCCGCCAGGTGCGTCCCGCGTCCGTCGTCAGGTCCGTGCCGGTGGGGCCGACGGCGAGGGCGGCGGCGCGGCTGTGCGGGAGCCACGCGACGCCGGAGCGGTAGGCGGGCCGGGGTGCGGCGGCGGGACCCCAGGTGCGGCCCCCGTCCCGGGTGCGGGCGCCCGCGTCCGGCGAGGACCGGTCGGGGCGGTAGTCGCCGCCGACCGCCAGCCCGTGGGTGCGGTCGCGGAAGGCCAGCGCGAAGATCCCGCGCGCCGGGTCGCCCGCCGGGACGGGTGAGTCGGTGGCCGTCCAGGTCCGGCCGCGGTCGGCGGAGTGCAGCACGCGGGCGCGTGTCGCCCCGCCGGTGGCCAGCCACACGTCCTTCGGTCCCGACGAGACCAGGCACTGGCCGCTCGCCGCGAAGCCCGCCTCGCCCTCCAGCGCCGGCGGCATCCCGTCGTCGGGCAGCACCGTCCACGATCGGCCGCCGTCGCTGGTCGACAGGATGCGGAACCTGCCGGCCACCGGGTCGCTCATCGCGAGGCCGTGGCGGTGGTCGAAGAAGGTGAGGCAGTCGTAGAAGGCACGCGCGTCGGTGTTGCGGAAGGACTCGGTCCAGGTCGCTCCGCCGTCGTCGGTGCGGTAGACGCGGGACGCGTCGCCCTCGCCGATGGCGAGCACCACGGCCCTCCGCGCGTCGAAAGCCTCGACGTCCCGGAACTGCAACTCGGCCGCGTCCGGCGGCGAGACGTCCCGCCAGCTGCGTCCGCCGTCGGTGGTGCGCAGGACGGTTCCCGCGGTCCCGGCCAGCCAGGCGGTGTCACGGCTGACGGCGGCCAGGCCCCGGAACCGTACCTGCGGGGCCCCGCTGTCCTTCAGCACCCAGCGCGGCGCCTCGTGCGGTACCCCGCCGTCCGTCCCGGCCCGTTCGCCTGTGCGGGTACGGCCGTCAGGGCGGCCAGCGCCGCCGCGCACCCGGCCACCGCGGCCGCCCTGCGATGTGTCCTTCTCGTCCGTCGCGTGTTCCCCGAGCGCCTCATGCCGCGCGAAGCTGGTCCACCGCCCGGGGCCCGTCCAGACGGCCTCGTGAGCCCCGCGGGTCCCGCGAGGGTGCACAAGTGCCGTCCGGGGCAGGCGGGGAGAAGCGCGTCACCGGGGTGCATGAAGGCGGTGACAGAGGTCACTCGGTTCTCGTGTGCACGGATTGGCTGATTCCGTCGTCTCATCCAGTACCCGGCCCGATCCGCCCCGGAAGCCCGTCCAGCCCGTCACGAGGGAGCAAGGCGTTGTCCATCGTCATCGAGCAGCCCGTCGAGGCCCGTCTCGTCGCCGCCGCGCCGCGGATGCCGAGCATTCCCGCCATGTTCTCCTACGACCGCCGCGATCCGTTCGCCGTGTGCATGACCTTCCCGGCCCCCGCCACGCTGGAGGGCGTCGAGGTCTGCTGGACCTTCGCCCGCGAGCTGCTCGCCGCGGGGCTGCTGGGGCCCGAGGGGTACGGGGACGTACGGGTGCGGCCGTACGGCTACGACCGCACCGTGCTGGAGTTCCACGCCCCCGAGGGCACCGCCGTCATCCACGTCCGCTCGGGCGAGGTGCGCCGGTTCCTCGAGGCCACGAGGGAACTGGTGCCGGCCGGCCTGGAGCACCTCCAACTCGACCTGGACCACGACCTGGCCGAGCTGATGCGGGACACCTGCTGATCCGGTCCCCCTGGGGCGAAGCCCTCAGCGGGACCGACGTCCGCAGCTCATCAGGGAGTTGGGCTCACCGTAGTCGAGCCCGCCCGCCAGGGCGCCGTAGGTCCCCGCGTCGAGCAGCTCCCGTGCGGCGCGGCGGACCAGGGCGTACGCGGCCTGGGCCATGCCGGAACCGACGCTCACGCGGGCGACGCCGAGGGCGGCCAGTTCGCCGACCGGCGGGGCGCCGGGACCGGCCATGACGCACAGCGGCCCGTCATGCACGGTTCCTGCTCGAGGCCGCCAGGTTCCGAACGACGAGATCTCGGGATGCCGTGCTCGGCTCCGGTCCGGCTGCCGTGCAGATTGGCGCCGGAGTGTTCATCGGATCGATCGCACGTCGAATCCAGTTCGGCTCAGCTGCGCCAGCCGGGTTCGCCCATGGGTGAACCGCCGGTGAGCGGTCGGACATGACGATGGTGCATTGACCGGCGGAGCAGAGTCACTCAAGAACACTGACGGAATTATTGCGCACCAGGATCTGCCAGTGATCCCCATCCTCTCCCTGCGCTTCGATCAAGCCGTCCAAAACGTGATCAAAGGTAAATTCACGGAACTCGGGAGCGTAGTAACGTCCCGTCACCGGGTTCAAGAGCTCCTGGTGAAGGGCGGCGTCCGGCTTCAAGAACGAATCAATAAGGTAAGTGAGCCACTCCGCAGCGAAAGGAAACTTCGTCCTCCGGTTCCATTCAAGGTGCGACCCGTCAGCCGTCGGCGCCCACTGGCAGCTGAGACCCGGCTGTCCTGACGGCGGCCTGTTCACGTCGATGATGTCGCCGTCCGGAACGACCAGACGCGGGGTTTCGATCGTGGCGTAAGGCCCCGACTTCCGATCCATCCTCCGTGTTCCGGCAAACCGCTCCAAGTAGCGGATCTCGGCAGCGTTGAGCGCGGGCGACACGGAAATGGCACCCACGTAGTCCACATACTCGCTCATGGTGACAACCTATCTCATCAGATGCGGCGGTAGAAGCCGGCCCGCGCTGCGGAGCAACATGGGCCGGCTTCCCGTTATATCGGCCAGGCAGTATGCGCTAGGGAGTAGCAGCCCCGCCGGTCAGCACCGTGGCGAGCAATCCCAGAACACCCACCCCGGCCCACGTTGCCCCCCTCTGCAGGGAATCCGCAGTGCTCGGGCTCATCTCCCAGTCCCAGACTGTGGCGGGCACTGTCACCGGATAGGGCTTCATTCCCGGGTCGCTCGGTCGGGGGTTCTTCCTCGTCCACCAGCTGATCGCCCCGTCGTGACCGCCCTTTCCTACAATGTTCGGTTTCTTGTTCGTCGACACGGTCACCAGGACACGGTCCGCCTGAACGATATCGGGAGTGACGAGCTGCGGAATGTCGAAACCGGCTTGGACGATCAGACGCTGACCTCCGGGTCCGTTTTGCAGCATTCGCTCCCGTTCGACATAAGCGGCTACTTCATCGGCCGCCACCTTCTCGTCCTTTGCCCGCCTGCCGGACTTGACCTCCCAGATGTACATGATGCCATTCTCGACCATGACGATATCCGCAGATCCGTCTTTTGCGCCTCCCTTGCCACCGCCTGGTATCTCGTATTCGTTCTGAATGGTCGCACGCGGGTGCGTGAGTCGCAGAAACTCCGTCGCCACGCGCTGAGCCTCATTGTGGCGCAGCGTACCTTCGCTGTTGTTGATGATCTCACCGACTACTGCGGCCGCACCGACTTCCTGGCTTTGCTCATGCCGGATCATCGGGGTCTCGCGATAGACCCCACCGCACATTCCGGTGATATCGCAGCTTGTGTGGCCGTCGATCTCCACGAAGCTCACCGGGTTTCCGCCGGTGAAGGCGTACCGGTTACCGGTGAACGGGTCCGCGCCGAGGCCCATGTCGGCGAGGGCGCCGTTGTACATGTCCCGGGTGGTGAAGCGGTTCAGGCCCGGCTTGTAGTCGCGGAAGCCCATGTCATACGTACCCGACTGGGCGTCCCAGCGCTTGGCGTTGAACCGGTACGGGTTGTACGCCTCCTTGGTCGGGTCCGCGGTGTCCGGCTTGTCGATGCCGGTGAATTCGGACTCGTCGTCGGAGCCGTAGGCGGTGTAGCCGTACGTCGCCTTCGTGTCGCCGTTCTTGTCCGTGAGCGTCTCGACGTCGGTGTGGCTGTTGTAGCCGTAGTAGCCGTCCTCGGTCGTGCCGTCGCTGTTGTGCTTGACCTGCGACAGCCGCTCGCCCCATGGGCTGTACTGGTAGGACTTGGTGAGCGTGCCGGCCACCTTCTCGTCCAGTACCTCGGTGGACAGGCCGAGGTAGGTGAAGTCCGTGGTCTTACCGTCCGCGGTCTTCGTGACGGTCCGGTCCAGCGGGTCGAAGGTGTACTTCGTCGTCTTCAATGCGCCGGTGTCGTCCAACTTCTGGGACTCCACGACGTGATCGAAGCCGTCATACACGTTCCGTTCGATGATCTGACTGCCCGAAGTCACCGACTCCTGGCGTCCGAACGGGTCGTAGTTGTGTCTCGCTGTGACGCCGGAGATCGTGGCGGTCAGCAGCCGGTTGCGGTCGTAGCCGAAGTCAGTGGTCTTGTTCTTGACCGTCTGGCGGATGACGTTGGCGTTGTCGTCATGGACGTACGTCTCCGTTCCGGCGCCGGTGCCGGTTTTGACCGCCTGCCTCAGCCGGTCGGCGGGGTCGTAGGTGTAGTCGGTCGTCGACTCGAGGTAGGCCGCGTGGTTGTCGGCGTTCATCTTCTTCGCCACGTCCTGCGCCTTGTTGCCGTTGGGGTCGTAGGCGTAGGTGTGGGAGGAGACGAGGGTGCCGTTGGCCTTCTTCTCGGTCGTCGACTTCAGCGCTGCGTTGAGGTAGTAGGTGTAGTCGACGGTGCTGCTGTTGGCCTTGATCTCTTTCAGTTTCAGGCCACGGTCGGTATACGTGTACGACGTCACCTTCGGCGAAGAGTCGGTCGCCGTCTTACCGACCGAGACCGTCTTCACCAGCTCACGCAGGTCGTAGGTGTACTTGGAGAACTGGTCGGGATGGGTGACCGTCTCCAATTGACCGTTGGCGTCGTAGGTGTACGACGTCGACTTCTTCTCTGTTCCGGCGAGCAGCTCGGTCACCTTCTGGACCTGGTTGAGGCCGGTGTAGGCGACCGTGTACGCGTCGATCTTCGCAGTCGACGAAGTGTCGTCGACCTTGGTCAGGTTGCCGTTGAGGTCGTAGGTGTAGGCGAAGTCGTTCTTCTCAGTGTCGGTGGGACCGCCGCTGGTGTCACGAACGAGCTTGACGCCGTCGGCGACGATCACACCGCCGCTGTTCTGGAAAAGCTGCAATTTCGCAGCGTTCCCCCGGTTGAAGGAGTAGGACCCCAGGGAGACCCAGGCACCTTGGTTGGCGGTGGCGTTCTGGTCGACGGTCTTGTCGACCGTGCCGGTGGCGTGAGTGAGGGTGTACTTCGCCGTGGTCGCCGCGCCGGTCACCTTCGGGAACTTCACATACGCCGTGTACGTGCCGTCCTGGGGGATGTTGAGGGTCCACGTGAACGCGTCCGTGCCCGTTCCCGCCGCGTGGGTGGCGTGGTCGTAGCCGTGCTGGCCGGTGGCACTCCCCTTCGCCCAGGTTCCGGTCGAGGAGGTGTTCTGGATGTCGGAGTTGTCCACCAGGACCACCGACAGACCCACCGGCACACCGTCGTCCGAGCGGGACTTGAGCGAGCCGTCGGGGTAGTACGACCACGTCATCGTGCGGTTGGAGGAACCGCCCGCCGAAGTCAGGGTCCGCTTGGTCTGTCGTCCCAGCTCGTTGTAGTCGTAAGTAGTGGTGATGTCCCACGGGTCCGTGGACGACTCGACCCAGCCGTTGTCGAAGTAGCTGTAGATCGTGTCGTTGCGGACCGTCTCGCCCTCCGACGGCGGCAGCGAGGTCTTCGCCACCCGGCCCACCTTGTCGTACACGGTCTCCGTATAGACATTGGGATCGTTGTAGCGGGAGTCCGCCGGATCATGGGGCTGATACTGCTTGACCGCCCGGTTGAGCGCGTCGTACTCGGTACGGGCGGTGAACGCCGTAGTTGTACCGGCGGCGACGGCACGCGGGCTGATCACCTGGGTGACGTTGCCGACCTCGTCGTACTCGTACTTCGTCGACCGGGTTGTGGTGCCCTCATAGGGGACCTTGACCTCTGTCCGCTTGCCACGCTCGTCGTAGGTGACTGTCGTGGTGTTGTTCTCAGCATCCGTGGTCGAGACGACCAGCGAGTCCTTGTCGTAACCCCGTTCGGTGGTCTTGCCTGCCGCGTCCGTGACGACCGTGACCCGGTGATTCAGGTCGTAGTCGGTCTTGGTCGTGTAGTCGGTGGTGTCGGCCGTGGCGTTCTTCTTGGGGTCGATGACCTTGGTTACGTTCCCGACGTTGTCGTACTCGTACGAGAGCTTGTCGCCCTTGGCGTTGACGACATCGGTGAGCTGATAGACGGCGTCGTAGTGGTTCGTGGTGATGTGGTCGGTGTTGTCCGAGGTCGTTACAGTGCCCTTGGGCTCGGTAGTCGTCTTGAGGTTTCCGACCTTGTCGTAGGCGTATGTCGTTGTGCGCGGAGTGGTCTGATTGTTCGCCGGCGCGGTCGCCGACGTGATCTGGTCCGCCTTGTCGTGCACCGCCGTGGAGACCGAACCGTTCGGTGCCGTCGACTTGGTGACGTTGTCGTTCGCGTCGTACTCCGGCGCCGGAGTCGTGATCAGAACCCCGGCGTCCTGATTCTTCGGCACCGTGTTGACCAGCGGACGCCCGAAGGTGTCGTAGGTCTGCGTGGTCACCTTCTGGTTGGCGTCGGTGACCTGGGTGACCTGACCCCGTTCGTCGTAGACGAACTTCGTCGGGTTGGTCTTCGCGTCAGTGATCGTGTTCGGGTAGCCGGTCGGACCGAAGTCGCTGTACGTCGTCGGGTTGCCGTTGGCGTCGGTCGCCTTGGTCAGCTGACCGTAGGAGTCGTACGTGTACTTCGTGGTGTAGCCGTTGGTGGTCGGCTCACAGACGCCCGACGTCCAGGTGGCTGTGCCCTTGGGGTCAGTGACCGTCTTGAGGTTGCCGAAGCAGTCGTAGCCGAACTTCCATGCGCGCCCCTCGGGCGAGGTCCTGCGGACCAGGTCGGCGGAGTAGCCGTCGGCGCGCGTCTGGTACTCGTACTTCGCGGCGTTCGCCGGCCACTTGGACGGGTCCGTCACGTTGGACGTGCCCGTCCAGCAAGTGGTCGCCTGGTCCGGCACGCCGGACTTGTTGTTCTCGGCGTCGCGCTGCCAGAGCGGGTAGCCGGTCTTCTGGTCGTAGCAGTACGCGGTCTTCGCCCCGTTGTCCTCCTCCAGGTACGTGACGTTGTTGTCCGCGTCCCAGGACATCTTCGTGGTCTGGGACTTGGCGTTCGTCTGCTGGACGGGGCGGCCGAAGTCGTCGGTGACGTACTTCGTGGCGTGGTTCTCGGCGTCGGTGACGGTGGTGTCGGTGAACTTGGTGTTCGTGGTGTTCGTCGCGTAGGCGAACCCGGTGTCACCATCTAGGCGGTCGGTGATGGTCTTCGTCCACCAGTGGTACTTCGGGTCGTCCGCCGGCGGTTGGTTGTAGGCCAGTCGGGTGCTGTTGCCGCGCGGGTCGGTGGCGGTCACCAGCTTGACGTTCTTGTTGCCCTGGGTGGCGTCGTAGGTGAACTCGAAGACCTTCGGCTGGCTTGAGCCGTTGCCGTCGACCATGCGGCCGAGCAGGCCCGTGTCGGTGTAATAAAGGGAGATCCGGCGCCCGGAGATGTCCGTGATGGACGCCACGTGATCGTAGATGTGGGGGTCGGTGAGGTTGGTGCCTGAGACGAGGTCGCCGCTGTCATTGACGTACGAGTAGGTCGCGTCGCCACGGAGGTAGTAGCCGATGCGCAGTGACTTGCGGCCGGCCGGGTCGGTGATGTACTTGAGGAACTTCGTCGGCCTGTGGTTGGACTTGCGCTCCTCGTAGGTGTATGTCTGCGTGTTGCCGTTCTTGTCGACCACCGAGGTCAGGTAGCCGTCGCAGCCGAAGAGGAAGCGGGTGCCGTCCGGGCGCAGCATTGTCCAGGCGTCCGGGACCGGGTCCTTGTCGGGGGTGCAGTCCAGGCCCGCCTTCATGGTGATGCGGTAGTGGACGCCGGCCGGGGCCTTCCAGGTGCCGTCGGCCTGCTTGCGGAAGGTGTGCGTGGTGCCGTCGCCGTCCGGGAGGCGGATTTCTGTGGCGTTGGCGTTGGGGTTGGGGTGGAAGTCCAGGTGCCCGCCCAGCCGGATCGGACCGGCCAGCTGCGCCGACCAGCCCGCACCGGAGACGGTGTCGGAGGTGTCGAGCGAGTTGTAGGCGAACCGCGCGAACGTGGTCAGGCCGCGGCCGGGGTTGGTGAAGGCATTGTAGGACCAGACGGTGTTGCCGAAGGCAAGGTTGTTCATCACCGTGGAGCCGGCGCCGGTGTTCTTGCCGGTGTAGGAGTAGAACTTCTCCAGGCCCAGGGTGTTGGAGGTGGGGTCCTCGACGGCCACCTTCTGCTTCAGCGGCGGTATGCCGCCGGTTCCGGCGGACAGCCAGCTGCCGTCGGAGACCTTGCGCACGTCCCAGCCGAGCACGTACTCGGCGCGCTTGTTGCCGCTGTCGGAGTTGATCGGCGTCTTGACCTGCGCCTGGAGCACGGCCGACTGGCCGGGGCTGAGGGCCGGGATGGCCGTGGCGGCCTGGTTGCCACCGTTGGTGACGTCCGTGCCGTCCGGGAGCTTCCAGGTGTACGACAGCTGCCGCTCACCCGCTGCCCACGCGATGCTGGTGGTGTTGGTGACCGTGAAGTCCACCGTGTAGGTGGAGTTCGGAGTCATGCGGGCCGGGGTCTGCGGCGCGTAGTAAGTGTCGTCGGTGGTGGAGTCGACGTAGATGACGCGCAGCAGCGGGCCGAGCTGGTAGTCGGAGGCCTCCGAGGCCAGGAACAGCGTGCGCTCCTGCGGGCCGGTGGACGACTCGTCCTTCAGTCTGACCATCGCGCCCTTGTTGGAGGTCGGGGTCTTGATCCAGCCCTGGGTGAGCGAGGTGGCGTCCCAGTCGTGGCGGCCCACCTCCGACACCTGCGCGACGGTGTCGGAGACGGTGCCGGAGTGGTCACCACCCGCCGTGGTCCACGCCGTGGTGGACGTGGCGTTGTTCCAGGTGGCCGACGTCTCGGCGAAGTCCTGGTTCAGACCGCGCAGTTCGTAGATCGCGCCGTCGGTGCCGGTGGTGGTCTCCGCGCCCCACATGAACAGCCGCGACTCGGTCACTGTGGCCGTGGTCGGGATGTCCGACGTGGTGAACTTCATCAGCGCGCGGGTCTTGCCGTAAGTGGAGGAGTTGTTGCCCACGCTCAGCCATTTCTGGCCCACGCCCCAGGACTGGATGGTGTCCTGGTTCGTGGTCGGCTGCGCGGAGGACAGTGTCGTGTCTGCGACGTCGGAGGTGCCCTGGATCAGCCGCATGGTGCGACCGGTCTTGGGCACGCCCACGATGCGCGTGGGCGAGCCGAGCAGTTGGCCGTCTGCGGTCTTGACCGCGAGCTGGTAGTAGTACGACCGCCCGATCTCCCCGCTGTAGGAGTTCGGGGTCGGAGTCGCGGTGGTGTCCGTGTACGTCGTGGCCGACTTGTCGACCGGCGCGATCAGGGTCGCCGCGGACGGCGTGAACGCCTGCTGCGTGGAGCGGTGCAGTTGGTACTCCACGATGTCCAGACCCGAGTCACCGGTGGAGTTGGAGTACGCCTTCCACGACAGCTCCGGGCCGGTGGAATGCACCACAGTCGGCGAGTTCAGCGTCGTGCCGACCTTGCCGTAGGTCACCGTCAGCCGGGGAATCGTGGACGTCTCGCCGCCGTAGTCGCTGCCGTCACCCGCCTCATAACGCGGGCCGCCGGTCGGGGCCGTCGACGACTCGTCCGTGGCCTTCAGCACGAAGCCGTGGTTGGTGGCCGTGCCGTCCAGCCACTTCTGCACGGTGTCCGTGACCGAGAACTTGTGCCACTGGTTGTACTCGCCGGTGTTCTTCACGATCGTCGCCGGGTTCACCCAGCGCACCGCGTCCGCGATCACCGCGGTCGCGCTGTCGGTGTCCCCGAGAACGACCTTGCCGGCCGTGCCCTTGGTGAAGTCGATCTGCGCCCCACCGTTGAGGGAGGCCCACACCCCGCCCGAACCGGCCGTCTGGTCCACGGTATAGGTGGCGGTTCCGTCCTGACCGGTCACCGTGTACGGGGCGGCCGTGGACCGGTCCGAGGCCGTCACATAGTGTGCGTCCACCCGGTAGGAAGCCGTCTCCGGGATCTTCGGCTGCCAGGTGTAGGTGTCAGTGGTGATCGAGTCCTTGTTGTACAGGTAGTCGCCGTCGATCCCATACGTCTGCGACCCCGGCTTCCACGAGCCGACCGCCGCCGTCGTCCCCGCATCCCCGTCGTCCACCTGCACGCTGGTCCCGGACAACTCGCCCACCAGCGCACTGGTGCTGGACCAGGTCGCCGTCGACTCACTCCACGACCCGGTCGCCCGGTACGCGCCGATGGTGACGTCATTGGCGTTGGTGGTGTGCACCTGGTCGAAGTACATCTCCAGACGCGCCGAATCGATCTGCGTACCCGACGGGATCTCACTCAGCGGGAACTTGATCAGTGACCGGGCCGTGCCCGTGTCGGTCCTACCCGCCGACAGCTTCCAGGTGGTGTTGAAGTTGAGCGACGCCTGGTCCGACAGGACCATGACATCCTGGGACTGTGAAGCGCTCGGCGCGATCGTGATCGTAGGGTCGATGACGACCGGATACTGCCGCTCCTTCGCCCCGAGCCACTTCGGGTCCGGTGCAACTGTCAGCTTCCAGGAGTCGCCGTCCTTGGTGAGCTTCTGGGTGACCTTGGTGCTGTAGGTCTGACCGAAGACGGAACGATTCGCCTTCTTCGCGTCCGTCATGTACGGCGCCGGGATCACCAGCTCCGGCGTGTGCGGCAACTCGCCGTACAGCGCGATCGAGCCGTCCTTGTGCGCCTTCGGGGTCAACCCATCGGTGTCCAGCGTGAAGGTGAACCTCACCGGCCCGTCGGGGCGTTCGGCGAGAGTGAGGTTCTCCTTCACCTGGCCCGGGCCGACCAAGTACTCCAGGTCCGCGCCGTGCATCGCGTCCCGGTAGGTGACGGTGGAACCCTTGACCGCGGGCTTCAGGTCCTTGTCCACACCGTCGAGACCCAGGGTGACCGAACGGCCGCTCGGCGAGGCGAACCGCACCAGCCGGTCAGCGTTGCGACCGAACCAACTGCGGCCGTTGTTCGTGGTGTTGGCGAAGTCGAAGCCCTTCGCCTCCGTGTCACGGACGGCGGTACTGATCGCCTTCCAGGTCGCCTTCTTGCCCGTGCCGGAACGGTACGACGTCGGCACCGCCGACAGCTCCGCGGAGATTCGGCCGTCCGACAGCAGCCAGAACCGCGCGTGCGCCGTGCGCCGACCCGTCAGCTCCTTGACCCGCTTCGGCTCCGGCTCCTTCTTTCCCTTCGGAAGCTTCTGCCGGTCCGCTATCTCGAGTTCGTCATACGGCGAAGGATTTCCGTTTCCCTCGTCGTCGCCCGAGAACCAATCCTTGACGGTATCGACAATTCCCTTTCCGTCATCGTCATCAGCCGGTGCCGCATAGGCGACCTGGGGCAGCGCGGTACTTGTCACCGCGGATACCACCAGGCATGCCATGAGCCTGCCCAGTCTGGGTCTCACGCTAAACCTTTCCTCGAATGCCACGGACCGCAACACGCCACCAAGAACCGTATCCACCTGCATAGATGGAGGTCATCGACGGTGGCGCCGAGGTTCTATTCGCGCTGGTGACGCTCTGTCAAGTCGGTAGACATGCGAGGCAGTTAGGGTAAATCCGGGCACCGGATGTCCGTTATCTCCGTCCACTTGCCATCCGTACGCGGAATCCGCTACAACCGCCCGGACTCAAATGTGAACACCGCTTTCGAAGGGATAATCAGTGCCTGACCAAATCCGGATATCATCACCATCCCATCGAGTCCAGGGAGAGACGGAAACCCAGGCCGATTCCGAACCGGCCGACGCGCCGAACGACCTGCCGCCGGCCGGCGCCGGACAGGACGCGCTGTCGCAGCACGCCGAAAATCCGGACCGCGAGCCCTCCCGTCGGCGCGCGGACCGGGCGGGCTTGTTGGTGGCCGGAACCGCGCTGGCCGCCTGCGGCGGGCTCGTTTTGTACGGCGTTCTCGACACCGGCGATGCTGACGACCCGCCGGAGCGGCGCATTCCCACCGCCGCGGTCACCTACGAAGTGACCGGCCAGGGCACCGCCGACATCATCTACCAAGCCCGCAGTGAAACCGGCCAGGCCATCGTCCTCAAAGCAGCCGCACTGCCGTGGCGCAAGACCGTCCACGTCCCACTCGGCAAGGATCCGATCGTCAACATCGTCCTCGGTGAGAAGGGTGGACAGGCCCGCTGCGCCCTGGCCATCCGCGGCACACACGTCCAAAGCGCCACCGCCACCGGCACGTTCGGCCGCGCGACATGCTCCGGCACTCTTCCCCGCCGGACAGCGACCGGAGGCTGACATCCCAGCGCCAAGCCGAAGTCGCTGCGACGGCCCTTGTCCTGCGTCACGCCAATGTCATCGAATCCGCGCGTGCGCCCCACCGGCGGCCATTGTTCTGGCCGAGCTGATCCGGATGCTGTCGGCACGCCGGGGGGAGGGCGCCAGGCGCCAGGGGATCTGCGTGACGTACACGCCGCGGGACCAGCCGTCCTCGTTGAGGTTGAAGTCGTCGGTGGTGGCGGGCGTGGTCCGCGGGTGGCCAGGCTCGGGTGCCACGCGACGACCGGCGGGGAGCCGACCGGCGCCGGCCGGCGCCTTGTCGGCGACTCCGCACCGGTTCGCCCTCGGCACGGGCGGTCCGCTCCCCCCCGTTGTCCTGATCACCCGGTCGACGGCTTCACACCCCCGCTCCGACGATCACCTGCCCGCGGCCGGCAACGGCGTCGACACCGCGGCCGCCATCGCCCCGCGCACCTCGCCGACGATCAACCGCAGCGCGGGGGTCGCCGCTCCGCCGCGCTCGGTCAGTTCCTCGATGCGCCGCTCGTGGCCGGCCGGGTCGCCGCCCTGAAGCAGCGTGCGCAGGCCCGCCGCCGCGGCCAGGGCGACGGCGGCCGCGTCCGCCCCGGAGACGTCCGCCGGGGGCTGGGTGCCGTCGAGGATGCGGCGGGCCCGGTCGCGCAGGGCGTCCACCCGGCCGACGCCGTCCAGGACGTGGTCCACCGACGGGAACAGCCCGAGCACCCGCCTCTTCTCCGCCCGCAGGTACCCCTCGGCCACCAGTTGCTCCCGGACCGCGTCCAGGGTGTACCGGGCGCGCAGGGTCACCCAGGTGCGCCAGCGGTGCGGGCAGGACTCGCCGACCAGCTCCAGGAGCCCGTCCAGGACCGCGTCCCCGGTGCGGGTGTCCAGGTCGCGCGGGGTGGCGATGCCGTCGTCGTCGATCAGCAGACCACGCTGGGCCAGATCGGTGAGGGCGCCGGCGCGCACCAGAGGGGGCAGGCGGGCCGGGTCGGCGACCTCCCGCCGCGCGGTGTCCCAGGCCAGCAGGTAGAGCCGGGCCGGCAGCGAGAGCGGGCCGTTGGACACGGGGCCTCCTCGGGGCGTGAGGTCGCGATCACGGTAAGGCGTTGACAGCGGATCCGGCCTCTCGTACGGTGTACAGCGGTCCTGTTGCCGTCGATTGGAGAAGGACGTTGCTCGTCTGAGGTCCTGAGACACCGCGTCACACCGCGAAGGTGTGTGCGCAGCGTGCGACCTCGGCGTTCGAGCCGTCCTTGCGGAACAGGGCTTTTCTCATGCCCGGTGCTTCCCTCCCGGCCGTCCCGGCCTTCGGTCGTCGTCTGGCGGTGTCTCGATACGCGTGTGCCCCTGACCGCTCCGAGCAACCGCGGAGGTCCGCATGACCGCATCCATCACCTGTACGTCCCTTTCCTTCACCTGGCCCGACGGCACCCCCGTCCTCGAGGGTCTCGACGTCGCCTTCGGTCCCGGCCGGACCGGGCTCGTCGGTGTCAACGGTTCCGGCAAGTCGACCCTGTTGAAGCTGATCGCAGGCGAACTCGCGCCGAGCGACGGCACGGTGCACGTCGCCGGGGAGGTGTGCCACCTGCCGCAGAACGTGACGCTGGACACCGCGCTGCGGGTCGACCAGGCTCTCGGCATCGCCGCCCGGCGGGCCGCGCTGCACGCCATCGAGACGGGCGACGTGACCGAGGAGCACTTCGAGACCGTCGGCGACGACTGGGACGTCGAGGAGCGCGCCCTGGCCACGCTCGGCGAACTCGGTCTCGGTCACGTGGACCTGGACCGCACGATCGGCGAGGTCTCGGGCGGCGAGTCGGTGCTGCTGCGGCTGGCCGCGCTGCTGCTGCGCCGGCCGGACGTGCTGCTGCTCGACGAGCCGACCAACAACCTCGACCTGTACGCCCGCAGACGGCTGTACGCGGCCGTCGAGCGCTGGCCGGGCGTGATGGTCGTGGTCAGCCACGACCGCGAACTGCTGGACCTGGTCGACCAGATCGCCGACCTGTGCGCCGGCGAGGTCAGCTGGTACGGCGGCAACTACTCCGCCTACGAGGAGGCCCTGGCCGTCGAGCAGGAGGCGGCCGAGCGCATGGTGCGCGTGGCCGAGGCCGACTTCCGCAAGCAGAAGCGCGAACTGTCCGACGCCCGGATGAAACTGGCCCGGCGCAAGCGGTACGGGCAGAAGATGTGGGATCAGAAGCGTGAGCCGAAGATCGTCATGGGAGCCCGCAAGCGCGCGGCGCAGGAGTCCGCGGGCAAGCACCGCATCATGCACGAGGAGAAGCTGGCCGAGGCCAGGGAGCGGCTCGACGAGGCGGTGGAGGCCGTGCGGGACGACGACGAGATCCGCGTCGACCTGCCGTACACCGCCGTACCGCCGGGGCGCGGCGTGCTGACCCTGCTGGACCTGGAGCTCGCGTACGGGTCCCGGGTGCGGTGCGGTCTCGACCTGCGGGGACCGGAGCGGGTCGCGCTGATCGGGCGCAACGGCGCGGGCAAGACGACGCTGCTGCGCACGATCGCCGGGGAGCTCGAGCCGCGAGCGGGCGAGGTGACGGCGCACGTCCCCCTGCGGTTCCTACCGCAGCGGCTGGACGTCCTCGACGGGGAGCTGAGCGTGGCGGACAACGCGGCCCGGTTCGCGCCGGACGCCACCAACAACCGCGTCCGGGCACGACTGGCCCGCTTCCTGTTCCGCGGCGCCCGCGCCGACCAGAAGGCGGCGACGCTGTCGGGCGGCGAGCGCTTTCGGGCGGCGCTGGCCGCGCTGATGCTGGCCGAGCCGGCGCCGCAACTGCTGATGCTGGACGAGCCGACCAACAACCTCGACATGGCGAGCGTCCGTCAGCTCACCACGGCGCTGGAGTCCTACGAGGGCGCGCTGATCGTGGCCGGCCACGACCTGCCGTTCCTGGAGTCGATCGGGATCACGCGGTGGCTGCTGATGGAGGAGGGAGAACTGAAGGAAATCACGACAGAGGCTGTCGGGTATCCGGCCTAGCGTCGGGCTCATGCCCGCCTACATCAGGCTTACCGGAGCCAGGGAGAACAACCTCAAGGACGTCACCCTCCGCATTCCGAAGGACCGGCTGACCGTGTTCACCGGTGTCTCGGGGTCGGGGAAGTCGTCCGTCGTCCTCGACACGATCGCGGTGGAGTCGCAGCGCCGGCTGAACGAGACGTTCACGTGGTTCGTCCGCAACCGGCTGCCCAAGTACGAACGACCGCACGCGGACGCCATCGCGGACCTCTCCCCCGCGATCGTCGTCGACCAGCGTCCGATCGGGGGGCACTCGCGGTCCACGGTCGGCACCATGACGGACGTCTGGTCGGTGATCCGGGTGCTGTTCTCCCGGCACGGCACCCCGAGCGCCGGTCCGGCGACGGCGTACTCGTTCAACGATCCGTCGGGCATGTGCCCCGAGTGCGACGGCCTGGGGCGGACGGTGCGTCCCGACTGGGACCGCATCCTGGATCCGGACCGCTCCCTGGCCGACGGGGCGGTCCGGTTCCCGCCGTTCGCAGCGGGGACCTGGCAGGGGCAGGCGTACACCAACAGCCCCGATCTCGACCCGCACAAACCGGTCGGGCGACTCACCGCCGCCGAGCGCGAGTTCCTGATGCGGGGGCGCCCCGGCAGCAAGGTCACCGTGAACGGCACGGGCGGCACCTGGACCACCGAGTACGAGGGACTCGCGGACCGCTTCGAGCGGCTGTACCTCAAGCGGGACCTGTCGGCGATGAGCCAGAAGACCCGCGACCTGGTGCGGGAGTTCCTGGCCGAGGGCACCTGCCCGGCCTGCCGGGGCGCCCGGCTGAACGAGGCGGCGCTGGCCACCCGGATCAACGGCCTGTCCGTCGCCGACTGCGCGCGGATGCAGGTCACCGACCTGATCACCGTGCTGAAGGAGATCGACGACCCGGTCGCCCGGCCGATCGCGGGGGCCGCCGTCGCCGCGCTGGAGCGGATCGAGCGGATCGGCCTCGGCTATCTCAGCCTCGACCGGGAGACGTCCACGCTGTCCGGCGGGGAGGGCCAGCGGCTGAAGACGGTGCGGCACCTCGGGTCCAGCCTGACCGGCATGACGTACATCTTCGACGAGCCCAGCGTCGGACTGCACCCCAGGGACGTGCACCGCCTCGGCGAGCTGCTGCTGCGGCTGCGCGACAAGGGCAACACGGTGCTGGTCGTCGAGCACGACCCGGATGTCATCGCGCTGGCCGACCATGTCGTCGACATGGGCCCGGGGGCCGGCACCCGGGGCGGCCGGGTGGTGTTCGAGGGAACGCCGCGGGAGCTGGCCGCCTCGGACACGCCGACCGGACGGTGCCTGGGCCGGCGCACGGAGGTCAAGGACCCGGTGCGGCAGGCGCGCGGGGAGCTGTGGGTGAAGGGCGCCGACCGGCACAACCTGCGGGACGTGACGGTGCGGTTCCCCGCCGGGGTGCTGACCGCGGTGACCGGGGTCGCCGGTTCCGGCAAGAGCACCCTGGTCGCCGCGTTCACCGCCGCCCACGGGGACGCCGTGGTGGTCGACCAGTCCTCCATCGGGATCTCGGCGCGGTCCACACCGGCGACGTATCTCGGAATCATGGACACCGTGCGCAGGATCTTCGCGCGGGAGACGGGGCGGGACCCGGGCCTGTTCAGCTTCAACTCCGCCGGTGCCTGCGCGACCTGCGAGGGGCGCGGCATCATCCACACCGACCTGGCCTTCATGGACCCGGTGACCACGACCTGCCACACCTGCGGTGGCCGGCGCTTCGACGACGAGGTGCTGCGCCTGGCGGTCGGCGGGCGCTCCATCGCCGACGTGCTGGGGATGACGGCCGACGAGGCGCTGTCCTTCTTCGACGACCCGGGCGTGCGCCGCCGGTTGCACGCGCTGCGGGACGTCGGGCTCACCTACCTCACCCTCGGCCGGCCGCTGTCCACGCTCTCGGGCGGCGAGCGGCAGCGCATCAAGCTGGCCACCCGGCTGCACCGCACCGGAGTGGTGTACATCCTCGACGAGCCGACGACCGGGCTGCACATGGCGGACGTGGACGACCTGGTCGCACTGCTGGACCGGCTCGTGGACGCGGGGAACACCGTGATCGTCGTCGAGCACGACCTCGATGTCGTCGCCCGTGCCGACTGGGTGATCGACCTCGGCCCGGACGGCGGCCGCGACGGCGGCCGGGTGGTCTTCGAGGGGCCACCGGCGGACCTCCTGGAGGCCGAGGGATCCTTCACCGCGGAGCACCTGCGGCTGACGGTACGGGGGAACGCGGCCCTGGGCCGGGGCCGCGACCCACGGTCGGCGTAGGGGTGACGGGACCGGGCGGGGGCACCGCCGCGCGTGGCCGGCCGAGGGGGGCGACCGCAGGAGGCGGGCGGGCCTGGGTCGGGCGGCCGGGCGACCCCACGGCACGGGGTCGGCCGGCACGGACGGCAGGGCGACCCGGCGGCACGGGGTCGGCCCGCGGGGCGGTCGGCGCGGCCCGCGGCCGACCGGCGGGTGACCGCACCGTGCCGCGGTGGCGGGGCTGAGCCCTCGGCTCGGCCGGGGGACGATCGGGCCGCACAGGGGCGGGTCGCCCCCCGACGGGTGGGTGGTGGACCGTAGCGGGCGGGTGGATCAGGGGGCGGTTCGGTTACCGGTGGTATATCTCATGGGGGTCCGGGGATGTCGCCGTCCGGTCCCGCCTTGCATGATGGTCCGCCGACGGCCGAGGGACACCGGTGCTCCGGACAGGACCTCGGCGCGGTCCCGTTCCACCCGTCCGATCGGAGTCGTGCTCGTGCCCAGCAAGAAGGCCCTGGTCCGCCGCCCCAGCCCCCGACTGGCCGAAGGGCTGGTCACCCACATCGAGCGGGAGGGTGTGGACGTCGACCTGGCGGTGGAGCAGTGGGAGGCGTACGTGGAGGCGCTGCGCGCCCACGGCTGGGAGACCGTCGAGGTGGAGCCGGCCGACGACTGCCCGGACTCCGTGTTCGTCGAGGACACGGTGGTGATGTTCCGGAACGTGGCGCTGATCGTCCGGCCGGGTGCCGAGTCGCGGCGCGGGGAGACCGCCGGGGTCGAGGAGGCCGTGGCCGGGCTGGGCTGCTCGGTGAACTGGATCTGGGACCCGGGCACGCTGGACGGCGGCGACGTGCTGAAGATCGGCGACACCGTGTACGTGGGCCGGGGCGGGCGCACCAACGCGGCCGGGGTCCAGCAGGTGCGGGCCGCGTTCGAGCCGCTGGGAGCACGGGTGGTCGCCGTGCCCGTGAACAAGGTGCTGCATCTGAAGTCGGCGGTCACGGCGCTGCCGGACGGAACGGTCGTCGGCCACATCCCGCACATGGACATGCCGTCGCTGTTCCCGCGTTTCCTGCCGGTGCCGGAGGAGTCCGGGGCGCACGTGGTGCTGCTGGGCGGCGACGCACTGCTGATGGCGGCGAGCGCACCGAGGACCGCGGAACTGTTCGCGAACCTCGGCTACGAGCCGGTCGTCGTGGACATCGGCGAGTTCGAGAAGCTCGAGGGCTGTGTGACATGTCTCTCGGTGCGACTGCGCGAGCTGTACGCCTGACGGGCGCCCCGCTCCCCCCGGGCGGCCCAGGGACCTGCGCATCCCGGGGCCGTGCGCATCGACTCCGCTCGGCCGGGAACCCGGGGGCTGATCAGCGGACTTTACGGCGCCCTTAACCCGGCTTCGTAACCTACGGCTTCGTAGCCTACGATTCCGTAGGTTTCCGGCGCCGCGGTGTCCGCGCCGCAGGCCGGTCCCTCCCCTCGTGTCCCGTCCCCCTGGAGTTCTCGTGACGATCGCTTCCCCTCACCTCGGCAGCCCCTCCGTCTGGACCGACGCCCGGCTGTTGTACGCCTTGGAGGAAGTGGTCGAGAAGGAGCTCAACCGGCACCTGACGATCGCCAAGGACTGGATGCCGCACGAGTACGTACCGTGGAGCGACGGCCGCAACTTCCCCGGGCTCTTCGAGGACGGCGAGGCCTGGGACAAGGAGCAGTCCAAGGTCACCGAGGTCGGCCGGATCGCCCTGGTGGTGAACCTGCTGACCGAGGACAACCTCCCCAGCTACCACCACGAGATCGCCACCCTGTTCGGCCGCGACGGCGCGTGGGGCACCTGGGTGCACCGTTGGACCGCCGAGGAGGGCAGGCACGGCATCGTGATGCGGGACTACCTGCTCACCTCGCGCGCGGTGGACCCGGACAAGCTGGAAGAGTTCCGCATGTCCCACATGAGTGAGGGCTTCGAGTCGGACAACCGCCACTCGATGCTGCACTCGATCGCCTACGTCGCCTTCCAGGAGCTGGCCACCCGCATCTCGCACCGCAACACCGGTCACCAGTCGGGCGACCCGGTCTGCGATCGCATGCTGGCCCGCATCGCGACCGACGAGAACCTGCACATGGTCTTCTACCGGAACCTGCTCAAGGCGGCGTTCGAACTCGCCCCCGACCTGACGATGCAGGCGGTGCGGGACGTCGTCGTCAACTTCCGCATGCCCGGCCACGGCATTCCCGGCTTCGAGCGGGCCGCCGCGCAGATGGCGATCGGCGAGGTCTACAACCTGCGCATCCACCACGACGACGTGCTCCAGCCGGTGCTGCGCTTCCTGAAGATCATGGAGATCGACGGGCTGGGCCCGGAGGGCCTCAAGGCCCAGGAGGAACTCGGGCTCTTCATGGGCGGCCTGGACGCGGAGGCCCGCAAGTTCGACGAGAAGCTCGCGGCCCGCAAGGCCCGGATGGCGGCTCGGGCGGCGGGCTAGGCACCGTCCCCGGGAGGCACCGGCGGGCGGAGCGGCCGGATTCGAACGGCCGGAGTGCTCGCCGGTGCCGTAACGGTTCTGCACCGCTGTCCGCCCCCGGCCGGGAGCACGTCGCTGTGCACCCGCGCCCCGCGGCTACCGGCCCGCGCGCCGCAGTTCCATTCGTTCCTTCTCCGACAGGCCGCCCCAGACGCCGAAGCGCATGTCGTTGGCCAGGGCGTAGTCGAGGCAGTCGGCGCGGATGGGACACAGGCCGCAGATGCGCTTGGCGTCGCGGACCGAGCTGCCGGGTTCGGGGAAGAAGAAGTCCCCTCCGGTCTGCGCGCACAGCGCCTCGTCCTGCCAGGCGAGGTCGGGCGCCGGAAACGTGTCGATGTGCATGGCCGGAAGCGTGCCGGGCGGCCACAAACGTTCGATCAACGTCGTATCAACGCCGTACGGCCGGGCGCTGCGGAGGGGGCGGCAGGGCGCGGGCGGCCGGACGATGATGGACCGGCCGGTGCCGGGAGCGCACGGCGGCGCGCGGGGAGACACCCGCGGGGCCGCCGCCCCCTCGGCGTCAGGTCTGCCGCGGGTCCCCCTTGAGGACCGCGAAGCGCGCCCCGTAGGGGTCCTCCAGGCGGGCCAGGCGTCCGACGCCGGCGACGGACGTGGCGGGCAGGCGGACCCTGCCGCCCAGCTCGACGGCCCTGGCGACGGTGGCGTCGGTGTCGTCGACGCCGAAGTAGGGCAGCCAGTACGGCCGCCCGGACTCGGCCTCCGTGGGGTCGTCGGACAGGGCGACCAGTCCGCCGAACATGCCGTCCTCGTCCGTGCCGGCGGGGTTGACGGCCGTGTAGACCCCGCCGGGGAAGGTCACCGCCGAGGTCTGCCAGCCCAGGACGGAGTGGTAGAAGGCGGCGGCGCGGGCGATGTCCGCGGTGTACAGCTCGACCCAGCACAGGGAGCCGACGTCGCCGGCCGCGTCGAAGCCCTCGAGAAGCGCGGGCTCCCACACGCCGAAGGGGACGCCCGCCTGGTCGGTGAGGACGGCCATCCTGCCCTCGCCCATCACGTCCATCGGCGGCACGGGCACGTTGCCCCCCGCCTTCCGGGCGGCCTCCGCGGTGGCCTCGGCATCGGGAGTCCGGAAGTAGACCGTCCACGCGGGCGGGCCCTGCTCGGGCGGGTTGCGCATCCCTCCGGCGACGGTCCGGCCGGACCGCTGGAAGAAGCCGTAACCGCCGGCCTCGGGCCCGGCCGACCGGAATTCCCAGCCGAACAGGCTGCCGTAGAAGGACGTGGCACCCTCGATGTCGGGGGTGGCGACGTCGATCCAGTCGGGCGCGCCGTCGACGAAGTGGGTGGTGAGCATGGTGCCTCCTTCGCAGAGGTCCCGTCCCCTGCTCCTGCCGAGTCTTCCACCGGCCCCCGACGATCGCCGGGCGAGCACCCGGACGGCCCTACCGGCGCCCGGGTCCCGGGCGCGCGGCGCCGTGCACCCAGGGGCAGCCGGTCAGGCGGAGGCGCGCCGGACCAGGGTCGTCGGCAGGATCACGCTGGACGGGGCGCCCCCCACGTCGTCCTGGGACGCGCCGCCGCGGTCGAGGCCGCGCAGGAGGAGGCGGGCCATTAGGCGGCCCATCCCCTCGATGTCCTGGCGGACGGTGGTGAGCGGGGGGTCGGTCTGCTCGGCGAGCGGCACCATGTCGTCGAAGCCGACGACGGCCACGTCGTCCGGCACCCGCCGCCCGTGCTCGCGCAGCACCCGCAGGGCACCGGCGGCCGTGAGATCGTTGGCGGCGAACACCGCGTCCAGGTCGGGGCAGCGGTCGAGGAGTTCGCGCATCGCCCGCTCGCCGCCGCCCGCGGTGAAATCGCCCTCCACGACGAGTCGCGGGTCGGCGTCCACCATGACGTCCCGGAAGCCGTCGAGCCGGTCCACCGCGGAGGTCTGGTCGAGGGCGCCGGTGATGTGCGCGACCCGGGTGCGGCCGAGGGCGAGCAGATGCCGTACGGCGTCGCGGGCACCGCCCCGGTTGTCGCTGTCGACGTACACGGCGCCGTCCCGGCCGTCGCTCCAGTCGGGCCGGCCACCGAACACCGTCGGCACGCCCGCCTGCCGGATGAGTCCGGGCAGCGGGTCGTCGAGGTGCAGCGAGAAGACCAGCGCGCCGTCGACGTGGCCGCCGGCCAGGTAGCGGGCGACGCGTGCGTGGTCGTCGCGGCCCTCGGTGAGCAGCAGCACGAGCTGGTTGTCGTGGGCCGTGAGCTCCTTGCTGATGCCGCGCAGCTGCCGGGCGAAGAAGGGGTCGGCGAAGACGCGGGTCTCCGGTTCGGCGACGATCACGGCGATGGCGTCGTGCCGCCTGGTCACCAGGGTGCGAGCGGCCTGGTTCGGCACGTACCCCAGCTCGTCCACGGCCCGCCGCACCCGCTCGACCAGGGCGTCCGTGACTCCTTCGGCGCCGTTGACCACGCGGGAGACGGTGGCCCGCGAGACCCCGGCCCGCGCGGCCACGGCCTCCAGGGTGGGGCGCGGCGCTGTCTCGGTCACTGGGGGCTCCTCACCTGCGGCTCCGGGACAGGATAGCCCCGCGGCCACGGCGCACGAGAGCGCTCTCGGGTCGCCAGGACGGGTGGGCCGGACCGTTCGCCGAGTCCTGGATCCCTTCGTCCCGCGTTCCCGGGTCGCGGGCCTCGCAGGGTTCCTCAGTGCCGGTGCTCCTCCTCCCGCGGGCCCCCGGAGTCCGCAGGGCCGGTGTGCTCGTGCGGGTCGTGGCCGGGGACGGTGCCGTCCGGCTTCCTCACCAGGAACAGGCCGACCATCCCCATGTCGGAGTGGCTCTGGACGTGGCAGTGGTACATCCAGGCACCCGCGCCGACGCCCTCTCCCGCGATCACCTGGAAGCCGAAGGAGTCCGCGGGGCCCACGATCTTGTTGTCGATCACCCGACCGGGGTCGTCGGGGCCGGTGAGCGTGCCGGTGCGGTTGTCGGCCCAGCGGTGACCGTGCAGGTGGAACGTGTGGTAGAACTCGCCGTGCGTGATCACGACGAACTCGACGCGGTCGCCCACGGTGGCCTCGAAGTCGGGCCCGGTGTGCGCGGGCCGGTTGTTGATCGTCATGTCGTTGAACACGACGGTGTGCGTCCGGTCGGGCAGTACGTCCCCCTTGCGGCGCACGATCACCGGGCCGTACAGGCCGTTGCGGATGCCGCCGGTGCCGTGATCGGTGCCGACGACGTGGTCGTGGTAGTGCCAGTAGCCGGCACTGCCCGCCCGCCACGTGCCGTCCTTGCGCCGGCCGGGGGTGTGGGTGCGCCAGGTGTAGGTGCGGGTGCCGCCCGGCTCGACGTGGCTGCGGTTCTGCCGGGTGCCGTCGCTGGAGATCTCGTAGTCCAGTCCGTGCACGTGCAGGCTCACGGCGACGTCCATGGTGTTCTCGAACTCGATGTGCAGGGTGTCGCCCTCGTTGAGCTCGATCGGGGGCCCGGGTACGGACGCCTTGCCCTTCTCGAATCCGTAGCCCATCTGTCCGCCGGCGAGTCTCTCGGCATACATCCTCACGCGTCTCACCTCGCCTCCGGCGGGCGCGGTCCGCGCCGGTCCGGTGGCGCTCCGGGCCTCGGCCGTCGGCGACAACGATGTCGCCACCGTCGCGCCGCCCAGCAGCACACTCCGGTTGAAGCCGCGCCTGTCCATGCCCAACTCCCCCCTGCCGTACGGAACATGCCTGGACTGCCCGCGCAAGTCCTGACTGTCGTGCGCCGGTTGAATCCGTTGAACCGTAGCCGCCGTTCCGCTGTTCCTCCACGCCCAGGACAAAGTTCGGCTCATCCCGGTCATAGGTATTGGCGCGAGACGCAAAGGGGTCTAGCTTCCATGTCGCCGTTGCCGCGACCGAGGAGAGGTGGGTGGCACATGCGGTTCCCCCCGCACATGGGGTTCCCCGCGCACCGACAGCCCGTGCGCTTACGAGGATCGAGCACCGCGAGCCCGAAGACCACGAGAACGCCGAGAACGGCGCGAACCGCACGGCGGACACGGGTCGCCGCCGTGACCGCCGGAATCCTCGGCGCCGGGCTGCTGCCGGGACACGCCGGCGCGAGTACCACGCCGGATGCGCCGCCGACAACGATGTCGATCGTCTCGCCCCCAGGCGGCGCGAACGTGCGGGTGCTGCTGTTTCACGGGTCCGCCGCGGCCGGTGACGAGTCGCCGCTCGTGAACGCCGGCATCGAGGCGATCGAGCGGATCGGGCTGTCCGGTCCGGCGGACCAGCGGTTCGGGGTCACGGCGACGGACGACGCCTCGGTGTTCACCGACGGCAGGAAGCTGAGCCGATTCAACACCGTCGTGTTCCTCACCGGCGGCGGTGACGTCCTCGACGCGGAGCAGGAGGCGGGCCTGGAGGCGTACATGGAGGCCGGTGGCGGCTTCGTCGGCATCCACGACGCGGCCCGCGCGGAGCCGTACTCGGACTGGTTCACCGGGCTCGTCGGCGCCCGCCCCGCCGCGTCGGGCCCGGCCTCGGTGCAGCGGGCGACCGTCGAGGTCGGCGACCGGCGGCATCCGGCGACGAAGGGCCTGCCGCTGCAGTGGAAGCGGCCGGACACGTGGCTGAACTGGGAGAAGAATCCGTCCGGCGAGGTGCACACCGTGGCCCGGGTGCGCGAGTCGACGTACCGCCCGGGAACGGGCGCGAACGGCTGGGACCACCCGGTGAGCTGGTGCCGCGACTACGACGGCGGACGGTCCTTCTACACCGGCATGGGCGGCACGGTGTCGTCCTACGACGAGACCGACTTCCGTGAGCACCTGCGCGGCGCCCTGCTGTGGACGGCACGGCTGGTGCGGGCCGACTGCACGGCGACGATCACCGGAAACTACCGGGCCGAGCGCCTCACCCGGCCCAACCGGCCCGGTGAGAACGACCAGATCGGCGAGCCGCACGGCCTGGTCACCGCCCCCGACGGCCGTGTCTTCTTCATCGGACGCGGCGGCGGCGACTCCTCCCGGCCGGTCGTCACCGACTGGGACGACCCGGACATCGGCCGGGGAAGCGGCGAGATCCACGTCTACGACCCGAGGACGGGGAAGGTCACCCTGGCCGGCGCACTCACCGTGTTCGGCAACAAGGGCGGCGGCGGCGAGCTCACCAAGGTCGAGGAGGGGCTGCTCGGCATCGAGCTGGACCCGCGGTTCGAGCGGAACGGGTGGGTGTACCTGCACTACACACCCCACTCGGAGATCGACCGCGACAGGCGCACGGCCGAGCGGCGTGTCTCCCGGTTCACCTACGACCACGCAGCCGGGACGCTGGACCTCGGCAGCGAGAAGGTGCTGCTGAGGTGGCCGGTGCAGATCCACAGCTGCTGTCACGCGGGCGGCGGCATGGCATGGGACGCCGAGGGCAACCTGTACATCGCCACCGGTGACAACAACTCCAGTGGCTTCAGCGGTGGTTACTCGGGCAACAACCCCCAGCCGAACTTCAAGGGCCTCTCCTTCGCGGACGCGCGCCGCACCGCCGGCAACACCAACGACCTCAACGGCAAGATCCTGCGCATCCACCCGGAGCCGGACGGCACGTACACCCTCCCCGAGGGCAATCTGTTCACCGGGAGGGAGACCGCCGAGGGCGGCGGCAAGACGCGCGGCGAGATCTATGTGATGGGGGTGCGCAACCCGGCGCGCATCTTCGTCGACAAGGAGACCGGCATCCTCCACGCCGGCTGGGTCGGCCCGGACGCCGGGCAGCCGTCGACGACCTGGGGGCCTGCGAAGTACGACACGTTCGCCGCGATCACCAGGGCGGGCAACCACGGCTGGCCGTACTGCATGGGCAACAAGCAGCCCTACCGCGACCGCAATCTGCCCGACCCGTCCAAGCCGCTGGGCTGGTACGACTGCGACCGCCCGAGGAACGAGTCGCCGCACAACGACGGCCTGGTGAACCTGCCGCCGGTAACGGCCAACACCATCTGGTACTCCCCGCAGGGCGGCGCCCCGGACTTCCCGCGCGACGCGAACGGCGTCCCCTCCTACAGGTCCGAGGAGGCGACCTACCGGCTGCCCTGGCTCAGGGGCGGGGGCCAGGCCGCGATGAACGGTCCGGTCTACCGCTACGACGAGACCGGCACCAGCGGCACCAAGTGGCCGGAGTACTGGGACGGCAAGTGGTTCGTCGGCGACTTCTACGACGCAGACCAGCCGCGCCACGCCGTGCTCCTGGACCCCAGGACGGTCGCGGACGGCGGACTCCCGGTGCACGCGGAGTCGCTGAAGAGGATCGTCCCGGTCGGCAACGACGGCATAAGGAACCTGATGGACTGGAAGTTCGGTCCGGACGGTGCCCTGTATGTACTCGACTACGGGCGCGGCTTCTTCACCTCCGACACGAAGTCCGCGCTGTGGCGGGTCACCTACACGGGTGGCGGGCCGACCCCGGCCGCCGACCGGCTGGCGAGGGGGACCGAGTGAGGCGCACGACACGGCGAGGGCGAGCATGGGGAGCTCTGTTGGCCGCCCTGCTCATCATGCTCGGCCCACACACGACGTTCGCGGCCGGCGAGCGGGACGGCACCGCCCCGGCGGCCGGACAGGTGCTCACCTGGACGGCCGGGAACGACATCGACACGTACCTCTCGGCGCCCGCGACAGCGGTGGCCGGTCCGGCGACGATCGTCTTCGAGAACAGCGCGGCCACCGGCAACACCACCGGCATGCCGCACACGCTGACGTTCGTCACGTCGGACCCCGAGTTCAACAGCGACGTCCAGCTGAACATCCTGGCCAATCCGAACGACGCCCAGGGCGGCCGGCACACCGCCGAGGTCACGCTCACCCCGGGCCGCTACTTCTACCACTGCACAATTCCCGGGCACGGCCGGATGCAGGGCATTCTGGTCGTCACCGAGGGCGGCGGCGAGGACACCACGGCGCCCGAGGCAACGGCGGAGGTGACCGGCACGCGGAACGCCGAGGGCGCGTACGTCGGTTCGGCGGGCGTCACCCTCCGGGCGAGCGACACGGGCTCGGGCGTCGAGCGGATCGAGTACGCGATCGGCGCCGACGGCGCCTGGCAGCCGTACACCGCGCCGCTCGTGTTCGACCGGGTCGGCACGCACACGGTGCGCTACCGCGCCCTGGACCGGGCGGGCAACGTCTCGGCCGAGAAACGCCTGGAGTTCACGGTCGTCGCCCCGCCCTCGGACGACACCACCCCGCCGGAGACATCGGCGACGGTGGACGGCGAGCGCGACGCCGAGGGCGCCTACATCGGCATGGCGACGGTCACCGTCACGGCGTCCGACACCGGATCCGGCGTCAACACGATCGAGTACGCGATCGGCTCGGGTGCATGGCGGGCCTACACGGCCCCGGTGATGGTCCATCAGACCGGTTACCACACGGTGCGCTACCGCGCCACGGACCGAGCGGGCAACGCGGCGGCCGAGAAGCGCGTGGAGTTCGCGGTCGTCGCCGCTCCCCCGCGGGACACGACGCCGCCGGTGACCGGCGTGACCGTGGGGGGCGTCAGGAACTCGGACGGGGCGTACGTGGGGAGGGCCACGGTGACCGTCGGCGCCACGGACCACGGCGGTTCCGGTGTCGCCGGCATCGAGTACTCGCTCGACGGCGGTCCCTACCTGGCGTACACGGCACCGGTGGTCGTCGACCGGGCCGGCCGGCACACCGTGGCGTACCGGGCGAGCGACAGGGCGGGGAACACCTCCCAGCCGCTGACGGTGACCTTCACGGTCGTGGCCGACGGCGGGGTGCCCGCGCCCGACTGCCCGGAGTACGACGAGCGGGCGACGGTGTTCGTCGGCACGGTCGACTCGGGTGTGCCCAACCGGGTCACCGGCAACCGCTGCCGGATCGGCGAACTCGTCGAGGACGAGAAGGAGTGGACGTCCCGGGCGCTGTTCCTCAAGCACGTGAAGAGCGTGCTGGACGTGCTGCTGAAGGACGGCGTCGTCGACCGGCGGGAGCACCGCGCCGTCGGCGCCGCGGCCCGCGAGTCCGGCATCGGCGGTCCGGGACGGACGGAGGGCTACCGGACGATCCTCGACGGCAGCCCCGAGTCGTTCGCCCGGTGGGAGCAGGTGGGCGGCGGCTCGTTCGCGCTCAACCCCGACGGGTCGATCACCTCGGGCACCTCCAGGCCGAGGCTCGGCATGCTGTGGTTCCCCGTGCGCAAGTACGGGAACTTCTCGCTCCGGCTCCAGTGGCGCGACGACGCCCCGGGCACCGGCAACGCCAACTCGGGTGTCTTCGTGCGGTTCCCGCACGTCCACGACCAGCCCGAGGAGTCGCGACCGGAGTGGGTCGCCATCAAGTACGGGCACGAGGTGCAGGTGCTCGACCGGCCGGACGGCGACCTGTACAAGACCGGTTCGGTCTACGGCTTCGACCGCGTGGGGCTGGCCGGCGCGGGCGTGACGCAGAAGGGCACCTGGAACGACTACGAGATCCGCGTCGTGGACCAGCACTACTCGGTCCACCGCAACGGCGTGCTGATCAACGAGTTCGACAACACCGGCGGCCAGGACTTCCACCCGCCGCGCCCGGACGACCCGGGCACCGACGGGCGGCGGTTCGCCTCCGGCCACATCGGGCTCCAGGTGCACGGCACCACGGACGTGGTGTCGTACCGGAACGTCAGGATCAGGGAACTGCCCTGACCCGGCGGTCGGTCCGAGGGGCGGCGGTCGCCGGTCGCGGACCGGTCCGAGGGGCGGCGGTCGCCGGTCGCGGACCGTCCTGAGGGGCGGCGGTCAGGTGGCCGTCGGCCTGGGCTTCCTGGCCCGGCTCGGCTGTACCCGTCTGGGCTCTCCCGGCATCTTCGGATACTCGGGCGGGTACGGCAGATCGCCCAGGCCGTGGTCGTGCTCGTCGCGGCGGGCCAGCTCCAGCAGCGGCTCGAGGGAGAACGCGTGCTCGTCCATGTCCGCGTGCACATCGCCCAGTTCGGCGAAGCGCACGGGCATGGTCGCGAGATCGAAGTCCTGCGGATGGGCGACTCCCACCTCCTCCCAGCGCAGCGGCGCCGACACGGGGGCGTGCGGGCGGGGCCGTACGGAGTAGGCCGAGGCGATGGTGCGGTCGCGGGCGGTCTGGTTGTAGTCCAGGAAGATGCGGCTGCCCCGTTCCTCCTTCCACCACTTGATGGTGACCTGCTCCGGCATCCGGCGCTCCATCTCGCGGCCCACCGCGATGGCGGCGCGGCGGACCTGGGTGAAGGTCCAGCGCGGCTCGATGGGGACGAACACGTGCAGACCCCGTCCGCCGGAGGTCTTGGGCCAGCCGCGCAGCCCGTACGCGTCGAGCACGGCGCGCAGTTCGTGTGCGGCGCGGGCGGCGTCGTCGTAGTCGGTGCCGGGCTGCGGGTCGAGGTCGATGCGCAGTTCGTCGGGGTGGTCGACGTCGTCGCGGCGCACCGGCCAGGGGTGGAAGACCAGCGTGCCGTACTGGGCGGCCCACACCACGGCGGCCTCCTCGGTGGGGCACATCTCGTCGGCGCTGCGTCCGCTGGGGAAGGTGATGTGCGCGGTGGGGATCCAGTCGGGCATGTTCTTCGGCGCGCGCTTCTGGAAGAAGGACTCGCCGGCCACCCCTTCGGGGTAGCGCTCCAGGGTGGTGGGCCGGTTGCGCAGGGCGCGCAGGATGCCGGGGCCGACGGCCACGTAGTAGCGGGCGAGGTCCAGCTTGGTGAAGCCGCGCTCCGGGAAGAAGACCTTGTCCGGGCTGGACAGCCGTACGGTCCGGCCGCCCGCCTGAAGTTCCACCGCGTCACCCATGCGAGCCACGGTAGGCGCAACGCACATGCCTCGCATACCGGGCACTACGGGGCATCTGCGCGCAGAATCGGAGCATGGATCTGCCGGTGATGCCGCCCGTGAAGCCGATGCTCGCCAAGTCGGTGGCGAAGATCCCGCCCGGCATGCAGTACGAGGCCAAGTGGGACGGGTTCCGGGCGATCGTGTTCCGCGACGAGGCCGAGGTGGAGCTGGGCAGCCGTACCGGCAAGCCGCTGACCAGGTACTTCCCCGAGCTGGTGACGGCGCTGCGGGAGCGGTTGCCGCAGCGCTGCGTGATGGACGGGGAGATCGTCATCGCCCGGGAGGGGCGGCTGGACTTCGACGCGCTCACCGAGCGCATCCACCCGGCGGACTCGCGGGTGCGGACGCTGGCCGAACGGACGCCCGCGTCGTTCGTCGCCTTCGACCTGCTGGCGCTGGGGGACGAGTCGCTGCTCGACGTACCGCTGACCGACCGGCGGGCGTTGCTGACCAGGGCGCTGGAGGACGTCTCCCCGCCGGTCCACGTCGCGCCGGCGACCACGGACATCGACGTGGCCGAGGGGTGGTTCGAGCAGTACGAGGGGGCGGGCCTGGACGGAGTGATCGCCAAGCCGCTCACCCTGCGCTACCTCCAGGACGAGCGCGCCATGTTCAAGATCAAGCACGAGCGCACGGCGGACGTGGTCGTCGCCGGGTACCGCCTGCACAAGAGCGGCCCCGTGGTGGGCTCGCTGCTGCTCGGGCTGTACGACGAAGGGGGCGCCCTCCAGCACGTGGGTGTGTCGGCGGCCTTCCCCATGAAGCGGCGCGCCGAACTGGTCGAGGAGCTGGAGCCGCTGCGCATGGACCACGTGTCGGGCCATCCGTGGGCGGCGTGGGGGGACGAGGCGGCGCACGAGACCGCCCGGCTGCCGGGTGCGCCGAGCCGCTGGTCGGGCCGCAAGGATTTGTCGTGGGTGCCGCTGCGGCCGGAGCGGGTGGCCGAGGTGGCCTACGACCACATGGAGAACGGCCAGCGCTTCCGGCACACCGCCCGCTTCCGCCGCTGGCGCCCGGACCGGACCCCGGAGAGCTGCACCTACGCGCAACTGGAGGAGCCGGTCCGGTACGACCTGGCGGAGATCCTGGGCGGCGGTTAGGCCCCGGTCCGGGTCACGGCTTCATCAGGCGGTCCGGGTCACGGCTTCATCAGGACCTTCACCGCGCCGTCCCGCTTCTGCTGGAACATCTCGTACGCCTGCGGGGCCTCGTCGAGCGGGACGCGGTGGGTGGCGAAGTCCTCGACGCCGAGCGGGTCCTCGTCGGTCAGGTACGGGATGATCTCGTCGCTCCAGCGGCGCACGTTGGCCTGGCCCATGCGCATCTGGATCTGCTTGTCGAAGAGGGTGAGCATGGGCAGCGGGTCGGCCATCCCGCCGTAGACGCCGGACAGGGAGATGGTCCCGCCGCGCCGCACCAGCTCGATCGCCGTGTAGAGGGCGGCGAGCCGGTCGACGCTGAAGCGCTCGGCCATCGGCCCGCTCAGCTTGCGTGGCAGCATCGCCGAGGCGTTCTGCACCATGCGGGCGACCGCGCTGCCGTGCGCCTCGGTGCCCACGGCGTCGATCACCGCGTCGGGTCCGCGGCCGTCGGTCTGGTCGCGGATCGCGGTGACGAGTTCCTTCTCGTCGTCGAAGGAGCGCAGGTCGAAGGTTTCCACGCCCCGCTCGCGCGCCCGGCGCAGCCGCTCCGGGACCAGGTCCACACCAAAGACCCGCCCGGCACCCTTCACCTGGGCCACCCGGCAGGCCATGTCACCGATCGGCCCGAGGCCGAGCACGGCGACGCTGCCGCCCTGCGGGACTCCGGCGTACTCCACCGCCTGCCAGGCGGTGGGCAGCACGTCGGAGAGGTAGACGAACCGGTCGTCGGGCGGGCCCTCCGGCACCTTGATCGGACCGTACTGGGCCTGCGGGACGCGCAGGTACTCGGCCTGGGCGCCCGGCACCGCGCCGTACAGCCGGGTGTAGCCGAACAGGGCCGCGCCCATGCCCTCGGAGCTGACCTGAGTGGTCTCGCACTGCGTGGGCAGTCCGGTCAGGCACATCCAGCAGTTGCCGCAGGCGATCTGGAACGGCACCACGACCCGGTCGCCCACCTGGAGGTCCGGCACCGCGGCCCCGACCTCCTCGACGATGCCCATCGGCTCGTGGCCGAGGATGTCGCCGGGGGTCATGAAGGGGGTGAGCACCTCGTACAGATGCAGATCGGATCCGCACAGGCCGCTGGAGGTGACGCGGATGATCGCGTCGGTCGGCTCCTCGATCCGGGGATCGGGCACGTTCTCCACCCGCACGTCCCGCTTTCCCTGCCAGGTCACTGCCCTCATCGCCGCCCGCTCCCTCCGTCGTGTGCGGTCCGTCGGTCCTGCGGTGGCGCCCGGGTACCCGGGCGCCGGGTGGCGAACCGCACACCACGGAGCCGGCCGGGTGCCGCCCCGGGCCGGCCGGACCACCGCCGCGGATCGTGATCGGTCGGGTATGGCCACTGTCGATCAGGCAGGCGCACAATCAAGTCAAACCATGTCGGGTGTGAGGCGGCGGTGGACACAGCACCAGGGGCACGCACACGGCGCGGCAGGGCCGCGGCCCTGCTGGCAGCCGTGGTGGCCGCGTGCCTGGCGGCGGGCTGCACGTCGGGGGGACCGTCCGACGACGGGCGCGGCTCGTCGAGCCGGCCGTCGCGGGACGCGGCGGACGGCTCCTCCGTGCTCGCGGTGAAGGTCGACAACGCCCGCACGGCCCGTCCGCACACCGGCCTCGAAGCCGCGGACGTGGTCTACGTGGAGCAGGTCGAGGGCGGGCTGAGCCGGCTGATGGCGGTGTACGCCTCCCGGTTGCCCGAGTCCGTCGGACCGGTGCGCAGTGCCCGTGAGTCGGATCTGGAGCTGCTGCGCCAGTTCCGCCGGCCGGTGCTGGCCTTCTCCGGGGCGCAGGGCCGGCTGCTGCCGTTCATCGACCGGGCACCGCTGGAGGCGGTCACGCCCGAGTCGTCGCCCCGCGGGTACGTCCGGGGCACCGACCGGCCCGCCCCGCACAACCTGTATCTGCGGCCCGGGCAGCTGATGGACGGGCCGCCCGGCCGCTCCGCGCTGACCACCGGCTTCCGGTACGGCCCCGCGCCCGAGGGCGGCAGGGCGGAGATCCGGCACACGGTGCGCTACCCGGCGGCCCGCTTCACGTTCACCTGGTCGCCCGACCGGGACCGCTGGCTGGTCGCGATGGACGGCTCCCCCGCGGTCACCACGGCGGGCGAGCAGCTGTCACCCGCGACCGTCGTGGTGCAGCACGTGACCGTACGTCCTTCCGACTTCCGGGACTTCCTCGGCAACACCACGCCGTACACCGAGACGGTCGGCTCGGGCAAGGCCACGGTGCTGCGCGGCGGACGGGCCCACGACGCGCGCTGGAACCGGCCGGACGCGACCGAGGGCACCTCGTTCAGGACCGCCGGCGGCGCACCCGTGTCCTTCGCGCCGGGCCAGGTGTGGGTGGTGTACGCGACGGCGCCCTGACCCGCCCGGCCCTACCGCCGGCGCACGCCCGTCTCCAGTTCCGTCCGGGCCCGGTGGACCAGTCCGTCCGCGCCGCAGGAGCGGGCCAGGTCCAGGCCGCGCCGGACGTCGGCCTCGGAACGGGCGAGGATGCCGTACTCGACGCGGGCGGCAGCGTGTTCGTACTGGCAGGGGGAGGATTCGAGGTACGTGACCGCCTGGGCGGCGAGCCGCACCGCGCGCTGGCCGGTCTCCAGGGCGGCGGCGCAGCGCAGGGCCTCTCCTATGGCGGTGTCGGTACCGAAGCGTTCGGCGCGCCGGCGGACGTCGACGGCGAGCCGGGCGGCGCGGGCCGGGTCCTCGGTGGCGAGGGCGCGGGCGAGGTCGGCGGCCCAGAAGAGGTGCACGGGGTTGTGGTGGCCACGGGAGGCCGCCGCCTTCTCGGCGGCCTCCAGTTCGTTGACGCCGTCCTTGGTGCGGCCGACCGCGAGCAGCAGCCGGCCGCGCACGGAGCGCGGGTCGGGCAGCACGATGGTGGACGGGTAGGGCGGTGCGAAGCCGTGCCGTTCGGCGACCGCCCACGCCTCGTCGACGTGGCCGCGGGCGAGCAGGGTGTCCACCAGGTTGCAGGTCGCGGTCCAGTACAGGGGCAGTCCACGGCCGATGCGTTCGGCGAGCGCCAGGGACTCGCGCAGCGAGGTCTCGGCCACCTCCAGGCGTCCGCGCCTGCGGTGCCCGAGTCCGACGTAGGCGTGCGCCAGGACGAGGTGGCCACCGCTCCAGCCGGCCGACTCGTAGGCGCGCAGGGCCTCGTTGTAGAGGCTGTCGGCCCGGTCGAGGCGGTCGGTGTAGGCATAGACACTGGCCAGCATCAGCAGCAGTTCGACGCCCCACTCGGCGTCGGTCCAGCCGAGTCCCGGCGCGAGGCGGCCGTTGACGAGGGCGCGGTCGCACAGCTCGACGATCTCCTCCGCGTTCTCCCCGCGCATCATGGCGTCGAAGCCGCGCAGGATGAGGAGTGCCCGTTCCGAGTTGTCGCGGCCGGTGCAGGTGGCGGCGAGCTCGGCGAGTCGCTCCGAGCGGCCCGGCGAGGTGGTCTCGCCGGCGTGCAGGCCCTCCCACATGAACTGCACGGCCTGCAGCCGCATACGGGCGGGCCCTGGTTCGAGGCGGGCGGCCTCCGCCTCGACGGTGCGGACGGCCTCCTCCATCTGGTCGTTGTGAAGCAGTGCCTGGGACAGCCGGACCACCGCGTCCACCCGCTCCTCGCCGAGGAGGCCGGGCATGCCGAGCGCGGTCCGCAGGTGTCCGATCGTGCGGGCGGGCGCGGTCAGGAAGGCGGCGCGGCCCAGTTCGTAGAGCACGCGGGCGTGGACCTCGGGACGCGGCGGTTCCTCCAGGGCCCGCTCCAGGCAGCGGCGGGCGGCGTCCGGGGCGCCGACGGCGAGGTGCTCCCGGGCGGCCTCCCGCAACTGCTCGACCAGCTCCTCGTCGTCGTCCGGGTGGACCTCGAGGAGGTGCCGGGCGGCGGCCGCCGCGCCGCGTCCGGAGTCGGTGACGATCCGGGCGGCGATGCCGTGCATGGCGCGGCGCAGGGCGTCGGGTATGGAGTTGTAGACGGCGGTGGCGATCAGTGGGTGGACGAACTCCAGGTCCTGGGGGCCGGTGCGGCCGGTGGCGGGGTCGGGTGTCGTCAGGATGCGGGCGCTGCGCAGGAGTTCGGCGCAACGGGCGGCGGAGTCGGGGTCCAGGGTGGCGAGCTGGGCCACCAGGTCGACCGTGATGTCGGTGCCGAGGATGGCGGCGGCCCAGGCGAACCGGGTGGCGTCTATGCCGAGTTGTTCCAGCCGGGCGACGAGCCCGCCGCCGCGGGCGGAGCGGTTCAGGGCGCGCAGTTCACCGGCGTGCGCCTCGACCGGTTCGAGTTCGCTGTCCTGGACCTTGGCGAGGAGTTCGACGGTCTCGTAGGGGTTGCCGCCGGTGACGGCCCACACCTCGCGGCAGAACGCGGCGTCGGATCCCTCCCCCAGCGTGGCGCGGGTGAGTCCGGCGGTAGCGGCCGGGGTGAGGGCGCTGAGGGTGGCGACGGGGCGGTCGGCCGCGGCGGCGACCGCGTCCAGGTGTCGGGCGCTCACCCCTGAGATCTCGCCGGGGCGGCGGGCGACCACCAGCAGGACGGACACGTCCTGGAGGCGTTCGGCGAAGGCGGCGAGCCAGTGCAGGGTCTCCTGGTCGGCCCAGTGGGCGTCGTCCAGCAGCAGCACCAGCGGCCAGTCCCGGCGGGCCAGTCGGCGCACGGCGGCGATGAGGCCCTCGCACACGCCCTGTGGGTCGGCCTGCCGTTCGCCGGGTTCCGCTATGCCGAGGGCGGGTCCCGCGATGTCGTACCAGTCACCGAGGTACTCCCGCGCCTCCTCCGGCAGCATCGGCACCAGGGCGGGCTGGAGGAGTTGGCGCACGACGTTGAAGGGGACGGAGCGCAGGGTCTCGCCGCCGCGGGCCGACCACACGGTGCAGCCGCGCTGTTCGGCGATGCGCCGGGCCTCGGCCAGCAGCGTGGTCTTGCCGAGGCCCGCCTCGCCGCGGAGCACCAGCAGGCTGCCGGGCGAGGAGCGGTCCGCGCACAGGGTGTCGACCGCCTGCTCGATGGCGGCGACTTCCGCGTCGCGCTCCCAGAGGGAAGCCGAGGCGGCGGCCGGGGGCCGTACCTGCGTCATCCCGCTACCTCCCCAAGTCGCCCGAACGACGTACAGACCTCGAGCGTAGCCGCCCGGCCGCCCCGGCGGAGCATGGTCCGGGCAGCTCTTGCCGTGAGGGATGACACGGGCGCAACGGGTCGACGCGAACCGTGCCCGACCTGGGGGTCCGATGGTCAACGGCTGTCAAGGGCCGGGGAGATGGGGATCGCCCGGTGGGGGGCGTGGGTCGGTCGGTGCGGTGCGGGCGCGTCCGGCGCGTGATGGGGCGCGGCGGACGGCGTCCGGTGGCTCCGGGCGGGCGGTGGTGATCGCTGCGGCGGGCCGAGGGGTGCGTGGCGGCGGGCGGTGGGGTGGGTGAGGGGGGCTCTCTCATCCGGCTTTCACCGACGCCTCATACGGTGGGGGCATGACGCAGGCGACTCCTCCCGGGTGGTACCCCGACCCCGGGCAGACGAATGACGGACCGGCCACCGAGCGCTGGTGGGACGGCACGGCCTGGACGGGGCAGGTCCGCCCGGCGGCGGGGACGGCCACCGGTTGGGGTCCTCCGGCGGCCGGCAGCGCGGTCGGGCCCACCCGTCCGGGGCACTCGGCCCATCCGGCCTATCCGGGTTACCCGGCCTATCCGGGTTACCCGGCCCATCCGGGTTACCCGGCCCATCCGGGTTATCCGGCGTACCCTGTGCCCCCGTCGTCCGGGCGGGGCCGCGGGGTGCGCATCGCCATAGCCGTGGCTGCGGCCGTCGCGGTGCTGGCCGGCATCGGTGTCGGCGTGTACGCGCTCACCGACGACGGCCGCAAGGAGGGCTCCGCGACCTCGCGGGGGCCGGGCGACCGGGACGGCGGGCCGGGCGGCCAGGACGGGCCGGGCGGCGACTCGGGCGGTTCGGACGGCGAGGCGGACGGCGACGGCACGGGTCCCGAGGGGGCCGAGCCGCCGCGGGTCGAGAGCGGTTCGGTGACCGACGCCACGAGCGGGATCAGCCTGCCCGTCCCGGACGGCTGGTACGGCCAGGAGCTGGGCGTGGGCGCCCAGGTGACGTCCGAGGACGCGTACAAGTGCCCCGGCGACACCTCCAAGACCTGCACCAAGGGCGGGGCCTACTCGGCGCCGGCCCGGCAGCTCGGCACGCGTGGCTCCACGGCCGAGGAGATCGCCAAGGCGGACATCGCCGCGAACGCCGAGCAGTCCTACGGCGGCACGTCGTACGGGAGGATCACCTCGCACGAGGTCCTCGCGTCCGAGGCGGTGACGGTGGCCGGGCAGAAGGGCTACCTCGTGCGGTGGAAGGCGGTCACCAGCAAGGGCGCCGACGGTTACGTGCAGTCGCTCGTCTTCCCCTCCCCCGCGCGCCCGCAGATGATGGTCGTGGTCCGCTTCGGCGTCGACACCGACCAGAAGCAGGACATCCTCGACGAGATCACCAAGGGCATCAAGGTGTCGACGGTCGGCGGCACGGGCCAGGACGTCTGACCGCGGGCCACCACGGCCGGGCGGCTCCGGCCCGGCGTGCGGCGACCGGGCGGCCGGGGGGCGGCGTTCGGCGGCCGGGCGGGCTCCCCTCCGCTCGACGGGGGACCCGACCCCACCCGGCCGGGGTGCGCGCCGCCCCCGTCCCACGGTGCGGCGCGGTCAGGCCGCCGTCCGGTCGTCCGGGGACGGCGGCCTGCGTCTCAGGCGAGGCCGAGTGTCGGCAGCACGGCCGCCTCCACGAACCGGAGCAGGTAGTCCGGGTCGGCGTCCTCGCCCTCGATGATCGGCAGGACCCGCAGCACGCCGAAGTATCGGTACGTCGGCGTATCGAACAGTACGGGCACGCGCTCACACCGATCAGCCGGGGCTCTTCCCAGATACGGCGGCCGGCGACAGGCGGGACGGAGAGGCGTACCGCAACGGCCACAGGCGCCGGACCCGGAGCGGGCGCCGACCCTTCCGGGTGAGGGCGCGTACCACCGCCGCCGCACCGCCCGCGGCCACCCACCCATCGGCCGCGTGAACAACGCTCCGGGTCAGTACACCTGGTCGGTGACGATCGCCGGGTCGCTCACCCCGGGGCGGCCGTTCTCGACGTGGCCGACGAAGCGGCGCAGGAAGGCCGGGTCGGCCGGGGAGGTGACCGTCAGGTCGTACCAGCGTCGGCTCGCCCGCAGGTCGACGGTGCGGTGCAGGGTGACACCGGGGCGTACGAGGACGGTCACCGTACGCCGGCCGTGGCCGTCGGCGAGCCGCAGCCGTGCCGTGGCGGGGCCCGCGTTCGTGAAGGTGAGCCGGATGTCGTCACCGGTGTGACGGGCGGTGACCTCGCAGGCGGCCGTCCGGCTCGTCCCCTTGAAGACGCGCAGGAACCCGTTGGGGCCGTGCACGGTCAGATCGTACGAGCCGTCGGAGCCCGAAGGGGTCCACGTGTCGGAGATCGTTCTGCCGGCTTCGGTCGTGTAGGTCCAGGGGCCGTCGGAACGGTGGCCGGAGGTGACGAGGAAGGCGGCACCGGCCTTCGCGCCGGAGGCGAAGGTGAGCGTGCACCGCCCGTCGGCGGGATCCACCGCGCCGTCCACGGCCGGGGCGTACTTCAACGGGCGGGCGGGGCGGGCACCTCGTTCCTGCCGGGGCAGGCGGGGGTCGGCCGGGGGCGTCGGCCGGTAGTCGGGGTGGCGTTCGCGGTCCGGGGGCTCGTAGGCGTCGGTGTCCGGCAGCGCGACCGGGCCGCTGTCCTTGCGGGAGAAGTCGAACGCCGAGGTCAGATCGCCGCAGACGGCCCGGCGCCACGGTGAGATGTGTGGCTCCCGCACGCCGAAGCGCCGCTCCATGAACCGCAGGATCGAGGTGTGGTCGAAGGTCTCCGAGCACACGTATCCGCCCTTGCTCCAGGGCGAGACGACCAGCATGGGCACCCGGGGCCCGAGCCCGTAGTACCCGGCGACGTGGGTGCCGCTGCCTTCGAACACGTCGAGGGACACGTCGGCCGTGGACCGCCCCCGCTCGGGCGACCGGGGCGGCAGTGGCGGCACGACGTGGTCGAAGAAGCCGTCGTTCTCGTCGTAGGTGATGAACAGGGCGGTCCTCGCCCACACCTCGGGGTTCGAGGTGAGCGCGTCGAGGACCTGCGCGATGTACCAGGCGCCGTAGTTCGAGGGCCAGTTGGAGTGCTCGGAGAAGGCCTCGGGCGCGGTGATCCAGGAGATCTGCGGCAGCCGGCCGGCCCGCACGTCCGCCCGGAGCTCGTCGAAATATCCGTCGCCGTTCTTGACGTCGGTACCGGTGCGGGCCTTGTCGTACAGCGGGTCGCCGGGCCGGGCGTCGCGGTAACGGTTGAAGTAGAGCAGGGAGTTGTCGCCGTAGTTCCCCCGGTAGGGGTCCTCGATCCAGCCCCAGTGCCCGGCCGCGTCCAGGCCGTCGCCGATGTCCTGGTAGACCTTCCACGAGATCCCGGCCCGCTCCAGTCGCTCGGGGTACGTCGTCCAGTCGTAACCGAGCTCGTCGTTGCCGAGGACGGGGCCACCGCCCTTGCCGTCGTTGCCGGTGTGGCCCGACCACATGTAGTAGCGATTGGGGTCGGTGGAACCGATGAACGAGCAGTGGTAGGCGTCGCAGACGGTGAACGCGTCGGTAAGCGCGTAGTGGAAGGGGATGTCCTCGCGGGTCAGATAGGCCATGGTCGTGGTGCCCTTGGCGGGCAGCCACCGGTCGTACCTGCCGTCGTGGTACGCGGCCTGTCCGTCGGACCAGCCGTGCGGCAACCCCTCGAGGAACCGCATGCCGAGGTCGTCGGCGTCCGGGCGGAAGGGCAGCACCTCCCTGGTGCCGTCCGCCTGGTGCCACACCGACCTGCCGTTGCCCAGGCTCACCGGGTGCGGGTCGCCGAAGCCGCGGACCCCTCGGAGCCGGCCGAAGTAGTGGTCGAACGAACGGTTCTCCTGCATCAGGACGACGATGTGCTCCACGTCCTCGATCGATCCCGTGCGGGTGTGGGCGGGCAGCGCGGCGGCACGCTCGATGCCGGCCGACAGGGCGCTGAACGCCGCGGTGGCACCCGCGATCTGGAGGAAACGCCGCCGGTTGACGTCCGGAGCTTGGGGCATGGGTGAGGGACCTCTCGCCGTGAGGGTGCTGCCGGCCGGGGACGGTGCGCGCGCTCAAGGAGTGTTCCAGGGTGACCGGACACGGGGGAAGGGTGCGATGGCGACCGTGTGAAGGCCGTCGGTACGGGAGGTGACCTGCCGGCCCTCGCGCACCGGGCCTGCGGTGGGCGCGGACGATGGCGAGGGGCCGCCGTCAGGGGGCGGCCCACAGACCCCGGACATGGCCCAGGTGGCGCGTCATCGCGGCCCGCACGGCGTCCGTGTCCCGCGCGAGCAGCGCGTCCAGGATCTCCAGGTGCTCCTCGGCCGACGCCTCCAGCCGTCCCTGCGCCACCAGTGCGGTCAGCCCGTACAGCCGGGAGCGCCGCCGCAGGTCCCGGACGACCTCCACGAGGTGGCCGTTGCCGGCGAGCGCCAGCAGCCCGAGGTGGAAGCGCAGGTCGGCCCCGACGTACGCGATGAGGTCACCGCCGCGGGCGGAGGCGACGATCTCCTCGGCGACCGGGCGCAGCGCCTCAAGGGCCACCGGGTCCGCGGTGGCGGCCAGTTCCGTGGTCGTCGGGATCTCGATCAAGGCACGGACGTGGGTGTACTCGTCGAGCTGCCGGTCGGAGACGGCGGTGACGCGGAACCCCTTGTTGGGCACGGTGTCGACCAATCCCTCCTTGGCGAGGTCGAGCATGGCCTCGCGCACCGGGGTGGCGGAGACGCCGAAGCGGGCGGCGAGCGCGGGGGCCGAGTACACCTGCCCCGGGCGCAGTTCCCCGGCGATCAGCGCGGCCCGGAGCGCGTCCGCGACCCGCTCACGGTAACTGGGGGCGCGACCGCCGAGGTCGGGCAGGGCGGGACCGGGCTGCGGGGTCATGGTGATCGTCGTCTTCCTCTCGTCCACGAACCATTGTCCACGGCGTTCACAGCACGAACCCGGCCGGGAACGGGTCCTCCGGGTCCAGCAGGTACTGCGCCGTCCCGGTGATCCACGCCCGGCCCGTGACCGCGGGCTCCACGGCCGGCCGGCCGGCGACCACGGTCGTACCGAGCAGTCTCCCGGTGAACCGGGTGCCGATGAAGGACTCGTTCACGAACTCCGTGTCCAGGGGCAGCTCACCACGCGCGTGGAGCTGGGCCATGCGGGCGCTGGTCCCGGTGCCGCAGGGCGAGCGGTCGAACCAGCCGGGGTGGATGGCCATGGCGTGCCGCGAGTGACGGGCGGTGGACCCGGGGCCGGCCAGGTAGACGTGGTGGCAGCCGCGGATCGTCGGATCCTCCGGATGCACGGGTTCCTGTGCGGAGTTGACGGCGTGCATCAGCGACAGCGCCGCCGCCAGGATCTCGCCCTTGCGCGACCGGTCGAAGGGCAGGCCGAGCCGGCCCAGCGGCAGGATCGCGTAGAAGTTGCCGCCGAAGGCAAGGTCGTACGTCACGGTCCGCCCGTCGGCCAGGGTGGCCTCACGGTCGAGGGCGACGGCGAACGACGGGACGTTGCGCAGGGTCACGGCCTTCGCGGCACCGTCCCGCACCGCCACCTCCGCGACGACGACCCCGGCGGGGGTGTCCAGCCGGATGGTCGTGACAGGCTCGGTGACCTCCACCATGCCAGTCTCCACCAGGACCGTCGCCACGCCGATCGTGCCGTGACCGCACATCGGCAGACAGCCGGAGACCTCGATGTAGACGACGCCCCAGTCGCAGTCGGGCCGGGTCGGCGGCTGCAGGACCGCCCCGCTCATCGCGGCGTGCCCGCGTGGCTCGTTCATCAGCAACTTCCTGATGTCGTCGCGCTGTTCGCGGAAGTACAGCCGCCGCTCGTTCATGGTCGCACCGGGGAGGGTGCCGATGCCGCCGGTGATCACGCGGGTCGGCATGCCCTCGGTGTGCGAGTCGACGGCGTGCAGGACGAGCTTGCTGCGCATGATCGCCTCCCTACGCGGATCCGGCCGCCAGGGCCTTCTCGGTGGCCGTGCGGACGGCCTCTTCCTGTCCGGGCTCCAGGGGCGTCCGGGGTGGGCGGCAGGGGCCGCCGTACCGGCCGGCGAGGTCCATCGAGAGCTTGATCGCCTGGACGAACTCCACCCGCGAGTCCCAGCGCAGCAGCGGATGCAGCCGCCGGTACAGCGGCAGGGCGGCGCCGAGGTCACCGGCGGCGGCCGCGCGGTACAGCTCCACGCAGACCTGGGGCAGGGCGTTCGCGCAACCGGCCACCCAGCCCCTGGCCCCGGCGACGGCGAGTTCCAGCGCGACGTCGTCCGCGCCGATCAACAGGTCCAGCTCGGGAGCGAGTTCGGCGATGCGGTACGCCCGGCGGACGTCCCCGGAGAACTCCTTCACGGCGTGGATGTGTCCCTCGCCGTGGAGCCGGACGAGCAGTTCGGGCACGAGATCGACCTTGGTGTCGATCGGGTTGTTGTAGGCGACGACGGGGAGCCCTGCGCGGGCGGCCTCGGCGTAGTGGGCGAGGATGGAGCGCTCGTCGGCGCGGTAGGCGTTGGGCGGCAGCAGCATCACCGCCCGGCATCCGGCCTCGGCCGCCTGTTCGGTCCAGCGGCGGGCCTCGGCGCTGCCGTAGGCGGCGACACCGGGCATGACGCGCTCCCCGCCGACCGCGGCGACGGCCGTCTCGACGACTCCGGCGCGCTCCTCCGGGGTGAGCGCCTGGTACTCGCCCAGGGAACCGTTGGGGACGACGCCGTCGCAACCGTTGTCCACCAGCCAGGCGCAGTGCTCGGCGTAGCGGTCGTAGTCGACGCCGAGGTCGTCGTCCAGCGGCAGCGCGGTGGCGACGAGTACGCCGCGCCAAGGGCGGTGCTCGGTCATGAGGGTCCTTCCTCGGTACGTCGGGAGCATGCCGGGTCTCTCTCGGCCGGGCCGGGTCCCGGGGGAACGCCCGCCGAGTCGGCGGCCGAATGTCCGCCCCCGGCCGGGTCCCGGCCCGGACAGCGGCTTTCCGTCGCGGCCGGGCCTGCGGGAGCGCTCTCGGGGCTGTGCGGTCCGGCAGGGTCGCGGTGCCGGCGGGCGAGCACGCCCAGCGGTACGGGGCAGGCGAACGGACGTCGGGACGGGGTGAGTTCGCACCCGGCGACACCCGCGACCGCCGGTGCGCACATCCGGCCCTGGCACCAGCCCATGCCGGCCCGGGTCAGCAGCTTCACCGTGCGCAGGTCGCCCGCGCCGAGTTCCGCCACCGCTGCGCGCACGGCACCGGCGTGGACCTCCTCGCAGCGGCAGACCACGGTGTCGTCGGTGACCCGGTCGGCCCAGCGGGCGGGCGGGGCGTGCACGGCGTCCAGGGCCGCGGCGAACCTCCGCATCCTCGCCCGGACCCCGGCGGCCGGCGCCCACTCCCGCGGGTCGGGTGCGGTGCCCCGCAGCCGGGCGGCGATCGAGCGGCCGGCGATGTGTCCCTCGGCGAGGGCGAGGGACGCGCCGCCGATGCCCGTGGTCTCGCCGGCCGCCCAGACCCCTGGCACGTCGGTGCGCTGTTCCGCGTCGACGGCCACGGTGAGCCCGTCGAGGCGGCAGCCGAGGCCCTCGGCGAGGTCGGTGTGCGGCAGCATGCCGTGGCCGACGGCCAGGGTGTCGCAGTGCAGGTGGCGCTCGGTGCCGGCCCGGACCCGGCCGTGCGGGTCGAGCGCGGCGACGGTGACGCCGGTGAGGCGGTCGGCGCCGTGGGCGCGGACGATGGTGTGCCGGGCGAGGAAGGGGACGCGGTGGCGCAGCAGCCGGGCGGCGTGGCCGGCGCCCTCGGGCAGCTTCACGGCGAGCGGACCGCCGTAGCGCACGAGACGTTTGGGGTCCGCGGACTCGACGAGCGCGATGACCCGCACGCCCGCCCCGGCGAACCCCGTCGCCACCGACAGCAGCAGCGGCCCGGTTCCGGCGACCACGGCCGTGCGCCCCGGCACCACGAGCGAGCCCTTGAGCATGGCCTGCGCGCCACCTGCCGTGACGACGCCGGGGAGGGTCCAGCCGGGAAAGGGCAGTACGGTCTCGTGACCACCGGTGGCGAGGAGCACGGCCGTGGCATGCACCTCGGCGGGGTCCTCCCGCTCCGCGCCGCACAGCGCGTGGACGGTGAAGCCGTCCGGTGTCCGCTCCACGCACCAGACCTGATGATCCGTCAGCATGCGCACCGAACTGCTCGCCAGTCCGTCCCGGAGCCGCCGCCAGGCGCGATCGCCGGGGCGCCGCACCCCTGCCCCGGCCGGGGGCTGCCGGTGGATCTGCCCGCCGGCCGCCGGCGCCGCGTCGATCAGCGCGACCCGTACGCCGCGGGCGGCCGCCGCAAGCGACGTGGCGAGTCCCGCCGGTCCCGCGCCGATCACCGCGAGATCAGTGCGCATGTCCCGTCCCTTCCTGGGAGCGGATCGCGTCGCCCGGCCGGACGGTGATCAGACAGGCGCGCAGGTTGGGGCGGTCGTTGACGGTGACCAGGCAGTCGAAGCACACGCCGATCCCGCAGAAGACACCGCGCGGGCGTTCCTCGCCCCGGGTGGAGCGCCAGGAGGTGATGCCCGCGGACCACAGCACCGCGGCGACCGTCCGGCCGGGCAGCGCCGCCACGGGCCGCCCGTCGAACGTGACCGTGAAGGCGCCGTCGCCGCCCGTCCCCGTGGACTGCGGTGGATTCACTGCTCGGCCTCCTCGGAGAAGTGGATTCACTGCTCGGCCTCCTCGGAGAAGCGGTCGGGCCGGAAGGGTGCGAGGTCGAGGTCCGGTGGCTGCCCGGTCAGCGCCTGGGCGATCAGGTGCCCGGTGCCGGTGGCCAGCCCGATGCCCGCGCCCTCGTGCCCGCAGGCGTGGAACAGCCCGGGCGCGCGGGGGTCGGGGCCGACCGCGGGCAGGTGGTCGGGCAGGTACGGCCGGAATCCCGCGTACGTCCGCAGCGCCCGCACGCCGGTCAGGAAAGGGAACAGTCGGGTCGCTCCGGCAGCCAGGGCCCCCACCGCCGCCAGCGAGAGGGACCGGTCGAAGCCGACCCGCTCGCGGCTGGCGCCGATCAGCACCGGCCCCGCGGCCGTGCCCTCCACCACCGGGGACGTCCGGAGCGCCGCCGAGTCGCCGGCGACGTCGGCCACGTAGCCGGCGGCGTACACCTTGTGACGGATGCGGGGCGGCAGGGGCTCGGTGACCAGGACGAAGCCGCGTCTGGGCAGGACGGGCAGGAACACCCCCGCCCGGGCGGCGAGTTCGGCGCCCCAGGCGCCTGCGGCGTTCACGACCGCCGGGGCGTGCAGGTCACCCCGGTCGGTGCGCACCCCGCGCACCGTGCCGTCGGCGGTGCACAGGACCCGGGTCACCTCCCGGCCGGTGAACAGCCGGGCACCGGAGGCACGCAGGAGGTGGGCGGCGGCCAGGGCGGGCATCACCTGTGCGTCCTGCGGGTAGTGGACGCCGCCCGCGAGTCCGGGTGCCAGGTGCGGTTCCAGGTCACGGAGCCCGTCGGCGGGGACGGGCGCGGCCTCCACCCCGGCGACCCGCTGCCCTGCGGCGAACTGCTCCAGCGCGTCGAGCGCCCGGGGTGTCCCGGCGACGACGAGACCGCCCTTGGGTTCGTACTCGGCCGCCGTGCCGTGCTCGTCGGCGAGCTCGCTCCACAGGTGCAGGGACAGCAGCGCCAGTTCGAGTTCGGGGCCGGGTGCCTTGTCGGAGACGAGGAGGTTGCCCTCGCCCGCGCCGGTCGTGCCGCCAGCCACCGGGCCACGGTCCACCACGATCACGTCCAGGCCCGACCGGGCCGCGTACAGGGCGCACGCGGCGCCCACCATCCCGGCGCCCACCACGACGACATCGCAGGTCAGCGGCTCGCTCACGCCAGTACTATGTCACACGGCACTCACGCGGGGAAGACGGCGGACAAGGCCGGTCGGCGCGGGGCGGGGCCGGTCAGTCGGCGACCGGGACGACCCTGAGGTGGGAGGCGGTGCGGCGTGACCTGCGGGCCCCGGACGGGGCGCGCTGCGTCTCGCGCAGGACCAGCGTCACCCGGGTGCAGCCCATGTCCTCGAGGGTCCGGGGTGCCTCCACGACGATGCGGCAGTCGGTGGCGCCCCAGCGCGGGTCGGGATGCAGCAACGGGCGTACCGCGCCGTCGTGTTCGGCGGCCTCCTCGCCGACGACCCGAAGCCAGTGCGGCAGGCCGTGCCGGTAAGCGGCCTCCATGATGGGGTCCTGTGCGATGTCGCGGCGGATGGCCTGGAGCCCGTGGTCGTGGCCGTACCGCTCGACGGTCTTGGCGAAGTGGGCCAGCATCGGCAGGCACCAGCTCGCCTCGTGGTCGCCGAGCACCGTGGCGGCGTCCGGGTGGAAGAGCACGAAGCGCAGGAAGTTGTCGGCGGGCATGGCCGTCGGGTGCGGGCCGGCCTCCCGGAAAAGTGTCCGGAAAGCACTGTTGGTCAGCAGCACGTCCCAGCGGTGGTCGATCACCAGGGAGGGGAAGGGAACGGACTCGAGGAACGCGGTGTAGTCCTCCAGATAGGCCTGGGCCTCGGGAGATGCGGGGGCGGGCCGCGGTGCCGGCCGCTGCCCTCCTGCCTGATGTGCCATCGGGAGGTCACCCCTCTTGCCTGTGCGGCCCTGACGCGGCGCCCCGATCCTGCTGCCCTGCGCAACGCGTGTCAACTATCGTGGCATTCCTCGTCTGTTGACGGCTGAAATTGGCCACAGTTGTGGCGAGACCTGGATGCGGGTTCACGGCAGCGGCTAGTCTCCGTGAAGTTCACGGCGACCCGCTGTGAGAGGCCTGTGAGAGACGTAGGAGATCTGTCGGTGACGGGTGGCTTCGAGGGTCCGGGCACCGCGCCGACGACCGCGCTGCCGGCCGTCGTCGCCCGCGTCACCGCACTCGCCGACCGGCTCGGCGTACCGCAGGCGGAGGTCTTCGACGTCGGCCGGCTGTCCGTGGCCTCCGGCGTCCCGGAACCCGTGGTCCGGGTGCTGCTGAGCGGTCGGCCCGCGGGCGAGCCCGATGTGCAGGCGCGGTTCGTGCAGCGGCTCGACCTGCTGCGCCGCACCCGACTCAAGCCGAACGGCCGCAAGTACACCCAGCAGGAGATCGCCGACGGCGCGGGCATGTCCCGGCAGCAGGCCGGGGCGCTGATCAACGGCGACCGGCGACCCACCATGGAGCACTGCGACGCCATCCAGCGGTTCTTCCGGGTGCACGCCGGTTTCCTCACGGCCGAGGACCCCGAGGCACTGGCGAGCGCCCTCCAGCACACCGAGCAGGAACTGCTCCAGCGGCTCGCGGACCGCGAGCGGGCCGCCGCTGCGGCGGCCGACGACCCGCTGGAACGGCTGCTCCAGGACCACGGCGTGCGCGGCATCGCCTGGCGGGCCGCGCAACTGCCCACCGACCAGCACCGCGACAAGGTCGCGGAATGGCTGGACATGCTCCTGGAGAGCGTCAAGCGGCCCGAGTCCTGACCTGGGGAGAAGCGTGGGCATCGGTAGGGAAATGCGCCGCTTGTGCGGCGAGTTGGTCGCGGAGCTGACACTTCCCGTCCCGGCACGGCCCGCCGATCTGTACGCGGCCCTGTGCGACGGGATGAGCAGACGGCGCGGGCGACCGGTGCTCTTCCGCACAGCGGCCTTCCCACCCGGTACCGCCAGCGGCCTGTGGCTCGACATGGCCGACCGGGACCTCGTGGTGGTCGAGGAACGCACCGCCCCGGACCACCAGTTGGTGATCCTGGGGCACGAACTGTGGCACATGAAGGCCGGACACTGTGGCCACCACGTCCAGGGCGCCGAGGTGGCGACCCGACTGCTCGGCGGGGACACCGACGAGGAGGCCCTGCGGGCGACGGTGCTGAAGGTCGCCGCCCGCACCCGCTTCGATCTCGCGGACGAGAAGGAGGCGGAGGCCTTCGGCCTGCTGCTCGCCAGCAAGTGCCGCACCTGGCTGGCGGGCTCGTCGCTGCGGGGACCGGTGCAGCGCGACCACCTGGCGGGCCGGATCGAGGCGTCGCTCGGGTACCTGGGGCCCCAGGGCTGAGGGGCACGGCCACGCCCCGCTCCCCGGCGTGCGAGCCGTGAGGTGCGTATCCGTCGGTGCGTGCCCGTCTCGGGGACCTCTGCCCCGGGTGGGCGAACCGCCGTGCGGCGCCGCCCGATTGTCAGTGGCGGACGGCAAGCTGGAGGTGCGTCCCGTCCAGCGCGGGACGTGAGGCCGTCGACCACGGATCACGGGGAGAGCCGAGCGATGCATACCGCCGTACTGACCGACCGCGAGCGCACCGCCGTCCAGGCCTATCTGCGCCTGCTGCACACGGTCCGCGCCGCCTTCGACACGGAGACCGGTTCCCCGGACCGGCCCCGCCCCCCGCTGGTGCCGCCCGCGGTGCTCGCGGAGGCGGAGGCGGCACTGGAACGGGCGGGACTGAGCGGCAACGAGGCGGAGTTCTTCGGCATGCTGCGCGCGTGGTGCCCGGAGCCGTGACCGAGCCGGGCGGGCCGCACCGGCCACGGCCGGCGAAGGAGCAGCCACCGCGCGGCGATCGCGGGGCGCACGGCCGCCGTGCGTGCCGACGCCGCCCCCTCGGCGACCGCCGCCCGAGCGGTGCCCGGGGGCCGCACTCACCGGCTCGGCGCGCCGGCCGGCGCCGACCGGCCCGCTCCCGCCCCGCGGTTCAGCCGTGCGGCACCGCCACCGCCGTCGTCACCAGGCCCCGCGCCGCGGTCCAGCGGCCCTCGAAGTGCTCGACGCGGCGCGTGCCCACCTGGGGGCCCGGGACCAGGAGGGCGGCCCGGAAGGTGCCCTGGGGCAGGTCGCCGGGGCCGGGGAGGAGTTCGATGTCGGCCTCGGTGAAGTCCAGCCACCGGCCGGTGAGGGGGAACCACGCCTTGTAGACGGACTCCTTGGCGCTGAACAACAGCCGGTCCCAGTGCACCTCGGGCCGCAGCGCGGCCAGTCGGGCGAGCCGCTGCGCCTCGGCAGGCAGCGCGATCGCGGACAGCACGCCCTCGGGCAGTGGACCGTGGATCTCCGCGTCGATCCCGAGGGAGGCCAGGTCGACGGCACGGACCAGCGCGGCGGCGCAGTAGCCGTCGCAGTGGGTCATGCTGCCGGTGAGCCCGGCCGGCCAGCCCGGCGCCCCGCGCTCCCCGGGCAGCACCGGCCGCGCCGGCACACCCAGCTTCTCCATCGCCCGCCGGGCGCAGGAGCGTACCGCGGCGAACTCCCGGCGGCGCTTGTCGACGGCCTTGGCCATCAGCGCCTCCTCCTCGGGGTACAGCGGGGCGTCGGCGCCCTCGGTGCCGTACGCCTCCACCGCGACCACCGTCTCGGGCAGCAGTTCCTCGATCACCGGTTTCCGTCCTCCCCGGGCACGATCCGGCGCAGCCGTCCGGGCGGCCGCTCCCGCTTGCGCCACTCCCTCGGGTAGCCCACGGACACCTCCTCGAAGAGGACCCCGTCCTGTCGGGTGGTGCGCGGGATGTGGAGGTGCCCGTAGACCATCGTGTGGACGGGGTACCGCCGGTGCCAGTCGGCGGTCAGTGTCGTGCCGCACCACATGGCGAACTCCGGGTACCACAGGACGTCCGTCGGATGGCGGTGCAGGGGATAGTGGTTGACGAGGACCACGGGCAGCCCGTCCGGCAGGGCGGCGAGCCGGCGTTCGGTGTGCTCGACCCGCGCCCGGCACCAGGCCTCCCGGCTCGGGTACGGATCGGGGTGCAGCAGCTGCTCGTCGGTGCACACCACACCGGTGCCGTACCCGTAGGCCAGCCCCTCGTCCTTGGTGGCGCAGCCGGCCGGCAGGAACGAGTAGTCGTACAGCAGGAACAGCGGGGCGACGGCCACCGGGCCGCCCGGGCCGTCCCAGACCGGGTAGGGGTCCTCCGGTGTGAGCACGCCGAGTTCACGGCACTGTTCGACCAGGTGCTCGTAGCGGGCGACGCCGCGCAGCGTGACCGTGTCCTTCGGGTGCGTCCACAGTTCGTGGTTGCCGGGCGCCCAGACGACCTTGGCGAATCGGCCCGCGAGGGTCTTCAGGGCCCAGCGGATGTCCTCCACGGTCTCCGAGACGTCCCCGGCGACGAGCAGCCAGTCGTCGTCCGACTCGGGGTGCATCCGTTCGACCAGGGCGCGGTTCTCGGCGTAGCCGATGTGCAGATCGCTGATGGCCCACAGCTGCGCGCCGCCGCCACCGGCCGTAGACGTCACTCGTCGCCCCCCTGAAGCACGTACGGGACTCCACGAGATCACATCCGCGCCGTCGGGACAAGGACGGCTTTTCCCCCGGTGAGCCGGATGGCGCCGGGGCGGTGACGACCGGAAGGAGCCGTAACACGCGCGTTGCACGGAAGTCCCGTCCGAAGCCGTATGATCTGCGCGACACCACCGCCATGGGGCCCTCGCACGGGGCGGTTCGGTGACCCTCCATACGTCTGCCCGGGCACGGGCCGCCGAGCCCTGCCCGCGAACCGTGGAAAGGCGGCCTGCATGGTCTCTTGCGTACGCGTCTGGCTCAACCGCACGTACGCGGAGAACGTGTTCTTCATGGATCAGCTGCGGAGAAATCCCAGCGACCGGGCCGTCGAGATCCACGCCACCCACGGCGACCCCGACTCGCCCGTGCTGGCCGCCGCCGACACCGCCGACCTCGAACCGGAAGGCCTGTCCCCGGCCGCGTACGTCGAGTACGCGCTCGCCCAGTGCAGGCGCCGGGGCATCGACGTGTTCGTGCCCCGGCTGCACCAGGCGGCGGTCGTGGCCCACCGGGCCGAGTTCGAGGCGGCCGGCACCGCACTGCTGGCGCCGCCGCCCGAGGCGGTGGCGGTGTTCCAGGACAAGGTGATCGCCTACGAGGCCGTGCAGACGATCGGCGTGCCGGTGCCGCCATGGTGGCGGGTCCGCTCCCCGGACGAACTCGTGTCGGCTGTCCAAGAGTTGGAGAGCCGGGGGCACCGGGCCTGCTTCAAGCCGGCGTCGGGAGCGGGCGGGGTGGGCTTCCGTGTGATCACACGCTCCCCGTTCTCGCTGGCCCAGCTCGACGGCTTCCCCAGCCCCTACGTGCCGCTCGATCTGGTGCTGGACGCGCTGCGGCAGACCGGGGAGCCGGTGGACTGGCTGGTGATGCCGCGCCTCGAGCAGCCGGAGGTGTCGGTGGACTGCCTGACCGGTACCGACGACCGGGTCCGGATGGCGATCGGCCGCACCAAGAACGGCCGCCGCCGGGGCTTCACGCTGGACGAGCGGTGGCTGGAGCCGGCGCGACGGATCGCGGAGGGCTTCGGCCTGCACCATCTCTCCAACATCCAGTTCCGGATGTTCGGCGAGCAGCCCGTCCTGATGGACGTCAACACCCGCCCGGCCGGCGGGCTGCACCAGCTGTCGCTGTGCGGAGTCAACGCACCTTGGCTGGCTGTGCAGTTGGCATTGGGCGAGGACCCGGGCGAGGTGGTTCCGCCGTTCCTGGGGCAGGACTACACGGTGGTGTCCGGGCCACGCCCGCTGCGCCCCCTGTCGCTGCCGCAGCGGGGGCCGGGGCTGCCGGCCCCCGCACTGGGCGCCGTACCGGCTGCGGCGGCACCGCCCGCCCGGAGACCGGTCGGTGAACCGCTGTCGGCCACGGAACCCCGGCCGCTCGCCGGACCGGTGGCGGTTGCCGAACCGATGACGGCCCCCGGTACGCGGCCGGCCGGCGCCGAGGCCGCGGACGCGGCGGCCGGGGCGCCCGCCTGATGCTGTGACCGCGACGTTCAGCGGACCGGTCGCGACGTCCTCGCTCGCCGGACGGCCGGACGACTTGGCACGCGACGCGGCTGAGCCCTCCTCAGGTCCTCCCTGAGGGGGTACGCCCTCATCCGCACGGCGGATACGGTCCGCCGCGGCGGACGAGGCGTGGCCGCCGCGTCCAGGACCAGCATGACCATCATGACGACAGCGACCACCCCTCTGCCCGCCATCGCGCCGGCGCCTGTGTGGGCCCGCCGCGCCGCCCACGCCGTCGCGCTGTGCGCCGTCCCGTCCGTTTTCTGGCGCATCGCCATGGCATCCGGTGTGCCCGTGGGCTACAGCGACCGGGTACTGCGCGATGTCTTCGACATCCCGGGCTGGGGCATCGCGTACGTCGTCGGTCTGTCCGTCCTCACCGAGTTGGCCGCTCTGTTTCCGCTGCTGCTCGTCAGCGACCGGTGGAGGCCACTGCGCCCCACGGTTCTCGCCCCGCTGGCCTGGACCGCCTCGGGCGTCCTGGTTCTGGTGGCGGTGTGGCAACTCGTGGTCGCCCTCAGCGTCGAGAGCCGGACGTACATGTCGAGCGGTACGGCACAGACCGTCTGGGCGTTCGCCTTCGCCCCGCTGTTCGCCGTCCCGGCTCTGATGACCGCGGTGACCTGGTCGTACGCGAAGCGGCACCGGACGGTGGGACGGGGACGGGGATGAGCTCCACCACGTCCTCGACACGGGCTCATCCCGTCCACCGCCTGCCGGCCCGGCGCGTGAGGCCGGTGGCCGAGCACCCCGACGACCGTTTCCGCGTCACCGCTGACGCCCTCCCGAAGCGGGGTCTCGGCGGCGAGGCGCAGAAAGCCCACCGTGGCGCCGGTGGCTCCGTCCGCCCCGCGTCGGCGAAGGCGCCCACGGTGCGCGGCCGGGCGGCGGACAGCGTGCGGGCATGGCGATGACGGGGAAGCGACAGGTCCTGTACCGGCAGGGCAGCGGATTCCGGCGGATGACAGCGAAGTGGGTGGTGGTCTTCGGTGCCCTGTACCTGGTGGACGGCGGGCTGATCCGGTCGTAGGGCGACGCTGTCGCCTGGCCGGTGATCGGGATCGCGCTGTGGGTGCCGTTCGGTCCCGCCCCGGCGACGAGGCAGGCCCCGGCTGGACCTCTGGGACGTCTTCGACTGAGCAACCGCAGACGCCGGCAGGGGGCAGCGCCCCGTCAGGACACCGGAGCGGCAGGGCCGGCGTGCTCGACCGGCTCCGCGGAAGGCGTTCCCACCGGAACCCGTTCTGTGCTGCGGGAAAAGTATTTCTGCCAGAGGTGTATCAGGGAGCGGGTCAGGCGCTCTTAAGGGGTGTAGGTAACGGGGGACCCGCCACGGGAAGCACGGCGGGAGCGGGGGGAACGGGGGAAGCACGGGGGAGAGAACGGGGGGCTCGGGTCGGTCGGCCGCTGTCACGGGGGGCGACCGGCCGACCCGAAGCAGGTCGGCTCCGCAGGCGCTGCTACAGCAGATACGCCAAACCGGGGTGCACGGCGGTGTAGCCGTCCACCAGCCGGCGGGCGACGTTCACCGAGTCGACCAGCGGATGCAGCGCGAACGCCTTGACCGCGGTCGCACGGGATCCCGATTCCGCGGCGGACAGCACCTCGCGTTCGACGGCCTTGACCGCGCAGACCAGTCCGGTGGCGTGGTCCGGCAGCGGATCCACGGAGACGGGATGCGCCCCGCTCGCGTCCACCAGGCAGGGCACTTCGATCACCGCCTCCGCGTCCAGCGCCCCGAGCGTGTGCCGGTTGCGGACGTTGAGGATCAGCGTGGTCCGCTCGTCCCGGGCGATGCCCCGCATCAGGGCGAGGGCCACCTTCTCGTAGCCGCCGGACAGGTCGTCCTCCTCGCGGTCGCCGGCGCCGGCCGTTTCGCGGTTCTCGGCCATGTAGGTGGCCTCACGCTCCGCCCGGGTCCGTTCCCACGACTCCAGGGCGGAGGTGTCCGGGTCACCCGTCCCGGCGTAGAACCGGGACTGCTGGTCGAGCAGGAAGGCCCCTCGGGTCCGCTCGGCCTGCCGGTAGGCCGTCACGGTCTCGCGGTTGAAGTAGTAGTAGTGCAGGTACTCATTGGGGACCGCGCCCAGGGAGCGCAGCCAGTCCGCGCCGAAGAGCCTTCCCTCCTCGAAGGAGCCGAGCAGGTCGGGGTCGGCGAGCAGGTCCGGCAGCCGGTCGCGGCCGGTGACGCGCAGGCCGCGCACCCAGCCGAGGTGGTTGAGACCGACGTAGTCGATCCACGCCTGCTTCGGGTCCGCGCCGAGCACCCGGGCGATGCGCCGGCCGAGGCCGACCGGTGAGTCGCAGATGCCGATCACCCGGTCGCCGAGGTGGCGGGACATGGCCTCGGTGACCAGTCCCGCGGGGTTGGTGAAGTTGATGACCCACGCGTCGGGGGCGAGGCGGGCCACGCGCCGGGCGATGCCGACGGCGACGGGGACAGTGCGCAGACCGTAGGCGATGCCGCCCGCGCCGACCGTCTCCTGACCGAGGACGCCTTCGGCGAGGGCGACGCGCTCGTCCTGCGCCCGGCCCTCGAGGCCACCGACCCGGATCGCGGAGAAGACGAAGTCCGCGCCGCGCAGCGCCTCGTCCAGATCCGTGGTGGCGGTCACCGTGGGCGCGTCGGGCACCGCGGCGGCCTGTTCGGCCAGGACCCGGGCGATCGCACGCAGTCGCCGCTCGTCCAGGTCGTGCAGGACGACCCGGGTCACCCGGCCCTCGGCACGGTCCCCGAGGAGCGCCCCGTACACCAGCGGCACGCGGAATCCTCCGCCGCCCAGAATCGTCAGCCTCACGTCCGCGCCCCTTCCGCCGCCCCGTCGCTCACCTACTTCGCCTCCGGATCATCCCCGATATCCCTGGCGCCGGTGAGGACCGGCTCCCTGCCACGCGCGAACTGGAACGGCCCCCGCTCCGAGGAGCCGCTCATGTCCCCACGGTCCGCGAGGTACCCGCCCTCCGTGAGCCCGCCATCCGCGAGTGCCCGGGATCGGCCGTGTCCCTGCGATGTGGCCCTCGCCCAGTCCTGTCCCCCACCGGCACGCGGCGTTCCCCACGCCGTGGACACCGCCCTGGCCGCTCCCGCACTGTTCACGGGCTCCTCCAGCGGGCCTTTCCACGTGACGGGCGTGAAGTCTTCCGGGCGGCGGAGGCGGCGCCGCCGATGACGGTGGCAACCACCGTGCGGGCCTCCCCGGGCATCAGGCCCAGCGGCCGGCAGCGGCCCGACTCGACGTCCCGGTCCCGCAGCGCGGCGACCTCCGGGACGTGCCGCGGGGGGCGACGGCCGGCTGAGCAAGCGGGGGACGGCTGCGCGCCACCGCCGCGGCCGTACCGCTGCTGCGAACGGCCCCGGGCGGCGTTCGCGACGGCCTCGACCGTGTCGGTCCCGATCCCCGCGCGGCCGGTGCACTCCGTGCCCCGCCACTGCTCGCCGTCGTCTTCCGCGCCTTCATGACGGGCGGATTCCCCCTCGTTCTCCCCATCGGCCTCGGGCGCACCCTGGCCGTACTGATCGACGCGACCGTGGTCCGCATGCTCCTCCTCCCCGCCACGCCGTCCATGCCGGACGCCACGCCGGGTGGAACCGGCGTCCCGGCGTCGCGCGCACGACCGGTTCGGTCCGCACGAGGAGGGGGCGGAGGCGGCACCACCGAGGGGACCTGCGAAGGTCTGGACGTCCGAGACGGCGGGTGCCGTCATGCCGTTCCGGTCCGCCGCCGCACGGGGAAGTCGCTCATGCGTCCGCCGACGGCACCGCGTGCGCCCCATCGGACGTGTGGCCGGCGTCTCCGTTGGCGGGCCGGACCACTTCCCGGGAGGGCGTGCCGGTGCGGCCGAGTGGCGGGACAGGGCGCGGCGCCCGGATCCCGACCGGACGCCGGGTCCGGGCGTCAAGGACGGGCACGCTTGCGCCCATTCACGCCTTTCATGAGATGAACTCGCGCGGCACGCAAGGTCTTTCACGGTTACACCTCTTGACGGCCGACCGGCGGTGGAGCACATTGACGTCACTGTGAGAGCGCTCTCAAGGGATTGAAGAGCTCTCGATCACGCCCCGCGCATCCCCCATCCGTACCCGAGAGGCTCCCCACATGAGCGACACCTCCGGCATACCCCGTACCGCCCATGCCTCCCGCAGAACCCGGCCGCTGCGGCGGGCGCTGCTCGCCGTGGCCGCCACGCTCGGCCTCGCCGTGACCGCGGCCACCGTCGCGACCCCGTCCGCCAGCGCGTCCGCGCCGCCTCCCCCGTCGGGCTGGACCCAGGTCTTCCTCGACGACTTCCAGGGCCCCGCGGGCAGCGGCGTCAACACGTTTGACTGGCGGTACGCGACCGGCAAGGGCTACCCCGGCGGCCCCGCCAACTGGGGCACCGGCGAGATCGAGACCATGACGTCCAGCACGGACAACGTCTCGCTCGACGGCAACGGCAACCTCCGCATCACCCCGCGCCGTGACGCCGCCGGCAACTGGACCTCCGGCCGGATCGAGACCAACCGCACCGATTTCCAGCCCCCGGCCGGCGGCACGCTGCGCGTCGAGTCCCGCATCCAGGTGCCCAACGTGACCGGCGCCGCGGCCAGGGGCTACTGGCCGGCCTTCTGGATGCTCGGCTCCCCCTACCGGGGCAACTACTGGAACTGGCCGTCGGTCGGCGAGCTGGACATCATGGAGAACACCCAGGGTATGAACACGGTGTTCGCCACCATGCACTGCGGCACCTCACCGGGCGGTCCCTGCAACGAGACCAGCGGCATCGGCGGTTCGACGACCTGTCAGGGGACGACCTGCCAGGCGGGCTTCCATACGTACCGGATGGAGTGGGACCGCTCGACCAGCGTGGAGGAGATCCGCTTCTACCTCGACGGCGTCAACCACCACACCGTGCGCGCCAACCAGGTCGACGCGACGACCTGGACGAACGCCACCAACCACGGCTACTTCATCATCCTCAACGTGGCGATGGGCGGCGGCTTCCCGGACGCCTTCGGCGGCGGCCCGGACGCCGGCACCCAGCCCGGCCACTCGATGCTCGTCGACTACGTCCAGGTGCTGACCTCCGGTGGGGGCGGCACCACTCCCCCGCCGTCCGGCAGTCGTGACGCCTACCGAACGATCCAGGCCGAGTCGTACGACACCCAGTCCGGCACGATCACGGAGCCGACCTCGGACACGGGCGGAGGCCGGAACCTGGGAGCGCTGGCCAACGGCGACTGGCTGCACTACAGGGGCGTCGACTTCGGCTCCGACCCGGCCCGGCAGTTCTCCGCGCGGGTGGCGAGCGGCGCGGGCTCCGGGGTGAGCGGACTGGTCGAGGTGCGGCTGGACAGCCGGAGCAACGCCCCGGTCGGCAGCTTCGCGGTCGGCAACACGGGCGGCTGGCAGTCGTGGCGGACGATCCCGGCGAACATCAGCGCCGTGACGGGCACCCACGACGTCTACCTGACCTTCACCAGCAGCCAGCCCGCCGACTTCGTGAACGTCAACTGGTTCACCTTCGGTCACTGACCGGCACGGTCCTTCCCCCACACACACATCCCGTCCTCCCCGGCCGGGAGAGGGGCTCCACGCGCGCGTGGAGCCCCTTTTCGCATGCCCGCGCCGGCCCCAGGCCCCAGTCGGCCCCGGTTCTGCGGTTGGCACGGCCGCCTCGCTCGTCTGCATGGCTCGCTCGTCTGCATGGCTCGCTCGTCTGCATGGCCGGGACGGTTCCGCGGTACTCGCCGTCCGCAAGAAGGGGGTGGGACGGTGTCACCGCGGGGTGCCACATCCCGCCCGGACGGGGCTGCCACGCCGCGGACTACAGCACAGATAAGTCATACTTTTACCGTTGAACGCATGACCGCAGTCCTTCACCGGGATCGAGGTGTCCGTGAAGACCAGCACGCCGACGCCGACGACCGCGCGTCCACCGGAGGCGGGTCGTACCGCCGTCCGTGGCCGCCCGCGTTGCGATCGAGGGCGGACAGGCCCCGGCGTGGTACGGGTTCAGAAGTGACGCAGGACCCATCGCCTCGCCCGCCCGTCCCGGGGGGCGCCGCCACTCCGGCCCGGGAATCCCCGGTCGCCGCGCGTGGTTGTGGCGACCGCCGGAAAAAGGTTGATCAAAGTGACCGAAGCCGTACCGGCGGGAGGGCCGAGAGGCCCGGCGTCCGGGGACACCCCGTACGGGGCCGTCCCGGTCGCGCGCGCCGCCCCCGGGACGAATTCCGGCGGTCCCGTGGAACGCCGACGCCGACTCGAGACCCGCGGTCCCGTAGGACGGCGCCGCACACGGACCGGCCCACCTGCTCGACGCGGTGACGACGTCCCCGAACAGCGAGGGAGTTGACCCTGAATGACCGAGGAGACGACCGAACCGCGGGAGGAGACACCGGTGACCGGGCAGGAGCAGCACGCGGACACGACGGAGAGCGCGCGAGAGGATCCCGCGCGCACCCCGACCGCGCCCGAGGGCCGCACGGGAGCCCTCCCGGCCCGTCCCGTTGCGACCGCCGGCTGGGCCAACCCCCTGCGCGACCCCCGGGACCGCCGGCTGCCCCGGATCGCCGGGCCGTCCGGGCTCGTCATCTTCGGGGTGACCGGCGACCTGTCCCGCAGGAAGCTGATGCCGGCCGTGTACGACCTCGCCAACCGGGGTCTGCTGCCGCCGGGCTTCTCGCTGGTGGGCTTCGCCCGGCGGGACTGGGAGGACCAGGACTTCGCCCAGGTGGTGCACGACGCCGTCAAGGAGCACGCCCGCACCCCCTTCCGCGAGGAGGTCTGGCAGCAGCTCACCGAGGGCATGCGGTTCGTGCCGGGCGACTTCGACGACGATTCGGCGTTCAAGCAACTACGCTCGGCTGTCGACGAGTTGGACACCGCTCGGGGCACCAGCTGCAACTACGCCTTCTATCTCTCCGTACCGCCGAAGTTCTTCCCGAAGGTCGTCCAGCAGCTGAAGAAGCACGGACTGGCCGACTCCCCCGGGGGATCCTGGCGGCGCGCGGTGATCGAGAAGCCGTTCGGGCACGATCTGACGTCGGCCGAAGAACTGAACGCGATCGTGCACGAGGTGTTCGACCCGGAGCAGGTCTTCCGCATCGACCACTACCTGGGCAAGGAGACGGTCCAGAACATCCTGGCGCTGCGCTTCGCGAACCAGATGTTCGAGCCGATCTGGAACCGGTCCTTCGTGGACCACGTGCAGATCACGATGGCCGAGGACATCGGCATCGGCGGCCGCGCGGGTTACTACGACGGGATCGGCGCAGCCCGGGACGTCATCCAGAACCACCTGCTCCAGCTGCTGGCGCTCACCGCGATGGAGGAGCCCGCCTCCTTCGACGCCACCTCGCTGCTCACCGAGAAGCTCAAGGTGCTGCGCGCGGTGCGGCTGCCCGAGGACCTGGGGCGGCACACCGTGCGCGGGCAGTACGCGGCGGCCTGGCAGGGCGGCGCGAAGGTGTGCGGTTACCTGGAGGAGGACGGCATCGACCCGTCCTCCACCACCGACACCTACGCTGCGATCAAGCTGGGCATCGACAACCGCCGCTGGGCGGGCGTCCCCTTCTACCTGCGCACCGGCAAGCGGCTCGGCCGCCGGGTCACCGAGATCGCGGTGGTCTTCCAGCGGGCGCCGCACTCCCCCTTCGACACGACGGCCACCGAGGAACTCGGCCAGAACGCGGTCGTCATCCGGGTCCAGCCGGACGAGGGCATGACGGTCCGCTTCGGCTCCAAGGTGCCGGGGACCTCGATGGAGATCCGGGACGTGACGATGGACTTTGCGTACGGCGAGTCGTTCACCGAGTCCAGTCCGGAGGCCTACGAACGGCTCATTCTGGACGTCCTGCTGGGGGACGCCAACCTGTTCCCCCGTCACCAGGAAGTGGAAGAGTCGTGGAAGATCCTCGACCCGATCGAGGAGTACTGGGCCTCGCACGGCAGGCCCGCCCAGTACGCCTCGGGCAGCTGGGGACCCGCGGAAGCCGACGAGATGCTCGCACGAGACGGACGGAGCTGGCGCAGGCCATGAAGATCGACCTGACCGACACCACGGCAAGCAAGGTCAACAAGGCGCTGGTGCAGGGACGCCGCGCCATCGGCACCCCGGCCGTGGGCATGGTCCTGACGATGGTGATCGTCACGGACGAGGAGAACGCCTACGACTCCATCAAGGCGGCCGAGGAGGCGTCGCACGAGCATCCCTCGCGCACCCTCGTCGTCATCAAGCGGCACGCCCGTACCCCGCGCGAGCGCACCCATCCCCGGTTGGACGCGGAGGTGCGCGTCGGCTCGGAGGCCGGCACCGGCGAGACGGTCGTGCTGCGCACCTACGGCGAGGTCTCCGAGCACGCCGACTCGGTGGTGCTGCCGCTGCTGCTGCCGGACGCGCCTGTGGTGGTGTGGTGGCCCGCGGACGCGCCCGGCAACCCGTCGAAGGACCCGCTCGGGGCGCTGGCCCAGCGCCGGATCACCGACCTGTACGCGGTGGAGAACCCGCTGGAGGTCCTCGAGACCCGGATGCGTTCCTACGCCCCCGGCGACACCGACCTGGCCTGGACCCGGCTGACCCCGTGGCGCTCGATGCTGGCGGCGGCCCTGGACCAGGCGCGGCTGACGGTGACCTCGGCGGCGGTGGAGAGCGAGGCCGACAATCCCAGCGCCGAGCTGCTGGCGCGCTGGCTGGAAGCGCGGCTGAGGGTGCAGGTCGAGCGGGTGGAGACCGCCGGGCCGGTCGTCACGGGCGTACGGCTGGGCACCGCTGACGGTGAGATCGTCATCGACCGTCCCGAGGGGCCGCTGGCCACGCTGCACCTGCCGGGCCAGCCCTCGCGCCGGCTGGCGCTGAAGGTCCGGCCCACGTCGGAACTGATCGCCGAGGAGCTCAGGCGCCTCGACGCCGACGAGATGTACGAGATCGCCCTGCGGGGCGAGGCCGCCGAGGAGGTACCCGCTCATGCCTGACACTCCCGAGCCGACCCGCCGCCCCGAGTGGGCGGAACTGGAGAACCACCGCACGGACACACTGGCCCGGCCGGACCTGCGGGAGCTGTTCGCCGAGGACCCCTCCCGCGCGGAACGGTACGTAGTGCGGGTGGGTGACCTGCGCATCGACTACTCCAAGCACCTGGTCACCGACGAGACGCTGGCCCTGCTGCGGGAACTGGCCGCAGCGACCGACGTGTTCGGGCTGCGCGACGCCATGTTCCGCGGCGAGCGGATCAACACCACCGAGAACCGTGCGGTGCTGCACACCGCGCTCAGGGC
>NZ_JBIAIG010000022.1:0-61370 GCF_042871235.1 Streptomyces sp. NPDC005931
AAGATCCCAAGCCGTTCATCTGGACCAAGACAGCCGAGGAAATCCTCGACTCCCTCGCCAACTTCTGCCGACGGATCTCCGGCGCAGGACACTAGAACCCTTTCCGTCTTACCCGGAGAAACAGATGCGCTCGAGATCTGTAGCCCATTCGGCGCCCGTGCAGGTGGCCGCGGGCCGGCGGCAGCACGCCCCTCGTCCGGCATACCTCCCACCCTGCGCTGCAGCGCCGCGCGCGTAACTCGAAGAACACGATCCGGGGCCAGCCGGTCAACACCCCCGCCGCCCGCACCCGGGGCCGGTGTCCCCGGTGTCGTGCTCCAGGATCCCGAACCGCACCCGTCGTCGACGATCGGATGCTGCCGCTTCGCGGACAGCCAGGGGATCTCTTCGAGCCACCCGGCGACCCGGCCGGCTTCGCCCTCGACACCGCCGGAGGCGGTAGTCGCCCACCCGTCCGCCGTGAAGAGCCGCCGGTACGCACTCCAGTCACCGCCGTCCACCGCCTCCGCGTGCTCGGTGGCCGGCTCGTCCACGGCCCAGCCGGTCCATCACGGGTGCGAGCTCAACGCGCTGCGTCATCGGCGCAGTGAGGGCGGGGGCGGGGGCGAGGTGCCAGGGCTGTGCCGAATATTCGGTGGTACGGGTGACACGGAGCCGGGACGTGGACGTGGTTGCCCTCGACCCGAGGAGATCGCCCGCCCGGTCACGGCATGGCCGCGTACCACCACCTCGGTGCCGTCGGCCGGAACCACGGCGATGCCTCCCGAACCGAGCTGCTCGACCACGGAGGGCAGGGGAGGGCGAATCTCCGGCACCGTGTGACACAAGTACGATGCCGCCAACGGTGTCATGAACAAGGACTCTATGAGTCGGAACGCCATTCAGCAATGCCGAACAGGGAGTCGATCATGGTCCAGGCGGTGCAGAGGGCGATCCACGTCCTGAGGGAGCTCGCCACGGCGGCGACACCGCGCCTGGGCGTTACCGAACTGGCCGACCGCGTCGGGATTGCGAAGCCGACCGTGCATGCCCTGTTGCGCACTCTGGAGGCGGAGGGCATGGTCGTGCAGGACCGGGAGTCCGGCAAGTACCGACTCGGCCCCGGCCTCGTGGCCCTGGGCAACGCCTACCTGGACTCGCACGAACTGCGCACTCGCGCGGTGACGTGGGCCGACCTGCTCGCCACCCGGACCGGGGCCGCCGTGTGGGTGGGAGTCTTCACCGATCCCCAAGTTCTGGTCGTCCACCATGCTTTCCGGCCCGGCGGATCGATGCAGATCCTGGAGACGGGGGCCAGTCTCCCCTGGAACACCTGCGCCCTGGGAAAGGCCGTCGCGGCCTTTCTGCCCGCCGAACGCCGAGAGAAGCTTCTGGCGGGGGAGTTGACCCGGGTCACCGGTGCCAGCATCGACGATCCGGCACGGCTCGCGGCACAGCTGGACAGGGTTCGGCAGACCGGCTACGCGCTGGACGACCAGGAGCTGACCCTCGGCGACGCCGGCATCGCGGCCCCCGTCTTCGACCGCACCGGTGACGTCGTGGGCGGTCTCGGCGTGGTGGGCCCCGTCGAGCACCTTCTGGCGGAAGGTGCACGTCAGGAGAGTGCCATCGCGGTCCGCCAGGTCGCCCGCAGCCTCTCCCGGGACCTCGGTGCACCGCGTGACGCAGGGCTGCACGCCTGCGATTGAGGCCGCTTTCAGGGGACCCTACGGCGTCCTTCACGATTCATCAACTCACCGGACACGTCTGATCGTTCACCCCGTCGTGCCCCTCGGAACCGCTCTGTGACACACGCTTGACGGAACCGGGGGCGGTGGGTTTTGCTTCCCATGGCCGTTCGGCAATGCCGAACAGCTTTCGGAATTGTCAGTGGCCCGGCCCGCCGCTCACGGCAGCGACCCCGGGGAGTGAAGGAGCGCCTGCCATGGAAGACCGTGCAGCACCCGTCGAGTTACCCGCGTCCCCGCGCTCCGAGGCGCTTGTGGATGTCGCCGACGCCTGCCGGCAGGCAGCTCCTCGGCCAACCTCCCTGGCCGTCCGGCCCCGTTGCAGGACCGCACCGCGCGATCCGAAGGAGGACAGGTGGATGCCTCGCTCGCCCGTGGCTGGATGCAGAACATCGCCTCGGCCATGAGCCGGAATCAGGAGTACCTCACCACACTGGATGCGGCCATCGGGGACGGCGATCACGGGGCCAACATGGCCCGTGGCTTCGGCGCGGTCCGCGCCCGGCTTCACGATGGGGGGCAGCCCGCGGCCTCAGTCGGCGAGATCTTCGTGGCCACGGGAAGCACTCTGGTCTCCGTGGTCGGAGGCGCCTCCGGTCCACTGTTCGGCAGCGCGTTCCAGGCCCTCGGCAAGGCCATCGACAGAGATGCGGAGATCGACACCCCGCAGTTCGCGGTGGCGCTCGGCGCGGCGCTGCAGAAGCTTCAGCAACTGGGCGCGGCGGTGCCCGGCGACAAGACCATGATCGACGCGTATGCGCCCGCATTCAGGGCCTTCCATGACGCGGCTCATTCCGGCGCCGACTTCGGAACGGCCGCACACGCGGCGGCCGAAGCGGCCGAGGCCGGGATGCGGGCCACCATCCCGATGCAGGCCAGAAAGGGCCGCGCGTCGTATCTGGGACTGCGCAGTATCGGCCACCAGGACCCGGGTGCCACGTCGACCGCCTATGTCTTCCGCGCTCTCGCCGAGGAGACGGGAGCGGTCTGAAGGACAACGAGCTCCTCCGGTACGGCCGACAGGCCGCACAACGCCCGCGCCTGACGACCGCCTCCCCCAGGACGGGCAACAGCAGTGGGCGGCTCTTGGCCCGACCGCCGGCGACGCTGCCCGCCCCCGGATGCCGGGGCGCGCTCCCACGGGCCCGTCCCCTCCCTCTTCTCCCTCTTCGTGCCTCCAACGATCGATTGGATCCATGTGACCGTCCATTCCGTCGACCATGTCGAGTTCTTCGTCGGAGATGTCCATCAGGCATCCCATTACTACTGCAGCACCTACGGATTCCGGGTGGTGGCCGAGGCCGGCCCGCTCACCGGACTCGCCGGTGCCCGCTCGCTGGTGCTGGCGCACGGCGGCGTCCGCCTGGTGCTGACATCCGCCCTGCACGCCGACCACGCGGCCGCGCGGTTCGTCCGCAGGCACGGTGATGGCGTACGCGACGTGGCACTCCGGTCCACCGATGCGGTCGGCGACTACGAGCGGGCGCTGGCCTCCGGGGCCGAGTCCGTCGCCGCACCGGAGACCTTCGAGGGCGCCGGAGGCCGGGTCGTACGGGCCACCATCGCCGCGACCAACGACCTGGTGCACACCTTCGTCCAACGCGACGATCCGTCAGGCGCTCATCTGCCCGGCAGGTATCTGCCCGTGACCGACGAGCCCGCGCCCGGGCCCGGGCTCCTGCGCTCGGTCGACCACCTGGCCCTGTGCCTGCGCGCCGGTTCGCTTCACAGCATGGTCGACTTCTATCAGCGGGCCCTGGGGCTGCGGCACACCTACGACGAGCACATCGTCGTAGGCGGTCAAGCGATGGCTTCCAAGGTCGTGCAGGACGAGACCAGGGGCGTCACCTTCACCATGGTGGAACCGGATCCCACCGGCGACCGCGGTCAACTGGACGAATTCCTCGACGGATTCGACGGTCCCGGCGTCCAGCATGTGGCGTTCGGCACCGACGACATCGTTCGGGCGGCCCGTGAACTGCGCGACTCGGGTGTGGAGTTGCTGTCCACTCCGGCCGGCTATTACTCCGCGCTGGCCGATCGCGGCATCGACGTGGACATCGACACCACCGTGCTGCAGGAGCTGGGCCTGCTGGCCGACCGGGACGAGTGGGGCCAGCTGGTGCAGGTCTTCACCCGCTCTCCGTACGCCCGTCGGACAGTGTTCTTCGAACTGATCCAGCGGTTCGACGCACGGACCTTCGGCAGCGGCAACATCAGGGCCCTCTACGAGGCGGTGGAGCGCGAGCGCGCCAAGGACGCACTACCGGCCGGTGCCGCGGCGAGGACCGTCGAGTGACCGCGCGGGTGACCGAACGGACCGGGCCACCCGACGGCCGGCGGGACGTGCTGTTGTCCCCGCAGGACTACGAGGCGGCGGCACGCGCCCGGCTCGACCCCTCCGTCTGGGACTACATCGCCGGCGGCAGCGGCGACGAGGTGACCCTGCGGGAGGACACCGCGGCATACCGGCGCTACCGGCTGCGTCCCCGCGTCCTCGTCGACGTGTCCCGCTGCGAGCTGAGCACCACACTGCTCGGCGGACCCGTCGAATTCCCCGTCGGTATCGCGCCCATGGCCTACCACGGGCTGGTCCACGCGGACGGCGAGACCGCCACCGTCCGCGGGGCCGGAGCCGTGGGCGCGCTCACGGTCATCAGCACCTTCGCCGGCAGGACGCTGGAGGAGACGGCACGAGCGGCCACCGGACCGCTGTGGCTGCAGCTGTATGTGATGCGTCGCAGGGAGATCACCGAATCGCTCGTACGCCGGGCCGAGGCCGCCGGCTACCGAGCCCTGGTGATCACCGTCGACACCCCCCGGATGGCGCGTCGGGAACGCGACCTGCGCAACGGCTTCGGCCTCCCCGCGCACGTCCGGCCGGCCAATCTCGACAACGGGCACCGGGGCGCACTGCACCACGGCCGCTCCGGCAGCTCCGCTCTCGCCGAGCATGCCGCGGAGCACCACGATGCCGCGTTCACCTGGCAGGACCTGGCCTGGGTGCGCTCGCTGACCAGTCTGCCGCTGGTGCTGAAGGGCGTGCTCACCGCACAGGACGCCCGAAAGGCGGCCGGCCTGGGAGTGGACGGGCTGATCGTGTCCACGCACGGAGGCCGGCAACTCGACGGCGCCGTACCGGCACTGGAGGCGCTGCCCGAAGTCGTGGCGGCCGTGCCGGACCAGTGCGAAGTGCTCGTCGACGGCGGCGTCCGCCGCGGCAGCGACGTGCTCAAGGCGCTGGCTCTCGGGGCCCGCGCGGTGCTCGTCGGCCGCCCCGTCCTGTGGGGGCTCGCCACCGACGGCGAGAGGGGCGTCGAACGGATCCTGACCACCCTCCGGACGGAGCTGGAGGAGGCGATGGCGCTGACCGGTCGGCCCCGCCTCGACACCGTCACCCGGGACCTCCTCCACCCTTCCGAAGACTTCGCGCACCACGCCACCGATCACAGGGAGATGACATGACGACGAACGACGCCCGCTTCACACTGAGCGCCGCCGAGCAGGAGCTTCTGCCGTCCGACGAGGAGGTCCAGTTCTACCAGGAGCACGGCTGGTATCTGTCGAAGAAGCTGCTGACCGACGAGGAGGTCGACCTGCTGAACTCCGCGGCCGACCGCTTCTACGCCGGCCACCGGGACCGCACCATACCGAAGCGTCCGCCGCGCCTTGCGTACTGGGAGCCCGAGCAGGGCGATGTGCACCGGCACAACGACTACATCTTCTACGAGGACGCCACCATCCGCGGGATCCTGTCCAAGCCGGTCATCGCGGCCGTGGCGGCACGGATAGCGCAGACCAGCCAGATACGCCTGTGGAACAGCACCCTCATCCACAAGCCGCCGCGTGCGGACGACGCCCGCAACATCGTGCCCTGGCACTTCGACCGCCACTACTGGCAGACCTGCTCCAGCGACGAGATGCTCACCGCCTTCGTCCCCTTCCACGACTGTGACGAGGAGATGGGGACGATCACGATGATCGACGGCAGCCACCGCTGGAAGGAGATCGGCGGCGACGACTCCACCAGCCGTCACTTCGCCGAGCGCGACCGGTCGGAACTGGAGGAGATGCTTGCGGAGAATGCCGCGTTCAACAACGCGGAGGTGCGCAAGGTTCCGGTGAACATCCCCAAGGGACACATCAGCTTCCACCACTGCCGCACCTACCACGGCAGCGGCCACAACGTCAGCGACCGGCCCCGGCGGGCCATCTCCTTCCACCTGCAGGACCGCACCAACCAGTGGCGGCCGTACGAGCTGTCCTCCGGTGAGCGGCTCGTGTACAACAACGACGTGCTCGTCCGCGCGGATGCGAACGGCAACCCCGACTACACCGACCCGGACTTCTGCCCGGTGCTGTGGGAGGACCGGCGGTGACCCAAGGTCCCCCCAACACCGTGCTGCGGGCCGATGAGCTGCACGCATCGCTCGACGACCCGCTCATGGAGGTGATGAACTTCCTCAACGAGGTCACCTCCCGCCATCCGGAAGCGATCTCCTTCGGCCCCGGGCGCCCCTACGAAGGACTCTTCGAGGTGGAGCGGATCGGCCACTACCTGGGCGCCTACACGCGGTATCTCTCCGAGGAGATGGGCCGGACCGACGACGAGATCCGCACCATGCTCTTCCAGTACGGACGCACCAACGGCCAGATCCACGACCTGGTGGCCCGCGTCCTGCGCAACGACGAGGGCATCGAGGCGGACCCCGATGCGCTCGTGGTCACCGTGGGCTGCCAGGAGGCCATGTTCCTCACCCTCCGCGCTCTGTTCGGCGGGCCCTCGGACGTACTGCTGGTCTCCTCACCCTGTTATGTCGGGATCACCGGGGCGGCCAGGCTGCTGGACATCGAGACGGTGCACGTACCCGAAGGCGAGAGAGGGGCCGACCCGGAGCTGTTGCGGCGGACGGTCGCCGAGCTGCGCGCGGCCGGTAAGCGGCCCCGCGCGTTCTACGTGGTGCCGGACTTCTCCAACCCCACCGGCACCTGTCTGCCCCTGCCCGCGCGTCGCCGCCTGCTCGAGGTGGCCCACGAGGAGGACCTGCTCCTCCTGGAGGACAACCCGTACGGCTTCTTCACCCGCACCGGCACCGGACTGCCCACGCTCAAGGCGCTGGACAGCCGGCGGCGGGTGATCTACCTCGGTTCCTTCGCCAAGACCTGCTTCCCCGGCGCCCGGGTCGGCTATGTGGTCGCCGACCAGCGCGTCCGGGCGGTGGACGGCGGCCACCGACTCCTGGCGGACGAACTGTCCAAGATCAAGGGCATGGTGACCGTCAACACGCCCGCCATCAGCCAGGCCGTCATCGCCGGCATGATCCTCACCCACGACTTCCGCCTCAGGGAGGCCAACAAACCGGCCGCAGACTTCTACCGGGAGAACATGACCGTCCTGCTCGGCTGTCTGGACCGACTGCTGCCCGCACAGCGGCGCGAGGCGGCCGGAATCCGCTGGAACTCGCCCGACGGAGGATTCTTCCTGACCCTGACGCTCCCTGTCCCGGCGGACAACGCACTGCTCGAAGAGTCCGCCCGCGAGCACGGAGTGATCTGGACCCCCATGAACTACTTCTATCCGGATCCGGAGGGCGGCCGCCACCAGATGCGCCTGTCCCTGAGCTATCTCACGCCGGAGCAAGTGGCCGAGGGAGCCGGTCGGCTGGTGGGTCTGCTGGAACGGAGCTGTCTGTGAACGCGCTCCTGTACCTCGTGACGGTGCTGATCTGGGGTTCCACCTGGCTGGCCATCAAGGGACAGCTCGGGGAGGTACACCCCACCGTGTCGATCGCCTACCGGTTCGCCCTGGCGGCCGTGATCCTCCTGGCGTGGGCCCGTCTGCGCGGGCTGCGGCTGCGCCACCCACCGCGGGTGCACGGGCAGTTCGCCCTCATGGGCGCGCTGATGTTCTCCACCAACTTCGTCTGCTTCTACTTCGCCGAACAGCATCTGACCACCGGTCTCGTCTCGATCGTCTTCGCGATGTCGCTGCTGGTGAACATGGCGTTCGCCCGCCTCTTCTTCAAACGCGCGATCACCGGGAAGATGCTCGTCGGCGGTGCGGTCGGGCTGACGGGGATCGGCACGGTGTTCTGGCCGGAGTTCCAGAACTTCGGTCTCTCCTCCGGCTCGGGCCAGGGCATCGCGCTCTCGGTCCTCGGCACCCTGGTGTTCTGCCTGGGGAACGTGGTCTCCGGCAAGACCCAGGCCGCGGGCATCGCGGTGGTCCCGAGCACCGGGTACGCCATGGCCTACGGGGCGCTGCTGATGGCCCCGTTCGCCGCGTTCTTCGGCAGGAGTGCCCTGTTCGAGCCCACGCCGCGATACGTCGGCTCGCTTGTCTACCTGGCCGTTTTCGGCTCGGTGGTGGGTTTCGGTGCCTATCTCACGCTGCTCGGCCGGATCGGCGGCGAGCGCGCGGCGTACGCGATGGTGCTCTTCCCGATCGTGGCGCTCCTGCTGTCCACGATGTTCGAAGACTTTCACTGGACCGGACGGGATCTGGCGGGCGTCCTCCTGATCCTGGCCGGCAACGCCGTGATGCTGGCACACCCGGAGCTGCTACGGCGCCTGACCGGCAACCGGCTCCCCGCGGGGCCGACGGCACCGGCGGAACCGGCGGCAGAGAGCGCGGCCGACCGGTAACCCCTCCCGAGGCCCGTCCGGGCCCGTCCGCATGCCGGATGGGCCCGGACGGTCGCGCCGCCCATCTCACCACGGTCGAGGAGCGACCCTTGCAAACCGCTGCAGTCGTCGGCACTGGCCTCATCGGCACATCGATCGCCTTGGCACTGACCGGCCGCGGAGTGACCACCCACTTGATCGACCGCAACTCCGAAAACGTACGCATCGCCGCCGCACGCGGCGCGGGGACGCCCGAACCGCCTTCGGCACCGGTGGACGTCGCGGTCATCTGCGTCCCGCCGTCGGACGTCGCCGGCACCATCGCAGAGCACCAGAAGGCCGAACTGGCCAGGGCGTACACGGACGTGGCGAGCGTGAAAGCGCTCCCCCACGCCGCGTGCCTGGCCCTGGGTTGCGACACCACCGCTGTGGTGGGCGGGCATCCGCTGGCCGGGCGGGAACGCTCCGGGCCGCTGGCGGCCCGAGCCGACCTCTTCCGTGACCGGCCCTGGGTGCTCACCCCGACCCCGGAGACCAGCGAAGACGCTCTGAACCGCGCCCTGGAGCTGGTGTCACTCTGCGGCAGCGTCCCCGTGCTGCTGGACCCACCGCACCACGACCGGGCCGTGGCGCTGATCTCCCATCTGCCCCACCTGATGGCGAGCCTCACCGCCGCCCGGCTGCTGGAAGGGGAGGACCACACCGTACGACTGGCCGGTGGTGGAGTGCTGGACGTCACCCGGATCGCCGCGGGCGACGCCACCCTGTGGACGGACATCCTCGCCGCCAACGCCCCGGCTGTCGGCGCGCTGCTCGCAGAGGTCACCGAGGACCTGCAGCGAACGGCCGACGCGCTGGCCCGACTCGCCGAGGGAGCACCGGGGCAGCAGGACGGTGCCCTGGCGGACCTGACCGACATCCTGCGCCGCGGCAGCGAGGGGCGGGCCCGGATCGTGACCGCGCACGGCGGCGGAGGAGTGGGCTCCGCCACCCCGCTCACGATCGCCATCGGCGGCTGGGGACGCGGCCTCGAGCAGCTGCTCGACGATGTGAGCGCGGCACGAGTGGACCTGGAGGACTTGACGTTTCCGGACGTGGCACCGCCACCGCACCGTTCGGTGGTCGAGCTCCGGGTGGCCCCGGACGCGGCGCGCCCGCTGACCGACGCTCTGCGCGAACGGGGCTGGGCGGTCCGTTAGCGACCCCCGCCTTGCGTACGTCACGTACATCCCCCAGCCATGACGCGGATTGGTGCTCTTTTGTCTCTGCATCCTGACGGCCCCGCGAAGCCTGATCGCGATCGCGTGGTCGAGCCCTACCTCCTGCCGGCGGGCCAATACACCCTCGGCGTCCTGACCGACCTCATCGAACAGCAACGTCCCATCTTCGCGATGCCGTCCGGGTTCGTCACCGAAGACTCCGCCCACGTGGGTTTCCTCCTCAGCGAGTTGATGCGCGAGCTCGGTGGCATGCCCTCCGGTACGACCTACCGGAGCTTCTTCGCGAACTCCCGCTTCGAGGCCCTGCACGGAGCCGTCAAGCTGCTGCGCCATCGCGCAGTCGCCTCCGCCGATGTCCACGGAGGCCGGGTCCTCGTCCTCGACCCCGACGGCACTCTCGGCCGGCGGGCCGACCCGCTCGGCGAGGGGCCCGAACGCGCCCTGGTACCGGGTATCGCCACCCATCCCACCCTCGACACCCTGCGCGCCGCCCTGTCCACGGGCACGTACTGCGGGCTCGTCGTCCGTGCTCCGGAGTCCCTCGATCCCGCGGAGCTGGTCGAACTCGCCGAGCTCGCCCGCGCCCACGGCGCACGCACCGCCCTCGATCTGTCCGACGCCGACCCGGTGCGGCCTCGCTCCCCGGCCGTATCGGCTGTCCGGCCGGACATCGTCGTGGTGGGCGAGTCGCTGACCGGCTACGAGATCCCGTTCGGCGCGTTCATCGGCACGCATGACGTGTTCGCTCCCTGGAGCACGCCCGCCACGGGCTTTCTGCACTCCAACACCTACGGCGGCAACACCGTCGCCATGCGTGCCGTCAAACAGAGGCTGCTGCGCCGGTGGGGTCCCGAGGCCCCGGTGCGCACGGTACTGGCCGCGACCGCGAAGAACTGGCAGCGCACCCTCGATCTGTACGCACGCCATGTGAACCCGATGACGGTACGGATGCACCGCAAGCTGCGCGGCGCCCTGCACGTCGTACAGGCCAAGGGCTCCCGGGTCACCGTCCAGCTGGATTCCGGCCGCCGGCTGAACCTGGTCGACGGGCTGTGCGGCGCGGGCCTCGGCGTCAACGGCCACAACCCGACCGACGCCCTGACCGACGTGATAGGCCGGCACGACCCCGGCCGCGACTATGTGGCCGAGTTGCGGCGGGTCCTGGCCCGGGAGACCGGGCTGCCGCACACCTTTCCCGCGGTCAGCGGTGCCTCGGCGGTGGAGAACGCGCTGATCCTTGCCCGGCTCGCCCGCCCCGAACAGCGGCGGATCGTCGTCTTCAAGCACAACTACGGCGGAAAGACACTGGTTTCGCTGCTGGCCACCGCGGCGCCGAAGACCCGCGCTCCCTTCGCGCCGCTCTACGACGACATCGTCTACATCGACCCGTTCTCGACGCGCGCGGCCGACGAGTTCCAGTCCGAGATCGACTCGGGCCAAGTCGGTCTGGTCTGGATCGAACTCGTCCACGGCAGCTCGGACTCGTACGGCTCCATTCCCGACCCGCTGCTCGACGTCGTGGCCCGCGGCCGTACGGAACACGGCTACCTGGTCGGCGTCGACGAGGTACTCACCTCCTTCTACCGATGCGGACGACGCTTCGCCCACCGGGGTCGGCTGCCCGAGATCGACCTGATGAGCCTCTCCAAGGTGCTCAGCTACGGCTGCTTCCCCACCGGAGCGGCCCTGGTCTCCGACACCGTCCATCAGGCGGCCGCGAGGACCAACCCGCAGCTGGTGGGCGAACTCCGCGAACATCACGCCAGCAGGCTCGGCGCACACTTCGCGCTGCAGGCCATCGCCCAGGTCGACGCACTCCGGCTCGACCGGCGTGTCGCTGCACTCTCAGAGGTCGTGCGCACCGGCATCGCCGGAATGCGCAGCCATTCACCGAGCGTCGGACGGCGGTTCGCCGAGGGGCTGCTCGGCCGCTTCGAGGTGCGCCTGCCCCGTCTGCTGCGCCACATCATCGATCCCGAGGGCGAGTTGATGACCTTCTCGATGATGCTCTGGTGGATCACCAGAGCCAGGGTGTTCATCGTCTACGACGTCTTCCTGCTGCCGTTGATCGCCACGGAGGACGAGATCCGCGGGGTGATGCGCAGCGCCCAGGAGCTCTCGCGCACCAGCCCGTACCGGCTGCTCGCCCAAGTGGCCCGGTTCCATGCACAGGAGACGTTCCGCGGCGCCCTGCGGTGGCGCCGGAGCGTCGCACACACGTCCAATGCCGTGGGGGGCACTTCATGAGCGACCAGAACATCGATGTGATCCGCCGCTTCTTCCGCCTGTTCGACGAGGGCCGGCTCGAAGACATCGAGGCGATGCTCTCCGAAGACTTCGAATGGATCTACCACGGCCCCAAGTCCCTTCCCTGGGCCGGTGCGTACCGGGGTGTGTCGGGTTTCCGGGAGTTCTTCCGCATCGTCCGGGAGCTGATCGAAGTCCAGGAATGTGAGGCGTACGAATACCTCGATGCGGGGGACAGGGTGGTGGTCCTCGGCGTCAGCCGGACCCGGATTCTGGCCAACGACGTCCGGTACGAGGCGCAGTGGATGAATGTCTTCACCGTTCGGGACGGTCTGATCACGCGATACCTGGATCTCTACGACACCGCCAGCGTCGTCGCGGCACTGAACGCCCGTGGGTGACGCGCCGATGACGACGACAGCTTCTGCCGACACCCTGGGCGACGCCTTCCACGAGGTGGTGGCCGCCCGCCCGGACAGCACGGCCCTGACCGCCGGCGACCTGCGGCTCAGTTACCGCCGGCTGGCCGACTGGGCCGGGGTGGTGGCCGGACGGCTCACCGACACCCTCGAACCCGAGGAGACTGTCGGGATCTGCGCCCCGCGTTCCCCCGGGACCATCGCCACGCTGCTCGGGATCGTCCTGGCCGGGGGCGCGTACATGCCGCTGGATCCGCGCTCGCCCGATGCGCGGCTGCGCATGCTCGTCGAGGGCAGCGGAGCTCGTGTGGTCTTCGCGGCGACCGATGACGTACCGCGGCTGCGTGCTCTGCTCCCCGAGCACGTCGAGATCCGGTGCATCGACGAGTTCCCGCCCGAGGAGGAGGCGCCACCGTTCACCCCGGTGCCGCGGCGGCCGGACACTCTGGGCTATGTCATCCACACCTCGGGCAGCACAGGGCAGCCCAAAGGCGTACTGGTGGAGCAGCGTTCCGTGCTCGCCCTGGTGCGTGGCACGACGGCCGGGCTCGGCCCCGACGATGTCTTCCTGCAGCTCGCCCCGCTGCATGTCGATCCGTCGGTGTTCGAGATCTGGGGTGCCCTGCTGAACGGCGCGACACTCGTCCTGCCCGAGCAGCCGGACCCGACCGTCCACGACATCGGCCGCGCCGTCACCCGGCACGGCGTGACCGTGCTGCGGCTGGCCGCCCCGCTCTTCCGGCTGGCGGTGGAGCACATCACCCCCGAGCTGGGCGGGCTGCGGCTGCTCATATCGGGCGGTGACCGGGCCCATCCGCGGTCGGTGCGGCAGGCGCTGCGGGCGCTCCCCCGGTGCCGGATCGTCAACGGCTACGGACCGACCGAGACGACCGTCTACGCCTGTTGGCAGGTGATGGACGCGTACGACGAGAGCTGGTCCGGCGGCGTACCCATCGGCAGGCCGGTCGCGGGGGCGTCGGTGCACGTTCTCGGTCCCGGCCGACGGCCGGTGGCGCCGGGGGAAGAGGGCGAGCTGTGCGTGGGCGGCACCGGAGTGGCCCGGGGCTATCTCGGTCGGCCGGAGCTGACGGCCGAGCGCTTCATCCCCGAGCCGGGCAGGCCCGACCGCAGGGCGTATCTGACCGGGGACCGGGTGCGGCAGCTGCCGGACGGCAGTCTGGCCTTCCTCGGTCGGCTCGACGACCAGATGAAGATCCGTGGTCACCGGGTCGAACCGGGGGAGGTCGAACAAGCCCTGCTCGATCACCCGGCGGTGCGCGAGGCAGTGGCGGTCGCGCAAGGGGAAGGCCTGCTCCGAAGACTTGTGGCGTTCGTCCGCCCGGCGGCCGGGCGGACGGTGTCCGAGGAGGACCTGCTCACCCGACTCGGTGAGGTGCTGCCGTCCCACATGGTTCCCGCCGCGGTCACGGCGCTGCCCGCGATCCCCGTGACGGCGAACGGGAAGGCCGACCGGCAACTGCTGGCGCGGAGCACGATGACCTCGCAGGACTCCCGTGCCGAAGCAGCCGCCTTCGACGCGGGCACCATCGGCACGGTGGCGGCCGTCTGGCGCGATGTGCTCGGCGGGCCGGCCGGCCCGGACACCGACTTCCTCTCGGCGGGCGGCGACTCGCTCTCCGGCATGGTCGTCCTGGCGCGTCTGGAACGGGCCACCGGCGTCGCGCTCTCCGTCGCCGAACTCCTCGAAGCCGCCACTGTCCGGGCGCTCGCTGCCCGCGTCGACGCCGCGAAGCCTGCCGTGCGGGCGGCGCTCCGCACGGCACCCAGCGACCGGGTCCCCCTCCTGCCGGGGCAGGAAGGCATCTGGTTCGAGCAGCAAGCGGCCCCCGGAGGCCGCTATGACATCTCCCGTACCTTCCTCGTACGGGGGCCGGTCGACGTCCCCGCGCTGCGCACCGCCCTGACCCGGCTGGCGTACCGCCAGAGCGCACTGCGCACCGCCATCGAGCAGGACGCGGAAGGCTGGTGGCAGTCCCCGTCCGCCGACCCGGGCGCCGCGCTGCGGCACATGGATTTCAGCGCCGTGCCGCCGGCCGCACGGGAGCCCCGGGCGCGGGAGCTGATCGCCGAGTCCATCGCCGCCGACCCCGCGGACCCGGTGACGCCGCTGGTCCGCACGGTGGTGCTCACCTTGGACCCAGCACGGACCGTCGTCCACTTCGACATCCACCACGTCATTGCGGACGACTGGTCGCTGGACCTCTTCTTCGACGAACTGTCCGCCTTCTACGCCGCTGCGCTGAGCGGCGAGCCCGACCCGGCCGGTCTCCCGCAACTCGAGCTGTCGTTCGCCGATCACGTGCTGGACTCCCTCGACCGCGATCCGGGGCGGTCGGCCGCCGCACGCGAGTTCTGGAGGGACGCCCTGGCAGGCGGGGCCGCCGCCCTCGACCTGGTGACGGATGCCCCGCGTCCTGGCGTGCTCAGTGGCGCGGGCGACCGGATACGCCTCAGGATCGCTCCCGCGCAGGCAGTCCGGCTGACCGAAGCGGCCCAGGCGCACGGCGTCAGCCGGTTCATGTTCTGCCTCGCCGGGGTCTACACCGTGCTGTCCGCCTACGCCGAGCGGGACGATCTCTGCCTCGGCAGCCTCGCCACCGGTCGCGGCCGGGCCGGCACGGAGCGGCTCATCGGCTACTTCGTCAATATGCTGCCGATCCGGGTCAGCGCATGCGCTGACACCTCGGTGGGCACGCTGCTGCAGCGGGTCCGGGACGCCTGCCTCGAGGCGTATCGCCACCACGACGTCCCCTTCCAGACGGTCTGCCGGGACCTGGGTGTCACGGGCCCGGCCCGCGGCTCGATCCCCTTCCAGGCCGTCGTCAACTACCAGCAGCGTCCACCTCGTCTCCCGGCCCTCGGCCCCGGTGTCGAGCGCTGGCCGACCGCGGCGCCGGACTCCGCCAAGTTCGAGCTCTCCTTCGCCTTCCAGGAGGGGGGCGAGGGGATCGACCTGGAACTGGAGTTCAGCACCGATCTCTACCGCACGGACACCGTCCGGCACCTCGGGGAACAGGTGATCGCGGTGCTCGACCGGCTCGCGGGCGACGCCCACGCGACCCTGCGGGAACTGGCACTGGACTCGGCTCACGAGCGGCAGAACCCGGGTGAGACAGAGCACATGCAGGAGTTTCCCCCGGCCACGCTGCACGAACTGTTCGCCCGCCAGGCCGCCGCACGTCCCGACAAACCGGCTGTGATCAGCGACGGCCTCATCCTCACCTACCGGGAGCTCGACCGGCTCAGCGACGAGGCCGCAGCCCGGCTCGCCGGGCACGGTGTGCGCGCGGGCGACCGGGTGGCGATCTGCCTGGACCGCTCGCCCCGTCTGATCGTGGCGATTCTCGGCGTGCTCAAGGCCGGTGCGGCCTACGTCCCGCTCGACCCGTCCTACCCGGTCGAGCGACTGCGGTACACCGTCGACGACGTACAGGCACGGGCCCTGGTCACTGCCAAGGAATTGGCCGACGCGCTGTTTCGCGAGGTGCCCGGGGCTACCGCCGTGCTCCATATCGACCGGCTGACGCAACCCGCCGACGAGCCCACGACCGTCGTGCCCGCCCCGGCCACGGCACCGGACGACCCGGCGTACGTCATCTACACCTCCGGCAGCACCGGCCGCCCGCGCGGTGTGGTGATCGAGCACCGCTCGGTCGTCAACACGCTCCGCGCGAACCTGTTCCGGCACCCCTTCGACGCCACGGACGTCTGGCTGCAGCTCACCTCGCCCGGCTTCGACGTCGCGGTCTACGAGCAGTTCATGCCGCTGGTCTCCGGGGCCTCCCTGGTGTTCTGCGACGACACCACTCGCGGCGACGGAGCGGCGCTCACCCGCCTGCTGCGGGAGCGGAAGGTCACCGTCATGGTGACGGTCCCCTCGCTGCTGCGTGCCCTGGGCCGCCCGGATCTCGCGGGCGTACGGGTGCTGCTGGTGGCCGGTGAGCCCGCGGACGTACACGACACCCGGCATTTCGCCCGCGGCCGTGTGGTGATCAACGGTTACGGGCCGACCGAGGCCGCCATCCTCGCGACCACCTACCAGGTCGCGCCGGACGACGACCGGGCCCGGGTGCCGATCGGCCGTCCGCTGCCCGGTACGCGGGCCCATGTGATCGACCGGTACGGCCGGCCGGCTGCCGTCGGGGTCCCCGGCGAGCTCTACCTGGGCGGCGCCGGTGTCGGCCGCGGCTACTGGAACAATCCCGAGCACACCACGAAGCTGTTCACCACCGTCCCGGTGGTCGGCCCCGATGAGCGGTTGTACCGTACCGGCGACCGGGTGCGTCGGCTCCCCGACGGCAACCTCGACTTCCTGGGCCGACTGGACGGCCAGATCAAGCTGCGCGGCTTCCGCGTCGAACTGGGCGAGATCGAGGCCGCGTTGGCGACCCACCCCGGAGTGCGGGAGGCGGTGGCGGTCGTCCTGGGACACGGTCCGGACGCCGAACTGGCGGCGGTCCATGTCGGCCCGGCGGACGCCCGGCAGGCGCGCGAGCACCTCACGAGGCTGCTGCCCGGCCATATGGTCCCCCGGCACCTCGCTCCCGTGGACGCCATCCCGACCAGCGCACACGGCAAGGCCGACCGCCACGCCCTCGCCGCTCTGCTGGCCGACCGGCTTCCGGCGGCCCCCGTCGCCGCCGACCCGGTGGCAGCGAGCCCGGAAGAACGCCGGATGCTGAGGTTGTGGGAAGAGGTGCTCGGCAGCCCGGTGGGGTCGCTCGACGCTGACTTCTTCGCGCTCGGCGGGCATTCGCTGCGGGTCATCAGGCTGCTCGGCCTCATCGAGCGGGAGTGCGGCACCCGTATCGCGGTCCGCGACTTCCTGGCGGCGCCGACCGTCCGCGCCACGGCCGGCCGGACAGCGGGCCACACCGTCCCGCCCGCGGACACCGTGCGCCCGGCCGACGCCGTACTCGATCCGGCGGTCGTCTTCAGCGGGCCGCCCGCGCCATCCGGCGGACCGGCGCTGCTGACCGGCGCCACCGGTTTCCTCGGGGCCCACGTCCTGCAGGAGCTGCTGGAGCGCACCGACGACCGCGTGCTCTGCCTGGTACGGGCGGACTCGCCCCACGCCGCACGTCGCCGTATCGAGACCACCGTGTCCCGCTACGGACTGCGGGTGGACCCGCACGACCCCCGTGTCGTGCCGGTCCCGGGCGATCTGGCACAGCCAGGGCTGGGGCTGGCCGGTACCGAGCGGGAGCGGCTGCTGAGGGAGGCCGACACCGTCCTCCACATCGGCGCCCGAGTGCACCACCTCTCCGGCTTCCAGCATCTCGCCGCCGCCAACGTCCGTGGCACCGAGGAACTGCTGAAGATCGCGGCGACGGGCCGACCCACCCGGTTCCACCAGATCTCCACGCTCGGGGTGTTCACGGCCGACGGCACACCTCGGACGATCACCGAGGCCACCCCGACGGACGCCGAACGGCACCCGCTCGGCCGGGGCTACGCCGCCACCAAATGGGCGGCCGAACGGCTCGTCGCCCAGGCCGTGGCGCGCGGGGCGCACGCCCGCGTCTACCGGCTCGGCCGGGCGGGCGGCACCACCGGCAACGGCGTTGTGAGCCTGGACGACATGCTCACCCGGATCCTTGTGAGCTGCGCGGAACTCGGCTGCTACCCGGCCGACCCCCGGCTGACGTTCGACGTGCTCCCCGTCGATTTCATGGCGCGGGCACTGGTGGCGCTGGCCCTCGCCGACGACCGGTCCGGCGCCGTCTACCACCTGCACCATCCCCGGCCACTGGGCCTCGACGCCTTCCTCACCCCGTACCACCGGCGGGGCGATGGCCCCATGGAGGCGGTGGACCTCGCCGAGTGGATCCGGCGGTTGGGCGCAGCAGCCGCAGACGGGACCGAACTGCCCGCCCTGGCCTACCTCGAGCACCTCAGGGACCTGGGCGCCATCGAGCACCCGAGTCGCGTCCGCCACGACAACCGGGCCACCCTCGACGCGCTGCTGGCACACGGCATCACCCCACCCGAGCTCGATGACGCCCTCATCGGCCGGTGGTGGGACTTCCTGCGGCGGTCGCGCGCCGCGCTCGGTACGACGACCGGAGAGATCCACCGATGACCACTGCACGCTCCACTCCCACCGGCACGGCGCCGTCCGGCGAAACCCCCGTACCCCCCCACTACCCGATGGCACGCCAGTGCCCGTATGCACCGCCCGAAGAGGTCACCCGGGTGCGCGCCGCAGGGACCGTCCCCCGGGTCACGATCTGGAACGGGGTCCGGCCCTGGCTGTTCACCCGCTACGAGGACGCCCGAGTGGTGCTCTCCGATCCGCGGTTCAGCGCGGACAAGAGCCGCCCCGGCTATCCCCTGTCCAGCGCCGTCGCCCTCGCCGAGACGGCCGTCACCCCGACGCTGCTCATCATGGACAACCCGGAACACGCTCATTACCGGCGGCTGGTGCTCAGTGAGTTCACAGTGAAACGCGCCGAGTTTCTGCGCCCCGCCGTGCGCGGTGTCGTGGACCGCTGCCTCGACCGGATGCTCCAAGGGCCCGCCCCGGCCGACCTGGTCGGCGAACTGGCCCTCCCGGTCGCCCTCTCGGTGATCTGCGAGCTCCTGGGAGTGCCGTTCGAGGACCGGGAACTGTTCCGCTCCCTCACCCACACCATGAACGCGATCGGTGGTACGACACAGACCGCCGCGGCCGCCCGCCGGGAGCTGCAGGACTACCTTGAGTCCCTGGTCGCCGTGCGGGAGCAGGCCCCCCGGCAGGACTTCATCAGCCGGATCGCGGTGAAGCACCTTCGCACCGGCGCCATCGACCGTGAACGCCTCGCCGCCATGGCACTGTTGCTGCTCACCGCCGGGCATGACACCACCGCCAATATGATCTCGCTGGGCGTTCTCACTCTGCTGCGCCACCCAGCGCACCTCGCCGCGCTCCGCGAGGGCGAGGACCCCGGGCTGCTCCGCGACACCGTCGAGGAGATGCTGCGGCACCTGACCATCGTCCAGCGCGGCATCCGCCGTATCGCCGTCGAGGACGTCGATGTCAACGGCCACCTCGTGCGCGCAGGAGAGGGGGTCATCGCCGCCATCAACGTGGCCAACCGCGACCCCGGGCGGTTCGGCGCCGGTGAGGAGTTCGACCCCACCCAGCGCGCCCACGGTCATCTGGCCTTCGGCTACGGGCCGCACCAGTGCCTGGGACAGTCCCTCGCCCGGGTGGAACTCCAGGAGGTGTACGCGGGCGTCGCCCACCGCATCCCCACCCTGCGTACCGCCGTGCCCGACGAGCAGCTCCGCTTCAAGGAGGACATGGCGGTGTACGGCGTGCACGAGCTGCCCGTCACCTGGTGACCCCCGGACACGCAACAGCACGAAGACAAGGAGCTCCCGCACATGAAGGTCACCCTCCTGCCGGAAGAGTGCGTCGGCGCCGGACACTGTGTTTTGTCCGCCCCCGACGTCTTCGGCCAGAACGAGGACGACGGTGTCGTCCTGCTCCTCGACCCGACCCCGGACGCGCACCTCGGGGACGCTGTGCACGAGGCTGCCGATCTCTGCCCGGCCCGGGCGATCGTGGTCCACGCACCGGGCAGCACCGTATGACGGCCACCCTGCTCCGGGAGCTGCGTCAGGCATTGGGGGAGGAGGCGGTGCTCACCGACCCCGGTGCGACCGAGGGCTACTCGGGCGACATGATGCCGCTGGTGCCGCGCGGGCGGCCGCTCGCTGTCGTGTTCCCCGTCGACACCGTCCAGGTGCGGGCCTGCGTACGCGCCTGCGCCGGGGCGGGGGTCCCCATCGTGCCGCGCGGCGCGGGCAGCGGCCTGACCGGCGCGGCGAACGCCGTCGACGGCTGCGTCGCCCTCGTCACCACGCGGATGAACCGGATCCTGGAGCTGGACCCGGACAACCGGCTCGCCGTCGTCCAGCCCGGCGTGGTCAATCTCGACCTGCGCAAGGCGGCGGCCCGCCACAACCTCTTCTACCCCCCGGACCCTTCAAGCCTGGAGTGGTGCACACTCGGCGGCAACCTGGCCACCAACGCCGGCGGTCTCTGCTGCGGAAAGTACGGGACGACCGCGGACTTCGTGCTCGGCCTGGAGGTGGTGCTCGCCGACGGCTCAGTGCTGCGGACCGGGCGCCGAACCGTCAAGGGCGTCGCCGGGTACGACCTCACCCGCCTCTTCGTCGGCAGCGAGGGCACGCTCGGCGTCATCAGCCAGGCAACCTTCGCGCTCACACCGCTGCCTGCTGCTCCCGGCACGCTGATCGCCTCGTTCGACGCGGTCGAGCAGGCGGGCGACGCCGTCATCCGCGTCGTACGGGAAGGCATCGTCCCCTCCCTCATGGAGATCATGGACGCCACCTCGCTACGGGCGTCCGCAGCCTATCTCGACAGCGACCTCGGCCGTGCCGGCCGGCAGGTCCTGCTGCTGTGCCAATCGGACTCGGGAGGCAGGGCCGCCGATCACGAACTGGCGGCGATGGCGCGGCTCTGCCAGGAGGCCGGGGCGGCCTTCACCCACACCACCCGCGATCCGGCCGAGGGCGACCTGCTGCTGCGCGCCCGCCGGGTGTCACTCACCGCCCTGGAGGCGCAAGGCGCCGTGATGACCGAGGACGTGGCCGTACCACGCACCCGAATCGCCGAACTCATCGTAGGCTGCGAGAAGATCGGCGCCGATGCGGGTCTGACCGTGGCCGTCGTCGGGCACGCGGGGGACGGCAACATGCACCCCACCGTGCTGTACGACCGCACGTCATCGGAGGAATTCCGCCGGGCCTGTGAGGCCTTTGACGCGATCCTCGCCCTGGGCCTCTCCCTCGGGGGTACGGTCACCGGCGAACACGGCATCGGCAGGCTCAAACAGCAGTGGCTGGAGCGCGAACTGGGCTCCGTCTCGCTGCGGGTGCACCGGCAGCTCAAGGCGGTGCTGGACCCGGGAAGTCTTTTCAATCCGGGAGCCGTGTTCACCCCGGCGGAGGCGAGGCACGGCGCCCCGTGATCATCGTCAAGACCTTCCGGATCGTGGCCGGACTCGACGACGGGCTGCGCGCTCTCTTCCTCACCACCCTTGTCTTCCGTGCGGGAACGATGGCGTACCCGTTTCTCGCCGCCCACCTCCTGCTGTCCGAAGGCTTCGACAAAGCACAGGTGGGCGCGATCCTCGCCTGTTTCGGAGCGGGTGCGCTCGCCGCCGACCTGGCGGCCGGTGTGCTGCTGGCGCGGATCGGCGCACGCACGGTGATGCTCGGCGGCTTCCTGCTCAACGCCGCGGTACTTGCCGTCATCCCCCTTGTCCATCACCTCACTCCGATCATCACGGCAGTCGTCATCTGGGGCTTCGGCTACGAACTGGTCACCCCGGCCGCGTACTCGGCCACCCTCGACGGCTCTCGGCCCGCCGAGCGCAAGGTCGCCTTCTCCTGCTACCGGCTGGCCATCAACCTCGGAATGGCCGTCGGCCCGATCGCCGGCGGGCTCATCTTCGCGGTCGGTCCCCGCGCGGTGTTCTGGGTCAACGCCGTCTGCGTCCTGGCCGCGGCCGGCTCTCTGGCGCTCCACCCGCACGGCGGCGGCCCACCGCGCCGCCCGGTACGGACAAAGAAGCGGGCCGGCCCGGGCACTCGCCCGCTGCGTCACCACACCCGGTTCTGGACGATCTTCACCCTGTCGTTGCCGATCCAGCTGGCGTACTCCCTCCCCTCGGTCTTCGTCGGCACCTACGTCGTCGTCGCCCTTGGCATGCCAAGTCACTGGGCCGGCATCATCTTCACGATCAACGCTGCGGGCATCGTGCTCTTCGAAGTCCCCCTCAACGCAGCGACGGCACGCTGGAGGAACCTGCCGACGCTGCTCACCGGCTACGGGCTCGCCGGCGTGGGCTTCCTGCTGACGGGGCTCTCCTCGTCCGGCATGTCCCTCATCTTCTCCACCGTGGTGTGGACGCTCGGCGAGATCGTCGTCTTCCCCGCACTGCTGCACTACGTCAGCGGCCTGGCACCCTCCGGCGGCGCAGCCGACCGCAACCTGAGCCTCTACTCCACCGGCGCCAACATCGCCTTCATCCTGGCTCCCCAGGTCGCCCTGCTGCTCTCCGGACCCGGACACGCCGGAGCGCCCTGGGTGGTGAGCGGAGCCGCGGTGTGCGTGGCGTGGCTGCTGCTGATCGCGGCCCGTACATGCCCCTACACCTGGCACGACGAGAAGTCGTCGCACGAGGAACCGTTGCACAAGGAGGAACCTGAACCATGCACAAGCGTGATCTGACTCCCTACATAGGTGTCGAGTTCACCGGGGCCACCATCGACGAGCTGCGCCGTCCCGAGGTGTTCGACGACCTCGTCGACTCGCTCCACCGCAGGGACCTGGTCGTCGTCCGCGGCGTCGATCTCACACCGGAACAGCAGATCGAACTGGCCACCCGGATCGGCAACCCGGTGCCCTTCGTGATGAAGGACTGGCGACACCCGAAGTTCGAACAGATACTCGTCTCGTCCAACGAGCGGAAGAACGACCGGCCGTTGGGCGTTCCCCGCGTCGGTAACTTCTGGCACCAGGACTCGTCGTTCAACGAGCATCCTTCCGCATACACGATGCTGCACGGCGTCAACGTGCCACAGGACTGCGGGCACACCCTCTTCGCGAGCGCCTGCGACGTCTACGACCGGCTGCCGGACGAGTGGAAGACCAAGCTCGAGGACCGCAGGGGACTGCACACCCTGACCAAGCAACAGCGCATCGGCGAGGAGCACGTCGGGCTGTCGATCACCGAGATGCAGGCGCTCGTCGCCCAGCAGTACCCGCCGGTGGAACACCCCCTGGTGCGGCGCGACGCGTTCACCGGCCGCACCTACCTCTACGGTGCCCGCGCCTACATGGACTCCGTGGTCGGCTTCGACGCCAACGACAACGCGGCCTTCTTCGACCTGGTCGACGCGCTGATGCAGGACCCCGACCACGTCTACACCCACCGCTGGACGCCGCACGACCTGCTGGTGTGGAAGACCTCGACCACCTACCACGTGGCGACCGAGCTGCCCCCGGGTGTCTCCCGGACTGTGCACCGTGTCAGCATCGCGGCCGTGTGACGGGGCGAACCATGCAGACTTCCAACCGTGCGCGGGTAGGCGTGGTCGTCGACGGCTATTCGGTCGGCAAGTACCTGCCGGCCGCGTTCCGGCGGCTCGGGGCGGATGTCGTACATCTGCAGAGCACGCCCGAGTTCCTGTCCACCGTCACGCCGCCGGACCTGAGCCCCTACCTCGCCAACGTCGTCCACGAAGAACTTGAGCAGACCGCCGGGCAACTTTCCGAATACGCCCCAGTCTGCGTACTGCCTGGTCAGGAAACCGGTGTGATACCGGCCGACCTGATGGCCGAGTACCTCGGGCTGCCCGGCAACGGCTCCGCGCTCTCCGTCGCACGGCGCGACAAGTACGAGATGATCGAGACCCTGCGCCGGGCAGGGATCCACTGCGCGCGCCAGCTCAAGTCCGCCGACATACAGGAGATCGTGGACTGGGCCGAGCGCGAGTCCGGCTATCCCGTGGTGATCAAACCACTCAGCTCCGCCTCCACCGACGGTGTTTCCATCTGCCGCGACGCGCACGACGTCCGCACCGCCGCCGCGGCCGTGCTCGGCTCGTACGACATCTTCGAGCGCCGCAACACCGAGGTGCTCGCCCAGTCGTGCCTCCACGGCACCGAATACGTCGTGGACGTGGTACGTGGGCCCGGCGGGGGACGGCACGTCTGCGGGGTCTGGGAGTACGAGAAGACCGACATCGGCGCCAAACGCGTGTACGACAAGGACATCCTGCTGGGCCCCGACAGTGAGCCGGTGGCCGAACTGGTCGCCTATCTCGACACCGTTCTGGAAGCTCTGGACATCCGGTTCGGTGCCGCCCACGCGGAAATCATCATGACCGCACAAGGCCCCGCCCTGGTGGAGATAGGCGCCCGGATGAACGGTGACATGGAGCCCGGCTTCCACGACCTCTGCATGGGCGGGAACCAGGCGGACCTGCTGGCGCTGGCGTGCATCAGGCCGGATGAGTACGCGCGCCGCTTCACCGGGAAAACCATGTACCGCAAGCGGTGCGAGGCTCTCGTTCTGCACGGCCGGACCAGCCTCAGCGGCGTAGTGGCCGCCATCGATGAAGACGTTCTCGCGGAGATCAACGCACTGGACACCGTGCACCTGACGGTACCCCGGGTGGCACCCGGAGACCGGCTGCGCCCCACCACCGACCTTCTGTCCAGCCCGCTGCGGGTCTTCATGACCGGAGACGACCGCCGGCAACTGATGGCCGACTACCAGCGGATCCTGGCTCTCAAGGACCATGCCTTCCGGCTCGCCTGACCGCTCACGACCCTGCGTACGTGTTCGACCGGCGCCCGTCCCGGTCGCCCTGCGAAAGGAAAAGATGCCCGTTCCGATCCGGCCCGGCCTCGCCGCACTGCCCGACTACATCATCCCGAGCCAGCCGCCCGGTGCGATCCTGTTGAACTCCAACGAAGGGCCCCTCCCTCCCTCACCATCCGTGGTCGCCGCCATCACCCGCGCGACGTCCGAGAGCCACCGCTATCCCAGCTGGTACTCGGACGAGCTGGTCTCCCGGCTCGCGGACCGGCTCGGCGTACCCGAGCCATGGATCGCCGTGGGCTGCGGCTCGGTGAGCCTGTGCCAGCAGCTCATCCAGGCATACTGCGCCCCGGGTGACGAAGTGCTGTGCGCCTGGCGCTCCTTCGAGGCGTACCCCGTCTTCGCCCAGGTGGTCGGAGTGGCCGTGCGCACCGTTTCGCTGGATGCGGAACACCGGCACGACCTGGACGCCATGCTGTCCTCCCTCACCCCCGCCACCCGGGTCGTCTTCGTCTGCAACCCGAACAACCCGACCGGCACCGCGGTACGTTCGGATGCTCTGCTTCGGTTCCTGGACAAGATCCCCCCCGACGTCCTGGTCGTCCTCGACGAGGCATACCGGGAGTTCGTCACGGACCCGGAGGTGCCCGATGGGGTGCCGCTCGCCCTGGAGCGCGAGAACGTGGCGGTGGTGCGCACCTTCTCCAAGGCGTACGGCTTGGCCGGCGTCCGGATCGGCTACTGCGTGACGGCCCCGCCGATCGCCGCCATCACCACCAAGGTCGGCGTCCCCTTCTCGGTGAGCCGCCTCGCCCAGGCGGCGGGACTCGCCGTCCTGGAACACGCCGAGGAAACACGCGCGCGATGCGAGGCCGTCACGCGGGAGCGGGACCGCCTCCGCGCGGCCTTGCAGGAAGCCGGTTACGACGTGGCGGAATCACAGGCCAACTTCCTCTGGCTGCCACTGGGTGAACGTTCCGCGCAGTTCGGTGAACACTGCGCGGACAACGGGATCATGATCCGCGTCTTCGGGAACGACGGGGTACGTGTCACGGTTGGACTCCCCGAGGAGAATGACGCCTTTCTGCGCGCGGCCCAGAGCCTCACCCCTCCCTTGCCGCGAGGCAGTCGATAGAGCACGGGAGACACCCACCTGGTTTCTGGCACCACCACCCATCGAGCCCATCGAACGAGGAGAATCGAATGCCGCACATCACCGTCGACTACGACAAGCCCTTGGACGGGTTCTTCGACCGCCGCCGCTTCGCTCTCGAACTCCACACTCTGGCGGCCAAGACGGTCGACGGCATCACGGTCGAGAGCTGCAAGACGCGCTTCAGGCGCGTTGAGGAGGCCGTCGTCTCGGACGGCGAGCCCGGCCAGGCGCTGATCCACATCGACTTCGCGATCCTCCCCGGCCGTTCGGCAGAGACCAAGACCGCGCTGAGCCGTGCGGTGCTCGACCTGGTACGCGCCCACACGGCGTCGGTGCCCGACACGGTGGTGCACGCCTCCGTCGATGTACACGACCTCAGCGCCTCGTACACGAAGAATGTCGGGTGAGTCGAGCAGCAGCCGACAAGGGACGGCACGGCCATGACCTCCACCCACCTGCGCAAGCGACCGCAGCGGCGCAGCGAGAAACCTCACGGCCCGCAGCAGACCGCGGGTCTGCAGCAGATCCGCGACGCCCTGCCGCCCGCGCCCGCACCCTGCACAGTCGAGCCCGCCCCGCGCTCAGTGGGCGAGGAGGTGCCACCAGAGCTGCTGGCGCTGGTGACCCACCACTGCCGCCGCATCAACGCCTACCTCGCCCGCGCGCAGCATCTGCAGACCGTGCACGGCGACAGCATGCGGCAGTGGCAGCGCCTGGTCCTGTACGCCCTGACCGACGCCCTCGCCCACAACCACCTCCTGGTCGGCACCCTCGCCGCCTACCTCCAGCGACAGGACCTCGACCCCGACCTGCTCTGCCGCTACCTGCAATCTCCCGACCCCGACCGCTACATCACTCGGGAGGCCGTCCAGCACCTCGACGGCCTCACCGGCGCCGTGCCCGAAGAAGCGGCCGAGCCGATCCGGACCGTCGTCGGTCGGCACGTCGCCCGCGACGGCATCTGACAGCCGGGCCCGGGCGGCACGGCAGGCCCGACTGCCCCAACGCCGGCTGCGGCACCCCACGCCACCTCATCACACCACGACCGAATGGATGGCGTGCGTGCCGGCGCACGCCATGTGTCGCGCCAGGGAACCTCCACTGCACGCGGGGTAACTGAGATGTTCGGTTGAGGCTCCGAAGACGGCGGAGACTGGGAGCGGCCGTGTCCGGCGCAGTGCATGCTGTCGGAGAAGCCAGCTGCAGGGCGACAGCGGGGCGCGCTGAGCAGCAGGCTCCCGGTATAGCCCACGGCACTGGCATCCTGCCCCGCGTCCGCCCACGTGGTGTCCTGCGGTCGCTCAGACCCCGGTGGGAGTGCCGTACACGCTGCGCCAGGCCTGCAGAGCCGGCAGCGTCTGTTTCTCCAGGACAGTCTCGGCGATCTCCGGATCGAGGCGGGCCAGGGAATACACGACGTGCCTGATGCCACCCCTCTATGACCAGGCAGGCAGTCGTGAAGGCACGGGCCCGGCCGTCGAGGAGGTCGGGCCGGTTGAGCCCGAACACCTGAATGCTCGTTCTCCCTTTCGCGGTGCGCCCCTCGCGCAGGGGAGCGGAGGCCAGGGGTTGGAAGTGGTCCATGTCGGTACCGAGGCTGTCGTCGCAAAACATGCAGCGCACCGCGCCGTGCGCCATCGTCTCCAGCAGGGCCTTCACATGCTTTTCGGTAACTCACACAGCAGGAGGCCATCCTCTCCGTCGTCTGGGCACACGGCGGCCGCATGTTCACCGCGGACCGCGGCGAGCACCTGCCCGACGACGACGATGACCCGATGCGCACCTTCGTGCGTCAGGTAATGGGAGCAGCCGCACAGCTCGAGCGTGGACTCATCACCAAGCGGCTGCGCACCGGCCGCCGCACCGTGCCGACCGAGGCGTCGATGCCAGCCTCGAGGAGGTGCGCGGTGAACGCGAACGACGTGTATTGACTGCCCGCATCCGAATGATGAACCAGCCCCGGTCCAGCGGGAGTTCCAGCACGGTCGCGCCGCCACAAGGCCATATCGAGGGCGTCGAGGACGAGGTTGGCCCGCTTGCTGGCGGCCGTGGACCAGCCGACGATTGCCCGGGAGAAGACGTCCACGACGAAACGCGACGTAGACGATCCCCGACCAGGTGGCCACGTAGGTGAAGTCGGCGACCCACCTCTCGTTCGGCCGGGACGCGGTGAAGTCACGCTTGAGCAGGTCAGCTGCCCGCTCATGCCCGTCGTCGCGCACGGTGGTGCGGATCTTTTTGCCTCGTCGGGCGCCTTCCAGACCGAGCTCGCGCATCAGCCGGGCGACCGTGCAGCGGGCCACGGGTATGCCCTCGCGATGAAGCTGCCGCCAGACCTTCCGCACCCCGTAGACGCCGTAGTTGTCGGCGTGGACCGGCTGATGTGCGCTTCAGCTCCTCATCCCGCATCGCACGGGCGCTGGGAGCACGGTTCCTGGCAGCGTAGTAGGTGCTCGTTGCGATCTTCAGCCCGTGGCCGGACAGCACACGACAGATCGGCTCGACCCCGAACACCTGCTTGAACTCGTCGATGAACGCTACGAGCGCCTGGACGGCCGGTCGAGCTCGGCCGCGAAGAAAGCCGACGCCGCTTTGAAGATCTCGTTGCCCCGCCGCAGTTCGGCGTTCTCGGCCCGCAGCCGCTTGATCTCCGCGGCCTCCTCGGACGTCGTGCCGGGCCGCTGACCGGTGTCCACCTCGGCCTTGCGGACCAACGTCTGCACCGTCTCCGCCGCGCCGATGCCCAGCTTCGCCGCAACTGCCTTCATCGCGGCCCACTCGGTCGGATAGTTCGGACGGATCTCCGCGACCATGCGCACCGCGCGCTCACGAAGCTCAGGAGGGTAGGGGGACGGACGTGCCATGACTCGATCCTCTCAGGGAATCGAGCCTCCATAAGACCCGCAGCGGTTCACAGCTGCATAGGCTGGTGGCTCCGGAAGAGGTACCTTGTCAAACCGTGAGCGGGCGGTGCCCGCACTGGGATGGCGTCCCCCGTGACCTTGCTCCTTGTCAACGAGGCCCCGGCAGGGCTGCGCCAGGCGCCTGCGCAAGGGAATCGCGACCCGCGGCTAGGGCTCGAGCCCCTCCTGGGCCTGGTCAGCAGGGGCCGGATCCGCCCGCGACGGACCGCCACGGACAACCGAACCGCAGGATGAACAACCCGCTCCGGCATAGAATCGAGGTCCGATATCGGTTTCGTCACCGCCGGGACGGCGGTCCGGAGGTGGGCGGAGTGCGGGAGTTCCAGCGGGGTGCGGTGCGGCTGCACATCCTGCACCACGCGGCCGAGGGCGAGATCCACGGTGCGTGGATGACCGAGGAGCTGGCCGAGCACGGCTACAACATCAGCCCCGGCACGCTGTATCCGACGCTGCACCGGCTGGAGGCGGACGGGCTGCTGGTCTCCGAGCAGCGGGTGGTCGGCGGGCGCGCCCGCCGGGTGTACCGGGCGACCGAGGCCGGAAGGAAGGCGCTGGCCGAGGACCGCAGGGCACTGGCCGAGTTGGCCCGCGAGGTCCTCGGTGACTGAGCACTCAGCGGTAAGCGCCGTGCTGTGCTGTCGTTCGTCTGCGGCTCCGTCGTGTCCGGCGGCGCCCGCAGGCGGCGGAACCGCAGACGGATACGGCCCCGCTGGACACGGCCCCACGCCCCCTCAGAGCGTGCCGAACCGCAGGGACTTCGCCGGGCGTGCACAGAGCGCCGAGACCTGACTCGCCCCGGACGTCCTGTGTGCGGTCGCAGACCCGCCCTGCCGATCGCGCCGCGTCCGAGGCCGAGCCGGTGACTTTCCGGCCCCGTCTCGGCCGATTCTCATGTGCCGCTCCCGCAGTGGGCGCCTCCATACGGCCCGGCCGGATCGGCCGGTGGACTGCCTCTGTGTGAGCAGGAAGACGGCCAGGCGGCAGGCGAGGCTACGATCCCCAGCGCTCCGGCGCCGAGCAGCGCGCGGATCACGCCCCGGCCGGCGGTCGGCGGCCACACAGGGCGGCGGCCACTACGGCGTACTGCCACCCGTTCTCCAGGGCCGGCACCCGCGGGATTGCCGCCCCCGCGACCGCACCGATCACCGCGGGGCCGGCGCCGTTGAAGAACGCCTGCGCCCCGGCATTCGACCGGATCCCGTCGAGCCTCCGGCCCCCTCCGATCACCGTCAGGCACGGGGGATGGTCCATGCTGCGCCGGCCGGTCTTCCTCGAGGTCAGGACGTCGAGTCCGCCGGGCGGGGCAGCGGCAGCAGGCGGTGGTCGGCGGTGAACAGGCGGTGGACCAGGCCGAGGGCCACCACCACCGTTGTCGTGGCCACGGAGGCGAGGACGAGGAACATAACCACGGCCTGCACCAGCACGGCCTGGACGGGAGAGACACCGGCGAGGATCAGGCCGGTCATCGCGCCCGGCAGGAAGACCAAACCCGTGGCCTTGGTCGTCTCGATCTGCGGGGAGAGCGCCGAGCGCAGCGCGGCCCGGACATACGGGGTGGCGGCCCGCCGGGACGGCTGCCCCAGAGCGAGCCGGGCCTCGACCTCGTCGCGCTTGTCGCGCAGCTCCTCCACCAGGCGGCGGGCGGCGAGCACCGTCGCGGTCATGGAGTTGCCGACCATCATCCCGGCCACCGGAACCAGGGTACGTGCTTCGAGGGGCAGCACTCCGAGCCCGAACACGACACCGAGGGTGATGGCCGCGGCGGCCGCGAAAGCGGCGACGACCAGCGGCGCGATCCGCGGCACCTCGGCGGCCCGTCGCCGGGCGACGTCACCGGCGTAGGCGACCATGGCGACCACCCACAGCACGGACCACCACAGCGACCGACCGGGCTCAACCAGCAGCGCCAACGCCGCGCCCACCAGCAGGAGTTGGACCAGAGCGCGGGCCGCGGCCCAGACCACCTGCCGCTCCAGGCCCAGCCGTTGCCACAGCGAGACCACCGCCGCGACCGCCACGAGCGCGAGCGAGACAGCGAGACCGCCGATGCTCACCATGTCGTCCACGGCGCCACCTCCTCCACCCGCGGAGGCCGGGCGACCGGTTCGATGCCGACACACCGGCCGTGCTCGATGTGCAGTACCCGGTCCGCGATCCGCCGCACCTGGGCCATGTCGTGGGTGACCCACAGCACGGTCAGGCCGCCCTCTACGAGACGGCGTACGGCCTGTTCGAGCACTTCGGTGGCGGACACGTCCAACGCGGAGGTGGGCTCGTCCAGCAGCAGCACCTCCGGTTGCGTGATCAGCGTGCGGGCCATGCACACCCGCTGGGCCTCGCCGCCGGACAGCTCGGTCGCGTCCCGTCCCAGCCACGAGCCGTCCAGCGCGGCACCGGCCAGGGCCTGCTCCATCCTGGCCCGGTCCGCGTCCGGCACGGCCGCGCGCAGGTTGTCCTCGACGCTGCCGGGGAACGGCGTGGGCCGCTGGAAGACCATGCCCACCCGTCTGCGCAGCCGCAGCGGGTCGAGGCCGGCGAGGTCGTCTCCCCGGAACGACACCCGGCCCTCTGCCGGTACCTCCAGGCGGTTGCACAGCCTCAGCAGCGTGGACTTGCCGGACCCGGACGGCCCGAACACCGCGGTCACGCCCTGTCGGGGGATCTCCGCCGAGAACCTGTCCAGGGCGCGCACGCCACCGCGCTCCACCACGACCCCGTCGAAGACGAAGCCACCGCCGTCCGGTTCCATGACGCCTCCCCGAAGCTCGCCGACCGACTCTCCATTATATCGGTGGTCGATATCGTCAGCCGATATTTGGCTGGCGGTACAGCCCCTTTGCGTGCTGCCGCGGGGCGTCGATCCGGTTACTCGGGTGCGAAGACCTGGAAGAACGTCGGGAAGGTGCCCAGGACGCCGAGCCCGAGCAGCACCAGCGCCACCGTCAGAGCACGGCCGGTCTCGCGTTCCTTGTTCCTGAGGGCGAGGTGGAGCACCGCCCAGGACACCAGCCAGACGACCACTGCCATGACGGTCTTGCCCGACAGCGGGCCGACCCGCTCGCTCCACTGCAACCAGTCCGCCACGTCCTTGCTGGCCTCCGCCAGCGTCGTGAACATCCCCAGAGCCGCCGCTCCCGCGCCAGCTGCGATGATCGCGGCCGAGATCGCCCCTTCCGGCCGGTCGCCGTCCGCCGGGGTGTTCTCCTCCGTGAGGCCCGGACCGTACCCCTCGTCGACGTGCGACGCGTGTTCCTCGTGCTGGGTCATGTCGCTCACTCCCTCTCCGGTCTACTCGACCGGTGCGACCTTGGTGATGAAGGCGCCGAACGCCCCGGCGATCGCGGCGAAGGCGAAGGCGAGCACGAACAGCAGCAGGGTGGTGCGCCGCACCCGCTCATGACGGATGAGTGTGTTGCCGTAATAGAGGACGATGAAGGCGACCACGGTGGCCAGGATCGGACTGATCCAGGCGATGTGTTCCTTCCACTCCATGCCGAACTCGTGCCAGTCCACGGTGCCCGGATCGGCCATCAACTGCGACTTGGGGCTGCCCGGGGTCTTCTCCCGGTACCAGGGGTAGACGACCCAGGTACCGGTGATCACCGTTCCCCAGGCGGCCACGGCCATCGCCGTCACGCCGACCTTCAGCCGGCGCATCCGCTCGACGATCCCGGTGCCGGTGACCAGCGCCGCCCGTAGCCCGTAGAGATCGGCCAGCCCGCCGGCGAACGCCAGCAGGAACACCGCCCCCAGAACCATGCCATGGATCAGCCCCCACACCTCGCGGTTCGTGAAGCTCATCCCCCACCTCCCTGTGGGTTTCCTGTGTGTTCGACTGGCCGAAAACATAGGACCCGGCAATCGGCTTGGGATATGGGCCGAACAGCCCCTCCATGGCCGAAAGTCACACCCGACGCTTCCCGGCAGCCGGCACAGCCGCCGCCAGGAGGAACGCCATGACGGATGGCGGGTTGCCTGCCTTCCGGGACCGTGAGGTGCTGTTCGTCGAACGGGCGCTCAGGTCTCACCAGTTGGGGGAGTGTCTAATCAACGGCGGATCTGATGATCAAGGAGATGCGTCTGATGACGGAGACCGCCGTGGAGAACGAGCAGGCCGAGCAGGTGGTTCAGGCACCGTCCAGTACAGTGTGACGCCCAGCTCCAGCAGTAACCCGGCGACGTCGTCGCGCGCCTGCTGCTGATCGTCCGCAACGGCGGCACCGTTCCCGTCGACGAGGAGCCCTTCGAGGAGGAGCCCGCCGGGGAGGTTGAGGGCCCGGTGTTCCGCAAGGGGGACCGGATCGTCTGCGCCGACGGCGTCACCCGCACCGTCGAGGGAATGGCCCCGGCCGTCACCGGGGAACCCGCCCGGGTCGTCGTCGAGGGCGGAGGCGAGCGGATCGCCGGGAACTGCCTGCGGGCGAACTGGGAGGACGTCCTCGCCGCGCACCGTCGCACCAACGCCGCCGGCATCCGGGTCCGCACCGAGCCCGACCCGACCAACCCGGAGTGGGGCGCCGTCCTCACCGAGCTGGCGAAGCCCTCGACTATTATCTAGGGTCCGAGTGGAAGCGCCAGGCATGTTGACCGAACTAACTCATGGGTATTCGCAGGTCAGTTGGGGTTTCTGCTAGCTTCCCGGCATGCCCGGTGAACAGCGTCCCGACAGGGATCTGAAGAACTTTGTGCTGCCCGAGTTGGGCAAGCTGTTGGAGACGGGAGATCGCTGGGAGCCGTACCAGGTGTTGGACCCGTTCGGACGGCCGATCGAGCCTGTCGCGACGTACCTCAGAGATCTGATGGCAGCGGACAGTTCGCCGTTGACGCCGCGTTCGTACGGGATGGATCTGCTGCGCTGGTGGCGCTACCTGTGGGCATGCGGGATCGAGTGGGACCGCGCGGTTCGTGAGGATGCTCGGGACTTCATGCTGTGGATGAAGCTGGCGGACAAGCCGGTACGTGTCCACTGGCGCCACCGCGGCAAGAACCCCGCCGAGATACCCCAGCCCGCCCCGACCGGCAGTCTGGCGCCGGGATCTCCGAACCTGGTGACGGGCAAGCCCACCGTCGGCAAGAAGTACGCGCCCAATACCCGGGCGCACTGCGAGACGGTGCTGCGGACCTTCTACGACTTCCACCTGGAGCGCAACACCGGATCGCTGCTGGTCAATCCCTTCCCTCTGGTCCGTAACCGGCGCTCGGCACGAGCCAACGCCCACCACAACCCTGAGAAGGAACACAAGCAGCAGCGCACCGGCCTCTATCGGCCCAAGGTTCCCAAGCGGATCCCGCGCCGCATCCCCGATGAGAAGTACACCGAGGTCTTCGAAGGTCTCCGCTCGCACCGTGACCGAGCTCTACTGGCCTTCTGGGTCGCCACCGGCGCCCGCGCCGAAGAACTACTCACCGCAAAGCAGGGCGACGCGGTAGTCGGCCAGCAGACCATCGGCGTGATCCGCAAGGGGACGCGTGATTACCAGGAGCTGCCCGCCACTCCCGACGCGTTCGTCTGGCTGCGGCTTTATCAGGAAGAAGCCTGGAGGAAGGGCGTCCCCCGCGGCCGCGCTCAGCCGCTGTGGTGGACTCTGCGCCGTCCTTGGCGGCCTTTGGAGTACGACGCGGCGCGCATGATGTTCAACCGCGCCAACGAGCTCCTGGGCACCAACTGGACTCTTCACGACCTGCGGCACACGGCGACATTTTTGATGCTCGATGACCCGAACATGCCGCCCGTCTACGTCCAGCACATCCTCGGCCATAAGCATCTGTCCACCTTGGATATTTACAACCGGCCCACCAGGGACGACGTGATCTCGGCAGGTCTTGCACACCATGCCCGCCAGGAGCACAAGCGCAACAACCCGCCTCCGGCCCCGCCCGCGCCGGCCTACAACCGCGACTCCCTCGACGTCCTGTTCGGCCGGAGGCCCGGGTGACCACTACCACCGCCCCTCTCCTCGTATCCCCACCGGCCCGGGCCGCGAGGAGCCTGGCCGGCGGAGAGATCGATGCCTATCTCCAGAGGTTTCCGCCACGGAGCCCGGGAACCGACTGGGCCATCACCCGATCTTCCCGCGACGAGGTTCTCCACAGGCTGGAGCAGCCGCCGTTCAAGAACGGCAAGGACTCCACCCACTCGATGCGGATGGTCGGTGCGCGTCTGCTGCTGCGATGGCTGGAGACCTTCGAGGGCGAGACCTGGCAGCAACGCTGGAACACCAGCCCGGGTTCCGCCACCTCGGTCGGCTGGACCGAGGCCCCCCTTGCCTGGGGAATCGCCCACGGCAGGAAACCGCAGAAGGCGGGGCTCGGTTCCGGGCTGCTGGCACTGGTCTGCGCCGATGTCATCCGCCCCAGCATGCCGTGGCTCGCCAGCAGCCTGTCGCCCCACCTACGCGAGGCCATCGAAGCCGCTCGCGATCCCAGAGGATTCGCCGACCTGCGTAACGCGCGCATGCCCGGACAACCGGACCAGCGGCACACCTCGAAGGCGCTCAAAGCCCTGGCCCGCATCCTCGCGGCGAAGGGCGGCGCCATCGACGACATCCTGGCCGGCGATGTCCTCGAACTGCTGTTGGTGGCCACGCCGAACTCCACAAGCCACACTCGACTCGCCTACGCCCTGCTTCAGAGCCGCGGCCAGTTCCCCCCTGACGCCCCCAAGACCTTGCGGAGCATCGAGAAGCGTGCCGGGCAGGTGAGCCCGGCTCAACTCGTCGACCGATTCGAGGTGAAGTGCAAGCCGATCCGCGACCTGCTCGTCAGCTACTTGACCGAACGCCAGCCCTCAATCGACTACGTCACCTTGGTGCAGCTGTCCAGGAATCTGGTCGGCTACTTCTGGGCCGACCTGGAGCGGCACCACCCAGGGATCGACAGCCTTCACCTGGCCCCGGAAGTGCGCGACGCGTGGAAGGCCCGGATCGCGGTCAAGACCGTCAAGCACCGCATGCCGAACGGCACAGTCGCCACGACAACGGAGCCGCGCATCGGAGCCTTGAGTATCAGGGTGGCAGTGAGGGGTTTTTACCTGGACATCGCGGAATGGGCCCTGGACGAGCCCGAGCGCTGGGGGCCGTGGGCCGCCCCGACTCCAGTGACGGAAGCCGACTGCTCTGCCAGGAAGGCCGAGCAGGAGGTCCGCGCGAGATCCGACGCCCGCACCCGGGAAAGGCTGCCGGTCCTGCCCGCGCTGGTACAGGCGGCTGCCCGCCGGCTGAAAGAAGCCCGGGAGCGGCTGGAGGCGCTGGAGGCGGCTGACCTTGGAGCCACCGTGACGGTGCTCGGCGAGAGTTTCACCCTGCCCCGGTCCACCGAGCGAGCCGGTGGCAGACCTTCAACGGTCGTTGACGCCACAGGAACGCGGCGCGACTTCCGAACGGAGGAGAAGCTGGCCTTCTACGGCTGGGCGACCGTGGAGATCCTCCGGCATACCGGGATGCGCATCGAAGAGCTCAAGGAGCTCGGCCACCACAGCATCATCAGCTACAAGCTGCCGACCACCGGAGAGGTGATCCCGCTCCTGCAGATCGCGCCGTCCAAGACGGACCAAGAGCGTCTCCTGCTGGTCAGCCCCGAGCTTGCCGACGTTCTCAGTGCCGTGATCAGCCGTGTTCGCGGGCATGACGGCAGGGTGCCGAGCATCCCGTCCTACGACCTGCACGAGAAGGTCTGGAACCCTCCCATGCCGCTGCTCTACCAGTGGTCCGTAGGTGGCGAGAACAGGGCACTCTCCATTGCCACGATCCGCCAGTCGCTCAACACGCTGCTGGCGGATACCGGCATCACCGACGCCAGCGGACAGCCGCTGACCTTCCAGCCGCACGACTTCCGCAGAATCTTTATCACCGACGCCATCCTCAACGGCTTGCCTCCGCACATCGCCCAGGTCATTGCTGGTCACGACCACATTGGAACCACGATGGGATACGCCGCGATCTACCCGGAAGACGCCATCGAGGCCCACCGAGCCTTCATCGCCCGGCGCCGCGGCCTACGGCCCGCCGGGGAGTACCGGGCGGTGACCGACGAGGAGTGGCAGGAGTTCCTCGGGCACTTCGAGCGGCGCAAGCTGGCCCTGGGACAGTGCGGCCGAGCATACGGAAGCAGCTGCGTCCACGAGCACGCCTGTGTCCGATGCCCGGTACTGATCGTGGGGCCAGGCGAACGGCCCCGTCTGGAAGAGATCCGCGAGAACCTCCACGCCAGGATCACCGAAGCCGAACGAGAAGGATGGCTGGGCGACGTCGAGCAACTGACCGTCAGCCTCACCGCCACCAACGACAAGATCAGCCAGATCGGGGCCAATGAGAGACGGAAGAGCTCGCCGGTGTTCGTCGGCATGCCACCGATCAACCATCTCGCGGTTCGGGAAGCCCAAAACCTGAATAAGACAGACTAACCGCGACACACCGGACGCCAAACGGCCCCTCTGGGGGTGCGTCAGGGCTCCGTCATTCTCGCGATCGGTGCGGAATGATCACGTGAGTCCGAGGGTCGCCAGTGGCCGGTTCATGTCCCGTCCGTGGTGGCGCAGGCCCTCGGCGATGTTGTTCTGACCCTCAAGCCGGAGTGCGCCGATGGCCAAGTTCCGCAGGGAGGCCATCGTCTGGGGCGCACTGCCGGTCCGCACCCGGGAGGCGTCCTCACCGAACGTCACGTCCCTGACATGGTGCTCACGATTTTCGATGGCCCAGTGCCCGCGTACGCGTTTCGCCAGGTCAGCGGGGGTCGCTTGATGAACCATCAGGCTGGTGACCGCGTAGACGCGTTCGAGTGAGACTTTGCCGGTGCGTACCGTGCGGCGTCGTCGGACGATTTGCAGTGCCTGGCCGGCGTGCGGGAACGGCAGGTGCGGCACGGTGACGGCCTTCAGGCGGCGGATCTCGTCGCGGCCGTGGGCGGTGGTGCGGGTGCGGTCCATCAGCGGCACCTCCTTCCAGGGAAGCTCCTTCACGAGCGCGTGCAGGGTCGGGTGGTTGCCCTTGAGCACGGCGATATAGTGCGCGTTCTTCTCCTCGACCAGGAACTTCGCGTGGTCGGTCTGGGTCAGCAGCGCGTCGAAGGTCACCACCGCGCCGGTCAGGTCCAGTGGTTCCAGCAGCGGCCGGAACGCGGTGATCTCGTTGCTCTTGGCTTCGGTCTCGCGCTGGGCGAGCACGATGCCGTCGCCGCGCAGCGCCGAGATCAGGTGGACACGGCGGCCGTCGGCGCGGATGGCGCCGCGCAGGGATTTTCCGTCCACCGCGACCGCCTCCCGGGCTGGGCGGGATGGCGGCTGTGTGTCCTGGCCGGGGGCGCGCAAGGTGTCTGCACGGGCGGTGAGCCAGCCGCCGATCGCCGCGTCGAGCGCGTCGCCGTCGATGCGCTGCAGTACTCGGCGCACGGTTGCTTCGCTGGGAGCCCGGTAGGGCCGGTCCGGATCGCGCAGTGTGGCCCCGCAGTGGAGAAGGAGCTGGTCAGGGGCGTCGGCGGCCCACTCGGTGATGGCGGCGAGGGACTTCGCTCCGGCCAGGACCGAGCAGGCGGCCAGGGCCAGGACATACGACAGTGGGTGGCGCCGGCCTCGCCGACTGCGTGGGTCGGGCAGCCTGCGCAGCCGCTCCAGCAGACCGGGCAGTTCATCGCAGAGAGCCGGATCGGATCCGGCGAGTTGGCCCAGCCCGGCGGGGATGGGCGATGATGGCGCAGCAGGCACGGTCTTCCGTTGTGGTGATCAGGGAACTCGACACTCCATGATCACCGGAAGCCGTGCCTGCACGTCTTCCCGCCGATCCAGCACCATCACGGCGGAGTTGGGGCATCAGGCCCACAACGACTACGTCGGACCGACCACGAGAACGACGGAGCCCTGGCTCCGACCCGCCCCTAAAGACACCCCACACGCTCAGTTGACAGCTATAGGAGCGTCTGTCACCTCGGAAAGGGGAGGCTCTGGGCGGCCCGGGGCTACTGTCCGCCCGCTCCGGTTGCCGACGCCAGCAAAGCGGCGGAATACGCGGCAAGAGATCGGACCCGCAACCGGTACAGGAAATGCGAGGACGCGACAGGCGTTGCGCTTCATGATCGGCTCCCTGGTGCCGTGAACCTCGTGAGGGACCCCGGGGCTCCACGTTTGGAACTCTTTCTTCGACCCGTTCAGCGTGCGCCAGCGGCGGCCTGCGGCACATCGGGTGCACGCCCCAAGTTCCGCCCCGCCACACCCTACATACCACCCCGTCCCGTCCGAGCACACCCCACGCACGCCGCCCCTCCTGCGCCCGCAGGGCCTGTCCTGGCCGGTTCTAGATCTTTTGCGCTGCCCCGGCACGGGAGGGAAGGTGGATGGTGATGGATCTGCTGGGGCGAGAGACCGTGCTCCAGGACTTCACTGGTCACCTACAGGCAGCCACCATCGGCCCTGGACGAATGGCCCTGGTGCTCGGCGAGTCCGGCATCGGCAAGACCGCTGTCGTCGAGCATCTGGTCCAGTCGGCCGGTCCTCACATCCAGGTCCTGGCTGGCGCCTGTGACCCACTGGCCACCCCGCGCCCCCATGGGCCCGCTGATGGGCCTGCCCCCCCGGCCTCGGACGGACCGTGGGCACCGCCCTGAAGGAGACTGGGAGCAACGATGCCTCTTAAGTCGAAACTCTTCCGTGATGACCAGGCGCTGCAGAAGTGCCTGGTGTCCGACGCCAATCACGTCACGCCCGGCGCCCAGGGTGATCACGTCACAAAGATCCAGGCAGCGCTCGTCACGCTGGGCGCCGGGGTGATCGGGCCCGACGAGGTCGAGAGGAATCTCTATGGTCCGACAACGGTGCGGACCGTACTGGCCTTCAAGGGTCCGCCACGCAACATCCTAGGTCCCGGCCAGACGACTCCAGACAACATCGTCGGGAAGAAGACAATCGCCGCGCTTGACAACGAGATCGTAGCGTTCGAGAACCGGCCACCGCCCACCGTGATCAGCCTGTTCGTCTCGTTGACCCACGAAGGATCCCCGCACGACCACAACACTTGTCCGGTGGACACCAGCGGGCACAAGGTCGACCACATGGCCACGCCGATCAACCCGGGCCTCGGAAGGAAAGTGAACATCGGCGGTGAGGGGGAAACGCAGTACCAGGGCTTCGAGGACTTTGTTACGGACCCCGGCGTCGTTGGCGGACCACCTCGCCCACTGACCGACACCATTGCGAGCGACACGGCCACAGACATCGCACTGCGGTCCGCGCCCATCACCACGCGTGGAGAGCGCGAGATCCGCCGGATCGCGACATCCAACGCGCGTCTCACCATCGCCACGAATACGTTCACGCTGCCGAAGATGGAGCAGATCGTTAAGCGGCTCGGCGGGGTTGTCATCGAACGCATCTCACTGCCGGACACTTCGGTCCCTGACGGACTCGGCTACCAGGTCCTAGTCGTCGTACTCCCGATCAAATTCTTCGGCACGCCCAGTACACCGGACGGTGTCGGCACTCCCATACTTTCTCAGGGTTCTCAGGGTGAAGCGGTGCGGAAGCTGCAGCAGCTGCTGAACGGGCATGTGCCTGATCTGCCGTCTCTGGCCGTGGACGGGGACTTCGGGCCTGCGACGGATGCCCGGGTGCAGGAGTACCAGCGGCGTGTCGAAATCACTGTCGACGGCGTGGTGGGCCCGCAGACCTGGGGGATGCTCTCCGGCGGCGAGCAGTCGGAGGAAGCCGCTGCGGGCACTCCTACCCTGCAACAGGGCTCTCACGGGCCGGCCGTACGAAAGCTCCAGCGGCTGCTCAACGATCACCTTCCGGACCTGCAGCTCGTGGTCGACGGCCGATTCGGCCCCGTCACCGATGGCCGAGTACGTGAATTCCAGCAACGCGTCGACATAGCGGTCGACGGCATCGTCGGACCCCAGACATGGGGCCGCCTGACGCCTCAGTGGGTGCACTGGGATATGTCCGAGAACGAGTTTAAGCAGAAGGACTCCGAGTACTTCCCGCAAGGGCTCCGCATCACCTCACTCATAATCGAAGAAGGCCGTTTCGCCGCCGTCTGGCAACCAGGCAACGGCACCCAGTGGGTGCACTGGGGCATGTCCGAGAACGAGTTTAAGGACAGAGATACCTTCTATTTTTCGGCCAGGCTTCGCATTAACCCCCTTTCCTGCGCAAGGCGCCACACGCCTCAGTCGGCGGCAGGGGGTACGTTGCGTTTCCGAAGCAACCTTCGTGACGCTAGCGGGATCCTTAGGGCGCATGAGGGGGAAGTGCCAGCTTCGACAGAACAACCTATACCGATTGGCGACATTAAGTTCCACGGAGAGAGTATCTCCTATGAATATAGGGCAGTCGACGAGACTGGAACGCTGAGAGTGAAGGTGGGAGAGGTCAGTGTTACGGCGAACGGGCGCCTGCAGGTCGGAACTGCGAAATTCGGCGGTTCGTTTGATGGCGACAAACTAACAGCCAAGGGATACGCCGAAGTCACTACAGCCAGGGTGGATGCCTCGTTCTCCGTCGATGCCCCTGTTATTTCGGCCGGGGGTATTGGGCATGCTGAAGGCCCTGCAGCCCATACGGGCGTGGAGATTGGACCGGACGGAATCGGTGCGGAGGCTGGCGCGAGTGCGGGTGAGCTGGGAGGACAAGTCTCTGTCTCGATCGGGGGTAAGTCTTACGGTCTCGGCGGTGAGATCGGGCTGAAGGCGGAAGTAGGTATCCATTGGGGTACCACAAGCACAATCAAATTGCCCGTACTAACGATTACGGGACCCAATCCCCTGGCCGGCGTAACTTCGTTCGCGGTTGGCGCGGTCAGCAACTTGCTGCAGGATCCACTAGGGACTGCGGGCGACGCCTTCAACGACATACTGGGCGCTGGCGAAGATGCGGTAGAAGCCGCTGGTGGGGCGATTGAAAGCGTCGGTGATGCACTTTGGGACGCCATCTCTTTCTGGGATTGATGGATCTAACAACCCCTGTCATACGCCCCCGCTGTAGTACCGGCAGGCCAGGTTGCCGAACTACCCACACGAGTCATGATGGAGTGAGTACCAGACCGACGCGTACACAGATCCGCAGAGGTGGTCGGCGTCAGGGCTCCGTCATTCTCGCGATCGGTGCGGAATGATCACGTGAGTCCGAGGGTCGCCAGTGGCCGGTTCATGTCCCGTCCGTGGTGGCGCAGGCCCTCGGCGATGTTGTTCTGACCCTCAAGCCGGAGTGCGCCGATGGCCAAGTTCCGCAGGGAGGCCATCGTCTGGGGCGCACTGCCGGTCCGCACCCGGGAGGCGTCCTCACCGAACGTCACGTCCCTGACATGGTGCTCACGATTTTCGATGGCCCAGTGCCCGCGTACGCGTTTCGCCAGGTCAGCGGGGGTCGCTTGATGAACCATCAGGCTGGTGACCGCGTAGACGCGTTCGAGTGAGACTTTGCCGGTGCGTACCGTGCGGCGTCGTCGGACGATTTGCAGTGCCTGGCCGGCGTGCGGGAACGGCAGGTGCGGCACGGTGACGGCCTTCAGGCGGCGGATCTCGTCGCGGCCGTGGGCGGTGGTGCGGGTGCGGTCCATCAGCGGCACCTCCTTCCAGGGAAGCTCCTTCACGAGCGCGTGCAGGGTCGGGTGGTTGCCCTTGAGCACGGCGATATAGTGCGCGTTCTTCTCCTCGACCAGGAACTTCGCGTGGTCGGTCTGGGTCAGCAGCGCGTCGAAGGTCACCACCGCGCCGGTCAGGTCCAGTGGTTCCAGCAGCGGCCGGAACGCGGTGATCTCGTTGCTCTTGGCTTCGGTCTCGCGCTGGGCGAGCACGATGCCGTCGCCGCGCAGCGCCGAGATCAGGTGGACACGGCGGCCGTCGGCGCGGATGGCGCCGCGCAGGGATTTTCCGTCCACCGCGACCGCCTCCCGGGCTGGGCGGGATGGCGGCTGTGTGTCCTGGCCGGGGGCGCGCAAGGTGTCTGCACGGGCGGTGAGCCAGCCGCCGATCGCCGCGTCGAGCGCGTCGCCGTCGATGCGCTGCAGTACTCGGCGCACGGTTGCTTCGCTGGGAGCCCGGTAGGGCCGGTCCGGATCGCGCAGTGTGGCCCCGCAGTGGAGAAGGAGCTGGTCAGGGGCGTCGGCGGCCCACTCGGTGATGGCGGCGAGGGACTTCGCTCCGGCCAGGACCGAGCAGGCGGCCAGGGCCAGGACATACGACAGTGGGTGGCGCCGGCCTCGCCGACTGCGTGGGTCGGGCAGCCTGCGCAGCCGGTCCAGCAGACCGGGCAGTTCATCGCAGAGAGCCGGATCGGATCCGGCGAGTTGGCCCAGCCCGGCGGGGATGGGCGATGATGGCGCAGCAGGCACGGTCTTCCGTTGTGGTGATCAGGGAACTCGACACTCCATGATCACCGGAAGCCGTGCCTGCACGTCTTCCCGCCGATCCAGCACCATCACGGCGGAGTTGGGGCATCAGGCCCACAACGACTACGTCGGACCGACCACGAGAACGACGGAGCCCTGGAGAGTTGGGGTCATGCGGTGATCTAAGCAGACGTGGCAGAGCTGCCCTGATGTACGTGCAGGAAGTACCGGACCCCACTCGGCGTATTGGGGCACAGCGTCCGAGTCGCGCGGCATTGGCCTCCCCGTTACATCAACTCTTAGTTCGGAGAAGGCATGTGAGGCAAGTGCCCCTTTGGCATGCGTGCCTGACGAACATTTACTGGGTGTTCAGGCAAGTTGGTCACATTGGCCGCACCGAGGTTGAGGCACTTCCGAGACGTGCCCGGGTGCTGGCTCGTTCAGCTCAGTTGGTCGAAGACCCGTTGGAACGCGTCTGCCTTGATACCCGTCCGTGCCTCCCACGGCCCGCCCCGGCGTCTGTTCCCAGATGGCGGCGTACCGGTCTTGGCCGTCCGTGCCGTAGCCGCTGATGTCCACTAGCCGGTAGCCCTGGCTTCCCAGCTCGTCGAAGGTCCGTTGATAGGCGTCCGCGGACAACCCGTGACGGGCCTGCCACGCCGGACCCGGCGTCTGTTCCCAGATGGCGGCGTACCGGTCCTGGCCACCCAACGTGTAACCACTGACCCGACGCAGCCGGTAGCCCTGGCTTCCCAGCTCGTCGAAGGTCCGTTGATAGGCGTCCGCGGACAACCCGTGACGGGCCTGCCACGCCGGACCCGAGGCCCCTGCCCAGATCGCGGCGTACCGGCCCTGCCCGTCCGAGCCGTAACCGCCGATGTCCACCAGCCGGAGTGCGCTGTCGAGTACGGTCACCGTGTCACCTACGATCCGCAGGCGGGTGTAGGTCGTGTTGTCGACGAAGGTGTCCTCGGGAATCAGCCGCTGCGCGTTGGTCGTCGAGCGCAGGAGGTAATCGCCGTCCGGCACCCCATCGAGGACGATGAATTGGCACGGCAGTGTCTTCTCATAGAGGTCTGCCCACCCTGCGGATACGCCCTGGTTCTGGTTGCAGTCGGCGAACTGCCGTTGAGTTGGCCCCCACGGGCTGAGGTGTTCGATGTCCACCAAGCAGAACGCCTGCTTGTATCCGTGGGTCACGTCATTTCCGTTCAGATCCAGCAGCCTGAACTCGTTGAAGTTCTTGAGATGCCAATGACCGTGCGAGGCGGACTCTACGAACCAGTCGGGATGCGGCCCATCAGGGCCAGGCGCACCCACAACCAGGTCGGAGTCCCCTACGTTGTGGGAGAGGAAGTCGAAGCGCAGCAGCCGGTGCACACCCGCTTCGATGCAGCCGTCCTCGATACTGTGTTCATCCGCACGCTCCTCGCTTATTGAGAAGTTGCGCACAAGCGGAACCAGGTTAGCGCCCATCTTGCACACTCCGAACTGCTAGTTTTGTGTTCATACAACTCAACAGGGAGAGATGCAGGTTTAACAGTGCAATTCAATTGCGCCACTGGGCACTCGGAGATGCAAACGGAGCGTACTCGCGCGGGATGCGGCGCAGGTTGGTGCCCGGCGTCCCTTGTTCGTCGCCAAGATCCACGGCCTGGCCGTCGCCGAACACATCGCGGCCAGCCGCATCGCCGCCACCCTGCTGAAGCGGACTTGGCAAGTCCACCAGCAGCTCGGCTACATGCTGCTGTACGGTCGCTTGAACCCGATCCGGAGCCGGGTCACGCGCACCGCGGCGGGCCCGTCCGGCCATACCTTCATCGAGCTTCTTCAGCGTTGCCGCTCCAGGGTGAGGACGGCTTTGGCGATTGACGTCATGCGGTTCGGACTGCAGCCGCATCTGCGGAAGATCCGCCAGGACTCCCCGGCTCCCGGTGGAGGCCCTGCACGGCATCGGCCCCCTGTTGACTGAACTAAGGCGAAAGTCTCCGCAGGTCAGAGCCTTGTCCTGCTAGCTTCCCCGCATGTCCGAAGATGCGGGAGTTCCGCGGGATCTAAGGGGTTTCGTTTTGCCTGACCTAGGGCGGCTGGAGGAGACCGGCAATCGGTACGAGCCCTACCGACTGCTGGACCAGACAGGCGCCGTGGTGGCTCCGGTGGCAGTGTGGTTCTCGGAGCTACAGGCTGCCGGCAAGCCAGAGACGACGCTTCGTTCCTACGGCAATGATCTGCTGCGCTGGTTCCGATTCCTGTGGGCGCTCGAGGTGGGGTGGCAGCGGGTGACGAGGGTGGAAGCACGGGACTTCGCGCGGTGGATGCAGGTGGCGAACAAGCCAGTCCGCGTGCACTGGCGGCACCGAGCGAGGGCTGCCAGGGGTGAAGTGTTTCCCGTACCTGGGCCGCGGTCGGAGAGGGCGCCCGGGACGCCGAACCCGGTCACCGGAAAGCCAAGCCCTGGGCTGAAGTACGCGGCTTCCACACGCGCGCACTGCGAGACGGTGCTGCGCACTTTCTACGACTTCCACCGGGAGGAAGGCAGCGGACCGCTGCTCAATCCTTTCCCCTTGGATCGTTCCCGACGTGGTGGTCGGGTACACGCTCACCACAACCCGATGGAGCCGTTCTCGGGCGAGCGGCAGGGCCGCTACCGGCCTCAGGTGCCGCGCCGTATCCCGCGTCGCATCCCGGACGCCTTATTCGACGCGCTGTTCGCGGCGTTGAAGCATGATCGGGACAGAGCATTGGTGGCGGCGTGGGTGTCTACCGGGGCGCGGGCAGAGGAACTATTAACGGGCCGGCAAGCGGATGCAGACCCGGGCCAGCAACTGATCGGCGTCGTCCGCAAAGGGTCGCGTGAACGCCAAGACCTGCCCGCCGCGCCGGACGCATTCGTTTGGCTGCGGTTGTATCAGCAGCAAGCGTGGGAGCTTGGAGTGCCTCGCGGAGCGCGATTGCCGTTGTGGTGGACGCTGCGTCGGCCGTGGCGTCCGCTGACTTATCACGCGGCACGTGCTGTGCTCCTGCGGGCCAACGCTCTGATGGGGGCCAACTGGTCGCTGCACGACCTACGGCACACGGCCTCGTACCGCATGGCGCGCGATCCCGAGCTGCCGCTTTCCCATGTGCAGTGGGTTCTTGGTCACGCTCATCTGTCCACAACGGAAATCTATCTTGCGGCAGGCTTGGAAGAGATCCTAGAGGAGGTAAGGGCGCACCATGCTCGGCAGGCTGAGCGACGTCTAGCACCTCCGGCTCCACCAGCATCTGGGTACAACCCGGCCAGTTTGGATGTGCTGTTCGGGCGGCAGGTATGACCACGATGTCCTCCGCTGTGGCTGGCCACCTGACACCGGTGCGACCCACCACAGCGTCGTTGATGGGCGGCAGCCACCGGGCCCTGACACTGCAGTTTCCTCCGCGACCTGTGCCCGAGTCCTGGGAGCGCTGTGCTGAGTCGTTCGAGCAGGTCATTGACCGGCTGATTCCGCTTACATGGAGCGACTCGTACAAGAGCCGTGAACACCGGATGCGCGGGGTGCGCCGGGTGCTGCGCTGGCTGGAGACCTTTGACGGGCAGACCTGGCAAGAACGCTGGCTGGGTTCGGGCTCGGACGCGCTGCGACGGGATTGGTCTGACCGTGTGGCCGATCAGATGTCGACTCAGAGCGGTGTGGGCAGACGCACGGTACGTAACGAAATCCAGTGCGGCAGCATTTTCCTGGCGATCGCGGATGTCTATCGACCTCGGCTGGAGTGGCTAGCCACCCGCTGGTCGCCGTTCCTGGCCGACGCGGTCGCACAGCGGCGTGACCCGGACGGTTTCGCTGCGCTGAAAGAAGTCGCCGGCGAGTTGTGGGGCACTCCGGTGTGGCGCAAGGCGGCCTACCAGATTGCATTGCTGGTCATTGGTAAGGGCGGCAGCGTGCGGGAGATCACGGTAGGTGATTGCCTGCAACTGCGGCACATCGAGGTGAACGTACTGCGGCAAGCCCCCACTTCACGAACCTTCTTCTACACGTTACTCAAGGAGCTAGGAAACTTTCCCTTGGACGCACCCGCGACGTTGCGGGCTGTGACCGCGTACGCAGGGCAATCCAGCACCGAAGAGCTGGTGGACCGCTACCACGTCCGATGCCAGCCAGTGCGCGACATGTTCGTCGCCTACCTCAATGAGCGGCGTCCCGCGCTGGATTACAACACATTCGAAGATCTCTCCCGGTCTTTAGTGGCGCGTTTCTGGGCTGATCTGGAGCACCACCACCCAGGCATCGACTCACTGCACCTGAGCCCGGAGATCGCAGCGGCCTGGAAAGAACGCATCCGTACCAAAACCATCCGCCGCCGCACCCTCGATGGCCAGCTGGCAGAAAGCACCGCGCCTCGCCTCAACCCCAGCAGCCTGATGGCAACAGTGCGGGCCTTCTACCTGGACCTCGCAACGTGGGCCGCGGACGAACCTACCCGCTGGGCCCAATGGGTGGCACCTTGCCCGATCAAGGACTCCGACGTCGTCTTCAACAAGCACCACAAGCGCGTCAAGGCCCGGGCCGACCAGCGTACCCGCGAGCGCATGCCCACCCTGCCGGTGGTGCTCCGCACCGCCGAACTCCGTCTGCGCCAGGCCCAGGAGAGGCTGGCCGCCTTCCGCGACGCACCACTGGGGGAGCGGTTCACCGTCCTGGGCGAAGCCTTCACAAAACCCAAGCGAAGCCACTCCGGATTGGAGCCGACCCTAGCCCTGGACGTCGGTGGGCGTCGCCGCTACCTAGTAGCAGACGAGAACCGTGCATTCTGGGTCTGGGCCGCGATCGAGTTTTTTCGTCATACCGGCTCCCGCATTGAGGAGATGCTGGAGACCAGCCACCACAGCATCGTCCAGTACACCCTGCCTACCACCGGCGAAGTCGTCCCCCTGCTGCAGATCGCTCCTTCCAAGACGGACGAGGAGCGTTTGCTGCTGGTCAGCCCGGAACTTGCCGATGTCCTGTCCACCATGGTCACCCGCGTGCGCGGTGCCGACGGCGCTGTCCCGCTGGTTTCCGCCTACGACTCCGGTGAGCGAGTGTGGAACCCACCCCTGCCGCTGCTGTTTCAGTGGTCCAGTGCCGGACAAAACCGTCCTGTCTCGGCCCAAACCATCCGCAAGGGCCTCGGTGAGACCCTGGCTGCTTCCGGCCTAACCGACAGTGCAGGCAACCCGCTGGGCTATCAGCCGCACGACTTCCGAAGGATCTTCGTTACTGACGCCATCCTCTCCGGACTGCCGCCGCACATTGCCCAAGTGATCTGCGGCCACAAGAGCATTTCCACCACCATGGGCTACAAGGCCACCTACCCCACTGAGGCAATTGAGGCTCACCGTGCCTTCATCGCACGCCGCCGTGCCCAGCGCCCCAGCGAGGAATACCGCACCCCTACCAGCGAGGAGTGGGACGCCTTCCTTGGCCACTTCGAACGCCGCAAGCTCTCAGTCGGCATCTGCGCCCGTGCGTTCGGCACGGCCTGCATCCACGAACATGCCTGCGTCCGATGCTCACTCCTTCGGCCGGACCCGGCACAGCGACCCCGACTCATCGAGATCCGTGACAACCTTCAGGCCCGAATCACCGAGGCCGAACGCGAAGGGTGGCTGGGCGAGATCGAGGGGCTCCGCGTCAGCCTTGCCGGCGCCCAAGACAAGCTCGCGCAGATGGATGCAGAAGTTACTCGCCGTGGCAGAGCAGTCAGTCTCGGCATGCCCACCTTTCCTCAGATTGCGGACGACAGCGGCCTGACGCTGCGAACTACTCAATGAGAAAATTGAAGGGGGAAGATCACTGGAACACCCTGTGATCTATTCCGGTGGCCCTTCCTGTGCGTCAGGAGGTACCTCCATTGCCCTCTTCAATATAAGCTTCAGATCATCCCAGAAGAAGTCAATCATTTCTTGGATTTTCTTGCTGGGGGGCGGATCCATCCTCGCCATTGCCTTGGTGTATGCGAGGAGGTTTTCGAGATCCTTAAGGGGATCGCCTGTCCTTTTGGTGAGGAATAGGTAGTCGAGTGCCACCATAAGCCTGAGAGCCATAGCTGGAACTGGACTCTGCAGCCCAAAGAAATTCGGATTGTGACTGCCATGTTTTTGGTTCCTGCTATGGAACTCCCCCAGCATGAGTGCGTCTGACCTATATTCGCCAGCGACTCTTTCATGGACGTCGTCAATGAACGCTGGAGCTGCACTCGCATCCACCATCGGAAATACGATAATTATCGTCTTGAACCTCGCGTCCCGACCGCGAGTAGGCGGTAGCTCCTTGAGGACATCCCTATAGGCGTCAACGATCCGCATCACGTCCTCAGGGCTACGCACTGGCTCGTTGGGCAAGGTAAACCAAGTAAGGCCCTTAGCGAGAGAACCGGGCATAAACGGGCACACGGCCGCTCGGTCGTTTGGGTTCTCCGGGTCACGCTCGGGGTGAGGCTGAGCGACAAAGTCCTTGACCCATCTCAGCATTGATTTAAGGGCGTCCGCATCAGAGTTCGGCGGCAGCTCATCCACCTCTGCCGGGGTAAGAAGGCCAAAGTCTTCTGGTGCTGGAGAGCCGGACATCTTGTCATCCTTGCCAGAGGTTCCGATGACTAGATCTATCCTTGCACCTGATGGTGCTCTCCGCATTCTGGCAGAGACCCAGAAAGAACTTATTGTGGGCACCTTGCATCTATGCGGCGCGGCCGCCTCGTTTCACCGCACCGCTTATCGCATCACGGCGTCAGGAATCAGAAGTGAGGGCTTTGGTGACATCAAAAAGCTCAAGGTCCTCCGCGCGTTTCACCGCTCCACCCAGCACCACGGCCATCTCGGCCCGGAACTCTGGCTGGCTCGCGCGCGCATCCGCGAGTTCATGTGCAGTCCTGCGCATGGCTGCGGCCAGCACGGCTACGTCCGACTCCGTGGGAGAGATCATCTCGTCTGCAGGGTCGACGCTCTGGGGGGGTTGCGACTGGACCTGCTCGTGATGCTTCATAGCCGTTCCTAACTTTGCGTTACTAGGCGCATCCACTTGCGTTAGGACATGGATGCCACCCTTCGGCCTGGTGCGCGCAGCCTCGCGTTCCAGTATCCCTCTGGCGGGTTCCCGCGCGACATTGCACGAAACGATCGCGATGCGGGGATGCTCCCCGACTTCAGATGGCACCGCAAGAGTCGTAGTGCAGAATGTTCGGCTCTGTGTCAAACCTCATCGGGGCTGCTCCTGTAACGGAGAGTAGGCAGTGCAGTGCATGCCTCCAAGGTCTCGTGACCGTGCCCGCTCGGCACTGGCATCGCTTGTCCCCGTGCGGATGCGCCGACCTGTCATGTCAGTGATCATCGCTCGGACAAGTCCGTAGTTCAGAGAACCCCGCCAGGCGGCCGTGCTGCGGCACTACGGCCTCCACAGCGTCGGCCTGCTCGCCGCCGTCCCGCCCGCGACCCTCCAGCGCCTCCTTGGCGGCCGCACCGGCCGCACGGCCGCCGACCACGCCCGCGGCATCGACCCCCGACCCGTCGTGCCCACAGCCCTGCCCGCCTCCGCCACGGTCCGCTGCTCCTTCGACCAGCACACCCTGGACGGCGCCGCCGTCCGCGCCGCCCTCCTCGACCTCGTCGTCCGGCTCGGCGCCCGCCTGCGCCGCCGCCCTCAGGCGGCCCGCGCCCTGACCCTCACGCTGAAGTTCGCAGGCGGCACCACCTGGGAGAAGACCCGCCGCCTGGCCGAGCCGTCCGCACACGACGACGACCTGCGCACCCTCGCCTACCAGCTGATGGACGCCGCAGGCCTCCAGCGCGGCCGCCTCACCGGCATCGCCCTGCGCGGCGAAGACCTCATCGACGCCGACCGGGTCGCCCAGCAGATCAGCCTCGACGACACCCGCGCCCTGGCTGCAGGCGGAAAAGACCGTGGACCGGGTCCGCGACAAGTTCGGGCCGGGCGTCATCGGGCCGGCAGCCGTCTTCCGCCGCGCCTCCTGACCAGCACTGTCACCCCCGGGCGCTAACCGTCCCCGAGCGTGCGCCGGGCACGCCGTCCCTGCCCGTGGCGCCGCCGCGGTGCTGCGACAGCCGCCGATGCCGCTCCACCGCGCGAAGCGCTGCGGAGCGTGTCCTCGCGCCGCGTGACGAACCGGCCCGGCCGATCGCCGTGCCAGCAGGTGGGAGGAGCCGCAGCGGCTGTCCGTCCCGCCGGAAGCGGCGTTGAGGGGCGACACCGTAGCCTGCTGGGCTTCTCGCCACGGCCGCGCCACCCTCCTTCGCCGCTGACGCCGTCCGTACGCCGCCGCCTGTCCCCCTGGGCCCCGGCGCACGGACGGCGGCCTCCCGCACCACCCCTTAGCAGAGGCAGGCAGCCGATGGCCCACGCGCAGGTCTGCGACGTCCCCCGCACCACCCAGCAACCGGCCCGCGCACCCCGCCCACTCCCCACACCCCCGCCCGCACCGGCAGACGACCCGGCGCTGCCGCGCACCCCGCCGACCTTCCGCGACGTGCTGCGCCACCGCTACTGCAGCCACCTGCTGATCTCCTCGGTCACCGGCCGCCTGTCGCTGGGCATGACGCCCGTCGCCCTGATCCTGGCCGCACAGGCGGACGGCCATTCGCTGCCGACCGCCAGTCTGCTGGCCGCGCCCTACGGCATCGCCCCGGCGCTCGGACTGCCGCTGCTGGGACGGCTGGCCGACCAGCGCGGCCTGCCCCTGCCCTGTCACCTGGGCGCCGCCCTCGTGGCCGCCGCCCTGGGCCTTCGCCACCGCCCGCCCCGCCAGCACCTGGCGGGCCGCACCCCGCCACCACGACCGCCTCGGCATGCTGCGCCCGCCCGCCCTGCGGCCCCTGCTGCTGTCCCTGGTTTTCCTCGGCGCCACGGTCGGCGCCCTCGACGTCGCCGGGATCGCCGTGGCCCAGCGACAGGACGCCTCCTGGCTGGCGGGCGCACTGCCCGCGACGTTCGCCGCCGGACTGCTCGGCGGCATCCTCTCCGCCCGCCTCCAGCCCACCACCGCCCCGAAGCCGCGTCACCTCCTGCTCCTGGGCGCCCAGTTCACGACCGCATGGATTCCCCTGCTGGCCCCGCTCCCCGCCCCGGCAATCCTGGCCCTGGCCATGCTGCCCGGCGCCCTGTTCGTCCCACTGCTGACCGTCGCGGGACTGACCGTCACCGCGCTCACACCACCGGGCACGTCGACCGAAGCAGTCGGCTGGATGTCCAGCGCCATCCGCCTCGGCCTGGCCGGCGGCACCGCCCTCGTCGGCCCCCTCGACGGCCACTTCACCCTCCCGCTGACGGCCGCCGCCTGCGCCCTCCTGCTCTCGGCCGCCACCTCACCCGCGCCCGCACCTCATGCCGCCTGAGACGATCCCCGGGTGGCACACCGGTCACGGAACCTGACCCGCGACGGCACCACCCGCGGAGGACCGCGCATCCATCGGCTCCCGGCTGACTCGTCGCAGCAGGCGGTGAGCAATCCTCACCGACGGCTGGCTGCCCGGTGCCGCTGGGACATCGACGCCCCCTTCGACGAAGCACACCCATACCTGGCCGTGGCAGACCGGGAACAGCGGTTCCCCAGACGGTGCTCGAGACGCATGACCGGCAGGCGGCGGCCGGTGACATCAGACGGGCCGCATCACCTGGGCCAGGCCCTCAGGGGTGTCTTTCACCTCCGGCGGTGGTCCAGGGTTTCCCCGGTATGTCACGCCATCGATTGTGACCTTGCCCGCCGCCTCGGGCAGCGGCAGGTGCTCAGTCCGACCGTCGGCCGGCCCACCGACGAAGGTCACCAGAACAGCTATCGAGCTCGGGTCCATCGAAGCCGTCGCCTCCGCATTCTCCGTGTTGCCCGGGGCCGCAGCACCCTCACTGGCGCCACCGCATCCCACGAGCACAGCCAGCAGGCCAACGCACCCCGCCATCTTCAAGATCCGCACTCGCGCATCCTGCCAGGACCAGATCAGCCCATCGCCTTCAGGCTCTGCCGCAACAGCCCAGTGACATCAATTCACATCAAAATTGATCATGAAAAAGCGTCGTGGGTGACTCCCGAATGCCGCCGACGCGACATCCACAGGAAGTGACGCAGCCGCCCCCCGCCACTGGCTCCATAAGGGCTCACCGTTCGGCTGCGTACGGCGGCCTTCCGACTTCGCCGGGGCGTACCGCGGCCCGGGCACCTGCGAAGCCCGGGCCGCCGCGGGGTCAGACCTTCGCGGGCTGCTTCTCGGCCTGCGCCCCGGAAGCCTGCTCGGCCTCACCCATCTCGGATGCGGCAGCCGCCTCGGCGTCCGCGAACGCGGTGTACATCGTGTTCCCCTGCTGGCGCGACTTCTCGGCGAGCCCCTTCTTGACCAGGGTGTCAAGACTGTTGCGCACCGTCTGGACGGACGTCGCCCGGCCGGGATGCTCCTGCGCGAGCCGGTCGGAGACTTCACGGACCATGCACGGCTGGCCGGGGGTCTTCAGCAGGATGTCCCGGGCGAGCTGCCACAGCGGCGGCCCCGTTTTCTCCTGTGCCGCGGCCTTCTTCGCCGACGCCTTGGGTGGCGGCCGCCTCCGGCGCCGGAGCCTGCTCAGCGGCCGCCTTCTTCACGGCGGAAGCCTTTGTCGCGGCCGAAGTCTTCTTCGCCGTGGTCTTCCTGGTGGTGGTCTTCTTGCGCGCGGTCTTCTTGGCGGCCGGCGCCTTCTTGGCCGGCTGCTTGGGCTGTTCCGCCTTCACCGACTCGTCCTGCCGCGGCTGCGGAACGCTCGGGGGTGCATCGGCGACGGCCTCGGCCGCCGCAGGGGTCTGCGGCTGTTCGTCCCTGGCCTGTGACAACACCTCGGCCGCGCCCTCACCCAGGGCGGCGGCCCCAGGCAGACTGCTCTGCGCCTGGGCCAGCCAGCTCTCCTCCACCCTGAGCTGTTCAAGACGCTCCTGCAGAGCGGCGATCTGCGCGGTGATGTCACGCTGCTCTGTACGGTTGGCCGCGAGGTCATCGGCGTATTGCTGCGCGTACTTGTTCTGGATGGGGGTCTTCTCGGGCTCGTCGGCCACGACAGCACGCTCCTTGTACCGGGTTGTTGCTGCCGGATGCTAGTCACCGAGACAGCGCGGCAGTTGCTCTCCCGTACGATCGCCACCCATGCGGGGGCCTGTGAAGAGCGTGCTCACAGCCCCCCGGGGCTCCACACACTCACCGGCCCGAACGTCACCAACCCTTCGCATTCCCAGGCCGTGGCCGACGCGTGCGTGCTCACTGGTGCCACGGGCGAATACGCAAGCAGGACGGGGCCGGGGTGCAACCAACGGTGCTGTCGTATCCGGTCATGCCTTCCCAGAGGAAGAGGCGGCAGAGGCACTCGGCAAAGGTCCGGGAGCGGCGCGCAACACCGTCCAACGAGCGACCAACGGGCGGAAGTAGTTCCGTGCCCTGTCCACCGCCATGACCCGCACGCTTTCGAAGTTGAGCGCCACCTCATCGAGGGATCGGCCGGTACGCCAGAGCTCGGTCGACTACCTCTTCAGCCGAGAGTTCCCGCTGTCGTGGCCAGAAGGTCAGGCCGCTGACAAGACGGGACGGGCATGCCAGGGCTCTGTCCAGCCTGTCCAGCCAGCCGTCCAGCTCGTCGTCTGAGGCGTAGTCCGCGTCCATGATCCGCTGCACGAGCGCGACCGCCTCCGCACGACTCATCTCCACAGCACTCATCACGTCCCTCCGCCGCGTCACCCTAACGGGGCGCGTGACCGTCAGCACAGCACCCCGTGCCCGGGGCCTGCGTCCGTATCGGCAGCAGCCTTGTCTGCACTCGCCGGCTCACCGGATGAGAGATGCCCTGAAGCACTGTCGTCCCACGGCCGGGGGCCGAACACGCTGTTTGCCGCCCTCACCACCCGGCGCAAGGGTCCGTCAGGCGGACCAGTGAACAGGACCCCCGTGCCAGGGGTTGGACTGCACACCCGGCACCGACCGGTGCCGGGGAAGCGGCGTTGCAGCGGTGCCGGGTGCCCTGCTGGGCTGTGCCACCAGCGGCTTGTCCCCCCCCGGCGCCGCTGCCACCGCCCGCACGGCGTGCCCCCTGACAGCCCACCGTGCGGGCGGCCCTCGCCGGATACCGCGACTTCCCACCGGCGGTACTGCGCTCACCCTCGACCTTCCGCGCTCTGCACCCACCCGCTTCGCCACCTCACGGAGGAACTCCGCACCATGTCCCCGCATTCACCGCGTGCCCGGTATCCGCGCCTGATGCTGCTCACCATCGCCACGGCCACGGCCTTCACCCTGACCGCGTGCGGCCTCGGCGGGCACAGCGAATCCGCCCGGCGCGCGACGGCCGTCCCCAGCGCGAGTCCCGCCGCCCAGGGCGTCGTCACGAAGGCGGCTGCCGAGCAGACGCTGAACACCTACGAGAAAAATCAACAACCGGGCCAACGCCACGCAGAACGCCAAGCAATCCTGGCCACCGTTGAGGCCGGACAGCTCAACGTCCAGTCCCGGGCAGACTACGAACAGTTCAAGACCTTCGAGGCGAAGGAGCAGCAGCGCTACCGCTCGCCCTTCTCCTACGAGGACCGCGAGTACTACATCCCGGGCGCCGGCACCGCCGACTGGTTCGCGGTCAAGGCTCGCTCCAGCGAGTCCGCGGACGGGGAAGCCCTGATGATCTTTGACAAGGTCGGCGGCACCTACAAGCTGACCCTCGCCGTCCACACCGACAAGGAGTCCATCCCGCCGATCGCCCGCGACAGGGACGGGATCGCCACCGCCGTCGACCCCGCCCGGCGCGTCGGGCCGCTCGCCGCCGACCAGCTCAGCAAGGCCCTCGAGGACCTGGTGGAGACAGGCGGCAGGAACGAAGGCCGGAAGCTGGCCTCCACACCGCTCACCCGGCAGTCCCTGAAACTCCACAGGGACCGCAACAAGCGCACAGCGGGCCAGAAGGGTCCTGTCACCTGGACCACCAACTTCGTCCACCAGCCACCTGCCCACCCGACGGTGTACGCGCTGCGCCTGGCCGACGGCGGCGTGATCTCCCTCTTCCCGACCGCCCGCACCGCGGAGTACCTCAACAAGCCGCAGTACCGCAGCAGCCGCATCCTCGTACCGGGCCCCACCCAGGCGCTCTACGACAGCCGGCCACGGGACCTGATCACCGACGAGTACCAGGGCCAGGCGATGGCCGTGCTGCACCCGCACCGCAAGGCCCGGGTGATCGCGCAGGAGTACCGGCTGGTCGACGCCCGATGACGAAAACCGCCCCGGGCCGCGGGCGCGCCGGCCCTGCCGAGGCGACGGCAGGGTCGGTGCGCCGCCCCCTGTCCTCGCCTGCCCCGCTGGGCGTGCGGGCCCCGGCGCGTGCCCGTACGGTTCCAGTGCCCGGCTCTGACAGGCAGCAGGGCTTGGCGGTCCCGTGCTCCGTTCGCACGCCGCGCGGGACCGCCCCAAGCATGCCGCGCGGTGACGGCCCAAGCAGGAGGCTCTTGGCCGCGATCAGGGGCGGACGCTGCGGTAGCGCACGCCCGGGCCCCACTTCTCCCGCGCCGCCGCCATGCACCATTCGCACAAGGGGCTGCCTCCGAGGCCGTAGCGGTGGGTCTTGCGCTGGCATGCGGAGCAGGGCCCGACCTTGTCACCCGGGCACACCAACGCGGAGGGGTCCGGCTCGGTGACCGGCGGGCAAGGGGGTGGCCGTGGCGACCTGTTCCGGGGGTGTAGGTGAGAAATCGCTGTGCAGGCAGGATATCGACCGGATGGCACGAGTGTTCGATCAGCGGGCCGCGGCAGCACAGCAAGCGGCACGGCCAGCGGGCCCCAGTGCAACGCGCGCCGCGAGGTCCCTCACCGCTGCGGGACGGCGGCCCGCGCCCTGATCCGGTCTGCCAGGCGGCCGCATGGCGCTGGACGCCGCACCGGCGATGGGGCACGCGTAGTCTGGTGGTGCTCGGGGTGAGTGCGGAGGTGTGCCATGCCCCGAACGATCTGGTCCGGCGCCATCAGCTTCGGCCTGGTCACCGTGCCGATCAACGTGGTCAGTGCCACCGAGGACCACTCGGTGAGGTTCCACCAGTACCACCTTCAGGACATGGGCCGGGTGCGCGTGCGGAAGTTCTGCGAGGTCGAGGACCGCGAGGTCACCGGCAGTGAGATCGGCAAGGGCTACCAGCTCACCAGGGAGCAGGTGGTCCCGATCACGGACGAGGAGCTGAGCAATCTTCCGTTGCCGACGGCGAAGGCGATCGAGATCGAGGCGTTCGTGCCGTTCGCGTCGGTCGACCCGATCCGGATCGGGGAGGGCTACTACCTCCAGCCCGCCGGGCAGGTGGCGGCCAAACCGTACAAGCTGCTGCTCCAGGCCCTGGCCCGCTCGGCGAAAGTTGCCGTCGCCAAGTACGCCTGGTCCGGCCGGGAGCGTCTGGGCCTGCTGCGCGTCCGCGAGGACGTGATCGTGCTGCACGCGATGCGCTGGCCGGACGAGATCCGCGACCCCGCCGAGCTGCTCCCGCCGCCGGTCGAGCTGTCCGACGACGAGATCGACGGCGCGCTGGCGCTGATGGACACGATGGCCCGCGAGGACCTCGAGGGGGAGGAGTTCCGCGACACCTACACCGAAGCCCTACAAGAGATCATCGAGGCGAAGCGGGAGCACCGCGAGCTGCCCGACGTGCCGGAGCCGGCCGCACCGGAGCGGGTGGTGGACCTGATGGCCGCCCTGCAGGAGTCGGTGCAGAAGGCCAAAGCCTCCCGGGGCGAGGACGCCGAGGTCCACGATCTGCCGAAGCCCAAGAAGACGGCGCGCAAGGCGCCCGCGAAGAAGCAGCCCGGCACCCGCAAGCAGCCGGCCGCGAAGCCGTCCGGCCGAAAGCCGCAGCGCAGCGCGTAACACCCTTCACGGCACCTGGGCGCGGGAGAATGGTTCCGGCTCTGCGTCCCGCGGCCCCCCGAGCCGGGACGCACAGCCACTCCGGCCCAGGGATCCTTCGGCTGAAGCCCTGCAGTGCCTTTCGCCGCGAGGCGAGCGCCCTGTTAGCGACCACCGAGCCGTTCTGCTTGGCCCGGCACCTGCCGGGCGGGAGCCGATGCTGCTCTTCGGTGCCCGGCGCGGGTGCCAGGGTCAGCGGGCGAGGGTGATCTTGACGGGTGGGTTGGGGCAGGCGCCGAGGATGCGGGAGAGGGCTGTCTGTTCGGCCGCGTCCACGCTCAGGCCCCACCGGGTTTTGACCGCCACCCAGTCGGTGGCGTAGGCGCAGCGGTAGCCGGCCGCCCCGGGCTGCCAGGTGGCGGGTCGATGTCGAGGCCGCGGGCGGCGGTGAAGTAGGTGTCGCCGTACGGCGAGTACCACAAGCCCCCGGTCAGCGCGCACCCCGCGCCCTGTTCGGGGGCGGTGACGGCTTCGGCGAGCAGCACCTCGGCGCGCGTGCTGCAGCCGTCGCGGTCGGCCTCGGTCCAGTGGCGGAGCCTGTCCCGCTCGTAGCCGCTGCGGTCCTCGTCCCGGACGGGGAGGGCGGCGAGAGCATCGCGGACCGGCAGTGCGACCGTGTCACCGGGATCAGCGTGCGCCGCGGTGCCCGGGGTGAACAGGACGGCCAGGGCGCACAGAGCCGCCGCGGCGGCAAGCGGGAAAGACGCACGGGCGGGGTTCCTCTCGAAGACCACGGACACTCCGACGCGGTCTTCGTACCGGCAACGCGCACCCCGGCTCGGGGTTTCGGCTGCCGGCTTACCCTTCCGGGCGGTAAGTCACATCGAACAGCGGCAACTTCCGACCGGTCGGCGGCGCAGCGCCGGCAGCCAACGAGGCGGGCTGAAGCGGATCACGCTGCCAACCGGTCGTTAGGACAAAGCATGGTGGTTGTCACCGATGTGGCGCGCTACCTGGCACCAGCGGCAAGCGAAGCAGATGTCACCGCGTTCGGCTTCTGGTGGGCAGGGTGCCGGGCGACGGCCCTCGGCGATCACGGGCCATATTCCGCGCGCCCTACGCGAACCCCGACCCTACGATCACCTGGTACGACTGCTGGAGGGGCGGGAATGCTCGAGGACGGGACAGCGGCAGCGACGCGGCTCGCGGGAGGCGCGCCGCTTCACAGCACGCTTGATGTCGCCGACCCCGCTGACTGGCTCGCGCTGGACGCAGGAGTGCGTGAGGTGGCCTGGCACCGCCCGCAGCTCCTGCCGGGGTGGGAGCACTCCGCCCCACTGCCTGCCGACCTGACTCAGCTCGGCGAGTCTCGGCTCGCACTCGCCCTCTGCCACCGCGACGGGCGGATCCGTCAGGAGGCGCTGCGCCAGTCGGGCCGACACCCCGGTCTGCTGCCGTTGGTCGTGATCCGCTGCGCCGATTGGGTCGGCCCAGTACGCGAGCACGCCCGGCAGTTGCTGCGCGAGGCCCTGAACGTGAACTCTGCCCTCGACCTCGGGCCGCTCATCCTGGAGGCTTCTGTCAGGCTGGTTCCCGATGTTGCCGTCACTCAGCGGATGGTTCGCCTTCGGGATCGGGGAGTTTCCTCACATAGCGCCTGATGGCTTGTAGTAGCTCAGATCGCTCTTCTGGTGTGGCCTCCTCGAGGCTTTGGATGGACTGCAAGATCCGAGAGGCGCCGTAGGCCATAACCCTGAGAAGGCCCTCGGCCACAAGTAGTACAACCGCGCCCGATGCTACATAGAAAGCCTGTTTAGCCAATTGCGGGTCGGTTGGCGGCTCATGGGTCCCGGACCACAGCAGTACCTTCACCTGCACCCATACGAGTGCGGCTGACACGGCAAGCCATACGCCGGAGGAGATGAGTGGGAGCAGCGTCTTGCGCAGAACTCGAACAGGTTGCGCCGCGAGGGCTATCGCTTCTAGGTCTTCGGGGCGGGGCGCTTCACCGCGGCGGATCGATTCCAGGGCGCGGGTCCTTGCGTCCATGCCGTCTTCTGTTGTGCCAAGGTGGGAGTCGGCCCACCGGCGTAGCAGTGAGTAGCTTTGCACGGAGCCGATGAGCAGGGAAGCCAGGATGATTGTGGTGATTAGTGCGGCGTAGTCGTCGCTCATGGCCCACTTCATGCGCCCCCCAGTGACCAGGCCCTGGCGCGAACCTATCCCTAGTATCGCGGGACCGCCGCTTATCCGACGTAGTTGATCTGTAACACAGTGATCGTCTCCGCGTCGGCCGCCGCGACAGAGGTGCCTTCGGCGTCGATGTGCTCGGCCAGATCCTGCGCCGGGCATCGAGCGGGCAGCTCGCTGTTCTCTTCGCTGACCCCGACCGCATCGTCCGGCGGTTCGCGTACCGGCTGGCCATCGAGGGCCGGCTGCTTCGTCCCGCTGAGCTGGCCAGCGCGGCCGCCGGGGACCAGGACGCCGTGGTCCAGGACCTGTGTGCCACAGCGGCGCTCACGGCTCTGGGGGATGAGGATGCCTACGAGGGTGTGCTGCCTCCACTGCTGTCCGCACGCAACCCGCGTGTCCGTTCGGCCGGCGTCACCGCGCTGAGACGGGCGGGGCGGTCAGAGCAGGCGGAGCCGTTTCTCAGCGACCGTTCCGCGCTCGTGCGTGCTTGTGCCCGGTATGTCGTACGACAGCAGGGTGGTGACCCGGCGGCCTGGTACCGGAAGCGGTGCACGGTACCAGACGACCCCGAGTTGCCGCCCGGTGCGGTCATCGGGCTGGCCGAGTGCGGGAACCGCGCGGACGCCGGGCTGCTGCGGCCGCTGCTCGCGCACCCGGCGGCCGCGGTGCGGGCGCGGGCGGTGGCAGGGTTGCGGGCGCTGGACTGCGCGGATGCGAAGCAGTTGCGGCCGCTCCTCGACGACCCTGCCGCCGGGGTCGTCCGCGAGACCGCCACCGCCCTGCTGCCCTCGGCCAAGGAGTTGCCCGCCGACTGGCTATTGGAGCGCACCGGCTCCGAGCGGCCGCGGCACGTCCGCGTCGGCGTGTTCCGGCTGCTCGACGCGCGCGGCGGCATCGTGGCGCTACGGGCGGCGGTCGGTCTGTTCGAGGACCCGGATAGGAAGCTGCGCACCTGGGCCGCCCAATCAGTGCAGCGCTGGCATCCATCGCCGGACGGGCGGGGCGGCGACGTGGAGGTGGGTGAACTGCTCGACCGGAGCCGACACCTCTTCAGCGACCACACGCTGCGCCGGCGCAAGTGGGAAGCCGGGGTGGACAGCTGAGACTGCACCGCGGTCCAGGTCTCTGCTCAGCCCTCGCCGCCAGGTGGCCCTGGTGACAACGCACCTGCCTTGGTGACAACTATCGTGCTTTGGCTCACGTGGTGTCGCTGTCTGCTCCTCCAAACCCCCTGTTGCTTACAGCTCGAACTGGAGGTGTTCGAGGTCGGTGAACTCGACTTCGAGGCCGTGGGCGCGGCGTCCGTTGTCGCGGAAGTAGACCTCGCCGAGGGC
>NZ_JBIAIG010000023.1:0-54790 GCF_042871235.1 Streptomyces sp. NPDC005931
TCGAGTTCTGGGACTGGGTCGGCGGGCGCTACTCCTTCGACTCGGCGATCGGCCTGTCGCTGATGATCGCCATCGGACCGGACCGGTTCCGCGAGATGCTCGACGGCTTCAGGACCGTCGACGACCACTTCCGTACCGCACCCGCAGAGTCCAACGTCCCGCTGCTGCTCGGGCTGTTGGGTATCTGGTACAACAACTTCCACGGCGCACAGTCGCACGCGGTACTGCCCTACTCGCACTACCTGTCGAAGTTCACCGCCTACCTCCAGCAGCTCGACATGGAGTCCAACGGCAAGTACGTCGGCCGGGACGGACGCGAGGTCGAGTGGCAGACGGGTCCCGTGGTGTGGGGCACGCCGGGCACCAACGGCCAGCACGCCTACTACCAGCTGATCCACCAGGGCACCAAGCTGATCCCCGCGGACTTCATCGGCTTCGCCGAGCCGGTCGCCGAGCTGAGCGAGGACCTCAAGGCCCAGCACGACCTGCTGATGGCCAACTTCTTCGCCCAGACGCAGGCGCTGGCCTTCGGCAAGACGCCGGACGAGGTGCGCGGGGAGGGGGTGCCGGAGGATCTGGTCCCGCACAAGACGTTCAAGGGCAACCACCCCACGACCACCATCCTCGCCCGCGAGCTGACGCCGTCGGTGCTCGGCCAGCTCGTCGCCCTCTACGAGCACAAGGTGTTCGTCCAGGGCGCCGTCTGGAACATCGACTCCTTCGACCAGTGGGGCGTGGAACTGGGCAAGGTGCTCGCCAAGCGGGTCGAGCCCGCGCTCACCGAGGGCGCCGAGGTACCGGACCTGGATGCCTCCACCACGGCACTGGTGGCCACGTACCGGGAGCTGCGCGGCCGGCAGTAGGGGACGGGCCGGGGTGCGGGCGGTGACGTCCGCCCGCATCCCGTAAACTCCCCGGCGATCACGGAACCGATCGCTCGGGGGAGCACAACGTGACGAGAACGCACGGGAGTTGGACCGGCGGCACGCTGACTGCCCGGTCCTTCCTGAAACCGAAGTCCGTGGCGTGGGCGGTCTTCCATCCCGCCTGGATCCCCGAGCCGCTCGACCCGTCCGTGGAGCAGCTGAAGCGGCTGAGGGTCGCGGTGGGGGCGATCGCCTCGTTCGGCGTCTACACCTTCATCGAGGGCGGTTTCTCCTTCGACGAGCTGGTGGAGAACGCGCTCACCGCCTCCGCCGTGCTGCTGCTCATCACCCCGCTGACGGTCGGCGTGATGCTCTTCGTCTGGCGGCGCGGCGGCGCCCTTCGGCAGTTGCGGCACCAGCTGTTCAACGCGCTGAAACTGCTGCTGCTGTTCATCGGTTCCGTGGTCCTCACGGTGCTGCTGCTGCAGTCCGCCGGCGCGCTCAGCGGGCTGCTGCTGCTACCGGTCACGCTCATGGCCCTGTGGATGATCGGCTTCGTGGTCGTCGGGGCGATCAGGGTCTCCGGCAACTTCTTCGGCTCGGCCGCCGTCCACCGCTGTCTGCCGCCGCTGCTGGCCATGGTGACGACCTGGCTGATGGCCATCCCCGACCTCGTCACGGGAGACCTGCACGGGCTCAGCCTCACCATGGGGTTCGTGTTCATCCTCGGCGCCCCGATCACGGTCACGGGGATCGCCCTGCTGGAGATGGGCCGGCTGAAGCGCCGGTACGGCATCCGGCTGGGCGCGCACCCGGCGACCCTGCCCCCGGTCCCCGGCCACACCCCGCCGGCACCGCCGACGGGCCGCGTGCACGTCCCCGCACAGGGTCACCCCTACGGCAGCCCGCATCCGGCCCACGCCTACGGCACCCCGTACCCCACGGCGGGCGGCAACCCGTACGCCCCGCCGCAGCCGCCCCATGCTCCCGGCGCCGGGCCGGGGCCCCAGCCCTACGCGCCGCCGAACCCCTGTTCGCCCGGATACGCCCCGCCGCCGGGCCACCCCTACGCGCCGCAGCCGCCGCACACGCCGCAGTATCCCCCCGGCCCCTACGCGGGCTGACCGGCCCTCAGGTCACCGCGCCCAGCGTGTCGGCGAGCCTGCGGCGGGCCGCGCGGGAGGCGGGGAGGGCGGCCAGGCCCGCCGCGCCCACGACGGCAGCGGCGCCGAGCAGCAGCAGGAGCGCCGGGGACGGCCCCTGGGCGATCCCGGCGCCGATGCCGCTCGACCGGCCCTGGGCGTCGATCAGCCAGTGGGCGAGCGGCAGCCCCACGGCCGTCGCGAGGAGCACGGCCGCCAGGGCCGTACCGGCGGTGGCGGCCACCGTGATCGCGGTGATCTGGCGCGGCGACAGGCCGATGGCCTTCAGCGCCAGCAGGTCCCGTTCGCCCTCGCGCACCGTGCCGCCGATCGTGGTGAGCAGCTCGATCAGCCCGATGAGGGCGAGGACCACGATCAGCCCCAGGACGACCGCGCGCAGCGGGGAGAGCTCGTCGGCCGGGTTGGCCACGGTGTGGACGTCGAAGTGGCCGCGTCCCGCCTCGGCCAGCCGGGCGGCGACCGTGTGCGGGTCGGCGCCGGGGGAGAGCCGCAGCTGGTAGAGGGCCGGCCGCAGGCCCGGGTCGTTGGCGCGGAGGGTGTCGAGCGAGGTGGAGATGACCCGGCCGGCGTTCTCCGGTTCGATGCTGCGGCCGACGATGTGCAGGATCTGCGGCCGGTCGCCGACCGTCATCCGCACCCAGTCGCCGACCTCCACGTGCAGCAGGTCGAGCAGCCCCTGCCCGGCCACCGCCTCGTCGGGCCCGCGCGCGATCCGGCCCTCGGCGAGCGTGAACGGATACGGCTCCCGGTGGGTGCCGAGCCCGCGCAGGGCGATCGTGGCCGTCTGGCCGGGGACCAGCGCAGCCACCTCCACACCGGGGTGGGCGGCGGCGACCTGCGGATCGCGTTCGAGCAGCGCGCGGGCCTCCCGGTCGCCCAGCCCGGCGTCCGCGCGCACGCTGAGCGCGGTGGGCAGCCCCATGTGCTCCGGGCTGGCGTGGAAGCGGTCGAGGGTGGTCCACGCGCTCATCGCCACCACGATCAGCAGCAGCGGCAGTGCCAGCCTGGCCACCGCCGCCAGGGACCGGGGGCGGCGCGTGAACGCCTTGTGCCAGCCGAGGACGAGCGCCGGCGGAACCCGTGACCCCAGCGCCCGCCGGGCCACGCCGGTCAGCCGCCCGGCCGGGGGAGCCGCCGGCCGCGGCACCGGCACCGGCGGCACCCGCCCGGCCCGCCACGCGGCGAGCCCGGTCGTCGCCCCGATGAACAGCACCGCTCCCACCGGCACCGCGACCAGCGCGGCCGTGTGCCCGGGCAGGCCCTGCCACACCCCCACTGCGTCCCCGAGCCGCCCCGGTATCCCGCTGCCCAGTGCCTCGGTCAGCACGGCGGCGGTCACGGCGCCCAGCAGGGCGTACAGGAGATGCTGGATCACGAAGACGCGGACGACCTGGCCGGGTGTGAAGCCGATCGCCTTGAGGATGGAGATGTCGCGCAGGTGGCCGCGGATCCGGGTGCCGATCGCCCCGTGCACGGCGAACCCGGCGGCGACCAGCGCACCCAGCCCGAACAGACCCAGCACCTGGCCGAGCAGCCGGTTGTCGCCCTGTGCCTCGGCACGCGCCTGCTGCCAGGTGGAGACCTCGCCGATCGCCCCGGCGCCCAGCACGGTCACCGCCCGTTGCACGGCGTAGTCGGTGTCGCGGGGGTCGCTCAGCCTGAGCCCGATCACCTGGCCGCCCGGGTCCGGTACGGCCGACGGCAGGGCCCACACCAGGCCCGGCCGCTCGCCCGGCCGGTACCGCGGCTCGGCGCTGTCGGCGACGCCCACGACGCTCACCGTGCGCCCGCTGCCCGGCACGGTGAGCGTGTCGCCGGGCGCGGCGAGCAGGGCGTCGGCGAGTCGGCCCTCGAGGACCACGCCGTCGGGGGCCGCGGGGTCCAGCCAGCGCCCCGAGGTGAGCAGCGGGCGGCCGACGCCGGGCCGCTCTGCGGTGCCGCGCAGCTCGGCGGAGGCGCGGCTGCCGCGCGAGGCGAGGGTGACGGAGGCGGTGGGGTAGGGCCCGGCGACGGAGTCCACGCCGTCCAGGCCGGCCAGCTTCCCGGCGTCTGCCGAGGCGGTGGTGTGCAGGGTGACGTGGGCGCCGTGTGCCTGGGTGAAGACGCGCTGCCAGGGGTTCGTGGCGTATCCGAACAGGGCCGTGGCCAGCAGCAGGGACGCCACGATGCCCGCGGTGGCGAGGACCAGGAACAGGGCCTCGCCGCGGTGGGTGCGCAGATCGGAATGCGCCCAGCGCAGAGTCGCTCGCACCGGCGTCAGCCCCTTCGCTCGCGCCGGCCGTCCGGACGGTCGTACACCCGCATGTCAGTCCTTGAGCTCCAGCACCCCGGAAATGCCCCTGCCGCGCGGCGGTGCGCCGTCGAGTTCGGCGTCGTCGACGATCCGGCCGTCGAAGAAGCTGATCACCCGGTCCGCAGCGCTCGCCAGCCGGGCGTCGTGGGTGACCAGGAGGATCGTCTGGCCGCGCTGGTGGAAGCGGGACAGCAACCGCATCACCTCGCGGGTTCCCTTGCTGTCCAGACTGCCCGCGGGTTCGTCGGCCAGCAGCAGCGGCGGGTGGTTGACCAGGGCGCGGGCCAGCGCGACCCGCTGCTGCTCGCCGCCGGACAGCTCGCCCGGCATGCTGCGCTCCTTGCCCTGCAGACCCAGCTCGGCGAGCAGCTCCTGGCGCTCGGCGCGGGCCTTCCTCGGCGGTGCCCCGGCGAGCAGGGCGGGCAGCTCCACGTTGTCGGCGACGGACAGGTCGGAGACGAGGTTGAAGAACTGGAAGACGATGCCGATCCGCTTGCGGCGCTCCACCGCCCAGCGGGCCTCGCTGTAGGTGTCGGTGCACTCGCCGTCCAGCCAGATGCTGCCGGCGTCCGGCCGCTGGAGGCCGCCGAGCAGGTGCAGCAGCGTCGACTTGCCGGCGCCGGACGGACCGGTGATCGCCACGAACTCGCCCGGTGTCACCCGCAGGTCGACCCCGCGCACGGCGTGCGCCGGAGCGCCCTCGCCGTGGTGCGTCTTGACCAGGCCCTCGGCGCGCAGCACGGGAGTGGGGGCCTCGCTCACTCCAGCTCCTCCAGCTCTTCCTGGCACCGCTCCAGCCAGTCGAGATCGGCCTGCAGGTGCAGCATCGCGCCCTCGATGAGCAGCTGCGCGATGCGGTTGTCGCGGTCTTCGGCGGCGGCCAGCCTGGACAGCTGCCGCATGGTGTTGAGGTACTGGCGCCGCTGCCTGTTGATCAGCGCTATCTGGTCGGCGAGTCCGGTCTGCGGGGCGAGGGCCAGCTTCATGAAGAACTCGTCCCGCACCCGCGGCTCGTCCGCCGTCTCCTCGTACCAGGCGCGCAGCGCCTCCCGCCCGGCGTCGGTGAGGTGATAGACCTTCTTGTTGGGCCGGCTGGACTGCTCGATGTCCTCGCCCTCGATCAGTCCCGACTTCTCGAGGCGGCCGAGGGTGACGTAGATCTGGCCGACGTTCGGCTGAGGGTACGCCGAGCCCAGCAGTTGCTCAAGGTCCTGCTTGAGCTCGTAGCCGTGGGCCGGACCGCGGGCGAGCAGGGCCAGGAGGGGCAGCCGCACTCGTGCTCTCCTCCTCGCATCCTGGGTAATGTGCCGCAGGCCCTAGTATCGCCCATACCTAACGGGTATACATGGCCTCTGACCCCGGCGAGGGTGCCCGGGTGCCGGTGTACAGGGAGGAACCTATGCGGTGGATCCATGCCGCGGGTAGGGGCCTTCTCGTCCTCGTCGTGGTCCTGACCGGTTACGTCGCCTCCGGGGCGCAGGCGGAGCAGGCCGCTCCGGGCGGTCGCGGTCCGCTCACCCTGGCCACCGCGGGAGACCTCACCGGCTATCTCGGCCCGCTGCTGGAGGGCTGGAACCGCGCCCACCCCGGCGAGCGGGTCAGCCTCGTCGAACTGCCCGACTCGGCCGACGAGACCCGCGCGCAGATGATCACCGACCTGCGTGGCGGCGACCGCGGCCGGTTCGACGTGCTCAACATCGACGTCAGCTGGACCTCGGAGTTCGCCGCGGCCGGCTGGATCCGCCCGCTGCCGCGCGACCGCTTCCCGCTCGATGCCTTCCTGCGCCCGGTCGTGAGCACCGCGACCTACGACGACCGGCTCTACGCCGTCCCGTACGTCACCAACGCCGGACTCCTGCTGTACCGCAAGGACGTACTGGCCGAGGAGGGCGTGCCGCCGCCACGCACCTGGACCGAGCTGGAGCGTGCGGCACGGACGATCGCGCCGAGGCACGGGCTCGACGGCTACGCCGGCCAGTTCCTGCCCTACGAGGGCCTGACCGTCAACGCCGCCGAGGCCGTCTACTCGGCGGGCGGCACCATCCTCGGCGACGAGGGCGAGCGGGTCACCGTGAACTCGCGGGCCGCGCGGGAGGGCATCGGCTTCCTCGCCCGGGGGGTGCGCGACGGCTGGATCCCGAGGCGGGCGCTCGCGTACAAGGAGGAGGAGTCCAAGCAGGCGTTCCAGGACGGCCGGCTGCTCTTCCTGCGCAACTGGCCCTACGCCTACGTCGCGGCCTCCGCGCCGGATTCGAGGGTCGCCGGCAAGGTCGGCGCCGTGCCGCTGCCCGGGCCCGACGGGCCGGGGACCAGCGTCCTCGGTGGCTCCAACCTGGCGGTCGGCACCCACGCCCGGCACCCGGACTCCGCCGCGCGTCTGATCGCGTACCTCACCAGCGAACGGGTCCAGCGTCAGGTGCTCACGCGCGGCGCCCTGCCACCGGTGCGGGCCGCCCTGTACGACGATCCGGAACTGGTCCGGCGCTTCCCCTATCTGCCGACCCTGCGCGAGAGCGTGCTCGCCGCCGAGCCGCGCCCCAAGAGCCCGCACTACGACCAGGTGAGCCTGGTGGTGCAGGCGGTCGTGCACGACGCGATGACCGGGCGGCAGACGCCCGAGGCCGCGGTGCGCCGGCTCGCGACCGAGCTGGCCGGCGTCTCCTCCCGCTAGTCCCGGCGCCCCTCCGGCTCGAACCACCTAGTTACATGTTAGGTAACGCGGACGTCTCAACTGTGTCCGTTCTGTCCAAGTAGTGCCTGATTCTGCCTGGCCAACTCCACGGTAGCTTCCGTACATTCGTTGACACCCTCACGACACCCCTACTTAACATGCATGCATAACCGTCAGCCCGGGAATCCCCGGGCCTCCGCACGCACAGACAGGTCGACGGGGTGAGTCTCAAGCGCATCGACAGCCGCCGCTGGTGGCGCGACGCAGTGATCTACCAGGTGTACGTCCGCAGCTTCCTGGACAGCACCGGTGACGGCATCGGCGATCTCGCCGGGGTCAGGGCGGGGCTGCCGTACCTGAAGAAGCTCGGCGTGGACGGGATCTGGCTGAGCCCCTTCTATCCCTCGCCGCAGCACGACCACGGCTACGACGTGGCCGACTACTGCGACGTCGACCCCGTCTTCGGCGACCTCGCCGAGTTCGACGGGCTGGTGGGCACCGCGCGGCGGCTCGGCATCAAGGTGCTGCTGGACATCGTCCCCAACCACTGCTCCAGCGAGCACCCCTGGTTCCGCGAGGCACTCGCCGCGGCGCCCGGCAGCCCCGAGCGGGCCCGTTTCCACTTCGCCGACGGCCGCGGAACGGACGGGACCGAGCCGCCCAACAACTGGCACGCCATGTTCGGCGGACCCGCCTGGACCCGCGTCACCGAGCCCGACGGCCGGCCCGGCCAGTGGTACCTGCACATGTTCACGCCCGAGCAGCCCGACTGGAACTGGCGCAATCCCGAGGTCGCCGCCGAGTTCGACCGCACCCTGCGGTTCTGGCTCGACCGGGGTGTCGACGGCTTCCGCATCGACGTCGCCGCGGGCCTGTACAAGCACCCCGAACTGCCCGACTCCCCGGACCCCGAGGCCGACGCCCGCACCCGGGACTCGGTCAACCCGCTCGCCTGGAACCAGCCCGAGGTGCACGACGTGTGGCGGCACTGGCGCGCGGTGTGCGAGGAGTACACCGCCCGCGACGGCCGCGAACGCCTCCTGGTCGGCGAGGTCTCCGTGCCCACCGCCCGCGAGCACGCCCAGTACGTCCGCCCGGACGAACTGCACCAGGCGTTCTTCTTCGACCTGCTCGGAGCCCCCTGGGACGCCGACGCCTTCCGCAAGGTCATCGGCGAGGCCATGGAGGACATAGCCGGCACCGGCTCCACCGTCACCTGGGTCCTCAACAACCACGACCAGGTCCGCACCGTCACCCGCTACGGCGAGCCCACCCCCGAGGGCAGCGGCCTCGGTCCCGCCCGCGCCCGCGCCGCCGCCCTGCTGATGCTGGCGCTGCCCGGAGCGGCGTACATCTACCAGGGCGAGGAGCTGGGCCTGCCCGAGGTCGTCGACCTGCCCGACGACGTGCTCACCGACCCGATCTTCCGCCGCACCGGCAGCCGGGCCCGCATCCGCGACGGCTGCCGCGTGCCGCTGCCCTGGTCGGGACAAGCCTCGCCGTTCGGCTTCACCTCCGGCACCGAGGGCGCCAAGCCCTGGCTGCCGCAGCCGGAGTGGTTCGCCGAGCACGCCACCGAGCGCGCCCTCGCCGACACCCGCTCCTTCTGGCACCTGTACCGCGACGGCCTGCAACTGCGGGCCGCGCTGCCCCAGCTGGGCGAGGGAACCCTGCGCTGGCTGGACACCCAGCCCGGCGTCCTCGCCTTCGTCCGCGGCGACGACCTGCTCTGCGCCGTCAACTTCGGCACCGCCCCCGTACCCGCCCCGGTCCCCGGCACCCCGCTGCTCGCCAGCGGACCGTGCCCGCCCGGGGTGCTCCCCGGCTCCACCGCCGCCTGGTGGATCAACGGCTCCTGATCCCCGTCACCTCCCGAACCCCTTTGAAGGGACATCAACGATGATGCGACGACGCTCCACCCTGCTCGCCGGATGCACCGCCCTCGTCCTCGCCCTCGGCGCGACCGCCTGCGGCGGCGGCGAGCCCGTCTCCGCCGGCGGCGGCGACAAGGCCCTCGACGGCCAGACCGTCACCGTCGCCGGCGTCTGGTCCGGCAGCGAGCAGAAGAACTTCCAGAAGGTGCTGGACGCCTTCGCCGAGAAGACCGGCGCCAAGACGCAGTTCGTGTCCACCGGCGACAACGTCTCCACGGTCGTCGGCAGCAAGATCGAGGGCGGCAACGCCCCCGACGTCGTCATGGTCCCGCAGGTCGGCGTGCTCAAGCAGTTCGCCGAGCAGGGCTGGCTCAAGCCGCTGGACAAGAAGGTCCAGGGCACCGTGGACGCCAACTTCGCCGACGTCTGGAAGAACTACGGCACCGTCGACGGCACCCTGTACGGCCTGTACTTCAAGGCCGCCCACAAGTCGACCGTCTGGTACAGCCCCGAGGCCCTCGAGCAGGCCGGGGTCACCCCGCCCAAGACCTACGACGCCATGCTGAAGGACGGGCGGACCGTCTCCGACTCCGGTCTCGCCGCCTTCTCCGTCGCCGGACAGGACGGCTGGACGCTCACCGACTGGTTCGAGAACATCTACCTCTCCCAGGCCGGACCCGAGAAGTACGACGCCCTCGCCGCGCACGAAATCAAGTGGACAGACCCGACGGTGGTCGAGGCACTCACCACGCTCGGCAAGCTCTTCAAGGACAAGCAGCTGATCGCGGGCGGCCAGAAGGGCGCCCTGAACACCGACTTCCCCGGCTCGGTGGAGAAGGTGTTCGGACCCAAGGCCGAGGCCGCCATGGTCTACGAGGGCGACTTCGTCGCGGGTGTCGCCAAGGACCAGTTCGGCAAGAGCATCGGCACCGACGCCGACTTCTTCCCCTTCCCGCCGGTCGGCTCCGGCAAGGCACCCGTGGTCAGCGGCGGCGACGCGGCCGTCGTCCTCAAGGACGGCAAGAACGCCAAGGCCGGCATGGCGCTCCTGGAGTACCTGGCCACGCCCGAGGCCGCGGCCGTGTGGGCCGAGGCGGGCGGCTTCCTCTCCCCGAACAAGAAGCTCGACCTCGCCTCCTACGGCGACGACGTCACCCGCGCCACCGCCAAGTCCCTGATCGCCGCGGGCGACTCGGTCCGCTTCGACATGTCCGACCAGGCCCCGGCGGCCTTCGGCGGCACCAAGGGCACCGGTGAGTGGAAGATCCTCCAGGACTTCCTGCGCGACCCGTCCAACCCCGAGAAGACCGCGGCCGCGCTCGAGGACGCCGCGGCCAAGGCCTACGGGAGCTGACGGCCATGACCGCCACCCTGGTGAAAGAGGCGAGCCCCCCGGCGCCCGCGCACCCCGCCGGCGCCCGCGCCGGGCGCCCGCGCCGGCGCGGGCGGGTCATCGCCGTGCTGTTCGTGCTGCCGGCGCTGCTCCTGCTGGGCGCGCTGGTGGTGTACCCGGTGCTGTTCTCCGTCGGCCGCAGCCTCTTCGACGCCTCCGGGAACCGCTTCGTGGGCGGCGACAACTACACCGAGATGTTCCGCGACCCGGCCACCCTCAAGGCCATCCGGAACACCGCGATCTGGGTCGTCGTCGCTCCCACCCTGCTCACCGGCCTCGGCCTGATCCTCGCGGTGCTGGTGGAGAAGGTCCGCTGGGCCACCGCCTTCAAGCTGCTGCTGTTCATGCCGATGGCGGTGTCCTTCCTGGCCGCCGGCATCATCTTCCGGCTCGCCTATGACGAGGACCCCGACAAGGGCGTGCTCAACGCCGCCGCCGTCTCCCTCCACGACACCTTCAAGGGCACCTCCTCCTATCCGACCGCCCGCGCCCGCGACGGCGAGGGGCTGACGCAACAGGCGGACGGCGGGTACGTCACCGGGGCGGACGTGTCGCCCGGCGGCACGGCGGCCCTCGGCCTGGTCGGCGTCGCCCCCAAGGACCTGCCCGAGGGGGCGGAACCCGCCCACCGGGCGGCGTCCCGCTCGGCCGCCTCCGGCGAGATCGGCGGCGTCGTGTACCTCGACTTCACCCCCGGCGGAGGAGGCGAGCCCGGCCGGGTCGACCGCCGCGAGAGCGGGCTGCCCGGGATGACCGTCGAGGCGGTCCGCGACGGCAGGACGGTCGCGAGCACCACGACCGCGTCCGACGGCTCCTTCCGCTTCACCGGCCTGGACGACGGCCCGTACACGCTGAAGCTGCCCTCCGGCAACTTCGCGCCGCCCTACGACGGCATCTCCTGGCTCGGACCGGCCCTCGTGACCCCGGCCATCATCGGGGCCTACCTGTGGATCTGGACCGGCTTCGCGATGGTCCTGATCGGGGCCGGCCTGTCCACCCTGCCCCGGGACGCGCTGGAAGCGGCGCGGATGGACGGCGCCAACGAGTGGCAGATCTTCCGCCGGATCACGGTCCCCCTGCTCGCGCCGGTGCTCACCGTCGTCTTCGTGACCCTGGTGATCAACGTGATGAAGGTCTTCGACCTCGTCTACATCATCGCGCCCGGTCCCGTGCAGGAGGACGCGACCGTGCTCGCCACCCAGATGTGGCTGGTGTCGTTCGGCGGCGGCAACAACCAGGGCCTGGGCAGCGCCCTCGGCGTCCTGCTCCTGCTCCTCGTCATCCCGGCCATGGTCTTCAACGTCCGCCGTTTCCGAAGGAGTCAGCGATGAACGCGGTCCGGCGCGGCCTGGGCAACGCGGTGGTGCAGGCCTTCCTGGTGGTGATCGGGCTGGTGTGGATGACCCCGCTGGCCGGTCTGTTCCTGTCCTCGCTGCGGTCCGCCGAGGACACGGCCCAGGGCGGCTGGTGGACCGTGTTCACCAGCCCGGGGCAGTTGTCCTTCGACAACTACTCGGCCCTGCTGGAGAACACGGGGATGACCCAGGCGTTCTGGAACACGGTGCTGATCTCGGTGCCGGCCACCGCGCTGGTCGTGGTCGTCGCCGCGCTCGCCGGATACGCCTTCGCCTGGCTGGACTTCCCCGGACGCGAGCCGGTCTTCCTCGTCGTGGTGGCGCTGCTGGTCGTACCCGTGCAGATCGGCCTGCTGCCGGTCGCGAAGCTCTTCGGGCAGCTGGGTCTGTTCGGCACCATCCCCGGGGTCGTGCTCTTCCACGTGGCGTACGGGTTGCCGTTCGCGGTGTTCCTGCTGCGGAACTACTTCGCCGAGATGCCCAAGGAGATGCTGGAGGCCGCCCGGATGGACGGCGGCAGCGAGTGGCGGATCTTCACCCGGCTCGTCCTGCCCGTGGGCCGGCCGGCCATCGCCAGCCTCGCCATCTTCCAGTTCCTCTGGGTCTGGAACGACATGCTGGTCGCCCTGCTCTTCGCGGACAGCTCCTCCCAGCCGCTGACCGTGCAACTCCAGTCGCAGATACGCCAGTTCGGCAGCAACATCGACGTCCTGGCGCCGGGTGCGTTCCTGTCGCTCGTCGTGCCGGTGGTCGTCTTCTTCGCCTTCCAGCGGCACTTCGTCCAGGGAGTGATGGCCGGATCGGTGAAGTGACGCCGACCGCCCCGGAAGAGCAACGGGCCCCCGCTTCCTCGCGAAGCGGGGGCCCGGCGCGTGGATCAGGCCGACGCCGGCGGATACAGCGACCGCGGCAGTCGTGAGGCCGCCGCCGCGTCCAGCAGCCACAGGGTGCGGGCGCGCCCGTACGCCCCCGCCGCGGGGGCCTGGACCTCGCCCGCCCCGGACAGCGCGATCGCCGCCGCCCCCGCCTTGTCCTCGCCGGCCGCCAGCAGCCACACCTCGCGGGCCGCCCGGATCGCCGGCAGGGTGAGCGTCACCCGGGTCGGTGGGGGCTTGGGCGCGCCGTGCACGCCGACCACCGTGCGCTCGGTCTCCCGGACCGCCGGGAGCTCCGGGAACAGGGAGGCCACATGGGTGTCCGGGCCGACGCCCAGCATCAGGACGTCGAACGCCGGGACGGCGCCGTGGTTCTCCGGACCCGCAGCACGGGCCAGTTCGTCGGCGTAGGCCGCCGCCGCCGTGTCCACGTCGGCCCCGTACGGGCCGTCCGACGCGGGCATGGCGTGCACGCGCTTCGGGTTCAGCGGCACCGCGTCGAGCAGCGCCCGACGGGCCTGGGTGACATTGCGCTCCGGGTCGCCCTCCGGCAGGAACCGCTCGTCGCCCCACCACAGGTCGAGCCGCCCCCAGTCGATCGCGTCCCGGGCCGGCGCCGCGGCCAGCGCGGCCAGCAGGCCGTTGCCGTTGCGGCCGCCGGTCAGCACCACGGACGCCGAACCCCGCGAGGTCTGCGCGTCCACGATCTTCGTGATCAGCCGGGCCGCCGCAGCCTGCGCCATCAGCTCCTTGTCGCGGTGCACGACCAGCTGAGGTGCCGTACTCACTTCGCCGCCGCCTTCTTCACCGGGGCCTGCGCCGTCGCCTCGGACGCGGGAGCTTTCGCAGCCGACTCGACCGGCGCGGGGACCGCCCGGGGTGCCGGCTCTCCTTTGGCCGGAGCGGCGCCCGGCGCGTCACCTGCCGCCGTCTCCGGCCCGCCCGGCGTCTTCAGCCGCTCCACCCCGTACCGCAGCGCCGAGGCGTAGGTGTCGTCCGGGTCGAGCCGGCGCAGCTCCTCGGCGATCAGCTCCGCCGTGTCCCGGCGCTTGAGCGCCACCGCCCGCTTCGGCTGCCCCTGGATGGACAGCGTGGCGAGCGAACCGTCGGCCCGGTCCAGCACGACCGGGCCGCAGTCGGTGTCCATGCGGACCGCCGTGAGCCCCGGCCCGTTCGACAGCGAGCGCTTCACAGGCACGTCCAGCCGCTTCGCGAGCCACATCGCCAGCAGCTCGCAGCTCGGGTTGAACTCCTCGCCCTCCACCTCGACCGCCAGGACCTTGCAGGTGACCTGGTCCAGGGCCGCCGCCAGCATCGAGCGCCAGGGCGTGATCCGGGTCCAGGACAGGTCCGTGTCGCCCGGGGTGTAGGCCTCGGCACGGGCCGCGAGCTCCCGCACCGGCTGCTCGCAGGCGTAGGTGTCGGTCACCCGGCGCTGGGCCAGCGCGCCCAGCGGGTCCTTCGCCGGGTCCAGCGGGGCGTTGACCGGCCACCAGACCACCACCGGGGCGTCCGGCAGCAGCAGCGGCAGCACCACCGACTGGGCGTGGTCCACGACCTCGCCGTACAGCCGGAGCACCACCGTCTCGCCGGTGCCCGCGTCCGCGCCCACCCGCACCTCGGCGTCGAGCCGGGACTGCGTGCGGTCGCGGGGCGAGCGGGAGACGCGCTTGATGACGACCAGCGTGCGCGAGGGGTGCTCGTGCGAGGCGTCGTTCGCCGCCTTCAGCGCGTCGTAGGCGTTCTCCTCGTCCGTCACGATGACCAGCGTGAGCACCATGCCGACGGCCGGCGTGCCGATGGCCCGGCGACCCTGCACCAACGCCTTGTTGACCTTGCTGGCCGTGGTGTCCGTGAGGTCTATCTTCATGGCCGGCGCCAGCTCCGTCCGTCTCGCTCGAGCATTTCGTCCGCCTCGACGGGTCCCCACGTGCCGGCCGGGTACTGGGCCGGCCTGCCGTTGCGGTCCCAGTACTCCTCGATGGGATCGAGGATCTTCCAGGACAGCTCGACCTCCTCGGTGCGCGGGAAGAGGTTGGAGTCGCCGAGCAGGACGTCGAGGATCAGCCGTTCGTACGCCTCCGGGCTGGACTCGGTGAAGGACTCGCCGTAGGCGAAGTCCATCGACACGTCCCGGATCTCCATCGACGTGCCCGGCACCTTGGAACCGAAGCGCACGGTGACGCCCTCGTCCGGCTGGACCCGGATCACGATGGCGTTCTGGCCGAGCTCCTCGGTGGCCGTGGTGTCGAAGGGGGAGTGCGGCGCCCGCTGGAAGACCACCGCGATCTCCGTCACGCGGCGACCGAGCCGCTTGCCGGTGCGCAGGTAGAAGGGGACGCCCGCCCAGCGGCGGTTGTCGATGCCCAGCTTGATCGCCGCGTAGGTGTCGGTCTTCGAGGAGGGGTCGATGCCCTCCTCCTCCAGGTAACCGACCGCCTTCGCGCCGCCCTGCCAGCCGGCCGCGTACTGCCCGCGCACCGTGTCGCGGCCCAGGTCCTTCGGCAGCCGCACGGCACCGAGCACCTTGGTCTTCTCCGCGGCCAGCGCGTCCGCGTCGAAGGAGGCGGGCTCCTCCATGGCGGTCAGGGCCAGCAGCTGGAGCAGGTGGTTCTGGATGACGTCCCGGGCGGCGCCGATCCCGTCGTAGTAGCCGGCCCGGCCGCCGATGCCGATGTCCTCGGCCATCGTGATCTGCACGTGGTCCACGAAGGACCGGTTCCAGATCGGCTCGAACATGGTGTTGGCGAAGCGCAGCGCCAGGATGTTCTGGACCGTCTCCTTGCCCAGGTAGTGGTCGATGCGGAAGACCTGGTCCGGGGCGAAGACCTCGTGGACGATCGCGTTGAGCTCCTCGGCCGACCTCAGGTCGTGCCCGAACGGCTTCTCGATCACCGCGCGCCGCCAGGAGCCGCCGGTCTGGTCGGCCAGCCCGTGCTTCTTCAGCTGCTGGATGACCACCGGGAAGGAACGCGGTGGCACCGACAGGTAGAAGGCGAAGTTGCCGCCCGTGCCCTGGGCCTTGTCCAGCTCCTCGATGGTGCCGCGCAGCCGCTCGAACGCCTCGTCGTCGTCGAAGGTGCCCTGCACGAAGCGCATCCCCTGGATGAGCTGCTGCCAGACCTCCTCGCGGAAGGGGGTGCGGGCGTGCTCCTTGACCGCGTCGTGGACCTCCTGCGCGAAGTCCTCGTGCTGCCACTCGCGGCGGGCGAAGCCGACCAGCGAGAAGCCCGGCGGCAGCAGACCCCGGTTGGCGAGGTCGTACACCGCGGGCATCAGCTTCTTGCGCGACAGATCACCCGTGACACCGAAGATGACGAGGCCCGACGGCCCCGCGATACGCGGGAGCCGTCGGTCCGCGGGGTCACGAAGCGGGTTGGCTCCGGAACCGGAAAGCGGGGTCAAGGTGTCACCCCTCCGAGGGGGCGAGACGCTTGAGCTCGGCCTCGGTCGACTTCAGCAGGTCGTTCCAGGACGCCTCGAACTTCTCGACGCCCTCTTCCTCCAGCAGCTGCACGACGTCGTCGTACTTGATCCCGAGCTTCTCGACGGCGTCGAGGTCGGCGCGGGCCTGCTCGTAGCTCCCGGCGACGGTGTTGCCGGTGATCTCGCCGTGGTCCTCGGTGGCCAGCAGGGTGGCCTCGGGCATGGTGTTCACCGTGTTCGGCGCCACCAGCTCGGTGACGTACATGGTGTCGCTGTACGCCTTGTCCTTCACCCCGGTCGACGCCCACAGCGGACGCTGCTTGTTGGCGCCCTCGCGCTCCAGCGCCGCCCAGCGGTCCGAGCCGAAGACCTCCTCGTACGCCTGGTAGGCGAGGCGGGCGTTGGCGACCGCGGCCTTGCCGCGCAGCGCCTTGGCCTCGTCGGTGCCGAGCGCGTCGATCCGCTTGTCGATCTCGGTGTCCACACGGGAGACGAAGAAGGACGCCACCGAGTGGATCTGCGAGAGGTCCAGGCCGCGCTCCTTCGCCTTCTCCAGGCCGGTCAGGAACGCGTCCATGACCTTGCGGTAGCGCTCCAGGGAGAAGATCAGCGTGACGTTGACGCTGATGCCCAGGCCGATGACCTCGGCGATGGCGGGGATGCCGGCCTCGGTCGCCGGAATCTTGATCAGGGTGTTGGGCCGGTCCACCAGCCAGGCCAGCTGCTTGGCCTCGGCGACGGTGGCCCTGGTGTTGTGGGCCAGGCGCGGGTCGACCTCGATCGAGACCCGGCCGTCCTGGCCGTTGGTGGCGTCGAAGACCGGGTGCAGGATGTCCGCGGCGTCACGGACGTCCGCCGTCGTGATCATGCGGATGGCCTCTTCGACCGTGACCTCGCGGGCGGCGAGGTCGGAGAGCTGCTGGTCGTAGCCGTCACCCTCGGAGATCGCCTTCTGGAAGATCGTCGGGTTGGTGGTGACGCCCACGACGTGCTGCTGGTCGATCAGCTCGGCGAGGTTGCCGGACGTGATCCGCTTGCGGGACAGGTCGTCCAGCCAGATCGCGACGCCTTCCTCGGAGAGGCGCTTGAGTGCGTCTGTCATGGAAAATGCATCTCCTACGTGTCGTATACGGGCGTCAGCGCTGGGCTGCGGCGATCGATTCCCGGGCGGCGGCGGCCACGTTCTCGGCAGTGAAGCCGTACTCCTTGAACAGCACCTTGCCGTCCGCCGACGCACCGAAGTGCTCCAGGGACACGATGCGGCCGGCGTCCCCCACGTACTTGTGCCAGGTGAGACCGATGCCGGCCTCGACCGCGACGCGTGCCTTCACGGACGGCGGCAGGACGCTGTCCCGGTACCCCTGGTCCTGCTCCTCGAACCACTCCACCGACGGCATGGACACGACCCGCGTCGGCACACCGGCGGCCTGCAGTTGCTCGCGCGCCTCGACGGCGAGGTGCACCTCGGAACCCGTGGCGATGAGGACGACCTGCGGCTCCGTGCTCCGCCCGGAGGACTCTTCGGCCTCGAACAGCACGTAGCCGCCGCGGGCCGCGCCCTCGTTGGGCTCGTAGGTCGGCACGCCCTGGCGGGTGAGGGCCAGTCCGTGCGGGGCGCCCTTGCCGAACTCCTTGGTCCAGCGCCTGAGGATCTCGCGCCAGGCGACGGCGGTCTCGTTGGCGTCGGCCGGGCGCACGATGTTCAGGCCGGGGATGGCGCGCAGCGAGGCCAGGTGCTCGACCGGCTGGTGGGTCGGGCCGTCCTCGCCGAGGCCGATGGAGTCGTGCGTCCACACGTACGTCACCGGCAGGTGCATCAGCGCGGACAGCCGCACCGCGTTGCGCATGTAGTCGGAGAACACCAGGAAGGTGCCGCCGTAGACGCGGGTGTTGCCGTGCAGCGCGATGCCGTTCATCTCCGCGCCCATGGAGTGCTCGCGGATGCCGAAGTGGATGGTGCGGCCGTACGGGTTCGCCTCCGGCAGCGGGTTGCCCTCGGGGAGGAACGACGACGTCTTGTCGATCGTGGTGTTGTTGGAGCCGGCCAGGTCGGCCGAGCCGCCCCACAGCTCCGGGATCACCGCGCCGAGCGCCTGGAGCACCTTGCCGGAGGCGGCACGGGTGGCCACCGCCTTGCCCGGCTCGAACACCGGGAGCTTGTCCTCCCAGCCCTTGGGCAGCTCGCCGGCCGCGATGCGGTCGTACTCGGCGGCGCGCTCGGGGTTGTTGTCCCGCCACTGCTGGAAGGACTTCTCCCACACGGCACGGGCCGCCTGGCCGCGCTCCACCGCCTTGCGGGTGTGGCCGATGACCTCGTCGGAGACCTCGAAGCTCTGGCCGGGGTCGAAGCCGAGGACGCGCTTGGTGGCCGCGACCTCGTCGTCGCCGAGCGCCGAGCCGTGCGCGGCCTCGGTGTTCTGCGCGTTCGGGGCCGGCCAGGCGATGATCGAGCGCATCGCGATGAACGACGGCCGGTCCGTGACCGCCTCGGCCTCCTGGATCGCGGCGAAGATTGCCGCCGGGTCCAGGTCGCCGTTCTCCTGCGGAGCCACCCGCTGCACGTGCCAGCCGTAGGCCTCGTAGCGCTTGACGGTGTCCTCGGAGACGGCCGTCTCGGTGTCGCCCTCGATCGAGATGTGGTTGTCGTCCCACAGCAGGATCAGGTTGCCGAGCTTCTGGTGGCCCGCCATCGAGGACGCCTCGGCGGAGATGCCCTCCTGGAGGCAGCCGTCACCGGCGATGCAGTAGACGAAGTGGTCGAACGGGGACTCGCCGACCGGGGTCTCGGGGTCGAACAGGCCGCGCTCGTAGCGGGCGGCCATCGCCATGCCGACGGCGTTGGCGACACCCTGGCCCAGCGGGCCGGTCGTCGTCTCCACGCCCTTGGTGTGCCCGTACTCCGGATGACCGGGGGTCTTCGAGCCCCAGGTCCGGAAGGCCTTCAGGTCGTCCAGCTCCAGACCGAAGCCGGCCAGGTACAGCTGGGTGTAGAGGGTCAGGGACGAGTGGCCGGCGGACAGCACGAAACGGTCGCGTCCGACCCAGTCCGGGTCCGCGGGGTCGTGCCGCATCACCTTCTGGAAGAGGGTGTAGGCGGCAGGTGCCAGGCTCATCGCCGTACCCGGATGGCCGTTGCCGACCTTCTGTACGGCATCGGCGGCCAGGACGCGGGCGGTGTCGACGGCCCGCTGGTCCAACTCGGTCCACTCGAGGTCTGTGGTGGTCGGCTTGGTGCTCACCCTGGGTCAGGGCTCCTCTCCACATGTCGGATACCGGCGGAAGCCCACCGGCGACGTTGAGCCTACCCCCGTAGGACGTGCGTTCTTTCGACTCGTGACCAGACTGACGGGCCGGACTTCCCTTCGCTCGTCGGCCTGGTCACGGGCCATTTGGCAGATGAATACGGAGCCGCTCATCCGGGTGCTCAATCGAGCTTTCGCCCGCACCTCGGAGGGCCCCGGACAACACGAGCGGACCCCCGCGAATGCCCGGGTCTGGGCAACGTCTACAGTGGCGTGGTACGCGCGAGCCTTTACCCACGCTTCACACAGGGGTGGCTCGCTGGGATGTCTCTGTAGGGGTGTGCGTGACGGCCGTTGAATCCCGTCCAGCGGGGATGCTCGGGACGAGCCAGAGCCCGGCCCACCGGCCGTTCGGGGCCCGTGTCAAGGGGTTCGTGGCGCTGACCAAGCCACGGATCATCGAGCTGCTGCTCATCACCACCGTGCCGGTGATGTTCCTCGCGCAGCAGGGGGTGCCCGACCTGAAGCTGGTGCTGCTGACCTGCGTCGGCGGATACCTGTCCGCGGGCGGCGCCAACGCGCTGAACATGTACATCGACCGCGACATCGACGCCCTGATGGACCGCACCTCGCAGCGGCCGCTGGTCACCGGCATGGTGAGCCCGCGCGAGTGCCTGGCCTTCGGCATCACCCTGGCGGTCGTCTCCACCCTGCTGTTCGGCCTCACCGTCAACTGGCTCTCCGCCTGGCTCGCCCTCGGCGCGCTCCTGTTCTACGTGGTCGTCTACACGATGATCCTCAAGCGCCGCACCTCGCAGAACATCGTGTGGGGCGGCATCGCCGGCTGCCTGCCGGTGCTGATCGGCTGGTCCTCGGTCACCAACTCGATGTCGTGGGCGCCGATCGTCCTCTTCCTCGTCATGTTCTTCTGGACGCCGCCGCACTACTGGCCCCTGTCCATGAAGGTCAGGGACGACTACGCGCGCGTGGGCGTGCCGATGCTGCCGGTCATCGCCTCCAACAAGGTGGTCGCCAAGCAGATCGTGATCTACAGCTGGGTCATGGTCGCGGTGTCGCTCCTGCTCACCCCGCTCGGCTACACCGGCTGGTTCTACCTCGCGGTTGCCCTGGCCGCGGGCGGTTGGTGGCTGTGGGAGGCGCACGCGCTGCTGAACCGCGCCAAGGCGGAGGTCACCGGCGCCAAGCTCAAGGAGATGCGCCTGTTCCACTGGTCCATCACCTATGTGTCGCTGCTGTTCGTGGCGGTCGCGGTGGACCCCTTCCTGCGCTAGGCACCCGCGCGCGGACGCCCCGGTACGCACCGGACGGGCGGGCTACGTGGTCAAGGCCACGGACCCCGCCCGTCGCCGTTCGATCTACCCGTGGGTAGCATCCTGGCCATGGCAGACACGCAGCAGGCGGACCCGAAGGCCGAGCAGAAGGCGGCCCGGCTCGCCAAGCAGATCAGCAGCTTCGCCCGCGCACACGGCGGCGCCGAGGGACAGGTCGCGTACCTCGGGCAGCGCGGCGCCCGGATCGTGCTCGTCGGCGAGGACGGCGCATGGGGCGACCTGGTCGCGCCCTCCTACGAGATCGCCGAGAAGGCGGTCGGGAAGGCGGGGATCACCGTCCACGAGAACTTCGACGGCGAGTTCGCGGCCAAGGTCAGGACCGGCCCGTACGAGTGGTCCCGCATGGCGGGCATCCAGGTCGGCGGCCCGAGCAACACCTGAGGCCGGGTTCCCCCGTTAGGACCGTAGGAGCGCGGGACCCGGCGACGGGTCCGCGCGAAGCGCACGGTCCCGTCGGGGGGAGCCCGGATGATCGACACGCCGTCCCTCGTGGACCAGTACTGCCACGGCGTACTGCGCACCGAGCTGGGCCTCGGCACGTTCGAGGCCCAGCTGGCCCGCACCGAGGGCCCGCCCGCCCCGGGCACCACCCTCTTCGACACCCAGACCGGGTTCGCCGTACGCCGCTGGTGCCCGCCCCTGCTCGGCATGGAGCCGCACGCCCCGCCCGCCCGCTATCTGGCCCGGCGCCGGGAGCTGGGCGTCCTGGAGGCGGGGCGGCTGCTGCTGCGGGGCAGCGGCATCACCACCTACCTGGTCGACACCGGGCTGCCCGGTGACCTCACCGGACCCGGCGAGCTGGCCACGACCGGGGGCGCCGAGGCCCGGGAGATCGTGCGCCTGGAGCAGCTCGCCGAACAGGTCGCCGACACCTCCGGCACCGTCGACTCCTTCCTCGCCAACCTCGCCGAGTCCGTGCACGGGGCCGCCGCGCACGCCGTGGCCTTCGCCTCCGTCGCCGGCATACGCCACGGGCTGGCGCTCGCGCCGGAACCGCCCGGGCCCGGGGAGGTGCGCGGCGCGGCGGGACGCTGGCTGGCCGCACGCGGGGTCGGGGACGAGCTGAGCGACCCGGTCCTGCTGCGGCACCTGCTGTGGATCGCGGTCGCCTCCGGGCTGCCGCTCCAGCTGCACGCCGGGCTCGCCGCCCCGGGCGCCCGCGTCGACCGCACCGACCCGGTGCTGCTGACCGACTTCGTCCGTGCCACCGCGGGGCTCCGCACCGACCTCGTGCTGCTGCACGGGTACCCCTACCACCGCCACGCCGCCCACCTGGCCGGTGTCTTCCCGCACGTCCACGTCGACTCCGGCGCCGCCCTGGTCCGCACCGGGGCCCGCGCGGCGACCGTCCTCGCGGAGATCCTGGAGCTCGCCCCCTTCGGCAAGATCCTCTTCTCCAGCGGCGCACGGGGCCTGCCGGAGCTGCACGTCGTGGGGGCCCGGCTGTTCCGCGAGGCGCTGGGCCGCGTACTGGGCGGCTGGGTCGCCGACGGCGCGTGGGCGCGGGCGGACGCGGAGCGGGTGGCGGGGATGCTGGCGGCGGGGAACGCGCGACGGGTGTACGGGCTGGAGTGAACGGGCCACGGGAACCGACGGGCCGCCCCCGCCGACCCACTTGACCGCTGCGTACCGACGGGCCGCGCTTCCGTACCCACGGGCCGCGCCTGCGCGCGGTGGGGCCACGCTCATGCACCGCCCGCGGCCGCGCCTGCGCGCAACGGGCCGTGCCCGTGTGCACCGCCGGACCTTGCCCGTGCGTCCGGCGCGGCTGCGCCCGCCGCACGCCCGCGCGGGGACGGCACTCCGCCGGCCGTGCCTGTGCGCCGCCGGGCCGTGGCTGCGTACTTTCGGCCGTGCCCATGTACCGCCGGACGACGTCTACGCGCCGCCGGACCCTGCCCACGTACCGCCGACGGTGCTTCTGTGCCGCCGGGCCTGCTCGCGTACCGCTCCGGGCCGTGCCCATGCACCGCCGGGTCCGCGCCCGCGTCCCGCGTCTCGCGTCCACACGCTGCGGGGTCGTGCTCACGCACCGTGGGGCCGGGCCCATGCGCCGCCGGGCCGTGCCCGTGTACCTCCGGGCCCTGCCCACGTGCCTCGGGGCCGTGCCCGTGTACCGCCGGACCTGCTCACGTGCCGCCGGGCTGTGCCCGCGTGGCGCCGCCCGCGTCTGCCGGCCGACCGGGCCGGTGACGGCGCGGTGCCGGGTTCAGGCCGTCAGTGTCGCCTCGGGTGCCGGGCCCGGCACGCCGGCCGTCGCGGCCTCGGGGCGCTCGCGCAGCGACAGCAGGACGCGCACCACCCAGATCCACATCACGCACGAGCCGAGCATGTGCAGGGCCACCAGCACCTCGGGCAGGTCCGTGAAGTACTGGACGTAACCGATCACGCCTTGGGCGAGGAGCACGACGAACAGCTCGCGCGTCCGGTGCAGGGGCCCCTGGGGCGCGTCCACCGCCTTGAGCACGAACCACAGCGCGAACGTGAGCGTGACCACGATCCACGCCAGCACGGCGTGCAGCTTGCTGACCGTCTCCCAGTCCAGCGGCATCCGCTCGACCTCGCTGGAGTCACCCGCGTGCGGGCCCGCGCCGGTCACCACCGTGCCGACCACGATCAGCAGCACCGAGGCGGCCACCATGAACCACACCAGCTGCTGCACGGCCTTGCCGACCAGCGGCCGGGGCTCCCCGTCGCCCTCCCGGGTGCGCTGCCACATCACGGTGGCGACCGCGATCAGCGCCGAGGAGAGCAGGAAGTGCGCCGCGACCGTGTACGGGTTCAGGCCGACGAGGACCACGATGCCGCCGAGCACCGCGTTGCCCATGACCAGCCAGAACTGGGCCCAGCCCAGCCGGGTGAAGCTGCGCCGGAAGGGCTTCTGGGAGCGTGCGGCGACGATCGCCCAGCCGACGGCGGCGCACAGCACATAGGTGAGCAGACGGTTGCCGAACTCGATCACACCGTGCAGGCCCATCTCCCTGGTCGCGGCGATCGAGTCGTCGGTGCACTTCGGCCAGGTGGGGCAGCCCAGGCCCGAGCCGGTCAGCCGGACGGCACCGCCGGTGACCACGATGACCACCGACATGACGAGCGCGGCGAGTGCCGCCCGCCGGACCGTCCGGGGATCCGGGGTCCAGCGTGCGGCGATGAAGGCGAGCGGATTGCGCACAGCCGCCTGGGCGTCGGCGCGGGTCACGTTTGGCACGCGCACCATGGTAGGCGGGCCGCTTGTGCACGCTTTCACGAGGGTGCCGTTTCCGGAACCTGTGCCACCGCGCCGCCCGTGGGCCCAGGACCGCTCCGCTCCCCGCTACTCCCAGCGGAAGAGACGCCCGGCCGCCGCGAGTCCCGCGACCGCCCACACGGCGAGGATCGCGAGGTTGCCCCACGGCATCCCCGCCCCGTCCCGGAGCACGTCCCGCAGTCCCTCCGAGAGCGCCGAGATGGGCAGCAGGCCGAGCACGTCCTGGGCGGCGTCCGGGAACTTGTCCAGCGGCACCACCACCCCGCCGCCGACGAGCAGCAGCAGGAACACCAGGTTGGCGGCGGCCAGGGTCGCCTCGGCCTTCAGGGTGCCCGCCATCAGCAGCCCCAGCCCGGAGAACGCCGCGGTGCCCAGCACCAGAAGGAGCAGCACCGTCAGCGGGTTGCCGCGCGGTGACCAGCCCAGCGCGAAGGCGATCACCGTGAGCAGGACGATCTGGAGCACCTCGGTGACCAGCACGGACACCGTCTTCGCGGCCATCAGGCCCCAGCGCGGCAGCGGCGAGGAGGCCAGCCGCTTCAGTACCCCGTAGCGGCGTTCGAAGCCGGTGGCGATGGCCTGCCCGGTGAACGCCGTCGACATCACCGCGAGAGCCAGGATGCCCGGGGTGAGGAAGTCCACGGCCTCGCCCTCGCCGGTGTCCACGATGTCCACGGTGCCGAAGAGCACCAGCAGCAGGGTCGGGATGACCACGGTGAGCAGCAGCTGTTCGCCGTTGCGCAGCAGCATCCGCGTCTCCAGCGCGGCCTGGGCGGCGATCATGCGGGCCAACGGCGCGGCCCCCGGCGCGGGGGTGTAGGTCCCGGTGGTCATGAGCGCAGCTCCTTGCCGGTCAACTCCAGGAAGACGTCCTCCAGCGTGTGCCGCTCCACCGAGATCCGGTCCGGCATCACCCCGTGCTGGGCGCACCAGGAGGTGACGGTGGCCAGCAGCTGCGGGTCGACCTTGCCGACGACCCGGTAGGAGCCGGGGGAGAGCTCCGCGGCGGTGCAGTCGGCGGGCAGTGCCTTGAGCAGCGAGGCCACATCCAGGCCCGGCCGCCCGGTGAAGCGCAGGGTGTTCTCCGCGCCGCCGCGGCACAGCTCCTCGGGCGAGCCCTGGGCGATCACCCGGCCGGCGTCGATGATCGCCACGTCGTCGGCGAGTTGCTCGGCCTCGTCCATGTAGTGCGTGGTGAGGATCACGGAGACACCGTCGGTGCGCAGGTCCCGCACGAGGTCCCAGGTGGCGCGGCGGGCCTGCGGGTCGAGCCCGGCGGTCGGCTCGTCGAGGAACACCAGCTCGGGGCGTCCGACCACGGCCATCGCCAGGGCGAGCCGCTGCTGCTGCCCGCCGGAGAGCCGACGGTAGGGCGTGCGGCCGCAGGAGCCGAGCCCGAGCCGCTCGACCAATGCGTCCACGTCCAGCGGATGCGCGTGCAACCTGGCGACATGCCGCAGCATCTCCTCGGCCCGCGCGCCGGAGTAGACGCCGCCGGACTGGAGCATCACACCGACGCGGGGCCGCAGCGCGGCCGACTCGCGCACCGGGTCGAGCCCGAGGACGCGCACCGTGCCGGAGTCCGGCCGCCGGTACCCCTCGCAGGTCTCGACCGTGGTCGTCTTGCCCGCGCCGTTGGGGCCGAGCACGGCGGTCACGCCCTGCCGGGCCACCAGGTCCAGGCCGTCCACCGCGGTCTTCGTGCCGTACCGCTTCACCAGGGCCTGCACCTGGACCACGGGCTCACTTCGCATGGTTCACGAGTCTAGGGACGTGTCCGCGGCGCGGGACGCGCGGGTCGGTGATCCCTTCCCTCCCGTGGACCTTCTCACCCGGTGACAGGACCGCGGGACCCGCTCGCCGCGGGGCCCGGGGCGCCGCTCGTCCGCCGCGCGGGGTGAGCCGTCCGTGTGAACCGGCCGCATCCGGACCCTGCGGTCCGGCCGGCGGTGTTTCACTGGCCCTCGTTTCCGCCGGCGTCCCGCGCGGCCCTCTTCTCCCTTGCACGGAAGGGAATCTGACACATGATCAGTATCGTTCTGCGTCTCCGGGGGAGGGCCGCCGCCGCGCTCGTCGCCTGGGGGCTGCTGTTCGTCGGCCTGGTCGTCCTTCCCGCTCCGCGAGCGGCCGCCCAGCCCGTCGGGCCGGCGCTGTTCGACGACTTCAACTACACCGGCTACACGGATCCACGGCTCGCCCAGCGCGGCTGGACCCTGCGGTCCGGCCAGGGCGGCCCGGGCGTGGCCGGAGCCACCTGGCGACCCCAGAACATCAGCTTCGCCATCGGGTCCGGCAACTCCGTCATGACGCTGCGGTCCGGTACCAACGGCACGGCGGCCGGCACCCAGCACACCGAGATCCAGCAGCAGCGGAAGTTCTTCCAGGGCACCTACGCCGCGCGGGTCCGCTTCAGCGACGCGCCCGTCTACGGACCGGACGGCGACCGCATGGTGCAGGCGTTCTTCACCATCTCGCCGCTGAACCACTCCATGGACCCGTCCTACAGCGAACTCGACTTCGAGTACCTGCCCAACGGAGGCTGGGGCATCCCCGGCAGCGCCCTGCTCGCCACCTCGTGGGAAACCTACTCCGAGGATCCGCCGCAGGAGGAGAACGTCTCCACCCAGGAGCGGGCGAGTTTCGCCGACTGGCACGACCTGGTCGTCACGGTGGACGGCACGTCCGTCACCTACTACATCGACGGCCGGCTCTTCGCCACGCACGGTGAGCCGTACCTGCCGGAAACTACGATGAGCATCCGGTTCAACCACTGGCTGATCAACCTGACGGGGATCAGCAGCCGGGTGTCACGGGCGTACGAACAGAAGGTCGACTACGTCTACCACGTCCAGGACCAGCTGCTCACACCGGCCGAGGTGCAGGCCGCCGTCGCCGACTACCGGGCGCGGGGAGTGACCTTCGAGGACACCGTCTGAGGTGCCGGGCACGGCGGCGGCGGATCAGCGGGAGGCCGCCCCGTCCGGGCAGGCCGGCAGGCGGACGGTGAAGGTGGTGCCGCTGCCCTCCTCGGAGTGCACCTCCATCTCGCCGCCGTGGTTCGCCACAATGGTGCGCACGATGGTCAGGCCCAGTCCGGTGCCCGGAATGGCCGCTTCAGTGGCGTTCGAGGCCCGGAAGAACCGCTGGAAGAGCCTGTCCCGTTCGGCTTCGGGAATGCCGATGCCGGTGTCGCTGACGCACAGCACCGCCTCGCCGTCCCGGGCCTCGGCGCTGACGGTGACCCTGCCGCCCCGCGGTGTGAACTTCACGGCGTTGGACAGGAGGTTCATCAGCACCCGGTCGAGCTGGTCGCTGTCCGCCTCCAGCACCAGCGGCCGGGAGGGGCAGCGGGTCTCCAGGACGACGGACGCGGCCTCGGCGGCCGGCCGGACGGCGTCGACCGCGGACGTCGTCAGCCGACACAGGTCGACGGGTTCCTTGCTGGACCCGAACGCTCCCGACTCGATGCGCGAGAGGGTGAGGAGGTCCTCGATGAGCGCCCGCAGGCGATTGGCATTGCGGTCGACCACCTCCAGCATCCGCTGCTGCGGCGGCGTGAGCGGCCCGGTCTCCTCGTCCTTCAGCAACTCGACGTACCCCACGATGCTGGTCAGCGGAGTGCGCAGTTCGTGGGAGACGGTGGACAGGAAGTCGCTCTTGGCCTTGTCCAGCGCCTGCAGCTTCTCCACCAGGTGCGTCTCCTGCTTGTAGAGCGACGCGGTGTGCAGGGCGCGGGCCGTGCCGGCCGCCATGGACTCGGCGATCTCGATCTCCGCGGGGCGCCAGGGCCGGTCCCGCCGCGTCCGGGCGAGGAAGACGGCACCCAGCGGTTCGTCGCCGAGGCCGACCGGGACCACCAGCACGCTCACCAGGTGCAGAGCCTCGGCCGCCGCCCGCGCGTCGGGCGGCAGGCCGCTCCTGCCGAAGGAACCGGGTCCCCCCGGCAGCGGCATCCCCTCGGCCAGCAGGGCGGGCAGGTCGTTGTGGCACCAGGCCGTCCCCCGCCGGTAGTGGTCGCGCAGCACCTCGAGGGGCACGGGCGGGATCGGCTCCTGCGGCGGGAGCAGCCCCGCGCCGGCTCTCCAGGCACGCGCCACGTGCACGGCGGTGCCTTCCTCCTCGACGAGGAGGAAGAAGGCGTGGTCGGCGTCCAGCCCCTCGCCGATCCCGGCACACGCGGTGTCGATCACCTGCTCCGTGTTGAGGGTCTCGCGGATGCGGACGCCGACGGCCCGCGCGGTGTCCGACAGTGTGGCGTGCTCCCGCTCGATCGCCCGCAGCCGGTCCCCCTCGTCGGCCAGGGCGTTCACCGACCGGGCCACCTCCCTGATCTCCTGAGGTCCGTCCTCCGGGGCTCGCGCCGCGTGATCGCCCGAGGCGAGCCGGCCGAGGGTCTCCACGGTGTTCCGCAGGGGACGGGTGAGGGCCCGGGTGGTGTGCACCGCCGCGAACACGGCCAGGGCACCGCCCAGCACCAGCAGGATGCCGATGGCCACCGTGCTCCTGTCGAGCAGGGCGTGGGCCCGGTCGTCCAGCCGCCGGATGTCGCGGTCGAGCCGTGCCTCGAGCGCCTTGTTGGTGCTCTCGAAGTCCACGAACAGCCGGCTCGCCTCGGTGGTCAGCCGGCGGGCCTCGGCGCCTCCCGGTCTGGCGCTCGCCTGCCGGTCGGCGACCCGCACGTAGGCACGCAGCCGGCGTTCCTGCGCGGCGAGACCGGGCCGGGCCGCGGGGACGGCGGTCCGCCGGGCCGCGGCCAGCGTGGTGAAGGGGTCGTCCCGCGCGGCGCGGTAGGCCGCCAGTGCGGCCTCGTCCCCGGTGAGCAGGTAGGTGCGCACGGCACGAGGCAGGGCGACCGCCTCGTCGCGCACCTTCGTGTTCTGCCGCAGGACCGGCTGCCACCGGCCGGTGACCCGGCTGTGCAGGTCGTCCGCCATCCGGGCGGTGATCAGTGAACCCGCTCCGACCAGCAGCAGCAGAGCGATCAGGAGCCCGAAGGTCATGGTGAGCCGGCGCGCCACGCAGTCGCCGGACCTCGCGATCAGTCTCATGGACGAGCACCCGGCTCCCTCTCACGGGGCGGCGCGCCGAACCCGCTGCGGTTCATCACGCCCCACACCTGGGGGGACCGCCGCACCGCGTCCCACATGCCGCGCAGCCGCCACCAGGCGGTGAACTGGCGGTAACCGACGTTCTCCACGATCACCCCGACCAGGGCGCCCCACACGTCGCGCCAGCGGGAGAAACGGTGGTAGGCGTACTCCTCCACCGCGACCGAGACCAGGCTGACGACCATGGCGTAGGCGTAGGCCGCCAGCAGGAAGCGCCACAGGAAGTCCACGTCGACCGCGCCGATCAGTACGCCCAGCGGCACCAGGACCAGACCGGCGAGTTCGACCAGCGGGGCCATCAGCTCGAAGAGCACGTAGAACGGCAGGGCCACCAGTCCGACGCGGCCGTACCGGGGATTGCCGATCATGCGGCGGTGCTTGAGCAGGATCTCCGTCAGGCCGCGCTGCCACCTGCGCCGCTGACGTCCCAGGACCCGCAGGCTGGCAGGCGCCTCGCTCCACGCGATCGGCTCGGTGACGAACACGACACGGTAGTCGCGGTGGCCGCGGCCCCGGTCGCGCAGGTGCCGGTGGAGCCTGACCACGAGTTCGGCGTCCTCCCCGATGCACCGGGTGTCCATGCCGCCCGCCGCCACCACCACGTCCCGCCGGAACAGACCGAACGCGCCGGAGATGATCAGCAGCCCGCCGAGCCGGGACCATCCGGTGCGGCCGAGGAAGAATCCCCGCAGGTACTCGACGACCTGCGCACGTCCCAGCAGATCGGGGGGCACGTGCGCGGCGACCACGCGCCCGGCCTCGATGGTGCAGCCGTTGGCGACGCCGACCACCCCGCCGGTGGCCACCACCCGCAGCGGGTCGTCGCTGAACGGCCGGGCCACCGCGAGCAGGGCCTGGGAGTCGAGGACGGAGTCGGCGTCCACCATGCACACCAGGGGGTAGCGGGCCAGGTTGACCCCCACGTTGAGCGCGTCGGCCTTGCCGCCGTTCTCCTTGCGGGCCACCACCAGGGGCACCGGTCCGCCGCGGGGAAGGTGCAGCGAGGTGACGCGGCCCCGCACGGGCACGTCCTCCGGGACGACGTGCTCCACCTCGGCCAGGTCGAAGGCCTCGGCGAGAGCTTCCAGCGTGCCGTCGCGGGAGCCGTCGTCCACGACGATGACCTCGAACACCGGATAGCGCAGCAGCAGCATGGCCCGCACGGCCTCCGCGATGCCCGCCGCCTCGTTGTACGCGGGCATGATCACCGACACGGGAGGGGTGAAGCGGCTGTCGCCGGCCTCGTCCAGGCCGATGAAGGCGGACCGGCGCATTCTCTTCACGAGTTCGGCCAGGGCCAGGACGATGAGCACCAGATAGGCGCTGTTGACGATCAGGAAGTAGAGGACGACGGCGGTGTCACACGCCGCGATCGCACCGCGCAGCAGGTCCAGCACCCCGTCCCACGCCCCGGTGCCCGCCGCGGTCACAACGCCACCCCCACGAGCAGGTCGTGGCGCACGCCTCCTACCGCCGCCTCCGCGAGCGCGGCCCTGGCCTGGGCGGCGGCCCGCGCGCCCAGACGGCCGTCCGCGGCCTCGCGCAGCGCTGCCCCGCCCGCCGGTCCGAGCCGCAGCAGCGCCCGGGTCGCGGCGGCCGCCACGTGTGGGTCCGTGTCGCCCAGCAGTTCCGTGAGGGAACCGGTTGCGGCGACGGCCCCCAGCTGGCCCAGCGCTCCCGCGGCCACGATGCGCAGGGCGACGGGCCGGCCGGGGAGGACGGCCGCCAGCAGCGGCTCCAGGCCGTCGGGCATGCCCAGCCTGCCCAGGGCGCGTGCCGCCCGGATCCGCACCTCGGCCTCGGGGTCCTCCCGCAGCGCGCGGACGATGTCCGGGACCCGTGCGATCGCGCCCGTCGCCCCGAGCACCTCGATGGCCACGGCCCTGACCAGGGACTGCGGATCGCGCAGTCCGGCCGTCACCGCGGGCCAGGCGTCGGCGCCGAGCGCGACCAGCGAGGCGGAGACCACCTTGGGAGGCACCGTCCGGGGCCCGTACAGGCTCGCCAGCAGGTGGGGAACGGCCGTCGGATCGCCGGTCCGGCCCAGTGCCCGTGCCGCGGCTGTCCGCACTTCCGGATCGCGGTCGTCGAGCAGACGGCACAGCGGTGCGGCCGCCTCACGGTGGCGCAGCTGCCCGAGCACGTGGGCGGCGCGCCCCCGCCGGACCGGGCTGCGACTGCCCAGGTCGCCGACCGCGTCCGCGGCGGCCCCGCGCACCTCGCACAGGCGGACCAGCGCCGTGCGGGCCGTCCCGGAGACCTTGCCGAGCATCGCTGTCACCGTCGGCTCCAGGGCGGCCCAGGTGCGCCGGTCGATCCGCGCCAGGTGGTCCAGGAGGTCCTGTTGTTCCTCTTCCGGAGCGCACAGCAGTTCCAGCAGCAGGCCACGCACGGGGGCCGCCATGCGTGCGCGCCTGCGGTCGCGGAGCGTGCGCGCTCCACGCATGCCCGTGATGAGGAGGCTCAGCAGCAGCCCGGCGGTGAGGAGGCACAGCAGCGCGCCGGTCACGACCCCGGCCGGGATCACCGCTCGACCCGGGTGAGCACCGCGGTGACCCGGCTGGACAGCTCCCGTGGGCTGAAGGGCTTGACGATGTAGTCGTCGGCGCCCGCCGCGAAGCCCAGCTCGACGTCCCCCTCCTGGGAGCGCGCGGTGATCAGGATCACGGGCAGGGAAGCGGTCCGGGCGGTCGCGCGCAGCTCGCGGCAGACGTCCAGTCCCGACATCCCCGGCATCCGTATGTCGAGCAGGACGAGGTCGAACGGCTCCTCGCGGGCCACCCGGAGCGCGGCCAGGCCGTCCTCCACGGTCGTGACGTGGTGGCCGTTCTGGTCCAGCTTGAACGCCACGAGGTCCCGGATGTCGGCGTCGTCGTCGGCTATCAGGACACGGGCCATCAGTCCTCCACCTCCACGGACTCCACTGAGCTCCGGTAGGAGGCGACGAGCCGCGCCACGGCCGCCTGCCGGAACGGTTTGGCGAGCAGGTCGTCCGTCCCGAGCCCGGACAGGTCCGCCGGGTCGAGCACGGACGACACGACGAGGTGACACCGCTTCGTCCGTTGGTCCGCGCGCAGTCTGCGGATGACCTCGCGGCCGTCCACCCCGGGCAGCAGCACGTCGACGATCACCATGTCCGGAGGATGGGCGTACGCCAGCTCGAGCCCCTTCTCGCCCGAGTCCGCGACGGTCACGTGACAGCCCAGGCCCACGAGATGCCGCCCCAGCAGGGCGCTCACGTCCGGGTCGTCCTCGATCACCAAGACGTGCACGAGTCCGTGCGGAGAGTTCATGACCATCCCGACGCAGAGGGTGTATTGAGGTACAAATTAGGATCATCCGTTCCCTCTCGCCACATCAGACCCGGCACTCCCAGGAGTCCGGCGGGGCGTCGGGTGATCGATCAAAGATCGTTTTCGCAGGTCGGATTAGGTTCACCTAAGTGATGCAGCGCACCTTCGGGCGGTCGGGGCGCGGCTTGCCGGGCTCGGAGGAATTACGCAACAATGGCGTTGTGAAAAACGTCGGCGAGGCTCCTGCTGAGGAACTGGCGACCGGGGAGCGGTCCACCCGCAACCGGGTCGCCCGCTCCATCCTGGACCACGGCCCGTCGACCGTCGCGGAGCTCGCCGAGCGGCTGGGTCTCACCCAGGCGGCCGTGCGCCGCCACCTCGACGCGCTGGCGGGCGACGGTGTCGTGGAAGCACGCGAACGACGCGTCTACGGGGCGCGCACGCGCGGGCGCCCGGCCAAGGTGTTCGCGCTCACGGACTGCGGCCGGGACGCCTTCGACCAGTCGTACGACAAGCTCGCCGTGGACGCCCTGCGCTGGATCGGCGAACAGGAGGGCGGCGGCGAGGCCATCGCCGCGTTCGCCCGCGCCAGGATCGCGGCCCAGGCGAGCGCCTACCGCGCGGCGGTCGAGGCCGCGGCCCCCGAAGAGCGGACGGAAGCACTGGCCAAGGCGCTGAGCGCGGACGGGTACGCTGCAACCGCGCGCAGCGCACCGGTCGGCGAGCAGCTCTGCCAGCACCACTGCCCGGTCGCCCACGCCGCCGAACAGTTCCCGCAGCTGTGCGAGGCCGAGACGGAATTCTTCGCCGAGCTCCTCGGTACGCATGTACAGCGGCTGGCGACGATCGCGCACGGCGACGGCGTCTGCACGACGTTCATCCCCAAGATTTCCCACAACGCATCTGCAAGCACGGCCGGGAGGAACCCCGCATGACTCTCCCCACGGAGACTGCCCACCCTGAGCTCGAGGGTCTGGGCAAGTACGAATACGGCTGGGCCGACCGGGACGAGGCCGGTGCGTCGGCGCGTCGCGGCCTGGGCGATGACGTCGTCCGGGACATCTCCGCGAAGAAGAGCGAGCCGGAGTGGATGACCAAGCTCCGCCTCAAGGGCCTGCGCCTGTTCGAGAAGAAGCCCATGCCGAACTGGGGCTCGGACCTGTCCGGCATCGACTTCGACAACATCAAGTACTTCGTGCGGTCCACCGAGAAGCAGGCCCAGTCCTGGGAGGACCTGCCCGAGGACATCAAGAACACGTACGACAAGCTGGGCATCCCCGAGGCCGAGAAGAAGCGCCTCGTCGCCGGTGTCGCGGCCCAGTACGAGTCCGAGGTCGTCTACCACCAGATCCGCGAGGACCTGGAGGAGCAGGGCGTCATCTTCCTGGACACCGACACCGCCCTGAAGGAGCACCCCGAGCTCTTCAAGGAGTACTTCGGCACCGTCATCCCGGCCGGTGACAACAAGTTCGCCGCGCTGAACACCGCCGTGTGGTCCGGCGGCTCCTTCATCTACGTCCCGCCGGGCGTGCACGTGGAGATCCCGCTCCAGGCCTACTTCCGGATCAACACCGAGAACATGGGCCAGTTCGAGCGGACCCTGATCATCGTCGACGAGGGCGCCTACGTGCACTACGTCGAGGGCTGCACCGCCCCGATCTACAAGTCGGACTCGCTGCACTCCGCGGTCGTCGAGATCATCGTCAAGAAGAACGCCCGCTGCCGTTACACGACCATCCAGAACTGGTCGAACAACGTCTACAACCTGGTCACCAAGCGCGCCGTGGCCTACGAGGGCGCGACCATGGAGTGGGTCGACGGCAACATCGGCTCCAAGGTGACGATGAAGTACCCGGCCGTCTACCTCATGGGCGAGCACGCCAAGGGCGAGACGCTGTCCATCGCCTTCGCCGGCGAGGGCCAGCACCAGGACGCGGGCGCCAAGATGGTCCACATGGCCCCGAACACCTCGTCCAACATCGTCTCCAAGTCGGTGGCGCGCGGCGGCGGCCGTACCTCCTACCGCGGGCTGATCGAGATCGGTGAGGGCGCCCCGGGCTCGAAGTCCAACGTCCTGTGCGACGCGCTGCTCGTCGACACCATCTCCCGCTCGGACACCTACCCGTACGTCGACGTCCGCGAGGACGACGTGTCCATGGGCCACGAGGCGACCGTCTCCAAGGTCTCCGAGGACCAGCTCTTCTACCTGATGAGCCGCGGCCTGTCCGAGGACGAGGCGATGGCGATGATCGTGCGCGGCTTCGTCGAGCCGATCGCCAAGGAACTGCCGATGGAGTACGCGCTCGAGCTCAACCGGCTGATCGAGCTTCAGATGGAAGGCGCGGTGGGCTGACGCCCGCACGCCGCCCCATCACGCCACTTACGCAGGAAAGAGAGCACAACGACAGCCATGGCCGAGGCCCAGAACATCCCGGTGGGCTCCACCACCGCCGGCTCGATCGCGGTCGCCGCCGAGTCGACCGTCGCCACGCGCATGAGCGCGCCCCCGTCCTTCGACGTGGCGGACTTCCCCGTCCCCCACGGCCGTGAGGAGGAGTGGCGGTTCACCCCCCTGGAGCGGCTGCGCGGCCTGCACGACGGCACCGCCGTCGCCACCGGCGGCGTCAAGGTCGCCATCGAGGCCCCCGAGGGCGTCACCGTCGAGACCGTCGGCCGTGACGACGCCCGGCTCGGCCGCGCCGGCACCCCGGTGGACCGCGTCGCCGCCCAGGCGTACTCCTCCTTCGAGCAGGCCTCGGTCGTGACCGTGCCCAAGGAGACCGTCCTCACCGAGCCGATCCGCATCGCGGTGCACGGCGAGGGCGGCACCGCCTACGGCCACCAGGTGATCGAGCTCGGCGCGTTCGCCGAGGCCGTCGTGGTCATCGACCACACCGGTGACGCCGTGCTCGCCGCCAACGTCGACTACGTCCTCGGCGACGGCGCCAGGCTGACCGTCGTCTCCGTGCAGGACTGGGACGACAAGGCCGTGCACGTGGCCCAGCACAACGCCCTCGTCGGCCGCGACGCCGGCTTCAAGTCGGTCGTCGTCACCTTCGGCGGCGACGTGGTCCGGCTGCACCCCCGGGTGACCTACGCGGGCCCCGGCGGCGAGGCCGAGCTGTTCGGCCTGTACTTCACCGACAAGGGCCAGCACCAGGAGCACCGCCTCCTGGTCGACCACAACGTGGCGCACTGCAAGTCCAACGTCGTCTACAAGGGCGCCCTCCAGGGCGACCAGGCGCATGCCGTGTGGATCGGTGACGTGCTCATCGAGGCCGCCGCCGAGGGCACCGACACCTACGAGATGAACCGCAACCTGGTCCTCACCGACGGTGCCCGGGTCGACTCCGTGCCCAACCTGGAGATCGAGACCGGCGAGATCGTCGGCGCCGGCCACGCCTCCGCCACCGGCCGCTTCGACGACGAGCAGCTCTTCTACCTGATGGCCCGGGGCATTCCCGAGCACGAGGCCCGCCGACTGGTGGTCCGCGGCTTCTTCGCCGAGCTCGTCCAGCAGATCGGTCTCCCGGACATCGAGGAGCGCCTGATCGGCAAGATCGAGGACGAGCTGGAGGCGTCGGTCGCATGAGCTTCCAACGCGCCTGCGGGCTGAGCGAGCTGGAGGAGGACACCCCGAAGCGGGTGGAGCTCGACGGCACGCCGGTCTCCATCGTGCAGACCGAGGGTGAGGTGTTCGCGATCCACGACATCTGCTCGCACGCGAACGTCTCCCTCTCGGAGGGCGAGGTGGACGACTGCCACATCGAGTGCTGGCTGCACGGCTCGCGTTTCGACCTCCGTTCCGGCAAGCCCGACGCCCTTCCGGCGACGCGCCCCGTCCCCGTATACCCCGTAAAGATCGAAGGGGACGACGTGCTCGTCTCCCTCACCCAGGAGTCCTGAGGCACCCATGGCAACGCTTGAAATCCGAGACCTGCACGTCACCGTCGAGGCCGACAACGCCACGAAGGAGATCCTCAAGGGCGTCGACCTCACCGTGAAGCAGGGCGAGACGCACGCCATCATGGGCCCCAACGGCTCGGGCAAGTCGACCCTCGCCTACTCGCTCGCGGGTCACCCCAAGTACACGATCACCGGCGGCACCGTCACCCTCGACGGCGAGGACGTCCTGGAGATGTCCGTCGACGAGCGCGCCCGCGCCGGCCTGTTCCTCGCCATGCAGTACCCCGTCGAGGTCCCCGGCGTCTCGGTCTCCAACTTCCTGCGCACCTCCGCCACCGCCATCCGCGGCGAGGCCCCCAAGCTGCGCACCTGGGTGAAGGAGGTCAAGGAGGCCATGGAGCGCCTCAACATGGACCCCGCCTTCGCCGAGCGCAACGTCAACGAGGGCTTCTCCGGCGGTGAGAAGAAGCGCCACGAGATCCTCCAGCTGGAGCTGCTCAAGCCGAAGATCGCGATCCTCGACGAGACCGACTCCGGCCTGGACGTCGACGCCCTGCGCGTCGTCTCCGAGGGCGTCAACCGCGTCCGCGAGTCCGGCGAGGTCGGCACCCTGCTGATCACGCACTACACGCGCATCCTGCGCTACATCAAGCCCGACCACGTCCACGTGTTCGCCGCCGGCCGGATCGTCGAGTCGGGCGGCCCCGAGCTGGCGGACAAGCTGGAGAACGAGGGCTACGAGGCATACGTGAAGGGTGGCGCATCCGCGTGACACAGTTGCCGGGCCTCCTCGACGCCGAGGCGCTCCGCAAGGACTTCCCGATCCTGGACCGGGTGCTCCACGACGGTAAGAAGCTGGTGTACCTGGACAACGCCGCGACGTCCCAGACGCCGCGCCAGGTCCTCGACGTGCTCTCCGAGTACTACGAGCAGCACAACGCCAACGTCCACCGTGGTGTGCACGTGCTCGCCGAGGAGGCCACGGCGCTGTACGAGGGCGCACGCGACAAGGTCGCCGCGTTCATCAACGCGCCGAGCCGTGACGAGGTGATCTTCACCAAGAACGCCTCCGAGTCGCTCAACCTCGTGGCCAACATGCTCGGCTGGGCCGACGAGCCCTACCGGGTGGACTCCGACACCGAGATCGTCATCACGGAGATGGAGCACCACTCCAACATCGTGCCGTGGCAGCTGCTCGCGCAGCGCACGGGCGCGAAGCTGAAGTGGTTCGGCCTCACCGACGACGGCCGCCTCGACCTGTCCGACATCGACGCGATCATCACCGAGAAGACGAAGATCGTCTCCTTCGTGCTGGTCTCCAACATCCTGGGCACGCTCAACCCGGTCGAGGCGATTGTGCGCCGCGCCCAGGAGGTCGGCGCGCTGGTCTGCGTCGACGCCTCCCAGGCCGCGCCGCACATGCCGCTGGACGTGCAGGCCCTGCAGGCCGACTTCGTGGCCTTCACCGGCCACAAGATGTGCGGCCCGACCGGCATCGGCGTCCTGTGGGGCCGCCAGGAGCTGCTGGAGGACCTGCCCCCGTTCCTCGGCGGCGGCGAGATGATCGAGACCGTGTCGATGAGCTCGTCGACCTACGCCCCCGCCCCGCACAAGTTCGAGGCGGGCACCCCGCCGATCGCCCAGGCGGTCGGTCTGGGCGCGGCGATCGACTACCTCCAGTCGATCGGCATGGACAGGATCCTCGCCCACGAGCACGCGCTCACCGAGTACGCGGTCAAGCGCCTGAGCGAGGTCCCCGACCTGCGGATCATCGGCCCCACCACGGCCGAGGACCGCGGTGCCGCGATCTCCTTCACACTGGGCGACATCCACCCGCACGACGTGGGCCAGGTCCTCGACGAACAGGGCATCGCGGTCCGCGTCGGCCACCACTGCGCCCGCCCGGTCTGCCTTCGGTACGGAATTCCTGCGACCACGCGAGCGTCGTTCTATCTGTACTCCACGCCGGCGGAGATCGACGCGCTCGTCGACGGCCTGGAGCACGTACGGAACTTCTTCGGCTGAGGGGCTGGCTGGAATCGTGAAGCTGGATTCGATGTACCAGGAAGTCATCCTGGACCACTACAAGAACCCGCACGGGCGGGGCTTGCGGGATGGCGACGCGGAGGTGCATCACGTCAACCCGACGTGCGGCGACGAGATCACGCTGCGCGTGAAGTACGACGGCACGACGATCAGCGACGTCTCCTACGAGGGGCAGGGCTGCTCGATCAGCCAGGCCAGCGCCTCCGTGCTGAACGAGCTGCTGGTCGGCAAGGAACTCACCCAGGCGCAGAAGATCCAGGAGACCTTCCTGGAGCTGATGCAGTCCAAGGGGAAGATCGAGCCCGACGACGCGATGGAGGACGTCCTGGAGGACGCGGTCGCGTTCGCCGGGGTGTCCAAGTACCCGGCCCGGGTGAAGTGCGCCCTCCTCAGCTGGATGGCGTGGAAGGACGCGACGGCCCAGGCGCTGGGCGCCGACGCCGAAAGGACAACGGCATGAGCGAGACCGTGGAGATGAAGCCCGCCTCGGAGGAAGAGGTCCGCGAGGCCCTGATGGACGTGGTCGACCCCGAACTGGGTATCGACGTCGTCAACCTCGGCCTGATCTACGGCATCCACATCGACGACTCCAATGTGGCGACCGTCGACATGACTCTGACCTCGGCGGCCTGCCCGCTGACCGATGTCATCGAGGACCAGGCCAAGTCCGCCACGGACGGCCTCGTCAGCGAGCTGCGCATCAACTGGGTCTGGATGCCGCCGTGGGGCCCCGACAAGATCACGGACGACGGGCGGGAGCAGCTCCGGGCGCTCGGCTTCAACGTCTGAGACACACGGCATGTCCTCGGACCCGACGTCTACGTCTGAGAGGCACGGCACTTCCCGGTAACGGCGACGCCTTCGGGCGTCGCCGTTTCGCGTGCGCGGGGGAGGACCTCCGGTGGTGTCGCGGCCGTTGTGTACGCTCGTACACATGGGATACCTGCTGCTGGCCGGGGCCATCGCCGCCGAGGTCGTCGGGACCACCGCCATGAAGTACAGCGAGGGCTTCAGCAAGTGGGGGCCGTCCCTGCTGACCGTCGTCGGATACCTCGTCTCCTTCGGGCTGCTCGCCCAGACCCTGAAGACCCTCTCCGTCGGCACCGCCTACGCCATCTGGTCCGGCGTCGGCACCGCGGCCATCGCCACGATCGGGATCGTGTTCATGGGCGAGGGGATGACCCTGGTGAAGGCCGCCGGCATCGCACTGATCATCGTTGGAGTGGTGGTGCTGAACCTGGGAGGCGCGCACTGATGGCCCGGCGCCACGACCCCGAGCGGCGGCAGCGCATCATCGACGCGGCGATCCGGGTCGCCGGCCGGAGCGGTATCGCCGGGCTGAGCCACCGCAGCGTCGCCGCGGAGGCGGACGTCCCGCTCGGCTCCACGACGTACCACTTCAAGACCCTCGACGACCTCATGGTCGCCGCCCTGCGGCAGGCCAACGAGGGCTTCGCCGAGGCGGTCGCCGCGCGCGGCGGCCTGGAGGATCCGCGGACCGACCTGGCGGCCGAACTCGCCGCCCTGCTGGGCGAGTGGCTGGCCGGCGAGCGCACCGGCGTGGAACTGGAGTACGAGCTCTACCTGGCCGCCCTGCGCCGCCCCGCGCTGCGCCCCGTCGCCGCCGAGTGGTGCGAGGCCGTCGCGGTCCGCCTCGCCCACCGCACGGACCCGGTGACCGCCCGCGCCCTGGTCGCCCTGATGGACGGCATCTGCCTCCAGGTCCTGCTGACGGGCACGCCCTACGACGAGGCATATGCGCGGGAGGTGCTGGGGCGGCTCGTTCCAGGAGCGTGACGGCCGGTCGGCGGTGAGCCGGGGCTCGGTGAGGGGCTCGCGGCACGGTGAGCGCGGTGGCGGTGCCGGCCCCGCTCACCGGCCTGCCCGCTCGCCGACCGAGACGGCAGCCGCGCTGGTTCGCATCGCCGGTGCCGGGACGGTTAGGTTGCCCTCATGACCGACACGACTGCTCACAGCACCACCGGCGCAGTGGCCGCCGGCCTCGCCACCATCGCTGCCGACGGCACCGTCCTCGACACCTGGTTCCCCGCGCCCGTACTCACCGGCGAGCCCGGCCCCTCCGGCACCGAGCGGCTGTCCGCCGAGCGGGCCGCGGAGCTGCTCGGCGGCGGTGCCACCGCGGCGATCGGGCCCGACGCCCGCCGGGGTGTCGAGGTCGTCGCGGTCCGCACGGTCATCTCCTCGCTCGACGAGAAGCCGATCGACGCGCACGACGTCTATCTGCGCCTGCACCTGCTGTCGCACCGGCTCGTCAAACCACACGGCCAGAGCCTCGACGGCATGTTCGGCTTCCTCGCCAACGTCGCCTGGACCTCGCTCGGCCCGGTCGCCGTGGACGACCTCGAGAAGGTCCGCCTCAACGCCCGGGCCGAGGGGCTGCACCTCCAGGTGACGTCGATCGACAAGTTCCCGCGCATGACGGACTACGTGGCGCCCAAGGGCGTCCGGATCGCCGACGCCGACCGGGTCCGCCTCGGCGCGCACCTCGCCGAGGGCACCACCGTCATGCACGAGGGCTTCGTCAACTTCAACGCCGGCACGCTCGGCACGTCGATGGTCGAGGGCCGCATCTCCGCGGGTGTCGTCGTGGGCGACGGCTCGGACATCGGCGGCGGCGCCTCCACCATGGGCACGCTGTCCGGCGGCGGCAACGTGATCATCTCCATCGGCGAGCGCTGCCTGATCGGCGCCGAGGCGGGCGTCGGCATCGCGCTGGGCGACGAGTGCGTGGTCGAGGCCGGCCTGTACGTCACCGCGGGCACCCGCGTCACCATGCCCGACGGCCAGGTCGTCAAGGCCCGCGAACTCTCCGGCGCCTCCAACATCCTCTTCCGCCGCAACTCGGTCACCGGTGCGGTGGAGGCCCGGCCGAACAACGCGGTGTGGGGTGGGCTGAACGAGATCCTGCACAGCCACAACTGATCACAGGCGGCCGTGACCTGCAGCCGCCGAACCGATCAACGCCCTGACCTGCTGCTGAGCTGTCGGCACCTGTCGACGTTGGTCACCATTGAGCGCCCTTCCACGGCCCCAACACGGCCCGGGAGGGCGCTTCTGTTGACCAGGTGCTTAGAAGATGCGGGCATGCCGTGATGGGCCGGTCTGATCGTTCCGTGCCGCCACCATGTCAGGCCGCCGAGCGCTGCTGCCGTGCACGGTCGTTGCCGTCAGACGCTGAGACGATATCTAAACAGCGGTCGTTCGGCGGCGGATGACCTTGGACGGCCCGGGTGGGGCTGTCAGCACCAGTGATGTCATCTGAGCGCACAAGCGATGCACTCTTGTCTTCGCCTGTTGCCGTGCTTCCACCAGGACGCGTCTCACCGTCTTGACGCCCTCGCAGTCGTTGATGCGGCCCATTAACCTAATTGGACTAACACTCGTGGCCGTCACGGCGACCCCCTGTGAAGCTTGTCTTAGGGTCCTGTCTATCAAACGGACGACGGAGTTAGGGGTCGGCTATGCGGAGCACGTCAACACCTCGAAAGAATCGGCGAATAAACCTCATCTCACTGATCACGGTAGCACTTCTCGTCGTGGCGCCTTTGTATCTCCTTGCGGTCACTGTAGCCATTCGGTCCAACCTTTTTGATTTCGATAAGGGTGCCCTGGATGCCAACGACACCAAGGCATTGTGGGCATTCATAGGTTCCGGTATAGCTGCTGCGGTCACACTTACTGGGCTCCTCGTCACCGCAAATCATAACCGACAAGTTGAGAGGCGTCTCGGCCTGGATACTGCTGTTAAAGGGATCGCTCTGACGCACAGAGATGACGGAAGTTACGCACAGAAAGCGGTACTGGCGGGGGCCCTCTCGACTCTCGTCCACCTGTATCACCCTGTGATTGCCATGAGGATGCTTTCGGCGACCTGGCGTGAGGATGCAGCCGACACTGCAAGTGCAATCTGGATCATCGACGAAGTACTTGAGGACGGAACGCCCGAGAGCCAGATCGAAGCGGCAAGGCTTTTTTATCAGCACGCCGACCAGCTGTGCTACGCATCTCCCGGGCAATACGAGTTTCCGGCAATTCTAGAGAAAAAGTGGCCAGCTAAACTGCCTTGGGATGCACGCCTTGCACTGCTTACCGGACTTCCTAAATTCTTGACGTCTAAGCCGAAGCAGTGGTGGACCGACGGTCATCACTGGATATGCCCACTCCTTGAGGCGGTAATAAAAGACGACAACGATAAGAGCCTTAAGGCTTTCGCGCATGACATGCTCGGGAGATTGTTGTCTGATGTCGAGCCGTCGGACGCTGCTCATCGCCTGGGCAATAAGAAGAGAACCTTCAGGGAAATGAAGAAGACTATCGATGATTACACCCCGAAAGCGGGTGACAGATTTACTGATGCGGAGACACAGGGACTGCTGGCTAGGATTCAGGATTGGATGGAAGGGAAGACGCTCTGAGCGTGCGCGCTTACGCAAGGGCGGCGGAGCGGCTTTGGGCTGGAGCTGATTTGGCGCGAGTGATCATGGCCCATTACGCTAGCCAGCGAATCGGGCAGGTTTGTGAGCCTGCCCGTTAGTGCCCGATTTTGGGCCATGATCTTCGAGGCTCGCGCCAAATTGGCTGCCTAAAGCCGTGGAGTCGACCGGCCCCAGCCACAAAGAGTTTTTTGCCTTGGCCCGCATGCACGCAGCGCGCCGCCGGGCGCGGCCAGCCGGGGCGCAGACAGGAGGCAGGCCGCGCCGCAGAGGCGGCGCGCGCCCGCGCCGTGCGCGGGCCTTGATGAAGTAGGGAAAGTCTTACCGCACCCATGATCGGCAACCGCCCCGATCGTGGCCTGTCGGCTCTCTGCTCGCCTCGGCTAACGTTCCATGCATGCCTTCTGCACTGGACACGCCCCAGGGAGCGGCTGAACTCGCCGAATCCCTGCTCCCTCCACTCGGGAACCGCTGGCTGCACACTCAGGCCGTGGCCGCTCGGGCTCGCGAGGCTTCCGCGGCTGTGTCCGAGGCGGACCGGGATCTCCTCGTAGCTGCCGCGTGGCTGCATGACATCGGCTACGCCCCCGAGCTGCGTGACACCGGCTTCCATCCCCTCGACGGTGCCCGGTACCTCGAATCGCTGAGTGCGCCGGCGCGCCTGGTGCAGCTCGTCGCTCATCACTCCGGGGCCGTGTACGAGGCGGAGCAACGCGGGCTCTCGGCAGAGCTGGCTGTCTACGAGCGGGAAGACTCCCCGGTTCTGGACGCTCTGATCTTCGCTGACATGACGTCCGGCCCCGCCGGGCAGTCCTTCGACTTCGACACCCGGATTGACGAGATCCTGGTCCGTTACGAGCCCGGCAGCGAGGTGCACAACGCGATCAGCAAGGCACGGCCGTACCTCCAAGGGGCGGTCGAGCGGACTCGCGACCGCTTGGCGCATCAGCCGATGTAGGGCTCCGACCGGTCGGCCAGGCCATGCTCGATCCGCATGCGCATCGACGGGTGGATGTTCAGCTCGTCCAGCTTGCTCGGGTCGACGAACGCCACTTCCTTGCTCTCGCTGCTCGTCCGCAGCTCGCCGCCGGTGATGCGGGCGCGGAAACAGATGGAGAACTGCTGGCGGACCTCGCCGTCGTCGTACGCCATGACGTGGCCTGGGTTGGTGTAGATGCCGACGAGGCCGGTCACCTCAACGTCGAAGCCGGTCTCTTCCTTCGTCTCGCGTACGGCTGCGTCGGGCGCTGACTCGCCCAGGTCGATGCCACCTCCGGGCAGGGCCCAAAGGTCGTTGTCGGTCTTGTGGATCAACAAGACCTCTCCGGCCTCGTTGCGTGCAACGGCGGTCACGGAGGGGACGAGGCTGTTCGCCTTCGGGGCGTTGGGATCGTTGAAGTAGTCGACACGGGCCATGTGTTCAGCGTTGCACGTCCAGGGCTCGTTACGCCTCCCGGCCCCGCTCCCATGCGTAGTCGAAGCTCCGCATGTAGTGCCGGAAGGTCCGCGCTCCGGGGAGGTACCGGAAGTGCATCACCGGGTTCTGACCGGCGGGAGCTCCGAGGACGTGCGGGTTCACGAGAACGTCCTCGTCGAACCGGTAGATCGAGTTGTAGAGGATCGTGTCGTGCAGCCGGACTTCGACGCCGGGCGTCGACATGGCGGGCTCGAGGTAGCGCCGGGTGATGCGGGCACGTGCGGCCAGGTCACCGCCGATGCCCTCTTCTTCGCCTCGCTGGCGGACCGCTTCGGAGTCGGGGTCCCCGAGCAGGATGCGGACCTGGGCGCCGGCCTTCGCCTTCTCGGCCAGTTGGTCGGGCAGGTCCGGGTTGCTGTCGAAGAGGAAGAGTCCGGCGTACACGAGGATGTCGACCTGGTCCGTTGCCTTCTCGATCAGGGATGACCAGAGCGGGGCGGGCACCGCGCCACGGTGCGGGTAGTACGTGATCAGTTCGGACGTGCTGGCCTTCTCCGCTTGTTTCTCCACGGACGGCCAGAGGTAGACCTCGTCGACTCCGAGGAAGCTCGCCGCCTTCCACCGGTGCCCGCGGTGCGGAGTGCGGCCGGTGGTGATCCACCGCTCGACGCTCTTGGGGTCCACTCCGACGTGCTCGGCAACGGACTGGATTGTCTCGCCCTTCGCTGAAATCGCCGCGCGCAGACGCTCGTTCGCCATGACGTGCCCTTCACTCGGACGGCTAGGGACGTTTTGACGGTAGCTCAGACGTCCCCAAACGTCCATACGGGCGGTGATGCGTCCACCCCTCCTCACGGTCTCCTGATCTCACCGACGGGATGTCGGTCAACACCTCACCGCAACAGGAGACAAGACGATGCGTCAGATCCCCGTAGACACTGCCAACGCCACCGTGATGGTCGCCAAGGCCCCGCAGCCCAAGGTGAAGGATCGCCGGACCGGTGAGATCGCCCTCGACAAGGACGGTGCCACCCTGATGGTCGTGGAGGTCATGTTCTCCACGCCCGACGAGGTGGAGATCCTCAAGCTCACCGTTCCGCAGTCCGGCGTCTCCGAGGACCTGGACATGGGTACCCCGGTGGTCCTGACCGGCCTGGTCGCCTCGCCGTGGGAGAACGAGTTCAACGGCCAGAAGCGGCACGGCATCGCCTTCCGCGCGGTCGCGGTGACCTCGCTCACCGCTGCGGACTCGGCCTCGAAGGCGGCCTGAGCCATGACGTGGCTGATCGTCGCCCTGGTGCTGGTCGTCGCCGCTGCGGGTCTCCTGCGGTGGCGGCGCCCCGCCTGGTACTGGCTGACCTTCGGGGTCACCCTCGCCGCGCTGCGGGTCCTGGTCCGGTACGGCTCGGTCATGGACGCCTGCTGCCTCACCGTCCCGGCCCCTCGCTGGCGACTGGCCCTGGCCCGGATGACGAACCGCCCCGTTCCCGGACCCCGTGCCCCGCGCATCCTGCGGGTCCGAGTGACCCGGACCGGCCTGGTGCTCCGGCTCAAGCTCCGCCCCGGTCAGGACGCCTTCGACGTGGCCGCCTCGTGTGACCGGCTGCGGCACTCGTTCGCCATGTACGGCGTGACCTCTCGTGAGCTGCGCTCGGGTGTGGTCGAGCTGCGCATGACCGGCTACGACGTACTCAAGCGCGTGCAGATGCCTGCCGTGGTCGACACCCGACCGATGCGGGTCCCGGTTGCCCTGCGTGAAGACGGGGCCGTCCACTACCGCGACTACCGAGCCGTGCCCCACGCGCTCACCCTCGGTGCGACGGAGTCCGGGAAGTCGGTCTATCAGCGCAATCTCGTCGCCGCCCTCGCGCCGCAGCACGTCGCCTTGATCGGCATCGACTGCAAGCAGGGTGTCGAGCTGTTCCCGCTGGTCCGCCGGTTCTCCGCGCTCGCCGACAACCCCGACACCGCCGCTGAACTCCTCGACGCGCTGGTGTCCCACATGGAGGACGTCTACCAGCTCATCCGGGCCGAACAGCGGATCACCGCCGACGTGCCGGATGCGGAGATCGCCGCCGACATCTGGGACCTGCCCGAAGACCTGCGTCCGGTACCCATCGTGGTCCTGGTCGACGAGGTCGCCGAACTCGCCCTCTTCGCGACCAAGGAGGAGGAGAAGCGGCGGGACCGCATCATCACCGCCCTGGCCCGGCTCGCCCAACTCGGCCGCGCGGCCGGCATTTACCTGGAAGTCTGCGGGCAGCGCTTCGGCTCCGAACTCGGCAAGGGCATCACCATGCTCCGCGCCCAGCTCACCGGTCGCACCGCCCACCGCGTCAACGACGAATCCTCCGCCAATATGGCCCTCGGCGACATCGCCCCGGACGCCGTCCTCGCCGCGATTCAGATCCCCACGGACACCCCCGGCGTCGCCATCACCGGCGACTCGACCGGCGGCTGGGCCCGCATCCGCGCCCCGCACACCTCGCTGCGGCAGGCCGTGAACATCTGCAACCGGCACGCCGACCTGACCCCGGACCTTCCCGCCCTGGCCCCGTTCAGGCCCGCGCTCGGCACCCTCACACCGGTTCCGGCCCCGGCTGTCGAGTCCGCCCCGGCCGCTGCCTGAGCCACACCCCCTGATCGGTCGGCGTGACCGCTCTTCGCGCCAAGTCCCTACCCCTGCCATGCCAGAAACCGGAGGTGAACCCGTGGACACCCGCGAGGACTTCAACCGCACGGTGCAGCTGCTCAGCGCCCTGGCCCTGTACGCCCACACCTATGGAGCCGACCCCGCCTTCGTCGACGCCATCGGCCCCTCCCTGGCCGTCTCCCTCCCCGAACCCCCGCCCGGCATCTTCCCGCCCGGCTACGACCCCACCGACGGCCCCCAGTACCCGGGAGGGCAGCCGTGATGGCCCGCCTCCGCGTCGACGCCGTCCTGGTCCAGGCCGTCATCGCCGGGGCGCTGTCCTTCGCGCACCTGCACGACCTCGCCGCCGCTGCCGGACAGGACGGCTGGAAGGCCTGGGCCTATCCGGTCTCGGTCGACCTGCTCCTGGTCGCCGCCTGGCGTCGACTGCGCACGGACGGGCCCTCCCGGCTCGCCTGGTCCTGGTTCCTCATCGCCCTGGTCGCATCCCTCGGCGCCAACGTCGCCACCGCCGGACTCCTCGACCTGGACGACGTCCCGGCCTGGCTGCGCATCCTCGTCGCCGCCTGGCCCGCCCTGGCCTTCATGGGCGGCACCCTCCTTGCCCACTCACCTACTCGGCAGGAGCCGGAAGCGCCGGCACCCTCCGCCCCGGATCCGGAACATGAGCCCAAACCGGTCACCGTTGTTGAGCCGGACCCGGAACCTCCAGCCGTAGCGGTCCCGGCGGCCGAGGAAGCCCCGGCGCTGCCCACCGCGAAGCCTCGTCCGGTGGTGCCGGTCCCGGCCGCGCTGGTCGACCACGCTCGCAAGGTCGCTGCCGACCACCAGGAGCGCACCGGAGCCCGGATCGACACCGACACCCTCCGCGCCCGCCTCGGAGTCCCGCCCCAGCTCGCCGACGCCATCGCCGCCCAGCTCACCTGACCCGAGAGGAGACCCCGTCATGCCCGCCCGCGACTTCTTCCACTCCGTGATGCGCATCGGCCCGGTGCAGATCGGCACCCACCGCGACCGCAACGGCCAGACCAAGCACGCCGCCGTGTGCAGCTCGGACGGCTGCGGCTGGTCCGCCGACTACTCCAGCCAGTCCGCCGCCCAGCTCGCCGCCCGCACCCACCGCTGCAAGGTCCGCTAGGAGGCCCCGTGGACGTCCCCCTCTGGTTCGCCCTGGTCGTCGTCGGCTGGCTCGGCGTCAAGCTCATCCGCCCGCCGCTCTGGCTGGTCCTGGTGCTGCTGCTGGGCGGCTACCTCCTCGCCGACAGCCTCCTGTCCCCGGTCATCGACACCGCCGTCAAGTAAGGAGACCTGCTCATGTTCCGGCCCAAGCTCCCGACCATGCCCCAGCCCACCGGCACGGCCACACCTCCCACCGTGGTGGAGCCGACCGCCATCACCCCGGGCACCTCGGTTTCGCCGCCCGCCCCGGCCCCGGTCGCTGCTGCCTCCGCCCGGCCCACGGTCCAGCTCACCCCCGGCACCGCGCTCGCCCTGGTCGGCGGCGGCACCGCCGTGGTCCTGGTCGTCGGCGCCGTCCTGGTCTCCATGCTCCTGGCCGTCGCCATCACCGCCGCCTCGGTCGCCGTCTGCGCCGTCGTCCTGCGCTCGCTGCTCTCCTCCCAGCACCGCCGCTGACCGGTCCCGAAGACGTCGCACAAGCCGCCAAGCACGCCGCCGCCGGGACCGCACTCGGCAACCGCCATCGCTGAAGGGAGAACGTCATGGATCTGCAGATAGCCGCCATCCTGGTGCCGTTACTGGGCTGGGCCGTGCACGGGAGCGTCCTCGCTTACCGGCTCGCCTCGGCCCGCCGTGACCCGCTGACCGGTCTGCACACCCGCGCCGGGTGGACCGCCCGCGCCGAACACTGCATCCGCCGGCACCCGTCCACGGCCGTGCTCTTGGTCGACCTCGACCGCTTCAAGACGCTCAACGACACCCACGGCCATGCCGCCGGGGACGCCGCCCTCGTCGCCACCGCCGACCGTCTCCGGGCCTGGTGCGGCCGTCACGGCACTGCCGGGCGTCTGGGAGGAGATGAGTTCGTCGCCGTCGTCCGGGACCTGGCCGCCGCCGACCTCGATGCGCTGACCGCCGCACTCAACCGGCCGCTTTCCTACAACGGCGTCTCACTCCCGCTGGCCGCCTCCGTCGGCGTCTGCCACCTACCCGAGCTGCCGGTACCGCTGCTGACCGATGCGCTCGCTGCCGCCGACGCGGCCATGTACGCGACCAAGGGCCGTGGCCGCCGGGGCTCACGCCTCTCACACTGAGAGGCCACCGGGTGGCGCACAAGCCGCCAAGCACGCCGCCACCCGGGGCCGTTCCTTCCAACCGCAATCGAAAGGAACCACCATCATGACCCAGCACACCCCGCCCGCGTCGCGTATCTGCCCGGCCTGCGACGGCTTCGCCACGGTCGCCGTCACCATCGGCGGCCGAGACCCGCGCGGCCACCTGCGCACCATCACCGCGCACTGCCCCGCCTGCCACGGCACCGGCACCGGCACCGTCACCGTCCGCCGCGTCTGGGAGGGCGCTGGTGCCTGAGACGCTGCTCGAACCGACCACCCTCGGCGACCTGCTGAGGGTGGCTTCGGCTTCCGACTACCACCGCTGGGAAGAACAGATCCGCCGAACCGGCGGCTGCGCCGACCCCATCCACCTGACCGGCTGGACGATCCATAAGGACAAGACCACCGGCGAGATCCTGCACCACTACTCCACCGAGGGCGAGCCGGGCGGCCGTCTCCGCGTCGCCTGCGGCAACCGGCGTGCCTCCCGCTGCCCCTCCTGTGCCTGGACCTACGCGGGCGACACTTACCACCTCATCCGCGCCGGTCTCGCCGGGGACGACCGCCGCGACATCCCCGCCACCGTCCGCGATCACCCCCGGGTCTTTGCCACTCTCACCGCACCCTCGTTCGGCCCGGTGCACAACCGCCCCGACCGCGGCGTCTGCTGCTGCGGCACTCGCCACGCCACGGACGCCCCCGAGCTGGGCACTGCCCTTGACCCGGCCACGTACGACTACGCGGGCGCGGTGCTGTTCAACAACCACGCGGGGCAGCTCTGGCAGCGCTTCACCAACCGGCTCCGCCGCGAGATCGCCGCCCGCGCCGGCCTCACCCAGCGCGAGCTGAAAGAGCGTGCCCGGTTGTCGTACGGCAAGGTCGCCGAGTTCCAGAAGCGCGGTGCTCTGCACTTTCACGCCGTGATCCGCCTCGACGGCCCGGACGGCCCGGACACTGCGCCGCCCTCCTGGGCCACCGTGCAGCTGCTCGCCGATGCGATCCGGGCCGCCGCCGCGCACTCCTACACCTCGGTCTCCGTCCCGGCCTCCGCCGACCAACCTGCCCGGACCTTCCGCTGGGGCACCCAGCTCGACGTCCGGCCCGTGAAGGCTTTCGGGGACGGCTCCGACATCACCGAACAGGCGGTCGCCTCCTACGTCGCCAAGTACGCCACCAAGGCCGCCGAGAACACCGGCACCCTGGACCGCCGCATCGGCGAACTCTCCGAACTCGACCGCCACCAGATCCCGGACCACACCCGCCGCCTGATCGAAGCCTGCAAGACGCTCGACCCGCTCTACCCGGACCGACGGCTGTGGGCCTGGGCTCACATGCTCGGCTTCCGCGGCCACTTCTCCACCAAGTCCCGCCGCTACTCGACCACCCTCGGCGCCCTCCGCCAGGCCCGCGCCGACTACCGGGCAGCCCAGGAGCACGCCGCCCTCGGCCTCGAGGACGCCGAGCCGGACACCGTCCTCGTCCTCGCCGACTGGCAGTACGCCGGACACGGCCACACCCCCGGCGAATCCGTCCTCGCCGCCACCATCGCCCGCGACTTCCAACTCAACCGCGAAACCGCCCGCGAGGAACTCGCCCTGCTGCCAGACGAGAAGGAATGGTGACCATGCCAACCCGACTGCCCGACCGCTACCTCACCCCCGAGGACCTGGTCCGGCTCTTCGAGCTGCCCAGTGTCGAGACCGTCTACCAGTGGCGGAGGAAGCGCATGGGGCCCCGAGGCTTCCGGGTCGGCCGGCACCTCCGGTACGACCCCGCAGAGGTGCAGGCATGGGTGAGGTCCCGCACGGAAGGGGCCGCCGCCTGATGGCCGGACACGTTCAGGACCGCTGGTACAAGACCGTCCCCGGGCCGGACGGCAAGACCGTCAGGGCCAGGACCGACCGCTACGGTGTCGGCCACCGCTACCGCGCCCGGTACATCGCGCCGGACGGCTCCGAGAAGTCCAAGAGCTTCCCGGACAAGCAGAAGCGCAAGGCCGAAGCCTGGCTGTCCAACATCGAAGCGGACATGTCCCAGGGGCGGTACATCGACCCGGCTGCGGGCTCGGTGACCTTCGCGCAGTACGCCAAGGAATGGATGGCGGCGCTCACCATCGACCCGGTGACCCGTGAGAGCGTAGAGATCCGCCTGCGGGTCCACGCCCTTCCGTACCTCGGTGATCGGCCCATGGCGTCCTTCCGGCCCTCGCACCTGCGCGCGTGGATGCGTCAGCTGGAGGCGACCGGGCGCGCGGCCTCCTACCGGCGGTCGATCTTCGCCAACGTGTCTGCCGTGTTCACGGCGGCCGTGGAAGACCGGATCATCGCCGAGAACCCCTGCCGGGCTCGCTCGGTGCGGGCGCCCTCGCTCGACGGCCGGAAGATCAAGCCCTGGTCCGTCGACCGCGTCATGGCCATGCACGAAGCCACACCGGACGCCTACCGGGAGATGATCTCCCTGGGGGCGGGCTGTGGCCTCCGTCAGGGCGAGATCTTCGGCCTCGCTCTTGAGGACATCGACTTCCTCGGCGGTACGGTCCACGTCGTCCGGCAGGTCAAGCTCATCCGCGGCGTGCAGGCTGTCTTCGGTCCGCCCAAGGGCGGAAAAGAGCGGCACGTCCCGCTGCCCGAGTCCGTCTCCTTCGCACTGGCGGCGCACATCACGAAGCATGAGCCGGTAGCGGTCACCTTGCCTTGGAAGACCCCGGACGGCCCGCCCGTCACGGCCTCGCTGCTCTTCGTCAATGCTCGGCGCCAATGGCTCCACCGGTTCCGCTTCAACCGGTCCGTATGGCGTCCGGCTCTCACTTCGGCCGGCATACCGCTCGGACGCGAGAACGGCATGCATGCCCTCCGTCACTTCTACGCCTCCGTGCTCCTGGACGCGGGGGAGAGCATCAAGGCCCTGAGCGAGTACCTGGGGCACCACGACCCGAGCTTCACGCTCCGCACGTACACGCACCTGATGCCGAACAGCGAGGCGCGCACCCGGGCCGCCGTGGATCGCGTCTTCCGGGACCCGGAGAGCACCGAGGACGGCCCCGAAACGGCCCCCGGGGCAAGCTGACCCCCTGACCTGCATGCCAATCAGAACAGCCACAACTGAACGGTGGTCGGCCTGAGCGCCCTTTCCGAGCCGGGGACGGTTCGGGGAGGGCGCTTCGTGTCGTGCGCGGTGGGTGTGGTTCCTCTTTCGGCTCGTCTTCTCCTCCTCTTCTCCTTGGCGGTCCGGTTCTCGCTGGATGTACCGGTTCTTCCTTGCTGTTCCGGTTTCTTGGTTCCGCTCTCCTCGTCCGGGTTGTTTCGCGTGACCTCATGGGGGTGCGGGGCGATGAACTGGTGGACGCAGAGTCCGATCAGAGGTCGAGCCTATGAAACGAGGGATCCGGGATGAGGGACGAACGGGTGAGGGGCACGGCGCGTCGACTGGCCGGTGTGGTGGCGGTGGTCGGGGTGTGCTGCTGGGCCGGGGCCGGGGTCGCGTGCGCGGATGAGACCAACGCGGCGTCGCACAACGGGCCCCGGGTCGCTCTGGTCAACATGGGTCAGGTCGACGATCCGATGGAGGACGTGCTGGAGCACACGCTCTTGTTCGGGGACGGGTACGCCTGGAGTTGACACCTACGCGGCCCGGTCCGCCAGTGCCTCGTACGCCGACCGGAGTTCGTCGGTCGCGCGGCGGTCGGCCGGCCTCAGCGGGGGGCGTGGTGGGCCTGCCGGGAGGCCCAGGGTGGACAGGAGGGCCTTCGCGGTGACCGCGCCGGGGAGGCCGTTCGCCATCATCGCCTCGATGAGGGGGACGGCCTGCTGCTGGAGGCGGGCCGCCGTCGTCGTCCGGCCCGCGTCGAAGGCGTCAAGGACGGCGCGGAAGTGGGCCGGGACGGCGTTCGCGACCGTGCTGATGTAGCCCGTGGCGCCGACCGCGTAGAGGGCCAGGACGTGTTCGTCGCATCCGGCGTAGTACGCCAGGTCTGTGCGGGCGAGGATCTTCTGGGTGGTCAGGAAGTCGTAGGAGCAGTCCTTCACCGCCGTGATCCTCGGGTGCTCGGACAGGCGCAGGATCGTGTCGGGCTCGATCCGGGTGCCCGTGCGGGCCGGGATGTCGTACAGCGTGACGGGCAGGTCCGTGGCGCCCGCGATCTCACGGAAGTGTGCCTCGATCGCGTCCTGTGGGGGCCGGCTGTAGTACGGGGTGACCGCCAGCAGGCCGTCCGCGCCCGCCTCCTGTGCGGCCCGGGCGAGCCTCGTCGTGTGGCGGGTGTCCGGGGTGCCCACGCCGGCGACGATGCTCGGGCCGGGGCCCACGGCCTCTCGTACCGCCCTGATGAGGGCGGCCTTCTCCTCGTCCGTGGTGGTCGGCGATTCCCCTGTCGTGCCGGACAGGACGACGCCGTCGCAGCCGTTCGTCACCAGGTGGTGGGCGAGGCGCTGGGCGGCGGGGAGGTCCAGGGCGCCGGTGGGGGTGAAGGGGGTGATCATGGCGCAGAGGGCGCGGGGGGTGGGGGGCGTCGGTGTTGAGGTCATGCGGGTAGTGTCCGGGAGCGTGATCGTGAAGTTCCACTTAAATTTGCTGTCTGGTATTGGTTAGGGATGCTTTGCATTCCATGGGGGCTGGAAGGGGCTGGGGAGCGAGCGGGCCTTGGGTGGGGCTCCGGGGAAGCGGGCCTTGGGTGGGGCTCGGGGGAGTGCTCTTGCTTGCGTGGGGGCACGGTGAGGTGCGGCGAGGAGTGGTGAGGTGCGGTGGGGTGGGGTGCCGGTCGTGGGGGTACTCGGCAGGTCCGTGACCGAGAGGAGGCGGAACCGTGACCGGAACCATCAACCAGCGGCCGGTCCGCGACGAGCACCACAGCGTCGGGGAACTCGTCGGGCAGGCCACCGAACAGCTTTCCCGACTCGTACGGCAGGAGATGGCCCTCGCGAAGGAGGAGCTGGCCGAGAAGGGCCGGCGTGCGGGCAGGGGCGGAGGGCTGCTGGGCGCGGCGGGGGCGTTCGCCTACGCCGGTCTGCTGGCGTTGGCGGGGACCGGGGTGGCCGCCCTGGCGCTGGTGCTGCCCGTCTGGGCCGCGGCGCTGATCGTGACGGCGGTGCTGTTCGTCATCGCGGCGGTGCTGGGGGCGATGGGGCGGGGGCAGTTGCGCAGGGCCACGCCGCCGACGCCGCAGGCGGCGCTGGGGAGCGTCAAGGCCGACGTCGAGGAGATCAAGGGAAGGGCTCACCGATGACCGATGAGGCGATGGGTGCGGGCGCGGGCGCCGGTGCGGGCGCCGGTGCGCGGGCGGGTGCGGGTGCGGGTGCCGGGGCAGGCGCTGGTGCCGGCGGGAGTGCCGGGGCCAAGGGGCCGGACGAGTTGCGGCGGCAGATCGAGCGGACTCGGCACGAACTGGGCGACACGGTGGAGCAGTTGGCGGGGAAGATGGATGTGAAGGGGCGGGCTCGGGCGCGGGCGGAGGACCTGCGGGACAAGGCCGGGGCGATGACCGTGCAACTGCGGAGCACGGCCGCGCACGCCGGTCATGCCGTGCAGGACAGGGCGTCGCATGCGGGGCACGGGGCGCGGCGGCCCGTGCTGCTCGCGGGGGCGGCGGCGGGGGCCGCCGTGGTGGCCGCGGGTGTGGTGATGCGGTGGCACGGGGGGCCCGGGGGGCAATGGGGGCACTGGGGGTATCGCGGTGGGCCCGTGCGTCGTGGCGGGCTGCTGGGTGGGGGTGCGCGTCGGATGCCTGCGGCGCCTGTGCGGGTTCGGTGGGGGCGGGTGTAGCGCCCTCGGTTCGGTGGTGGGGCGGGGCCGGGGGGGGGGGGGGGGGGCGCGGGGGGGGGGGGGGAAGGGGGGGCGGGGGGCGGGGGGGGGGTGGCGCCGGGCGCC
>NZ_JBIAIG010000024.1:0-54456 GCF_042871235.1 Streptomyces sp. NPDC005931
GCCCCCGGGGGGGGGCCGCCGCCCCCGCCCCCGGGGCCCGGGGGGGGCGGCCGGGGGGGGGGGCCCCCCCGGGGGGGGGGCCCCCCCCGCCGTGGTCCGCGGGGGATCGGGCTCAGGACTCCGCGCGCCGGGGAAGTCGCCAGCCGGGGCGGACGAAATGGCAGGTGTAGCCGTCCGGGTAGCGCTGGAGGTAGTCCTGGTGCTCCGGCTCGGCCTCCCAGAACGGCCCGGCCGGCGCCACCTCGGTCACCACGGGTCCCGGCCACAGCCCGGAGGCGTTGACGTCGGCGATGGTGTCCTCGGCGATGCGCTTCTGCTCGTCGTCGTAGTAGAAGATCGCGGAGCGGTAGCTCAGGCCGATGTCGTTGCCCTGGCGGTTCTTCGTGGTCGGGTCGTGGATCTGGAAGAAGTACTCCAGGATCGTGCGGTAGTCCGTGACGGCCGGGTCGTAGGTGATCTCGATCGACTCGGCGTGGGTGCCGTGGTTGCGGTACGTGGCGTTCGGGACGTCGCCGCCGCTGTATCCCACCCGCGTGGTGGCCACGCCCGGGAAGGTGCGGATCAGCTCCTGCATGCCCCAGAAACAGCCGCCCGCCAGCAGCGCCTTCTCCTCGGTCCTCGTCATCAGGTCTCGCCCTTCTCCCGCGTCCGATTGCTGTTCCGGCTTCCACAGCCGCTCGGCAGGGACAACCCCGCCCGGGATCCCATTGTTCCGGCCCGCTCCGCCGGGGGGATCCGTGCGCACGCACGCGGATCCCCGCGTCGGGACGGTGCGCGAACATCACGTACGATTCGATCGTATGTTCGCATCGAGAAAGGCTCCGCCATGCCCTTCGCAGACGAGCTGATCGGCCGCGGCACCGCCGAAGCCCTCGCCGACGCCGTGAGCGCGGTACGGTCCGGGGCCGCGCCGGCCGCACTGCGGGCGGCGGCGGACGGGCTGGGCGGGCTGGCGCTGCGGGCCCGCAGCGACCTGCTGCGCGACGCGCTGCTGACCGACGTGCCCGGCGACTACGCCTCGCTCGCCGCCACCGTACGGGCCGCCCTGCACGGCGACCTGCCGTTCGAGGGCTGGATGATCTGGCCGGTCGGCGGCGCCGTCGCCACGAGGGCCGTGGCCCAGGCCCGCGCGGGGGAGACCACCGAGCCCGTCGACGACGCCCTGCGGCTCCTGGCCGAACTCACCGGCCGGTTCACCTCCGAGTTCGCGCTGCGCGTCCTGCTGGCCCACGACCCGGACCGTGCCCTGGCCGCCGCCCGTGCCTGGACGGCGTCCGATGACCCGGCCGTGCGGCGGCTCGCGTCGGAGGGCACCCGGCCGTATCTGCCCTGGGCCGCGCGGGTGCCGGCCCTCCTGGCCGAGCCGCGCTCGACACTGCCGATCCTCGACGCCCTCTACCGCGACGAGAACGAGGACGTGCGCCGGTCCGTGGCGAACCACCTCAACGACCTCAGCCGGCAGCATCCCGGCCTCGTGGTCGAGACCGCCACCGCCTGGCTGGCCCGGTCGGACCCCCACACGGCCCGGCTGGTGCGCCACGGGTTGCGGACCCTGGTCAAGCAAGGACGTCCGGACGCGCTGGCCCTGCTCGGATTCGCGCCCGTCGAGGTCGACGTCACCGGCCCCACCGTCGTGTCGGCCGGTGTGCCCTTCGGCGGCGAGGTCGTCTTCACCGCGACCGTGGTCAACACCGGACCGGCACCCGCGCGGATCGCCGTGGACTACGTGATCCACCATCACGCGGCCTCGGGGAAGCCGCGGCCCAAGGTCTTCAAGCTCACCACGAGGACGCTCGGCGCGGGCGAGGCGCTCGCACTGCGCCGGGAGCACTCGTTCCGCGCGATCACCACCCGGCGCTACCACCCGGGCCCGCACGCGGTGGAGTTGCAGGTCAACGGCGTCCGATCGGCCCGGGCGGCGTTCGACCTCCTTCCCCCCGAGTGAGCCGGACAGTCCGGGCGTCAGGGCGCGGCCGTACGGACCCGGTGGCGTGCGCCGACAGAGGCCGCCCGGGTGTCGGCGGCGCCCCCAGCCCCGAGAACGCGTTCGACGAGCCGCGCCGGTGGCGCAGCTCCGTGACGAGGGCGTCCCGGTCCCGCCCGCCGCAGCGCCCCGTGCACGGTCACCGCCCCGCCCGGCCCCACGTGCCCGGCCCCACGTGCCCGGTCACCGGACGGTCGCCTCGGCCAGTGCTCCGTCGGCCACAAGCTGCAGCGGAAGAGTCCCGCGGGCCCCTGCGGCTCACCGCGTGGTCGGCGTGTCCTGGAGGGAGATGCGGGCGGTGACGCGCTTCCCGGACGGCTCGCGCCGCACGTCGAAATCCTGGGTGACGACCTTCACGATCTCCAGGCCGTGCTGGCCCACTCGGCCGGGGTCCGGGGCCCGGGGCACCGGCAGGACGGGACTGCGGTCGCTGACGATCACCTCGAAGGCCTCGTCGGACACGCTCAGATCCAGCCGGACCGGGCCGGGTGCGTACTTGCGGGCGTTGGTGACCAGTTCGCTGACGACGAGCTGCGCGATCTCCACAGCCCGGGTCGACACCGACAGGCCGCCCTCGGCCCGGGCTCTGGCCAGGAAGGACGCGGCCAGGTGGCGGGCCTGCGCTATGCAGCCACCGTCACCCTCCAGCGCATAGGCAGCCCGCGGCCACGACGCGCGCGGCGTCGTGTCCCCATCGTCGACAGGCACTGGTTCCATCCGGTCCGCCCTCACTCACCGATCACACTGTGTGACTACCCGCACCACGCCCCCGCACGCCCCTTTTGTCGGGGAGCCGCCGCGTGTACCGCGTGTGGAAAGTGTGACAGCCACCTACGACATCAGCCCTCGCACCGGGGACCAGGGGACCGGTGAGAATCCGGCGGAAGCGGGAAAGCGCGCTCATGTGGGACGGCACAGCGACGCCGGGTTCCAGTACCGGTGGCAGAGCCGGTCCCCGGTCGTGGGAGGTGGGTGACCTTGACGGACAGGCACGACACAGCGGGCCACCGCGTGATCCCCGTGGTGGACTGGCTGCTGGAGACCCCCTCCTTGCGGGCGTTCCTCCAGCACCTGGTCGACGACGCCGTGGGCAGCACACGCGCCGAGGGCTGCGGGGTGACCCTGCAACGCCGCCACCGCCCCCTGACCGTGGTCAGCACCGGCGACACGGCCGACAGGCTGGACGAGAAGCAGTACGGGCTGGACGACGGGCCGTGTCTCCAGGCGCTGCGCACCGGGGAACCCGTGGCCGTCGCCGACATGACCGCGGAGAAACGCTGGGGGGCCTACCCCACCTTCGCGACCGCGCTCGGGATCCGCTCGTCGCTGTCCCTGCCGATCCCGGTGCACGAGCACACCGCTGGTGCCCTGAACTTCTACGCCACCGAGCCGGACGCCTTCACTCGGCGGGAGCGCAGCCGACTCGAGCAGTTCGCGTTGCAGGCCGGCGGGGGCATCGCCCTGGCGCAGCGGCTGAGCGACGCCGAGGACTTCACCCGGGAACTCCAGAGCGCGATCCGCTCCCGCGCGGTCGTGGACCAGGCCGTCGGGGTGATCATGCACCAGCGGCGGTGCAGCGCCGACGAGGCGTTCGACATCCTGCGCAGCACGTCCCAGGAGACCAACACCAAGCTCCGGGACCTGTGCGCCCGGCTGATCGTCGATCTCACCGGTCATCCGCCGGTACCGCCGGCGCCGCTGCGCCCCCGCCCGTAGACGGGCGGTCAGTCCGTCAGGTGGCGTTCCAGCCAGTCGGCGGCGGTGCGCCGGAACAGGCGCCGGCTGTCGGCGCGGCGGAAGTCGTGTCCCTCGTGGCGCAGCAGGAGGAGCTGCGCCTCCAGCCCGCGTTCCCGCGCGGCGCGCACGAACTGCTCCGACTCGCCCGGCGGCACATTGGTGTCGTGTTCGCCGTGCACGGCCAGGACCGGGACGCGCAGGGCGTCGATCCGGCTCATCGGCGACAGGGCGCGCAGGAGGTCCCGGTCGCGTTCGGGATGGCCGTACTTGTGGGCCGCGGACTGGGCGATCCAGGGTTCGGTGCCGGCGAAGAAGGTGGTGAGGTCCGACATGCCGCACACCGCCACCCCGGTGCGGAACAGGTCCGGGTGCCACACCAGGGACGCCATCACGAGGTAGCCGCCGTACGAGTGGCCCATCACGGCCAGCCTCCGGGGATCGGCCAGGCCGGACACGATCGCGTGCGCCGCGCAGTCGGCGACGTCGTTGAGCGCGTCGAAGCGGCCGGTGCCGAGGTCGGCGTCGACGAACGAGCGGCCGTAGCCGGAGGAACCGCGCACGTCGGGCGCGAACACGTCCAGTCCCCTGCCGAGCAGCTCGTGGTAGAGCGGTTCGAGGACCGGGCGTTCCTGCTCCTCGGGGCCGCCGTGCAGGTGCAGGACGCACGGCGCCGGTTCCCCCGGAGAGCGGCCGGGGGCCCGGTAGTACCAGCCGCCGAGCACCAGCCCGTCCCGCGCCACGGGCCGCAGGGCGGTGGGCCGTACGGCCGCCCTTCCGTCCGGCACCGCGTCCTCGTCCCGCGAGGACCACGGCGTACGCAGCGGCATCCCCTGCGGCAACCACCACACACCGGGGTGCCGACGCGACCCGGACAGGGCCACGACCGGTGCGTCGGGGTCGGCGGTGACCGTGACACGGGTGACGACCTCGTGGGGCAACGGTATGGGCCGCGGGGGGCCGGCCGAGGCGGAACCGGCCGCGCCGGGCAGGGTGTTGGGCTCGGGCACCGGGTGCGGGGCCAGGGGGGTGATCTCCAGCTCGCTGACTCCGCGCACGTTCCACGACAGGACCGCCCGCCGGCCGTCACGGCCCAGTGCCAGCAGTTCGAGATCGGTGTCCGGGCGTTCCGCGACGACCGTGGCGCCGAGGTGCTCGCCCTGCCGGCCGAGGCGGACCGCGAGCAGCGCCGCGAACTCGCGGCCGCCGTCGCTGCGCAGCCACAGCGTGCCGGCGTCCGGCGAGAAGCCGCCGATCCACGGGTCGCCGTCGGCGACCGGCACACCGCAGGTCACCGCCCGGTCCCGGGTGCGTACGACCAGCGCCTCGCGGCGTCCGCGCGGCCCCCGGCGCAGGAGGGCGAACCGGCCGTCACGGCTGAGGTCGCAGACCCGCAGGGTGGGGGCACCGCGTTCGGTGGCGAGCAGCACGGGCGCGGACACGCCCTCGGGGTCGACCAGGTAGGCCGACAGGGTCCTGGGTTCCGGCTCCTGCACGGACGCCCGCGTCGTCCCCGGGGCCGGGGCGGTGGAGCGTGAGCGCGGGTCGTCCAGCAGCACGGCGCGGCCGTCCCGGCCCGATATGGCCTCGAGGACCTGCTCGGACGTACCGGGCGACGCGGGCGCCGTCGGCTCGTGCGCGGCCCGCGGGTCCCCGGGCGGGGCGGGGTCGGTCACCGTCACCGCGACGGCCGACCCGTCGTGCTGCCAGCACCCCAGGTGGGCCGAGGTGCCCTCGTCGCCGCCGGCCAGCAGGTGCCGCCCGGTGCCGTCGGGCCGTACGCACAGGACCCGCGTGAGTTCGCCGCCGCCCGGCGCGGTGGTGTACGCGATCCAGCGGCCGTCGGGCGACCAGGAGACCTCGGTCACCGGATGCGGGTCGGCGTCCAGCAGCCGTACCTCGGTGCCGTCCACCCGTCCGGTCCACAGCTGGGGCACCCCGGCCCGGTCGCAGACGAAGGCGACGTACCGGCCGTCGGGGTCGGCCGAGGGATACCAGCAGCCGTGGACGGCCGAGGTCGGCACGTCGTGCGGGCCCGCGGTGTCCGCGAGCGGCACCGCTTCCGGCGCGTACCCCGCACCGTCACCGGTACCCCGCGGAGCGCCGGGTCCGTGGTGGTCGTCCGGCGGCCCGGCCCCGCCGTGGGCCGGCGCCCCCTCCGGCCCGGAGCCCGATCCGGAGCCCGACCCGTCGAGGCGCCAGGCAGCAGGTGCGGCGCCAGGTGCGGCGGGCTTCGCATCCGGCCGGGTGCCGGGCCCGCCGACGGCGTCGGCGGACCCGGTGTCCGGCACCGTGCTCCGGTCCGCGGCGGGGGCCGGGGCCGTGGCCGGTGGCTCTGCGGTCAGCTGATGTCGTGGGTCTGAAGCCATATCTCCAGCAACGCTATCTGCCACAGCGCGTTCGCCCCTCGCCTGGTGCGGTGCGCGTCGGGTGCGGCGAGCAGTTCGGTGACACAGTCCTCGCGGAAGACGCCACGGGCCCGGGCCTCGGGAGCCGTCAGGGCCTCGCGGACCCGCTGGAGGACGGGACCGGCCATGTGCTTGATCGCCGGAACCGGGAAGTAGCCCTTGGGCCGGTCGACGACCTCACGCGGGAGCACCTTGCGGCCGGCGGCCTTGAGCACGCCCTTGCCGCCGTCCGCGAGCTTCAGCTCCGGCGGGCAGGCCGCGGCCAGTTCCACCAGCTCGTGGTCGAGGAACGGCACCCGGGCCTCCAGGCCCCAGTCCATGGTCATGTTGTCCACCCGCTTGACCGGGTCGTCCACCATCATCACGTGCGTGTCCAGCCGCAGGTCCGCGTCCAGCGCCGTCTCGGCGCCCTCGGCCGCCATGTGCTCGCGGACGAACTCCGCGGAGGTGTCCCGGTCGGGGAGCAGATCCGGGCGCAGGATCGCGGCCATGTCCGCGTGCGAGCGGTCGAAGTAGGTGTCGATGTAGGCGTCGCCGGCCCGTGGCCGCGGCACGTTCGCCATCTGCGAATACCAGTGGTAGCCCGCGAACACCTCGTCCGCTCCCTGGCCGCTCTGGACGACCTTGACCTCCTTGGCGACCTGCTCGGACAGCAGGTGGAAGGCCACCACGTCGTGGCTCATCATGGGCTCGCTCATGGCGCGCACCGCCCCGTCCAGCGCGCCGGCGACCCGGTCGGAGGGGACCATGAGCTGGTGGTGGCGGGTGTCGAAGTGCCGGGCGACGAGGTCGGAGTAGTGGAACTCGTCGCCCGCCTCGTCGCCCTCGGACTCGAAGCCGACGCTGAAGGTCGCGAGGTCCTGCTGCCCCTCGTCGGCCAGCAGGGCCACGATCAGGCTGGAGTCCAGGCCACCGGACAGCAGCACGCCGACCGGCACGTCGGCGACCATGCGCCGGCGCACCGCGGTGCGCAGCGCGTCGAGCACGGCGTCCGTCCAGTCCTCGGCGCTCATGTCCGCGTGCTCGGGACGGCGCGTGTAGGAGGGCTGCCAGTAGACGTGCTCGCGGTGGGTGCCGTCGGGTTCGACGATCCGCACCGTGGCCGGGGGCAGCTTGCGGACGCCGTTCAGCACCGTGCGGGGAGCGGCCACGGTCGCGTGCCAGCTGAGGTACTGGTGCAGGGCGACGGGGTCCAGCGAGGTGTCCACGCCGCCGCCCGCCAGCAGCGCGGGCAGTGAGGAGGCGAATCGCAGCCGTTCCGGTGTCTCGGCCAGGTACAGGGGCTTGATGCCGAGCCGGTCGCGGGCCAGCACGACCCGCCCGGTGTCCTGCTCGACGATCACGAAGGCGAACATGCCGCGGAAGCGCTCGACGCAGTCGGCGCCCCACTCCTGGTAGGCCTTGAGCACCACCTCGGTGTCGGACTCCGAGAAGAAGCGGTGGCCGAGTCCGTGCAGTTCGTCGCGCAGCTCACGGTAGTTGTAGACGCAGCCGTTGAACACTCCGGCGATGCGGCCGCGTGGGTCGGCCATGGGCTGTGCGCCGCTGTCCGAGAGGTCGATGATCTTCAGCCTGCGATGTCCGAGGGCCACCGGGCCCTGGGACCACAGCCCGCGTCCGTCGGGGCCGCGCGGCGCGAGCCGGTCGGTCATGCGTTCCACCGCCGCCATGTCCGGTCGTCCGCCGTCGAAACGGATCTCTCCACTGAGGCCGCACATCAGTGTGACCTCCTTCCCCTGGAGCCCTCCCGCCGACCGGGCGGCACCACGCAGCCCTGCGGCCGGTCGCCGCGCGGCGCGGTGCGCCCCCGCGGGGTACCGGCGTTGGTCGGGCATGGGTCGTCGGCGGACGGTGCCGGGGCCGGCACCGGGGTGGTGTGCGTACTGGACATGACGGTGTGACTCTCCTTGAGCGATCTGATCGTTCTTCAAATGCGCACCGTTCGACGTCGCCCCCCGTTGGACGCCGCGCCCCTTGGACGACGGGCCCGTTTCGACGCTGGGCAGGTGCCCTCTGTCAGCGGCGGGGAGGGCTCGGCAGGGCTCGGACGTGGACGCGTGAAGGAGCGGAGGGCCGGGCGGGCCGGGGCCCCTCCCACGGCGGGCGCCCTCGTGGGGCGGGCCCGCCGGGCGTGCTCAGCCCGTGGCGCCCGGTGCGGCCGTGCTGTGGAGGTAGGCGCGTGCGTGACCGGCGCCGACCGGGGCGGAGCGGCGGACGGGCCGTGGGGCGAGGGGCGTGCCGCGGGTCTCGGCGACCATCATGTCGATGCTGGCGAGCAGGTCCTCCCGCTGCGCCGCGCGCCGCAGCCGGTGCGCCGCGCTGCCCGTGGCGAGGGCCTCCTCGAGAAGAGCGCGCACGGTGTCCCAGTCGCCGGAGGCTTCCAGGGCGGGGCGCCGCCGGGTCAGCAGGCCGCGCAGCACCGCGGCAGCGGGGGCCGGGCGGCGGGTCTGCGGATCGACGAGCTGTCCCTCCAGTCCGGAGCGGGCGGCACGCCAGGCCGCGGCGCGCAGCCACTCGTGGTGACCGTCGCACCAGGGCCCGGTGCCGCGCTCCAGGCGGTCACGAGCGTCCCGTACCAGGGCGCGGAAGAGTCCGGCGACGAGCACGACGGTCTCGGCACGCGGGCAGGCGTCGCAGATGCGCAGCTCCAGTGTGCGCTGGTGGGCTGAGGGCCGGACGTCGTGGTAGAGCATGCCGGCGTCGCTGATGACGCCCGAGTCGATCAGTTCGGCCACGGCCGCGTCGTACTCAGCGGCGTTCTTGTAGCAGCCGACCGGGCCGGCGGTGGGCCAGCGCTGCCACAGCATGGTGCGCCAGCTGGCGTATCCGGTGTCCGAGCCCAGCCAGAAGGGGGAGCTGGCCGACAGGGCCAGCAGCGGCGGCAGCCAGGGGGAGACCAGACACATGGCGCGCACGGCCGTGTCGCGGTCCGGAATGTCGACGTGGATCTGCGCGCTGCAGATGAGCTGCTCGTCGGCGACCCGGCGGTAGTCGTCCACCATGCGCCGGTAGCGCGGGTCCGCGGTGATGTCCCTGCTGGTCACGCGGGCCAGCGGCACGGTACCGGCGGCCACGACGGCGAGGCCCTGCGAGGAGGCGGCGGTGTCCAGTCGGCGCCGGGTTCCTGCCAGGTCGGTGTACAGGTCGTCGAGGGTGTCGTGGACGCCGCTGTTGCTCTCCACCACCGACTGCTGGAGTTCACGTGTGAACCCGGATCTGCCGAGCCGCTCCAGCAGCGCGTCGGCCCGTGGCACGAGCCGTCCGCTCTCCACGTCCAGCACGTGGAACTCTTCCTCTGCCCCGATGCGCACCGTCACGGCCTTCTTCCCCTTGCCCGTAGTCGAACGCCGCCTCCCCGCCGCCGACAGTGCGAACCTTCCGGTCGGCGGTGGAGGATCGGCACGTTCCGAGTGCCCGTTCGAGCCGTTCGCACGCCACTCGATCGCATCCGGCGCCCCAGTCGTCCCGGAGGCGCCGACGGGGATGGCGTGAGGGTGAACGGGCGGCGGACGGTGAGGGCTTTTCGGTGATGACGGCGGCGGACGGTAAGGACGTTTCGGTGACGGTGGATGCCCGTCCACCGGGGCCTCACCGCTCCCCCGATCAGTCGGTACTCCCGCTGCCAGCGGGATGCTCGAGGCCGAGGGCGGCGGGAAACACGCCGCGCGCCGGACACAGCACGCCACAGGCCGGCACAGTTCACGCCGGCCAGGTTGACGCCGTGCGGACGGAGCGGGGGCGGGTGCACGCCAGGAGACTGGTGACAGGCGGTGGAGAGCGGTGCACGCGGAAGAGAGCGATGTAAGCGGCGGGGGCGGTGCACGCGGAAGAGAGCGATGTAAGCGGCGAGGGCGGTGCACACGGGGAGAGAGCGGTGCGCGCAAACGAGAGCCGTGCGCACGAAGGAGAGCACCCGCCCGCGACGCGAGCGGCGTGCGCGTACGGGGGCGGTGCACGCCAACAAGAGCGGCGCCCGCCAGCAAGAGCGGTGCACGCAGACGAGAGCGGCGCCCGCCAGGAAGAGCGGTGCTCCCAGAGATCGGTGGCGCGCCGGCTTGAGCGCAGCACTTGTTCCCGAGCGTGCCAGCCGGCCAGGAAGACGCACGCCAGGGCGAGCGGCGCGCACACGAGAGCGGCGATCTGCCCGGGCAGCCGCTCCCGGTCGACTTTCATCAACCGCGAGAGCAGCGCTCACACAGGTGACCACCGCTCTCCACTCCTTCCCCCGGGGAGCCGGCGGCCCCGCGCGTCCCTGTGAGGCACGGGGCAGCACGAGGAGGACGAGGAGTCCGGCGTCCGGCGCAGCCCTCGGAACCCGTGGCTCAGTTGCCGGGGAGCGACGTCACGTCGTCGCGCACCTCGATGATCTGGTCCAGGCCGGTCATGCGCAGCAGCCGTGCCATGCTGTCCGGCACGGCGACCAGCAGAAACTCGTCTCCCGCGGAGACGACGTGGTTGCGGGCGCCGATCAGCGCGGTGATCCCGGTGGAGTCGCAGAACCGCAGCTCGCCGAGGTCCAGCGCGACGAATCCCCCGCCCGGCGGGGACGCCTCGTGCGTGGCGGTGCGCAACTGCTGCGCGGTGGTGTAGTCGAGGTCGCCGGAGACCTTGAGTACGAGGCCGGCGGGAGCGGCCTGGGGAGTGATCGTCAGGGACTTCATGGTCGGGATTCCGGGTCGGGGCCGAGGACGCGTCCGGTCGCTCGGGCGTCGTGTCCGCGATGCGTGGTCATCCGCCCATGCTCGCATGCCGGGATACGCCGTCGGTGCGGGCCTCCAACGCGCGCAGCACGGCCACCATGTCCTCGCCGCCGTACCCCTGCCCCACCGTCTCCTCGAAGAGGGCGTGGCAGGCGTCGAGCAGGGGGGAGGCCAGGCCGGCGGCGCGGGCGGCACGCGCGATCAGCCGGTTGTTCTTCAGCACGTCGGTGGCGGTGGCCTGCACGGCGAAGTCGCGGGCGAGCAGCTTCGGCGCCTTCATGCGGGACACGGCACTGGCCATCGGACCCGCGTCCAGGACGTCGAGGAAGCGACGCCGGTCGAGGCCGTGCCGTTCGGCGAAGTGGAACGCCTCGGCCAGCCCGGTGACCTGCGTGATCAGGAACAGGTTCACCGCGAGCTTCGTCACCAGGGCGTTCGGCACCGCACCGCAGTCGAACGTCGCCGCGCACAGAGGGGCCAGCAGGGGGCGCACGGCCGCCACGGCGGGGGCGTCCCCGGCCGTCATGGCCACCAGCCGCCCCTCCTCCGCCGGGACCCGGGACCCGGAGACGGGCACCTCGGCGTACGCCCCGCCGGTGGCCCGGACGTCCGCCTCCAGGGCTGCCGAGTACTCCGGCGAGGTCGTGCCCATGTGGACGACGGTGTGCCCGGCCACGCGTGCCGCGAAGTCCGGGGTGCCGCGCCCCAGCACGGCGTCGACCGCGGCGTCGTCGGCCAGCATGAGCAGCACGGTGCCGGCCCGGTCGAAGACCTCCGCGGCGCTCGCGGCCACCTCGGCCCCGGCTTCGCGCAGGGGCTCGCACCGGGCGGGAGTGCGGTTCCACACGACGAGCGGCGTCCCGGCCCGGGCGAGGTTGAGCGCCATGGGGCGGCCCATGACCCCGATACCGAGGAAGCCCACGGGTCCTGCGAAACCCACAGGTCCAACGAGTGCCGTCGACACACTGCACCACCGTTTCCGGGCCCGACCGCGCGCGGGCCGCTGCGCGGCGCGCCACACCGGCGAATCGCCCGGACCGTCGGCGCGGCGGCTCCCACTATGACAGCGGTCATAGTAGCCCCTCCTGTGACGGTGGTCATAGGGTGGAGGCCGCAGAGAAGGAGTCCGAGGAACGGCGGGAGGCCCGGCATGGCGGAGGCGAAGTCGGAGCACGGGCCGCGGGAGCGGATGGTCTTCAGCGCCGCGCAGCTCATCCGGCGCGACGGGGTCGCCTCCACGGGCATGCGCGAGGTCGCCGCCCATGCCCGGGCCCCGCGCGGCTCGCTCCAGCACTACTTTCCCGGCGGCAAGGAACAGCTGGTCAACGAGGCGGTGGGGTGGGCGGGCCGGTACGCGGCCGGGCGCGTCGCCCGCTTCCTCACCGCTCTGCCCGAGCCGTCACCGAGCGGACTGTTCGCGCAGATGGTGCGGCAATGGACCGACGAGTACGAGCGGACCGGCTTCGAGGGCGGCTGCCCCGTCGCCGCCGCCACGGTCGACTGCGCGGAATCCAGCGCGTCGACGCGGGAGGCCGCGTCCGCCGCCTTCGCCGCCTGGACCGGCGCGGTGGCGCGGGCCCTGGCGGACTTGGGCGTGCCCGCGCGGCGCGCGACACCGCTCGCCACGCTCATGATCAGTTCCCTGGAGGGGGCCCTGCTCCTGGCCCGCGCCGAACGGGACCCACGTGCCCTCACGACCGTCTCCGGCGAACTCGGCCCCCTCCTCGACGCGGCGGTCGCCGGGGCCGGCTGACGCCGCGTCGGCCGCGTGTCGGGCCGGTGCCGTTCCGTGCGGACGGTGGTCGTGCGGTGTTCTAGAGTGACTGCGCCAGTTTTCCGGCGACCCATGGACCAGTGAGGTAATCGCGAACCATGCCGACCGAAACGTTTGAGTTCCAGGTCGAGGCCCGTCAGTTGCTCCAGCTGATGATCCACTCGGTGTACTCGAACAAGGACGTCTTCCTGCGCGAGCTCGTCTCCAACGCCTCCGACGCGCTGGACAAGCTGCGTCTGGCCGCGCTGCGGGACGAGACGCCGGACGCCGACGTCTCCGATCTGCACATCGAGCTGGACATCGACAAGGACGCCCGCACGCTCACGGTGCGGGACAACGGCATCGGGATGTCGTACGACGAGGTCGGGCAGCTGATCGGCACGATCGCCAACTCGGGCACCGCAGAGTTCCTGCGGGAGCTGCGCGAGGCACAGGAGTCGGGGGCCGAGGGGCTGATCGGGCAGTTCGGCGTCGGCTTCTACTCCGCTTTCATGGTGGCCGACGAGGTCACCCTGCTGACCCGGCGCGCGGGCGAGGGACGCGGCACGCGCTGGACGTCGCGCGGCGAGGGCACGTACACGCTGGAGCCGGTCGACGAGGCGCCGCAGGGCACCTCGGTCACGCTGCACCTGAAGCCGGCCGACCCCGACAACCAACTGCACGACTACACCTCGGTGTGGAAGATCAAGGAGATCGTCAAGCGCTACTCGGACTTCATCACCTGGCCCATCAGGCTCGCCGGAGAAACGGACGAGGGTGACGGGGAGGCCGCGCAGGAGACGCTGAACTCGATGAAGGCCCTGTGGGCACGCTCGCGCGACGAGGTGTCCGAGGACGAGTACCACGAGCTGTACCAGCACATCGGCCACGACTGGCGGGCCCCGCTGGAGACCATCCAACTGCAGGCCGAGGGCACCTTCGAGTACCAGGCACTGTTGTTCGTCCCGGCGCACGCCCCGCACGACCTGTTCACCCAGAACTTCAAGCGCGGTGTGCAGCTGTATGTGAAGCGCGTGTTCATCATGGACGACTGCGAGGCGCTGCTGCCTCCGTATCTGCGCTTCGTCAAGGGCGTGGTCGACGCACAGGACCTCTCGCTCAACGTGTCCCGCGAGATCCTCCAGCAGGACCGGCACATCCGGATGATGCAGCGGCGTCTGACGAAGAAGGTGCTGTCCTCGGTCAAGGGCATGATGGCGAACGACGCCGACCGCTACGCCACGTTCTGGCGGGAGTTCGGCGCCGTCGTGAAGGAAGGGCTGGTCACCGACCCCGACAACCGGGACGCCATCCTCGCGATCTCGTCCTTCGCCACCACGCACGGCGAGGACGAGACGGTGACACTGAAGCAGTACGTGGAGCGGATGCGCGAGGGCCAGGAGGACATCTACTTCATCACCGGCGAGTCGCGGCAGAGCATCGACAACTCCCCGCACATGGAGGCGTTCCGGGAGGGAGGCATCGAAGTGCTGTTGCTCACCGACCCCGTCGACGAGGTGTGGGTCGACGCGGTGGGCGAGTACGAGGGCAAGCGGCTGCGGTCCGTCGCCAAGGGCGAGATCGACCTCGGCCCGCAGGAGGCGGAACGGGCCGGGGGCGAGAAGGAGAAGCAGACCGAGGAGTACGCGGGTCTGCTGGCCTGGATGCGCGAGCAACTGGACGCGGACGTCAAGGAGGTGCGTCTGTCGTCGCGCCTGACGGTGTCCCCCGCGTGCCTCGTCGCGGACACCGCCGACCTCACCCCGGCGCTGGAGAACATGTACCGGGCCATGGGCCAGGAGGTGCCGCGCACCAGGCGGATCCTCGAACTCAACCCGGACCACGTGCTGGTGAAGGGACTGAACCAGGCGTACCGGGAGCGCCCGGACCACGCGGGTCTCACCGAGACCGCCGAACTGCTGCACACACTGGCCGTGTTGGCGGAGGGCGGCCGGCCGAAGGACCCGGCACGTTTCGTCAAGCTGATGGCGGACCGTCTGGAGCGCACTCTGTGAACCGGTCCGCCCCGGCCCGCGGGCGCGGCGCCCCCGTTCCCTCGCCGGGGCGCCGGGCCATCCGTCGGGCTGGGGCCGTGGGGCGGTCCTCATGCGGCTGAGACTCACCGAGTATCGGCCGCGGGCCGGCCCCCGCGTGCACCGTGTGGTGCAGCCGAGGCCGGTACTGCGGCACACCTCGCTGCGCGACCCCGGTGGCTACGGACTGCTCCTGGGCGACCACGACGGGCTGAACCGGCTCGCCGGGCTGTTCTCCTTCGCCGCGTACTCCCGGTACACCGTCGTGCACATCCCACTGCGCGACGGTGTACCGCCCGACGAGGGGTGCGGCGAGCCGGTCGACCTGGTGCTGGCGCATCCCGAGTCGGGGCTGCGGCCGTCCCAGTGGCCCGGGCTGCGGCGCGGACTGGTGCACGGAGTCCCGTTGACCGTCCGCACCGACGAGGCACGCACCGGCCGGGACGCCCGGCTCTGGGCCGAACGGCCGTACCGGCGTGAGCAGGTGCGCCAGGCCACTCATGCGCGTACCCGTTTCCTCATCGGCGGGCGCACCGCCTTCGCCTCCGCCGCCATGGAGTTCGCGTACGCGGCCGGCTGGGGGCCACGGCAGCAGCGGGTGGCCAAGGGGCAGTCGGCGTACATGACGACCCTGGGGGCCGAGCTGCTGCGCGAGCACGGCGCCCCGCGTCCGCCGGAGATCGTGATCTGCTTCAAGCCGTATCCGCCGTACGCCCATTTCAGGCGGACGGGGACACCGACGCGTGCCGGGGCGGACGGGCGGCGGCGCGCGCAGGCGGCGGCCTCGCCGGGTCGGTCCCCACGGCTTGAGGGGCGAGATCACCGTCAGGAAGACGTGGGCGGACACCGGGACGGCCGGGCCGGACACGACTCGCCCGCGTCGGGCGGGAATACCCGGCGGCCACGGCGGTGACCGTCGCGTCCGCTCCCGGCCGCTGGGCGAACGCCGTCGCGGTGGTCGTGGCGAGGGTGAGCCAGAACCTGGTGTACACCCACCGGTGCCTCGGTGCCTCGCCGGCCCCCACGGTGTGCCTAGGGCCGGCACCAGGCCGCTGAGCGGCGTGAGCACGGCGAGCGGGGGCGGAAGCCGGTCGGCGGAGGGCCTCACGGCGCGGACGGATGCCTTCACGGTGGCCGGGGCCGCGGTGGTGCTCGCGGTGACCCCCGGGGAGAGCAGACCGAGGGTGAGCCCGAGCCGGCTCGCGGCGGTGACGACGTGGAGGGCGACGAGGGTCCGGCGTGCGGGCCGACTGAGTGTCTTCACGCGCCCCACGGTGCCGGGACGGAGCCGCCCCGGTCGTCCGACGGCGGGGACAGCTGCGCGTACCGACGTCGGTGTGGGCCGGTGGCGGCGCGGCCGGACGGCCCGGGGCACGCGCCGGGTGCGGTGAGGCGGGGCCCACGCAGGACCCGGCCGCGTTGCCCGGGGTGCCGGGTGTGATGCCCCGCCCCCGGCGTCGCGGCGCGGCGTCTCCGCAGCGCGGCGTCCTCCCGGATCCGCCCCTCCCGGCGGCGTCGGGGTGGGCCGTCCGTTCGGGCGGGGTCGCGCCCCCGGGGTGATATTTCGCCCGGGGGGACTGCGTGTCCCCGGCCGAGTCCGGGCACACGTCCCCGGTGACCTCCCCGGATTTCCTCTTCGCCCTGCTCGGCTTCGGTGCCCTCGGTGCGGCGGTCCTGCCCCGGCTGGTGGCCGGACGACCGCTGTCGGTGCCGCTGGTGTTCCTCCTCTGCGGCATCGGTCTTCAGCTGCTGCCGGTGCCCCTCCCCGACATCGACCCGGTGGGCGACCGGGCGTGGGTGGAGCACCTCACCGAGGTGTGCGTGATCGTCTCCCTCATGGGTGCCGGACTCGCGCTGAACCGCCCGTTCGGCCGGCGGCTCTGGCGGGCCACCTGGCGGCAGCTGGGCGTCACCATGCCGCTGAGCATGGCGGTGGTCGGCGTCCTCGCCTGGAGCGTGCTCGGCTGGCCCCCCGCCGCCGCGCTGCTGCTGGCCGCCGTGCTCGCGCCCACCGATCCGGTGCTCGCCTCGGAGGTGCGCGTCGGGGCGCCCACCGATTCAGAGCACGACGAGGACGAGGTGCGCTTCACGCTGACCAGCGAGGCGGGCCTGAACGACGGCCTCGCCTTCCCGTTCGTCATGGGGGCGGTCGCACTCGCCGGCGCGGTGGCCGCCGACGGGGTGACGGGCGGCGGGATCGCGCGCTGGGCGCTGGTGGACGTGGCGTACAAGTGCGTCGCCGGGGTGCTCGCGGGGCTCGCCGTGGGCAGGCTGCTGGGGTGGTTGTTCTTCCGTGCCGGGTGGCGGGCGATGCGGCTGTCGGAGCACCGCGAGGGCTTCGTCGCCGTGGGCGCCACCTTCCTCGCCTACGGGGTGACCGAGCTGCTGCACGGCTACGGATTCCTCGCGGTGTTCGTCACCGCCTGCCGCATCCGGGCGGCGGAGCGCGCCCACGGCTACCACATGGTGCTGCACGACTTCGTGGAGCAGGTGGAGCGCCTGCTGACGGCCGGGCTGCTGTTCCTGCTCGGCGTGTTCGTCGCCCAGGGTGGCCTGGCCCCGCTGTCCTGGCGGGGCGCACTGGTCGGGCTGCTGCTGCTGGTCGTGGTCCGGCCGCTGACCGGCTGGGGCGCCCAGCTGGGAACGCCGGCCGGTCCCCGGGAGCGCATGGTGATCGCGTTCTTCGGGATCCGGGGCATCGGCTCACTGTTCTACCTCGCGTACGCCCTCGGGGAGGGCACCTTCGACGTGCCGGGCGGGGAGCTGTGGGCCGTGGTGACCTTCACGGTGCTCGCCTCGGTGGTCCTGCACGGGGTGAGCGCGTCGCCCGTCATCTCCCGCCTCGACCGGCTGCGGCTGCTCAAGGCGCGGGCGGGCCGGCGCAGCGGGCCGGAGCCGGGCGAGGACGAGGTGGCGGGCAAACGCCTGTGACCGGCGCCCGTGGGACGGCGCGGCGAGGGGCCGGTGCGGTGAGCGGGCCCGGGAGCGCGTTTCCGGCGCCGGGCTGGCGCACCCGACGTGCGGCGGGGCCCCGTTCGGTGGAGCCTGGGGATCATGGAGCGCACAGGGGTGCGCGGCGGCGCGGACCGGCGCGGCGGCGGTGACAGGGCAGGCGGTGGCGGCGAGCCCGGCGTGGAAGCGGCGCTCGACGAGCTGTACACGACGCCGCCGTCCGCCTTCGTGCCCCGCCGCGAGGAGCTGGCCGCCGCCGCCCGGACCGACGGCCGCAAGGAGGACGCGCGCCGTATCCACGCCGCGCGCCGCCCCACGCTCGCGGCGTGGGCGGCGAATCTGCTCCGGCACGGTGAACCCGAGGAGACCGAACGGTTCCTGGAGCTGGGCCGGGCGCTGCGCGAGGCCTACGCCACCCTCGATCCCGGCGGTCTCAAGGAGCTCAACACGCAGCGCAGACGCATCGTCTCCGAACTGTCCCGGGAGGCAGGGCGGCTGGCTCGTGACGCCGGACACCGTTTGTCGGACGCGGTGCTGCAGGACGTGGAGACGACATTGCGCGCCGTGCTGGCCGACACCGGCGCCGCCGACGAGTGGGCCACAGGCCGGCTGACGAACGCGCTCACCCCGCCCTCTGCCTTCCCCTCGGGCACCTCGGGCGCGCCCACGCCTCAGCGGCCCTCCGCCCGTTCGGCCACTGCCGCCGCCCCGTCCGGGAAGGCACCCTCCTCCCGGGCCCGTCGGACGGACGAACTCGCCGAGCGGCGCGAAGAGGCCGCCCGGCGCAAGCAGCGCGAGGAACGGCTCGCGCGGGCCAGGGCCGAGGCCGAGGCCGCCGCACGGCGGCTGCGGGAACGGCGCGCGGAGCGCGAGGAGGCCGCGTCCCTCCTGGAGCGGGCCGGGGAGGAGCACCATGCGGCCGAGCAGCGGGTCTCGGCCGCGGAGCGCGAGCTCCGGGAGGCCCGCGAGGAACTGGAGCGGGCCGAGCACGGCCGGCGCGAGGCCGGCGAACGCAGCCGGACGGCCGAGGGCGCGCTCGCCCGGGCCGAGCGGGAGGCGCGGGAGGCGGCCCGGCGTGCCGAGCGCCTCGCCGCGGGCGGGAAGTGAACGGTACCGCCGCGCCCCGGGGCCACTGCCGCCCGGCCCACCCACGCTTGTCCGTGGAAGCCGCGCTCCCCCCATGAGGTCCCACGCGCCCCGCCCGCTCCCCCAGGAACTGCGTCCCGCGATGTTCGAGTGCCGATCCGCAGGACACTAGGAGTGGAGGACCTCGCGTGACGGAGTGGGACGAGGGGCTTCTCCGGAGAGCGACCGATTTCCCCTCCGGCCGGTACGAGGAGGCATCCAGTGACGGGTCCGGAAGCCGCGGACATCGCCGCGGAGCGCCGGTCACGGGCCGTGACGGAGACACTGGCCGCCGTGCTGGGCGCGATCGGCACCGGCGCCTATGTCGTCGACGAAGAGGGACGCATCCTGGGAGCCAACGCGCACGCCGAGCGGTTGCTGGCCCGGCCCGCGGAGGAACTGCTCGGCCGGGACGCCCACGACCTGCTGCACCGCAGCCGCTACGGCGGGCCGCTGCCCAGGACCCAGTGCATGATGCGGCAGGCGTTCCACTCACGCCGGACGCTGCAGTCCGAGGAGGAGTGGTTCGAGCGGGGCGACGGCCGGCTGGTGCCTGTCTCCTGGCTGATCACCCCCTGTCTCACGGACGGTGAGAACGAGGCGACCCTGGTGCTCTTCCACACCGTCGACGAGCCGGAAGCTCCCGGCTCCGGCAAGGACCGGTTCATCGGCACGCTGCCGGAGCTGGAACGGCTCGCCCTGCTGGCCGAGACGACCACCCAGCTGACCTCGACCCTCGATGTGGACCAGGCGCTGCGCAGACTCGTCGGCCTGGTCGTGCCGCAGCTGGCGGACTGGGCGATCGTCGACCTGATCAGCGAGCACGACGAGGTGTGGCGCCATTCCGTGGTCCACGCGGAGAACGGCGTCCTCGTGCACCGCGAGGATCTGCAGGGTCCGATGCCACCGGTGCCCGAGGCCTCGTCGATGCCCCTGTCACGGGCCCTGCGGGGCGTCTCCTCGACACTCGCCGGGCCCGGCACCTACCGGACTCCTCCGGATTCCGGTCTCACGGTCGAACAGCAGCGCCTGTTCGACGAGACCGGCATCCACTCTGCGGCGATCGCGCCGATCCGCGGACTGCGCGAGGTGCTGGGCGCCCTGACGCTGGGCCGCGCGGAACAGCGGGAGCCGTTCAAGGTCAACGATCTCGCACTACTGGAGGACATCACTCGCCGGGCCGGGCTGGCCCTGGACAACGCCCGTCTCTACCAGCGGCAGCGCAAGGTCGCCGAGACCATGCAGCGTCATCTCCTCCCCCAGCTGCCACGGGTGCCCGGTCTGGAGATGACCGCCCGGTACCTTCCCGCGCCCGACGCCTCCCAGGTGGGGGGCGACTGGTACGACGCGTTCACCCTGCCGGACGGGGCGACCGCGCTCGCCATCGGCGATGTCGTCGGGCACGACCTCGACGCGGCGGCCGGCATGGCGCAGATCCGCAACATGCTGCGCGCCTATGCCTGGTCGCATCAGGAGCCGCCGAGCAGGATCGTGGAACGGCTCGACGATGCCGTCGTGCACATCACCGAGGTCAGCATGGCCACCATGCTGTTCGCACGGATGACCGTCGGTGACGACGGGCGGTGGGAACTCTCGTGGACCAACGCCGGACATCCGCCGCCGCTCCTGGTCACCCATGACGGCCGGGCGCAGTACCTCACCGACGGGCACGGCATCCTCCTCGGCACCGGGTCCGAACGTCCGCGCCCCGACGCGACGGCGAAGCTGCCGCCGCAATCCGTCCTGTTGCTGTACACCGACGGCCTGATCGAGGCGCCCGGCCGTTCCCTCGACGAGGGGCTCGACCGGTTGCGGCGGCACGCGGCCTCTTTGGCGCACCGGCCCTTGAAGACCTTCACCGACCTGCTCCTGGAGCGGACGCGCCCGCCCGGCAACGACGACGACATCGCCCTCATCACGCTGCGCATCCCCGCCCGGCCCTGACCCGGTGCCGTGCTGCGCGTCGGCGTCGGCGTCGGCGTCGGCGTCGGCGTCGGCGTCGGCGGAGAGCCTGCCGAGCCGGGTGGGCGGGTGCCTCCCGGCACCGGCCATGACTCGGACGGTGCCGGCTGATCCACCTCGCGGGCCCCCTCGGATCGCCGCGGTACGCACGGCCCCGCGGGAGGCACTTGTTCCCCGCCAAGGTGGCGCGCCACCGGATCAGGAACCGCATTGGCATGGACCTGACCGGAAGATCCCGCTAAGCTCGGCGTGGTGAGAGCGCTCTCAGCACGCGGTTGTTCCATCCCCACCTCGCTGGAACGACGAAGGGCACCTTCCATGAGACGCACCAGACTCGCGCACCTCGGCGTGGCCGCAGCCCTCGTGATCGGCGGCTGGGCCGCGGCGGGCTCCCTGCCGGCCTCGGCGAACGAGGCTCCCGGCGCAACCGGTTCCGCCGGCTCGGCCACCGCCCCCTCCTCTCCCTCCATCCACTCCCCCGGCTCCGCAGCCGACTCCGCGGCGGCGTCGGCCGGCCTGATCCGGGCGATGCAGCGGGACTTCGGCCTCTCGCGCGACGAGGCCGTGGCACGCCTCGCCGCCGAACGCCGCGCCGCCGCCCTCGCGCCCGAGGCACGTGCGGCCGCCGGATCCGCGTACGGCGGGTCCTGGTTCGACACGCGCAGCGGGAAGCTGACCGTCGCCGTCACGGCGGACGCCACCCGCGCCACCGTCGGCGCCCTTCGCTCCTCCGGGGTCACCGTGCGTACCGTGGAGCACAGCGCGCGGCGGCTCGACGCGGCAAAAACACGCATCGACCACCTGAAGGCCCCGGCGGGCGTGGCCAGTTGGGCCGTCGACCCGGCCGCCAACACGGTGGTGGTCAACGTGGTCCGGGACCGGCGGGCCGACAACGATGTCCGCGCGTTCCTCGGCCGGGCGCGCGAGGCCGGCCCCGTCACCGTGCGCACCGTGCGGGCCGCACCGAGGACCTTCGCGGCCGGAACGGTGGGCGGTGACCCCTACTACACGGGCAACGTCCGCTGCTCCATAGGCTTCTCGGTGCACGGGGGGTTCGTCACCGCCGGGCACTGCGGCGGGACCGGCGCCGCCGTCCGGGGCTGGGACGGCTCGCACATCGGCACCTTCCAGGGCTCCTCGTTCCCGGGCAACGACTACGCGTGGGTCAACGTCGGCAGCGGCTGGTGGACGGTTCCGGTGGTGCTGGGCTGGGGCACGGTCCCGGACCGGCTCGTGCGCGGCTCGGCGGAGGCTCCGGTCGGTGCCTCGGTCTGCCGGTCCGGTTCCACGACGCGCTGGCACTGCGGCACCGTGCTGGCCAGGAACGAGACCGTCGACTACAGCCAGGGGGCGGTGCACCAGATGACGAAGACGAGCGTCTGCGCCGAACCGGGCGACTCGGGCGGCGCGTTCATCAGCGGCGACCAGGCGCAGGGCGTCACCTCGGGCGGCTGGGGCAACTGCTCCGGCGGCGGCGAGACCTGGTTCCAGCCGGTCAACGAGATCCTCAACCGCTACGGGCTGACCCTGCACACGGCCTGACACCCGACCCGGATCCGACCGAGGGGCACACCCCCGGCGCGGACCCCGCCGACCACACCGGCGGGGCCCGCGCGCGTGCGTCGCGCCGAACACGTGCGCGGACGTACGACGAGCCAGCCGTCCGACGGTGCACAGCCGCCTGTTGACAACCCGTCAATGTTACCGGGCCGTAATCCGCCGAGGAGTTACCGGCGGTAAGTGAGCGCTGCTAGTTTTCGGTTCACCTTCTGGAGCAGAGCGAGGAGTGAGCCGTGAGCCGTATCAGCAGCGTGCTGACCAGTGTTGTCGCCACGACCGCCTGTGTCTGTGCGGCTGTGCCCCCCGCCGCGGCGAGCGAGCCGGTGGTGTCCCGCGGCGTCACCATCCCGGCCTTCTACACCCCGCCCGCCGGCCTTCCCGCCGCGAACGGCGCCCTCGTCCGGCACGAGCCGCTTCCGCTGGGGCTGAGCCTGCCGGGGCTCGACGGCCGTCCGCTGCCCGGCACGGCGACCCGGCTGATGTACACCTCCACCGACTCGACCGGGCGGCGCGTGGCGGTGACCGGTGCCTACATCGAACCGACCGCGGCCTGGAAGCGCGGTGGCCCTCGCCCCCTGGTCGTCGTCGGCTCGGGGACCATGGGCCAGGGCGACCAGTGCGCGCCCTCGCTCGCCCTTCAGCACCCGCTGACCCTCAACGGACGTACCGTTTCGATCGGTTATGACAACCTGGCGGTCTACCGCCTGCTCGCCACCGGCGCGGCCGTCGTCGTCACCGACTACGTCGGGCTCGGCGCGACCGACCGGCTGCACACCTACGTCAACCGCCTCGACCAGGGCCGCGCCATGCTGGACGCCGCCCGCGCGGCGCTCCGGGTGCCCGGCGCGTCCGTCACGTCCGCGTCCCGCGTCGGCCTGTACGGCTACAGCCAGGGCGGTGGCGCCAGCGCCGCCGCGGCCGAGCTCCAGCGCGGCTACGCGCCCGAGGTGAATCTCGTCGGCACGTACAGCGGTGCACCTCCCGCCGACCTCACGGCGGTCATGAAGGGCATCGACGGCAGCGCCCTGGCGGGCGCCCTGGGCTGGTCGATCAACGGTTTCGCGCAGGCTGAGCCCGATCTGCGCGACGCGGTGGAGGCGCACATCAACGCCACCGGGCGGGCCGCGCTCGAGGACATCTCGACCACGTGCGTGGGCGACGCGATCTTCGGCTACGGCTTCACCAAGAGCACGAAGTGGACCACGAGCGGCACGTCCATCGCCGAGGTACTCGCCAACGAACCCCGCGCCCAGGCGGTGCTGGACAGGCAGCGTCTCGGCGCGCTGAAGCCCACCGGCCCGGTCCGGCTGGCCACCGGCGTCCAGGACGACATCGTCCCGCACTCCCAGTCCCGGCGGCTGGCGGTGGACTGGTGCCGCAAGGGCGCCGACGTCACCTACAAGGCCGTCGTCCTGCCGAACCTCGGGGACAAGATCCTCACCAATCACCTCGCGCCGCTCATCACCGACCAGGGCGACGCGGTGTCCTGGCTGAGCGACCGGCTGGCGGGCGAACCGGCGAGGTCCAACTGCGCGAGCATGCCCCTCCAGCCCTGAGCCGACGGCAGGGGGTGGGCGGCGGATCCGCGAAGACCAGGGGTACACAACCAACCCCGCCTCCGTGACATCGGAGGCGGGGTTCGTGATCGAGCGCCGGGCAGGCCTTGCACCTGCATCTCCCCGCAGGAAGCGGGACGTCTTTCCTTGGACCACCAACGCACTGTCGGCTCCGGGAGTTCCGGCGCCGTGACGTGAGAGGAGCATAGCGCACCGGCCCCGCCGGTCACACCGGTCACGGGGGCACCGCTTCGGCGGTGCCCCCGTGACCGGACATGGCCGCGGACGCGGCCGTCAGTCCTTGATCACGAAGGCACCCGGCGAGGCCCCGCCCGCTCCGGCGAGCACTCCACCGAAGTTCTCCTCCACCTCCGTCTTCTCCGCCGCGTTCGGGTACGGGTTGGTGCACGCGACGCCGGCACTGGAGCCGGACATCAGGCTGGAGCAGGGGCCGGGCTTGCGGTCCGGCAGGCCGAGGATGTGGCCGAGCTCGTGGGAGGAGATGCGCACGGTGTTGTAACCCTGGTCCACCGCCTGGCGGCCGATGTAGACGGTGCCGCTGCCCAGGCCGGTGGGCAGGGCGCGGGGCCAGCCGTTGTCCGCGAGGATCCGGATGTGGGCGCGCTGCCCGGACGCGACCGGGCGCAGTTCCACGGAGTCGACGCTCGCGTTCCAGATCGCGGCGCCCCGGTCGACCGCGGCCTTGAACTCCGCGGCGCCACTCGCGTCGTAGGTGAACACCCGGGCGGCGGCCGCGGACCGCTGGGTGTCGGCGGACGGTGCGGCCACCGCCTGGCCGCCCAGCAGGGGAAAGGACATCACCAGAACCGCGGCCAGGCCGCCGGTCAGGTTACGGACGTGCATGGTCGACCTCCTGTGGGGAAGGGTAGTCGTGCTCATGACACCACCTGCCTCCCTGCCCGTCCGGCGCGGCCGCCAATCCGTCATTCCGGCGGCCACCGATGGAGAAGCGGGGGTGCTGCATCGCAGGGAAGGGATCGGTTGGACTTCCTGATCACTCGGGGGCACTGTGGGCAGGGGTCCCCCACAATCGCACGGGGGCGCCCGAGATCGCACAATCCGGAGGTCGTCCGATGCACCACACCGCCCGTCCCGAGCGCTACGACGGCACCATGCGCTACCGGCGTACCGGGCGCTCGGGGCTCGACCTTCCCCTGCTCTCCCTCGGCTACTGGCACAACTTCGGCGACGACCGGCCCTTCGAGAGGCAGCGCGAGATCGCCCTGCGCGCCTTCGACCTCGGCATCACCCACCACGACCTGGCCAACAACTACGGCCCGCCCTACGGCGCCGCGGAGATCAACTTCGGCCGGATGATGCAGCGGGACCTCGCGCCGTACCGGGACGAGCTGGTGATCTCCACCAAGGCCGGGTGGGACATGTGGCCCGGTCCCTACGGCCAGGGCGGCGGCTCCCGCAAGTACGTGCTGGCCTCGCTGGACCAGTCGCTGCGCCGCATGGGCCTGGACCACGTGGACATCTTCTACTCGCACCGGCTCGACGCGACCACGCCCCTCGAGGAGACCATGGGCGCGCTGGACACCTCGGTGCGCCAGGGCAAGGCGCTCTACGTCGGCATCTCCTCCTACGACGCCGAGCGCACCCGTGAGGCGGCGGCGATCCTGCGGGACCTGGGCACTCCGCTGCTGATCCACCAGCCGTCGTACAACATGCTCAACCGCTGGATCGAGACCGAGGGCCTGCTGGACGTGGCCCAGGAGGAGGGCTTCGGGATCATCGGTTTCACGGCACTCGCCCAGGGGCTGCTCACCGGGCGCTATCTCGACGGCGTTCCCGAGGACTCGCGGGCGGCGGCGGGCACCTCGTTCGACGCCGGGTGGCTGACGGACGACATGCTGGGGCGGCTGCGGGCCCTCGACGGCATCGCGGCGCGCCGGGGCCAGACCCTCGCGCAGATGGCGCTGGCCTGGGCGCTGCGGGACCCGCGCGTCACCTCGCTCGTCATCGGCGCCTCCCGGGTGGAACAGTTGGAACAGAACGTGGCCGCGCTGGAGAACCCCGGCTTCAGCGCCGAGGAACTGGCCGAGATCGACACGTACGCGACCGACGGCGGCGTCGACCTGTGGCGCGAGGCACGGCTCGGAAACCTGGGTTAGCCCCGCGGGTGTGCCCCGCCGCGCACGGGGAACTGCGGTGCGGTGGGCCGCCTCGGGCCCCACCGGCCGCGGTGCCCCCGCGGGCGGCGACGATGCCCCCACAGTTCGGACGTCCCATGCAGACCTTCCTGCCCTACCCCGACTTCGGCGAGACGGCGCTGGTGCTCGACCGGCGGCGGCTCGGCAAGCAGCGGGTCGAGGCGATCCAGGTGCTGCGCGGTCTCGTCGTCCCCGGCTACGGATGGCGCAGGCACCCCGCGGTGCGCATGTGGACCGGTTACGAGGAGGCCCTGGTGCGCTACGGGCTCGAGGTATGCCGGGTCTGGCGGGAGCGCGGCCACCAGGACAGCTGCGCCGCCACGCTGGTCGCCGACCTCGCCGCCGTCCGGCCCGGCGCGCCGGTGCGGAGCCAGCGGGAGCTGGCGGAGGCCGGCGAGCTGCCGCCCTGGCTGGGGGACGAGTCCCTGCACCGCAGCCACCGCTCGTCTTTGCTGCGCAAGGACCCCGCCGTCTACGCGGAGCACTTCCCCGGCGAACCGGACGACCTGCCGTACGTCTGGCCCGCCTCCGACCGCGACCCCGAGGCGGTCGCCGACTGATCCGCGCGCCTGCCCGGGTGACGCCGGGACACGCGTACGCCCCGGCGTCCCCGTCCTGGGGTCCGCCGGGGCGTCCGGGAGAATGGGTCCCGCCTACTTCGAGGACAGGTACTCCGTGGCACCCGGGATCTCCTGGGCGTCACGCACGTTCACCACGTTGCCGACCGCCTTGGTGTCGGGACGCAGCAGGTACGCCTTGACGCTGGCGGGCCGGTCGACGTCGGAGAAGTCCTGCGGGGTGCCGAGGCCGGTGTCGGCGTTCTTCTGCGCGCGGTGCGCCTTGACGACGTCCTCACGGGTGAGACCGCCCGCCTCGCACGCCTTCTTCAGGTTCGCGCCCATCAGCTGCGCGGCGTTGTACCCGGACAGCACGCCGGAGTCGACCGGCGAGCCCGGGTACTTCTTCTTGTACGCCGCCACCATGGTCTTGACGCCCGGGATGTCGGAGCTGACCGCCGGCGCGGGGCTCACCATGTGCAGCATGCCCGCGAGCGCCGGTGCGGCGGGGGTCTTCATCAGCTGGGGCGCGAAGCCGGGGGCGTTGCTGACGACCGGGACGCGCAGACCGCGGGAGGCGGCCACGCCGACCAGGGAGGCCGTCTGGGCGGGTCCGGCGCTGATCAGGATCGCCTTCACGCCCTTCTTGCGGAGCGTCGAGACCTGGGCGGACAGATCCGTGTCCGTGGCCTTGATCTTCTGGGCGGCCACCTTCACGCCGGCCTTCTTCGCCGCCCAGGTGGAGCCCTCCAGCGCGTTGGCGCCGTAGTCGCCCTCGAAGTAGACGTGGCCGATGGTGTCGCCCTTCTTGACCTTCTTCGTCTTGGTGAGGAAGTCGACCGCCGCGATCATGTCGAGGTCGTAGGTGGTGCCGAGGACCTGGACGGAGTCCTTGCCGAGCAGGGAGGCCGCCCATGCCATCGGGAAGGTCAGCAGCTTGTCCCGCTCGATGTCGTCGATCAGCGCGGCGACGACGGGGGAGCCGACGACCTGGGGCAGGGCGACGACGTCCGCGGAGATGTCGGCGTAGGCGGTGACCGCCTTCTGCACGTCGTAGCCGTGGTCCTTGACGACGATCTCGATCTTGCGGTCGCAGATGCCGCCCTTGGCGTTGACCTCGTCGGCCCACATCTGCTGGGCCTGCACGATGCTCTTGCCGAGCGTGGCGTAGGGACCGGTCAGGTCGGTGAGAGCGCCGAGCTTGATGGTCTTGGCGCCGACGCCGGGTCCGGTGCGCAGGCCGTCGGCGGAGTCGCCGCCGTTGCCGCTGTCCGCCTTGGAGCTGCATCCGGTGGCCGCGAGCAGCAGGGCGAGGGCGCCGGCGAGGACGGTGCCGGTGGTGCGGCGCCGGGTGCGGGACCTGGGGTGCGTGGTGTTCACGGGGTGTGCTCCTTGGTTCGTGCGGCTGCGGCCTGGGGCCGGGGTGAGGGAACGGGGTCAGGAGAGGGGGCGGTCTTCGGGCGGCGGCGCATGCGGTCCTTCAGTCGGCGGGCCAGGCCGTGCAGGCCGTCCGGCGCGTAGAGCAGGACCAGGACGATCGCGGCGCCGTAGAGGTAGCGGGCGGCCTCGGTGGGGCCCACGGTGCCGTCCGTGGAACCGGGGGCGGCCACCAGCGGGAGCTGGTCGGCGTAGCGGGTCATCAGCAGCGGGAGCGCGGTGACGAAGACGGCGCCCGCGGTGGCGCCGGCCACCGAGCCGAGACCGCCGATGACGATCATGGCGAGGAAGTCGACCGAGAGGGCGAGGGAGAAGTAGTCCGGGACGACGCGGCGGAAGGCGAGGGCGAGGAGCACCCCGGCCAGACCGGCGTACATGGACGACACCACGAAGGCCGCCGAGCGGTGCCGGGCGACGTCGACGCCCATCACCGCGGCCGCGGTCTCGCTGTCGCGCAGGGCGGCCAGCGCCCGGCCGGGGCGTCCGCGCAGCAGTCCGCGGGCGGTGAACCAGGTGAGCGCGAACAGCGCCAGGCCCAGATACCACAGCCGTTCCTCGGCGCCGAACGGCACGCCCATCACGACCAGCTCCGTGTCGCCGGTGCCGAAGGTGAACCCGCCGAGGGTCAGCGGGGGCACGGAGCGGCCGTTGAAGCCCCCGGTGACGGAGTCCGCGGTCAGCAGCACGTGGTGGCCGAGGAAGACCAGGGCGAGGGTGGCGATGCCCAGGTAGACGCCCTTCACCCGGCCGGCGACGGGACTGAACAGCCCCCCCGCGGCTCCGGCGAGCAGCACCGCGAGCAGCGCGGCGAGGGCCGGGGGCAGTCCCGGTCCGGGCTCGCCCGCGAGATAGGTGTAGCCGTAGGCGCCGACCGCGAGGAAGAACGCGTGGCCGAGGGAGAGTTGTCCCGCGGTGCCGCTGAGCAGGGCGAGACCGACGGCGCCGATGGCGGCGGCCATGGAGAACAGACCGATGCGCAGCCAGAAGGCGTCCAGGTAGAACGGCGGCAGGCACAGGGCCACGGCGAGCAGCAGGATCCATGCCCTGCGGCGCGTCAGGCCGTTGAGGAGGCGGTCAGACACGGGCGGATCCCTTCGCGCCGAACAGCCCGTTGGGCCGTACCAGGAGCACCAGCAGCATCACCGCGTACGGGGCGACGTCGCCGAAGCCCTCGCCGAGGACGTGCAGTTCGGACTCGTAGCCGACGACGAGCGCCTCGGTCAGGCCGATGATGAGGCTGCCCGCGAGGGCGCCGACCGGGGAGGCCAGTCCGCCGAGGATCGCGGCGGGGAAGGCGTTCAGGGCGATCTGCCCGGTGCCGCGCTCCAATCCGGGGGCGGGGAACGCGGCGAGGAACACCGCGGCCAGGGCGGCGAGCGCGCCCGCCAGGCACCAGGCGACGGCACGCACCCGGTTGAGGCGTACGCCCATGAGCGCGGCGGCCTCCAGGTCCTCCGCCGCCGCCCGCAGGGACAGTCCCCAGGAGGTGAACCGGAACAGGGCGAAGACCCCGCCGATGACCACGGCGGACACGGCGATCGCCGCGAGCCTGCTGTCGGCGACGGTCACCGGGCCCAGCTCGGTCACCGAGTCGCCCCAGGGGTCACCGAGCGACAGCAGGTCGCCGCCGATGCGCCGGGCCAGGTCGGTGAACAGGACGATGTCGATGCCGATGGTGACGATGGTCTGCACATGCGCGGAGTGCGCGTCCTGACCGCCGCGTTGCAGCAGGAAGCGGTCCAGCGCCCCGGCGAGGGCGGCCGTGGTGAGGATCGCGAGCGCCAGTGCCCCGGCGAAGCCGAGGTCGTCATGCAGGACGGCGATGAGGTAGCCGCCCAGCAGGAGCAGGGAGCCGTGGGCGAAGTTGAGGACGCCCGAGGCCTTGAAGATGACGACGAAACCGAGGGCGACCAGCGCGTACACCGCGCCGAGTGCCAGTCCGCCGAGGACGTTGTCCAGGAACCCGGTCATGCCGCGTCCTCCCCTTGTGCGTCGGTGCCGAGGTAGGCGCGCAGCACCTCCGGGTCCTGGCGGACCTCGTCGGGGGTGCCGTGGGCGATGGCCTTGCCGAAGTCGAGCACGGTGACGTCATCGGCGAGACGCATCACCAGGCCCATGTCGTGCTCCACGAGGACGATGGACAGGCCGAGTTCGGCGCGCAGTTCGCCCACCACCTCGGCGGTGCGGGCGCGTTCGGAGGCGTTCATGCCGGCCACGGGTTCGTCGAGCAGCAGCACGCGCGGCTCCAGACACAGGGCGCGGGCGAGCTCCACGCGCTTGCGGTCGCCGTACGACAGCAGCGCCACGGGGCTGTCGAAGTGGTCGCCGAGACCGGTGAGCTCGGCGATCTCGCGGGCGCGGGCGAGGTGCTCGCGCTGTTCCCGCACGGCCCGCGGCAGCCGCAGCGCGCTCGACGCGAAACCGGAACGGGACAGGGCGTGGCGGCCGAGCATCAGGTTGTCGGCGACCGTGCCGTGGGTGGTGACGATGTTCTGGAAGGTCCGGGCGACGCCGAGCGCGGCGATGCGGTGCGGGGCGAGCCGGGTGAGCTCGGTGTCGTCGCCGAGGGTCACCGTGCCGGACGCCGGGCGGCACAGGCCGGACAGCACATTGAAACAGGTGGACTTCCCGGCGCCGTTGGGTCCTATGATCGCGTGCACCGAGCCGGGCTCGACGGTGAAGGAGACTCCGTCGAGCGCGGTGAGACCGGCGAAGCGCACAGTGACGTCCCGTACCTCGAGCACGGGCGGCGCGGCGGTGGTGCGGTCGTTCATGCCGCCCCCTGGTCCTCGGCCGGCCCGGTCTCGGGAGACTCGCCCAGGTAGAGGCGGCGCACCGCGTCGGTGCGGGCGAGTTCGCCGGCGGGGCCGGACAGCCGTGTCTCGCCGACCTCCAGGACGTGGGCGTGGTCGGCGAGGGACAGAGCCATGCCCGCGTTCTGCTCGACCAGGAGCACGGCGGTGCCCTGGGCGTTGATCTCCCGGATCACCTCGGCGATACGTCCGACCATCTGCGGTGCCAGTCCGAGGGACGGCTCGTCCAGGAGCAGCAGCTTCGGGGCGGCCATCAGGGCCCGGCCGATCGCCAGCATCTGCTGTTCTCCCCCGGACAGCAGGCCGGCGTGCTGGTGGGTGCGTTCGGCGAGCCTGGGGAACAGGGAGAACACGCGGTCGCGGGCCTCCTGGCTCCGGGCCCGCCCGCGCCGGCCGAGTCCCAGGCCGCCGCTGCGCAGGTTCTCGTCGACCGTGAGACCGGCGAAGACCCGCCGTCCCTCGGGTACCTGGACGACTCCGGCGCGCACCGCCGTGACGGGGTCCCTGCCGTCGAGCACCGTGTCGCCGTAGCGGATGCGGCCGGCGGTGATCGCACCGCGGTGCAGGCGCAGCGTGCCGGACACGGCCCGCAGCAGGGTCGTCTTGCCTGCGCCGTTGGCGCCGAGCAGGGTCACGACGGCGCCGGGAGGGACGGTCAGGGACACGGAGCGGAGGGCGGACAGCGCTCGCCCGTACGTCACGTCGATGTTCTCGACGTGCAGCGCGGGCAGGTCGTCCGGTGGTGCTTCGGGCATCGCGGCTCCTCGGGGCCGTACCGCGGCACGGCACGGCAACGGCTTCGGGGGATGGGAGGCTCACGACAGCACGGGCCCGGGCGGGGGTACAGGGGCGGGCCCGGGGTCGCTGCGGTGTACCAACGGGGGTGGGCGGGGGTTGTGCGGGTGCCCAGGCGGAGACGCGACCAGGGGCGGAAGGTCGGCGGGGAGCGGGGAGAGGCCGGGATCGGGAAGCCTGGGGTCCTCGGGGGCCGGCGGCCGGGTGTCGGGGGCCGGGGGTCGGGGCCGGATGCGAGGCCACCCCGGTCCCCGGCCACCGGACGCCGGACCAGGGGTCCGGAAATCCCGGGGAGCTCGGGGACAGGGGCGAGTGGGCTCGCGGCGGCTCGCCGAACGGCGACCGGGATCGACGGGACGGGCCGTGGACGGGTGGTGCGGCAACCCGGTGACCGGGGTGGGGCGGGCCCACTGGGCGGAGCGGCGACATGCTGCTCCGCGGGCAGCAGCCGACCGGGGCGGTGCGGAGGCGCCTCGGGGCACCCGGCACCACGCTGGTCCATGGGCATCGTCACCCGCGAGCCAGAAGGGAGCCACCCGGAGGCAGGAGCGTGGGGACACGGCAGGGCACGGCAGGCCGACGGCACGGGAAGGCAATGACCCGGCACGGCAGGCCGACGGCACGGGAAGGCAATGACCCGGCACGGCAGGCCGACGGCACGGGAAGCGACGGGGCGTTCGAGGTACGCACCCGCTCGCCGGCACCGGTCGGCGCGGCGGACGCGATCGGCAGCCCGCCGAGCCGGGGCGCAGGAGGCGGGAGCGGTGGCGCGGGCGGGGGTCGCGCTCGGGTCACTCCGAGGGCGCGGTCCTGCTGGGTGTCGGGTGGGGACGGGAGGGCGGCAGCGTGCGCGGGGCCCGTGGCCCCGATGCGGCTCGGACGCGCGCCGTGCCCGGTGGGCGCGGACGCGGTGCGTCAGTCGGGCATCCGCGGAGGTGGCGGACGCCGAGGAGGGAGCCGCGGCGTTCGGCCTTGCGGGGCGCCGCATCGGCCCCGCCCGCCCGGGTGCCCGCGTGCCCGGGGACCGGGGCGGCTCGCCGGCGCCGTGTTCCTGCGGGCACGGTGCCGGAAGGACCCGCGCCCCACGCCTCCGGGGCCGTTGTGCGGGGGCACAACGGCGTCGGCGGCAACTTCGGGCGTGCGGCCCGGAAGGCGCCGAACGGGGTGCCGGGAGACCAAGGTCAGGAGGGCGGCAGGCGGCGTGCGGTCAGGGCGAGGCTCACCTCCACCAGGTCGGCGGGGCGGGAGAGGGAGCGGCCGGTCAACTGCTCGTAGCGGCGCAGGCGGTTGAGGACGGTGTTGCGGTGGCAATACAGCCGCCGGCCCGCCCGCTGCGCGGACCCGTCACAGGCCAGCCAGGTCGCCAGGGTGTCGAGCAGCACCTCCTGGTCGGCAGGTTCGAGGTGGGCGAGCGGGCCGAAGACCCGGTCGGCGAGCGCGCTGCCGAGGTCCGGCGAGGAGACGACCAGCGCGGCGGGAAGGTGGTCGGTCAGCAGGACGGTGCCGCCGGCCTCCGGGCACAGGGACAGCGCGGTGTCCGCCTGCCGCCGGGCCTCTCCGACCGCGGCCAGCCCCTCCACGACACCGCTGACGCCCACCCGTGCCCCGGGTTCCGGCTCGTCCGGCACCACCGGCTCGGTGCCGTGGTCGACGAGGACGATGCCGTGGTCCGCGTCCACGCCGGAGTGCCAGTGCACCCGCACACCGGGAAGCAGCGCAGCCCGGGCACCGGGACAACCGGCTTTCCCCCCGCCGGCCACCGCCACGACCACGTACCGCCCGTGCTCGGGCAGGTGCAGCGCCTGCGCGGCCTCGGGCAGGTCGGCGATGCGCCCGGTGCCGTCCAGCAGGGCCGCGGCCAGCAGCCGCACGCGGTTCTCGCGCCGCCAGGCCAGCTGCCGCTCGGTCTGCCGGTAGGCGTCGGCCACGAGGGTGCAGTGCTCGTCGACGAAGTTCCACACGTCCGACACCACGTGCACCAGCAGCCGTACGTCCTCGGGGGCCGTACGGAAGGTCTCGTCCACCAGGCCCTGCCACACGAGGGAGCCGCCCAGCCGGAAGGCGTGCAGCAGCGCGTCCAGGGGGAGGCCCTGTTCGGCGCGGGTCGCCCCGATCTTCCAGGAGCAGCGGCGGGCCGGCTCCCGGGCGCCGCGCGGGTCGAGCAGGGAGGAGACGCTGTGCCGCAGCGAGCGGTGGACCTCCTGCCAGATCCCGGTGGGGTCCTCCGCGATCGCCGCGCGGTAGGCGGGCTCCTGCTCCTGGAGCACAGCGATCAGGGCGTCGGTGAGCTGAGGCAGGTCGTCGAGGAGCACCCGGGCGGCCCGGTGCAGCACGCGCAGGGCGTCGGCGTCGATGAGCGACCGCACCCGCCGGGGCCTGGACCGCGCAGCGGGCGTGGGCTCAGGGCGCAGCAGGGTGGGTGTCCGTACGGCTTGTCGCATCGCGCATCTCCCCCAGGGTCGGCTTCCCGGGCGGCGCCCGCGCGGGGGTCCCCGCGCCGGCGCCCGGCCGGCCACGGAGCCCGCACGCCGGCCACCACCTGATTCGTCCTGCCCCGAAGGATGGCATACCGTCCGGTCGGTCCCTAGGGTTGTGCACCGGTCTTTTCCGCTTGCTCGACGAGACGGGCCAGCTCGACGCGGGAGCGGACGCCGAGCGCGGCGAAGATGTTCCGCAGGTGGTAGTCGACCGTGCGAGTGCTGACGGAGAGCCGCAGGGCCACCTCCCGATTGGTGGCGCCCTCGGCCACACACCGTGCGATCCGCTGTTGCTGCGGGGTGAGCCGGGCCAGCTCCCCCGCGCGGTTCCGGGAGGACTCGCCCGCCCCCGCGGCGGGCGGTGCCACTCCGTTGGCCCGCAGTTCCGCGGCCGCCTGCCCGGCCCACAGGTGCGCGCCGCAGCGCTCGAAGCCCAGGAGGGCCTGCCCGAGCCGCACCCGCGCCTCGCGCAGCCGGCGCCGGCGCCGCAGCCACTTGCCGTAGAGCAGCTCGGTGCGGGCCCGCTCGAAGTCGCCGGCGGCCTCGTCGTGCCGGTCCAGGGCGCGCAGGTAGAGCTCGTCGGCGTCGTCGGGCGCGGCGAGCAGGGCGCGGCAGCGCAGCAGCTGGGCGGGGGCCTGCGGGTCGGCTCCGCAGGCGGCCCAGAGGGCGAAGCCCTCGACGACGGTACGGGCGTGCTCGCTCTGCCCGGCGAGCACGGCGGCCTCCACGAAGCAGGGCACGGCGAGCATCCACACCGCGAAGTGGCCCCGCCGGGGCCCCGGCCGTACGAGGGGATTCAGCCGGTCGGCGGCCTCACGGGGCCGGCCGGTGCCCAGGTCGGCGCGGGCCGCCGCCCACTGGGCGAGTGTGGCGGCCTGGGCGAGGCCGTGCCGCCGTGCCGTCGACAGGGCGGCGCTCACATGCGCGGCGACGAGGTCCGACCGCCCCTCGATCGACGCCGCGAGGGCGAGCACGGCGTGGTGGTGGGCGGCCGTGTTGCGCTGCCCGGCGCGCTGGGCGGCACGCAGGCCCTCCTCCGCGTGGGTACGGGCGAGCTGGTGGCGTCCGGCGCGCAGTTCGGCGTAGGCCAGGTACTCCAGCGCCCTCGGCTCGAGCGCCGCGGACCCGAGCGTGCGCGCGGCGGCGAGCGCCCGCGCGCCGGCCCGGCGGGCGGCGGTGACGTCCCCGAGCAGCAGCGCGGCGGCGGCGGACCGCAGCAGCCGGTCGGGTTCCCCGGCGGGCCGTCCCCGCTCCACGACACGTCGCAGAGGGGCGGCGGCGAGGTCGAAACGCCCTTGGAGGACGGCGCGCAGGCCGTCGCGGTGGTCGGCGACGAGGGAGCCCTGGGCGTGGTGGGGGCCGACGACGGGAGCGGGGGCAGCGGCGCCGCGCGTGCCGGCGGCTGGGGTCCTGCCGGTCTCACCGGCGGCCGGCTCGGGGTGGTCGGGATCGTCGCGGGTCAGGGCACGCAGGCAGGCCGGCATGTCCCCCGCGGCCCAGGCCGCGTCGGCCGCGCCCAGGCCGGCCACGGCCGCCGACTCCGGGCGCGGGACCGCCAGCAGGCATGCGGCCAGCAGGAAGGACTCCCGCGCGTCGTCCACCGGACCGTCGGTCAGGAGCACCGAGCCCCGCAGGAGTTCGGCACGGCCGAGGACCGACGCGGGGACGGACTCACCGCGGACCCGGTCGAGCAGGCGAAGGGCTTCCGGGGGGTTGCCCGTGAGCAGGGCGTGTTCCGCGGCGAGCGTGTAGCGGTGGGCGCGCAGGGCGTCTTCCGGCGTCAGTTCGGCGGCGCGGACCAGGGCCGTGCGGCGCCGGCCGGGCGGCAGGTCCCACGCGGTGCCGGCTGCGGCGTCGGCCAGTTCGGCGGCGAGTGCGGGGGCGGGGCCCGTGACCGTCCAGGAGCGGTGCAGCAGCGCGGCCGGGCCGTGCGGCTCCGGCAGTGCGTCGGCCAGCGCGCGGTGCACGGCACGCCGCCGCCCGGCCGACGCACCGGCGTACACGGTCCTGCCGAGCAGCAGGCTCCGGAAACGGACCCGCCCGTCGGCCACCACGAGCACGTCGGGCCACGACTCCGGATCCGCCGCGACGGCCCGGCCAGCGGCGCTCCCGGCCTCCCGCCCCACGCCCGCCGCGGCCCACGCACCGATGGCCGGCAGCCCCTCGTTCATCCGGCCCGGCTCGTGAGCGACCGCCCGCCCGCCCGCACACCCGGACGCACGGGGCACGTCCCCTGCCGCCGACCCGACGCCGGCCCGCGCCCCCGCCCCGGTCACCCGGCCCGTGCCCTCCACGACCGCCCACTCCCCCGCGCCCCGGGCTCCCCGCGCCGCGCCGCCGGTGCCGTCGGTGCCGCCCGCGCCGTCGCCCCGGAGGCCGCGTACGGCCCGCAGCACCGCCCCTTCGTCGGCGCCCTCCTCGCCGGCGGCCCGTTCCGCCGCCGCCACCGTCAGCAGGAGGTCGGTGCGGTCGGGGTCGAGGTGGCTCAGGTGGCCGCCGGTCGTGGCGGTCAGGGTCTCGGCGTCGGCCAGGGGGCGGGGCAGGGGGCGGTGACCGCGGAGCTGGGGTGGGGTGAGGCGGTGGGTCAGGGCGAGGACGAGGGCCGGGTTGCCGTCCGCCACGGCCACGAGTTCGTCGCGGACGGCCGGGTCGACGGCGCCGTCGGTCACCTCGTCCAGCAGGGCCGCGGCGTCCGCCGGCGCCAGGGGCGGCAGGCGCAGCACGGGCAGGCCCGCCCACTCCCCGCCGACCGGCCGGTGTCCGGGCACGGTGAGGAGCAGCCCCGCCCGGCCGGACGTCGTGCGCAGCCGTGCCGCCGCGTACCCCAGCGCGGCGCGTGACCCGGGGTCCCACAGGTGCGCGTCGTCCACGCACACCAGGAGCGGCGTCCCGGCCGCCGCCGCGCGCAGGGTGGCGAGGAGGGCCTCCCCCGCCCCGTCGCGGGGGACGTGAACCGGGCGCCCGGCGGCGCGGAGCAGGGTGTGCAGCCCGCTGAACGGCTGACGGGACCGCGCCGGATCGGCCTTGACGTGCCAGACCGGTCCGGCGCGGAACGAGCGGACGGCGAGCTCGAGGAAGGCCGTACGCCCGCCACCGGGTTCACCGGTCACGACACGTACGCCGCCGTCGGTGCGCAGCCCGTCCAGCAGCGCGGTCACCGCGTCGCGCAGCGGGCCCGGGCGATACCGCGGGGCACCGGTTCTCGGGATCGTCTGTCCGGTCATGCCCGTGACGTTACGTACGCGTAACGCACGGAGGAAGGCCGGCGGCCGTAGCGCCGGGGAGGTTCAATTCCCCTGCCACCTGCCGTTTTTGGAGACCGGTCCGCGCAGCGGAGTGTGCCGCGGCCCAACCCGGGCGGTACTCGGCGGTGCCCGTGCACAACGCCGGTGGTGCACGACGCCGGTGGCGCACGACGCCGGTGGCGCACGACGCCGGTGGCGGCGCGCGGGGTCCGCGCGGGCCGCCACCGGGCCGGCCGTGCCGGCCGAACGTCAGGATGTGTGCGGGCAGTTGCCCCGGGACTCCTCGATCGTCAGGCTCGGCCGGGGCAGTGGGCACAGGAACTGCTCGTAGCGGGTGTCGTTGTCGATGAACCGCTTCAGCCACGAGACGCTGTACTTCGCGATCGTCGTGTTGGACGAGTTGGGCGTGAAGTGGGTGGCGTTGTTCAGTTCCAGGTAGGCACGGTCCAGGCCGGACGGCAGTCCCGTGTAAAGGGGTTCGGCATGGCTGGAGACCGGGGCGACCGTGTCGCCGTCCGCGCCGAAGACCAGGGTGGGCGTCCTGACCTCGGGCCAGGTCTTGTCGAGGTTCCAGGGCGTCAGCGGGATCGCGGCCTGGAGCGAGGGCCGGTCCTTGGCCGCCTCGAGGGAGCCGCCACCGCCCATCGAGTGGCCCATGACGCCGAGCCGGCTGCTGTCGATCCGGCCGCGGACCGCGCTGCGCTGGGTGAGGTAGTCCAGCGCGGCGAGCAGCTGGTCACCGCGGGAGGCGGGCTGGTCGAGAGTGGAGTTGGTGTCGATGGTGAAGACGACGAAGCCCTGGGAGGCCAGGCGCGGGCCCAGCCAGGCGATGGACGACTCGTACGCGGTGAAGCCCGGTGAGATCGCGACCGCGCCGAAGGTGCCGTCGGCGGTACTGGTCGGGTAGTGGATGGTGCCTCCGCCGAAGCCGGTGACGGCGAGTGAGGAGACCGAGACCTCCGAGACGGCGTACGGGCCGCGCAGCGCCTCGATGCTGGAGTCGGTCGGCGCCGGGCCGCGCTCGTAGGGATTGTCCGCCGCCTGGGCGCCGGGGCCGGTGAGGGTGGTCAGTCCGACGACCGCGGTGACGGCGGCGGCGAGTCCGGCGAGCCGGCCGCTCCTGCGCCGCCCGGAGCGGGCCGGTCCGCGGTCCCCGGTCGGTCCGGTGGTGGGGGTGGTGTGGGGGTGCTGCTGCACGCGCGTGGTCCTCTCTGTCGCGGCGGGCGGCCCGACCGGCCGGAGCACGGGAGGTGCGGCATGGGATGAGACCGTGCGCCGGCCGGGGGCGCCGCCGATGGGCTGGCGGTGCCACTGTCGGAGAGGGAAGGGCCTGTACGGACCGGCAATGTCACCGGTCTCGTACGACGCACGGCGCGGGCACGGCCGAAAACGGAACCCCGAACTCAGCGTGTGGGGCCGCGGTGCTTAGCCCAGGCGGCACAGGGAAGATGCACCGTACAGCGATGACCCCCTCTACCGCGGAGGCAACGTGGACACCCGTGCCCAGCGGCTTTCTGGTGCGGTCCAGGAGCCGGAAACCCCCCACAGCAGGATCAGGAAGCTGGAGACGAAGGTGACGCAGCTCGAACACGCCGTGGAGTCGCACGCGGTGATCGACCAGGCGATCGGCGTCGTCGTGGCCGTGGGGCGGGTGACTCCCGCCGAGGCCTGGGACGTGCTGCGCGAGACGTCCATGTGCACCAACATCAAGCTGCGCAACGTGGCGGACCTGGTGGTCTCGTACGGACAGACCGGCGAGCTCGCCTGGGACATCCGCGAGGAGCTGGCACGGCGCCTGGCCGACCGGCTCACCGACTGAGGCCGCGCGCACGGGCGCAGCATGTCGTGCCGGAGCGGGGGTAGACGAGCATGCGCGGCGGAAGCACGCGCCCGGTGTGCGGAAGCACGCGCACCGTGTGCCGGAGGTGCCCAGGTGCGGGAGATCCTCACGGCCCCGGGACGGAGCGGGTGCGCCCTGTCGGGTGGGCCCGTCGGCCGAAGGGGCCGGAGGACGAGGGCCGGAGCCCCCGGGCGACCGCGCGGGCTCCGGCCACCCGCACATCGGCGGCCCCCGGCCATACCGGCGACCCGGCCCGACGTCCGGACGGCCGCGCCTGCTACGTCCGCCGGCCCCGGCGCGCCCTCACGCGGCGTCGTAGACGTGGGCCCGGCCGCCGACCCACTTCACCCAGGCCGGGTCGTCCAGCAGTCGTTCGCCCTCCGGGAGCCCCGCGCGGCGCAGGAACTCGACCACGTCGCGGTCGGAGGTGGCGAGCCCGACGATCTCGCCGCGCACCGTCACCCGCCGCCCGCCCGTCCCGAGCGGCGGATGTACGACGATGGGCGCCTTCTTCACCCCTCCAGCATCCGGCCCGCGCGGCGGACCCGCATCCCGGCCACCGCCGTGCCGGACGCCGCACCGGCGGGCCCACCGGTCACCCGCATGGACGCGACGGCGAGCGGGGTCGGCTCGGGCCGTGCTCAGATGGAAGCGGCCTCCATGCCTAGCCGGAGGGAGCTGGGAATGCACGAGATGTGGTGCGGTGCAGACACTTCGGGGGAGCCGGTGTGGCATGTACTGACCGCCGACAAGGCGTCCACGCTGTGCGGGGTGGAGAAGCGGGAGGACGCCCGTCGGCAGCATGCGACGGACCGCCACTGCTTCCCCTGCATGAAGACGTTCCAGACGGTGGTGGAGTCCCGGTGAGGACCCGGGAAAACGGGTACGCGGACGGAGCACGGAGCCGCTCCCGAGGAAGCGGCTGCGTGAGGTGTCGTGGTTCGGAACAGAGCCACGACACCGTGCACATGGTGCGCCCGGGCCGCGCGTCGGGTCGGCGGCTCCCCCGCTGAGTCAGTACCGGCCCCCGACGAGGAGGGCGACGAGCACCAGGACCGCCAGGACGAGCACCGGGACCGCGAGCCATTTCGCCGGTCCCGCCATGAGCCTGGTGGTGGCGGTGGGCCCCGCCGGGTAGCGGTCGGGCCGGGCACCGAGGTCGTGGCGTGCCAGCCCGACAAGGGCGAGGGCGGCCGCGGCAGCGAGCAGGCAGAGCACGAGCGGCGTGAGCACACCGCCGGCTTCGGCGTACTTGCCGAGGGTGATGTCGTTGTTCCCGATCTTTCCCCGTACGACGTCCTCCACCTTCATGCCGACCACGACGATCATGCCGCCGGCGAGGAGGGCGAGGACCAGCCCGGCCGCCGCCAGCGAGGGGGCGCGGACGGAGGTCGCCGCGCCGGCCCGGTGTCCGGCTCCGGAGGAGCCCGTCGCGGGGGTCCGCGGTGCCGGGGGCGGCGTGCCGGCCGGCCGGGGCGGCACCTCGTCGGGGCGGCGCGGGGCACGGGGTGGCGGGGGCGGGGGCTTCCGCGATGGGGGCCCGCTCGTCACCGGCGGCAGGGGCCGCGTCGACTCGGGCGGGGTCGGCGTACGGCGTGGCGACGGAGGAGGAACCTCGGGTGTCGGGGACGGCGAGCCTCGCGGCGGTGCCGGTGCCTCGCCGGCGGGGGCTGCGTCCGGCCCGGACGCCGTGGAGGATCCCGTTCCCCCGGCCGGGGACGAGGGTCGCCTCCCGTGCGGAGGCGGCGACGCGGCCGGTGACGTCGCTGTTCCCTGCCTCGAGGAGCGCGACGCGGTCGGGGAGACCCGGGTCCTGGGCGGCGGGGCACCCGGCGGTCCGGCCGGCACCGCCGTCGTGTCGGACGAAGCACCCTCACGAGCGGCCCGCGAGCCGGAGGCCGACGCACGCGGCGACGGGGAGGCGACCGGGGTCCCTCCCGCCCCCCGGCCCGGTGACGACGCGTCCGGCCCACCGGCGGAGGTGTCCGCACGTCCGCCCGCCGCGGTCGGCGACACCGGCGGGACCCCCGCGTCAGCAGCGGGCGACGGCGAGGGGGACGCACTCGGCGGCGACGATGCCACCGGCTCCCCTCCCGGCCTGTCGGGTGACGGCGTGCCGGGCCCACCCGACGAGGCGTCCGCACGCCCACCGGACGCGGCCGGCGACGTGGGCGGGGACGTGCCCGGCGACGACGTGTCCGGCCGTCCCGGCGAGGAGGCCGCCGGCTCGGCGGCACCCGTCGGCGGGCCCGACGACTCACCCGCGGGAGTGCGTGGCGACGCCGGGGACGCCGCCGGGGCTCCTGCCGAGGAAGCCGGGGAGGGCGCAGCCGGGGTTCCTGCCGGGGAGGCCGACGACGACACGCCCGGTGCACCGGCCGCCGAGCCCGGGGCCGCGGGCGCCATCGCGGCCGGTGACACCGGCTCCTCCCCCGAGCCCCCGGCCGAACCCGAACCCGGCTCCGCTCCGGTCCCGGCGCCGGACCCGGCATCCGCCCCCGGCCCTGCCGGGGCCCCGCTCCCGGGCTCGGCCGCGGGTCCCGCTCCCGCCGGCAGCACCTCCGCCTCCACGTGCAGTACCGCCTCCCCCACGACCCCCTTCAGCACGATGTCACCGCTCGCCGGACCCGGTGACGAGGTGTCGACCCAGACGTCCAGGCCGGCCTCGGACTCCCGGGCCCGCAGTCGTTCGCCCTTGACGTGGGGCGCACAGCTGCGGGCGAGGGGCGGGCCGAGGAGGCACACCGTCCGGTGGGGCGAGGGGGCGTGGTGCGGTACGGGCTCGAAGTCCAGGCGGACGGGGTGGGGATTGATGCCGACCTCGCTCAGGGCCCGGGACGCCTCCTCGGCGACCGCGCGGATGTCCCTGGCCGCCATCACCGCCAGCGCCTCGCGCGCCCCCACGGCGATGGACAGGTCGGGGTTCTCCATCCGGGCGCGCAGCTCCGCGATGGCGCCGCGTCGGGTGTAGATGTCGGGGCTGCCCATGGCGGCCCGGACGTCGTCGGGCACCGGGGAAGGAACGATGCGGCGGCGGTGGCTGCGCGCCAGGTACATGTCCCCCTGCATGTCGACGGTTCTGCTGGGGGTCTGGTTCGGGTTCTGCCGGCGTACGTGGTCGAAGACGTATTCGTACAGCTCGTCCAGGGAAATCCTGCCGTCCTCGTCGAGATCGGCCTCACCGGTCGCCAGGCCCTTGACCACGGCGTGGGTGAACACCGACGGCCGGGGGGCAGACCCCTCGGCGAGAGAAGTCCCCTCGAAGGCGTACTCCATGGAGTTGGACGCCGTGATCACCGCCCAGCCGCGGCCGCCGCCGAGCTTGTCGCCGACGAAGGAGTCGAGGACGTGCACGTCCCCCGCGGCGCGCACGGAGGCCGGTCCCTGGGAGAAGGCGCCGCCGTAACAGCAGTCGAGGAGCAGGACGATGCTGCGGGCGCGGGTCGTGGCCATGCAGCGTCGTACGAAGTCGGCGGCGACGGCGGTCGACGCCAGGCGCCGGGGCAGGGTGTTGTGCGCGGCGAAGTACAGCTCGCCGGCCTCGCTCTTGAGCCCGTGGCAGGAGAAGTGCAGCACGAGGGTGTCGCCGGGCCGGCGGTCGGAGAAGAAGTCGTCGATGCGCATGGAGATGACGTGCGCGGGTTCGTTGCGCATCACCTGCACGTCGAAGTCACCGATGTGCGGGTCGCCCAGGACCTCGGCGAGGGCGACGGCGTCCTGCGCGGGTGCCCTGAGTTTCTTCAGGCCCGGGTCCTGGTAGCTGTCGTTGGCGACGATCAGCGCGTGCCGGGACTCGCCCATGGTCAGGCCCCCGCCTCGGCGTGCCGCCGGACGAACAGGTCGAAGGCCTCGGAGACCTGTTCCTCGGAGGCTTCGGAGATCTCGAGGACGTCGTCGTCCAGGGTGAGGCGCAGCGAGGGCCGCGTGCCGTGGCAGCGGCCCCACCAGTCACGGATCACGGCGACCACCTGGCCCAGACCCGTGGCGGCGCCGCCCAGGGTCACCATGAGGGCGCCGACGGCGGCGACGTCGACGGCCCGTGCACCGGGCGGGGCGTCCTGCTGCGCCGGGACGGCCCGCACGTCGTCCACGTCGAGCTCGAGCAATTCCTCGCGCAGCCGAAAGGTCCGCTGTGCGACTTGTTCGACGTCGGATCCCTCCTCGGAAAGGAGGATCTGCAATTCGTTGTCCACCGGGGCAGCCCCTTTTTGTTCCGTGCTTGAACGGGGCGGCGCGGAGTCGGACCGTCGGTGGCTCCGCGTCTCTTTGTTCCCTATTTTCTTACGCTCCCCGGGCGGCGGCAAATCCGATTCTTTCCTTTCCCTGCGCATTTCACGCTTCAACCACATGGGTCGGGCCCATACCGTCCCCGCACCTCCGTGGTGGTCCACGAACCGGCAGGTCGGCGCGGTGCGGGCGGCCGTCGCCCGGGTGGCCCCCCGCCTCGTGAAGGAGCAGGATGGACAGCAGTGGCACTGGCCGATGCCAGCGGACCCGAGAGCCGCGCGGGCAGTGCGAAGAGGTCGGCCATGACCGTCGCCGTTTCCCCGACGAGGTCCCGCACTCCGGCCGGTCTGCGGCTGGGTGGCATTCGTTCGGGCAACCATCCCTGGAAGATCCGACTCGTCTCGCACGCCGAACGCCGGGAGACGCCGCAATTTCGGGCGGCGAAGAAAGCGGCGAAAAAAATCCTCGCCGAGATGAGCGAGGACCGGCTGCCCTACGGGCCCGGTCCCACCGCGTCCGAGCACTGGGAGATGCATCACGGAGGCAGCCTCTGGGTCAGGGGAACCGGCGGCTGGCGGCTCTACCGCGCACGGGTCGGCGTGGAGTGGAGCATGCAGTTCTGCGCCGCCCCGGAGCGGATCGACCGGTTGCGCCAGGACGCGGCCGAACTCGTGGCCGCCTTTCCCCTCACCCTGCCCGCGCTGGTCGCGCTCGGGTACGAGGAGGCCGAGGACCTGCTGCGCACACCGATCACGGACGCCGACGGGGTCGAGTCGTGGACCGACTCCCTGTTCAACGCCTGCGTTCCGCTGACCCGGGGCAACCACCAGGGGATCCTGCCGAAGGTCCCCGGTGAGCACCACTACCCGTGGCCGATCAAGGGAGCCGACTACTTCCGCTTCGACGACTTCCGGCTGTGGGTGACCCTGCCGGACGGAACGCACGGCGCCGTCACCCCGGTGGACCGCCGAGGTTCGGGCGACGGCCACGTACGCCTGATGCACGTCCCCGAGGGGAGCGCCGCGGCGGACTCCGTGGCACGGGCGCAGGACCTCGGGGTGATGGCGGTGCTGCCACCCAACAGCTCCGCCGCGCTCCAGGCGTTCGCGCAGCAGATCGAACCCGGGCAGCGCACCGCGTCCGGTCCGCTCGCCCCCCGCGCCGCACGCCGCAGCCGTACCCGGCGGCGCACCCACCGGACCCCCTCCGCCTAGGGAGCGGACGTCATGCCGCGCAGGATCGTGATCTGTCTGGACGGTACGGGCAACCAGGTGGGCGCCCGCCACCCCACCAACGTGGTCAAGCTGTACGAGATGCTGACGGCGGACGACCCCGCGCGGCAGTTGCTCTACTACGACCCCGGGGTCGGCACGATGTCGTCCGCCCATGCGCGCGGCCCGGCGGGGCGTTGGGTCTCCCGCGTGTCCGGTCTCGCGTTCGGGACCGGACTGAAGGCCAACCTCACCGAGGCGTACGGCTACCTGATGCGCCACTGGGAGCCGGGAGACCTGGTGTACGTCTTCGGCTTCAGCCGCGGCGCCTACACCGCCCGGGCGCTCGTCGGGATGCTGAACAAGCCGGGGCTCATGCGGCCCGGCTCGGAGAACCTGCTCCCCTACGCGGTGTCCAAGTACGCCTTCAACCAGGACATCAACGAAAGTCACCGGCAGCTGGCGCGGTTCTCGCACGCCTTCTGCCGACCGACCGGCGAGGAGCGGCTGTGGGCCGAGGTCAAGCGCAACGCACCACGTCAGGTGTCGCGTTACGCCCTGCCGATCGCCTATCTGGGGGTCTGGGACACCGTGAAGGCGGCGGGCGTCCTGCGGATGGGCACCCTGCGCTGGCCCTACACCCACCAGTTGCCCAACGCCGCGCGCATCCGGCACGCCGTGTCCCTGGACGAGAAGCGGCGCCCGTACCGCGAGTTCCTGATCAGCCACCGACCGGAGCCGTTGCGGGACACGGCCCAGGAGGCGTGGTTCGCGGGTGTGCACTCGGACGTGGGCGGCACGTTCGAGCACCGCGAGGGCGATCCCCTGCTGTCGACGATCGCGCTGAAGTGGGTCACCGACGGGGTGCTGGCGGACCTGGACTTCCGGCCCGGCGCCTATGAACAGGCGTGCGCGGTGAGCGAGGAGTTCGCCACCGCCCGCGTACACGACAACGGCAGGCTGTGGTTCCTGGCGGGCCGCCGGGGCCGCCCGGTACCCGACGGCGCGCTGCTGCACGCGAGCCTCCGGGTCCGGCGCGAGCGAGACCCCTCGTACCGTCCCGATCTGCCCGGGCCGCAGGACGGCACCGGCCGATGGACCGACCTCGACTGGACCAAACCCGGGACCGTGGCGGATCGTTGAGACCGGTTCACTGCGTCAGTGGCAGTGGTGGCCGTCGGCGGCGGACGCCGGGGCGTGGCCGGGGCCGCCGGGATCCGTCCCCGTCCGGCAGAAGCAGGACGCCTCGACGGGTACGTCCGCCAGCGCGGCCGCCGTCCTCAGCTGCTGGGCCACGATCGCGGCCTCACCGGTCCTGCCCATGCGGGTCAGGCACTCGTGCAGACCGTGCAGCGCCCAGACGTTGCCAGGGTGTTGCAGCGCGCGGGGCAGGGTGTCGTCGAGGCCGAGGTCGGCGCGGTAGACCGCCTCGGCCTCCGCGACGCGGCCCTGTTCCAGCAGCAGCGCGCCATGGGCGTGCCGGGTCGGCTGCATCCATCCCCAGGGTTCGTCGTAGGGGAGGTTGTCGTCCAGTGCCACGGACCGCTCCAGCGCGGCGAAGGCGGCGTCGAAGTCGCCCTTGCGATAGGCGAGTTCGCCGTCCAGCATGGCCGAGGCGACGGTCAGGACGTCCCGGCAGGTGTTGTTGAACAGCGTCCGCGACTCGGGGACCCGGTCCACGGCCTCGCGGAACCTCGTCCGCTCGGCCTGGGCCCGGTCCACGGCGCCGGTCGCCGAGAGGGCGACGCCACGGGCGTAATGCAGCATGGCGGTGGTGACGCAGTGGAGGTCCGGGTCGGCGGGGAACGGCAGGTCCAGGATGTCGTCCCAGCGGCCGAAGCGGATCAGCACGTGCACGCGCATGGCGAGGAACCCCTCGAGCCAGTCGGCCATCGGCGGGCTCTGCACGCGCAGCAGTTCCTCCGGGATGGCGGCCTCCAGTCGCGCGGCGGCGTCGAGGGCGGTGCGGGACTGGCCGAGGAACATCGCGCCGTAGATCTTGAAGTGGTGGTTGTGGGCCCGGTAGAGGGTGTAGAAGTTCATGGCCCCGGCGCGCTCGAGGTACTTGTCGTCGGCGGCGATCGCCGCCGTATTGTCGGACACCACCCTGCGGTAGTCGCCGCACAGCACCTCCAGGTGCGAGGGCATGTGCAGCAGATGCCCGGCGTCGGGGACGGCACCGCGCAGCCGGTCGGCGACGGACAGGGCCGCTTCCGGCGTGGGGGACATCTCCATCAGGTGGATGTACAGGTGCAGTACTCCGGGGTGGTGGGCGCCGGCATCGGTGGCGAGCGCGGCGTCGAGGACGGCCTTGGCCTCCAGGGTGCGGGCGCCCTCGGCGGGCCGGCCGGTCCCGAGGTCCCACAGCTGCCAGGGGGTGAGATTCATCAGGGCGTCGGCGCAGAGCGCGGCGACGTCGGGGTCGTCGCGCGCCTCGTCGTACACCGCGCGCATCCGGTCTGCGTAGGGCTCGTTCCACACCGAGCAGTCCTCGACCGCCCGCGCCCGGGGGTAGCGGGCCCGCAGCGCTGAGACGAGGGCCTGTTCGACGGGGGTGGCGTGCGCGGCGAGCTGGTGAGCCCGTTCCACCGCGGTGTGCGTGCGCGCGACGGTACCGGCCAGTTCCTCGGCGTCGAAGGCGTCCCAGGGCTTGTTGTAGTTCGGGCCGAGGGCGTAGGCGATGCCCCAGTGGGCCATGGCACACTCCGGGTCGGCTGCGGCGGCGCGCTCGAAGCAGGCGACCGCCTCCTCGTGGTGGAAGGCGTAGGTCCACACGAGCCCCCGGTCGAACCAGAGTTGCGCTTCGCGGGATGAGGTCGTCACGGGCCGGCCGTGGGTGCCGAGGTCGTAGTAGTCGTCCATGGCGTCTCCCGGAACAGGGTCGGAGGCGGCGACGGCCGCACCGTCGGCCTCCCGCGGCGGGTGTCCGGCCGCGGGGGACGAAACCGACGATAGCGGGGCACACGCCGCCGCGCGTGAAGCCGGCCGCTTCTCTCCTCCCCGACCGGCCCGCCCGCCGGTCTGCTCACACGCTGGTCAGGAGCTGTGGGGACAGCACCTTGATCATGGTGGTGGTCCAGCGCATCTGCCGAAGGGTCTGCGGATGGCAGGCGGAGGCCAGCCCCAGCAGCCTCGCGTCCCGGGTGGCCTGTGCCGCCTGCGCGAGCATGTCCCAGTACAGGGAGTTGCGGGCGGCGGCCAGATGCAGGTCGCGCAGGTCGTGCAGGAGCAGCAGTCCCGCCTCGGGGCGCCGGCCGAGCGCCTCGGACGCCTTCTCGCGCAGCGCGCCGAGCATCCCGGGCAAGGGACGGGCGCGGGGGCCGGACAGGTCGAGCCCGTGGTCGTGGCCCACCTCGGCGATGCGCGTGGCGTGCTCTCGGGACCAGCCGGCCACGTCGGTGGCGACGTGGTGGAACTCGTGGTCGGTGCGGTGGCGGGCAGCGGCGGTCAGCAGATCCTGTTCCAGGTCCCGTTCGCCGTCGTGCAGCGCGTGCAGGGTGGTGGCGATGCCCGTCATGTCCCGCTCCCCGTCGTGGCGTCCGTCTCCGCGGTCCCGGGGTGCGCCGCGCGGCGGGCGACCAGGGTGACGCGGGCCGCCGCGGTCTTGAACAGGGGTTGCTTGGAGACCGGGTCCCAGTCGGTGATCGTGGTCTCGTTGGCGGCGCGCCCGGGGGTGTCGTCGGGGGGCCGGTGGCCGGCGGGTGTGTCCCAGTAACCGTAGTGGAACGGCACGAACACCACGCCGTCACGGACGGCGGTGGTGCGCAGTCGGGCCCTGATCGCTCCGCGCGCGGTGTCGACCCGGATCAGGTCGCCGTCGGACAGGCCCTGCCTGGCCGCCTCGGCGGGGGAGATCTCCGCCCAGACGTCGGGGGCGGCGGCGTCGAGCTCGGGGGCGCGGCCGGTCTTGGTGCGGGTGTGGAAGTGGTAGACGGTGCGGCCGGTGATCAGCTGGAGGGGGTACTCGGCGGAGCTGTCCTCGTGCGGCGGCAGGTATCCGACCGCCTTGATGACGGCCTTGCCGTCCGGGTTGAGGGAGCGGTACTCGACCGGGTCGACGGTGGCGCCGGTCACCAGGTCCTTGCCGTAGCTCTCGCACCGGTCGGGGTGGGCGAAGGTGATGCCGTCGGTGTAGAGGCGGGCGGTGCCGTCGGGGGTGTCGGCGGTGCAGGGCCACTGGACGCCGCTGCCGCCGCGCAGTCGGTCGTAGCTCAGGCCGGTGTAGTCGCAGGGGCGTCCGGCACTGCACCGCTGCCACGCGGCGAACGCCGTCTCCGGGTCGTGCCAGCCGATCAGCGGGGCGCCGTCCTTGTCGCGGAAGTCCATCCGGGCGGCGAAGTCGAGGAAGATGCCGAGGTCGGACCGTGCCTCGCCGGGCGGTTCGACGGCCTTCTCCGACAGGTGCACGGTGCGGTCGGTGTTGGTGAAGGTGCCGGTCTTCTCGCCCCAGGTCGCGGCGGGCAGCACCACGTCGGCGAGTTGGGCGGTCTCGGTGAGGAACAGGTCCTGCACGACGACGAACAGGCGTTCCTGGGCGAGGATGGCGCGGATGCGGGAGAGTTCGGGCAGGGACACGGCCGGGTTGGTGCCGGTGATCCACAGCATCCGGATCGAACCCTGCTCGGCGTAGCGGAGGATCTGCATCGCGTGGGTGGGCGGGCCGTAGTGCGGGATGCGCTCCGGCTCCACGTTCCACACCTCGGCGAGTTCGGCCACGTGGTGGTCGTTCTGCCAGTTGCGGAAGCCGGGCAGGTCCCCGTTCGCGCCGCATTCGCGGGTGTTCTCGGCGCTGGGCTGGCCGTTCATCTGGAGTACGCCGCAGCCGGGACGGCCCAGCATGCCCCGGATCAGGTGCAGGTTGTTGACCTGGACGGCGGCCGCGGTGGCCTGGTGGGACTGGTAGACGCCCTGGAGCACCGTGGACAGCAGCCGTCGCGCGCCGCCGAGGATCTCCGCCGCCCGCTCGATCTGCGCGGCGGGGACGTCGCAGATCTCCGCGGCCCAGCGCGGGGTGCACGGCTCGACGCGGGCGGCCAGTTCGTCGAAGCCGACGGTGTGCGCCTCGATGTGGCCACGGTCGATCCGGCCGGTGCGGACGAGCTCGTGCAGCAGGGCGTTGAGCAGCGCCACGTTGGTGCCGGGGCGCGGTGCCAGGTGCACGTCGGCGCGGCGGGCGACGGGGGTGAAGCGCGGGTCCACACAGATCAGGCGGGGCGGGTCGGATCCCTCCAGGCGGTCCAGGATGCGCATCCACAGCACCGTCTGGGTCTCCGCCACGTTGTGCCCGAACAGGGCGATGGTGTCGGCGTGGTCGACGTCCTCGTACGAGCCGGGCTGTCCGTCGCAGCCGAAGCTCTCCTTCAGCGCCTCGGCGGCCGTCGCCGTGCACAGGCGGGTGTTGCCGTCGAGGTGATGGGTGCCGATGCCGGCGCGGGCGAGGACGGTGAGGGTGTAGTACTCCTCGAGGAAGAGCTGCCCGGTGGTGTAGAAGCCGACGGATCCGGGGCCGCTCTCGTCGAGCAGCGCCCCGGTGCGGGAGGTGATCCGGTCCATGGCGGTGTCCCAGTCCGACTGCACCAGGCGGCCGTTCTCGCGCACGAGGGGCCGGGTCAGCCGGTCCGGTGAGTGGTTGGCCTGCCAGCCGTAGAGGTCCTTGGGGCCGAGCCGGCCGCGGTTGACCCGGTCGCACTCGCGGCCCCGTACGCCCACGATGCGGCCCTGCCGCACCGCGATGTCCATCGCGTCCCCGTTGGAGTGCAGCAGGGATGCGGACTGCACCCACCGCTCCACGTCCTCCTCGGTGACCCCCTCCGCCAGCCGTGTGTCCGTCCGGGCGGGCCAGCGGGTGCCGGAGGCGTACGGGGTGCGCTCACCCCAGGGGTCCTCGATCCGGTCCGCCGAGCTGTTCACGATGCCACCTCCCGCACGGGGAACGACTCCGCCCGGCGAGTACCCCGTCCCCGTGGCCCCATCCGTCACGTTGAGCGATCGCGCACACACGGACGGATACCCCTGGTAACCGGCGGTGGTGTCGGTTGGCGGCGGGTTCGCCAACGGGCTGGCACGGCTCTCGTGGTGCTCCCTAGGATGTACTCCCGGTCCAGCCGGTCGAGTTGGCGCGGTCACATTGCAGGGGGAACGATGCACACCGGTAAGCAACTGTCCACCGAGATCGACGCAACCGTGCCGACGGCCGCCCGTATGTACGACTACTACCTGGGCGGCAAGGACAACTACGCGGCCGACCGCGCCGCGACCGAGGAACTCGACAAGGTGGTGCCGAGCACCCGTCGTCTGGCACTGAACAACCGGCGCTTCCTCCAGCGCGTGGTGCGCACCCTCACGCAGGAGTTCGGCATCCGCCAGTACCTCGACCACGGCTCCGGCCTGCCCACCCAGGAGAACGTCCACCAGGTCGCCCAGCGCATCGACCCGACCACCCACGTGGTCTACGTCGACAACGACCCGATGGTGCTGGTCCACGGCCGCGCCCTGCTGGAGCAGGACGACCGCACGGTGGTCATCCAGGCCGACCTGCGCGACACCGACGGGATCTTCGAACACCCCGAGACGCAGCGCCTGATCGACTTCTCCGAGCCGGTGTGCGTGCTGTTCAACTCGGTGTTCCACTGCATCCCGGACAGCGACACCGATGGTCCGCTCGCCGTGGCGCGCCGGGTCCGCGAACGGCTCGCGCCGGGCAGCTTCATGGTGATGTGCCAGTTGGTCAGCGACGATGCCGGGGTGCGTGACTTCGTCACCGACTTCATGGACAAGGCGACGCAGGGGCACTGGGGCCGGGTGCGCGAGGAGAAGGACGTCACGTCCTACTTCGAGGGCCTGGAGATCCTGGAGCCGGGCCTGGTGGAGGTGTCCACCTGGCGTCCCGACAACGAGGTCGTGCCGCGTCAGCTCTCCGACGAGTGGATCGAGTTCGGCGGCGTGGGCCGGATCCCGCTGTAGGTGTCACCGCCGGTCACGGCAACGCCCCCTCCCGGGACCATCGGGGTCCCGCGCGGGGCGTCCGGCGGTGGCCGCGGCGAACGGGCACGCCGTGAGCCGCCGGGTTCAGGGCTCCGGGTAGCGCTCGTCCATGGTCCTGCGCAGCAGTTCCAGGGAGTCGCGGGGCTTGAGGGCCTCGTCGGCGAGGCGGTCGAGAGCGATCCGGTACTCCTCGGTCTCGTCGCGGTCCTCGAGGAAGTTGGCGCTCCTGATGTGCTCCAGGTAGACCACGTCGGGCAGGTCGAGGCCGCCGAAGCGCAGATACGTCACCGGGATGGCGGGTGCGGAGGCGTTGGTGACGCCGAGCGGCACGATCTGCACCGTGACGTTGGGCCGCTCGGCCATCCGCACCAGGTGCGCGAGCTGTTCGCGCATCACCCCGGCGCTGCCCAGGACGCGCAGCAGGATCGACTCGTCGAGAATCGCCCACAGCTGCGGCGCCCCCTGCCGGGTCAGCAGTTCGGCGCGGCGCATGCGCAGTTCGACGCGGCGCTGCACCTCGCCGGCGGGGGCGCTGGGCAGGCCGCGTTCCACGACGGCGCGGGTGTAGGCGGCCGTCTGGAGCAGACCGGGCACGTACTGGATCTCAAAGGTGCGGATGGTGGCGGCCGCCTCCTGCAGTCCGACCAGCCGGTCGAACCACTCGGGCATCAGCCGCTTGTCGTACCGCTGCCACCAGCCCGGCTCCCCGGCCCGCTGGAGCAGTTTGAGCAGCACCGAGGCTTCGTAGTCGTCGGTGCGGTAGAGCTGCAGCAGGGCGCGCACATCGTTCTCGGACGGCGGGCGGCGGCCCTTGCCGGACTCGATGCGGGACAGCTTCGCCGCACTGAAACCGACGGCGCGCGCCGCCTGGTCCTGCGCGAGCCCGGCGTCCTCGCGGAAGCCTGCCAGCTGCACACCGACGAGCATCTTCAGCAACGTCGGAGCCGGCTCGGGCCTGTCCAGATAGGGTTCCAGACGGGAGATGCGATGCGACGCGGCGGACATCCTGACTCCCAGCAGACCGGCACAAGGGTGAGTAACACTATCGCACCTGCCCGGTACGCCTCGCACCCGCGCCCGAAAAAGCCGTGCCCACGTGGCGAGTTGGGCTCCGCTTCGGCGGCGGAGGGCACCCGGGGGTGCGGGCCCGGGGGCGAACCCCCGGGCGGGACGTCATACCAGGTGGTCGAACTCGCCGTCCTTCGCTCCGGCCAGGAACGCCGCGAGTTCGGCCGCCGTGTAGACCAGCGCGGGACCGTCGGGATCACGGGAGTTGCGCACCGCGACGGCTCCGTCGACCAGCGGGGCCACCTCCACACAGTTGCCCTCGGCGTTGCTGTGCCGGCTCTTTACCCAGCGGACGTCCAACGCGCTCGCCCGCACTCCGTTCCGCACTCCTGGCACCGCAGTCTCCTTGCTGTTCACATGTCCCGCCGCGCACCGGGCCCGGCCGTTCGCCCGGGGTGGCACGAGCCCTGTCGGTCGCACTCGCCCACCCCGAGTTTCCGCGCAATTTCCCGTGCAATTGCACGCGAGCGCTGTCAGCGTGGATAATAGCTGCGGCGTCAACCCCCTTGTTGGCGCCGGTACCTGACGTCGCATCGGGGAGATGCCGTGTCATCACCTGCGCATTCCGTGCTCCGGCCGCCGACCGCGCCCACGGCACGGGCGGGTGGCCCCGGCACGGCCGGTGTCGCCCCCCTCTCGGCGGCGCTGGTCATCGAGTGCAGCCGGGAGGGCCTGGCCAGGGCCCGGTCCTTCACGCGCGAGACGCTGCGCGCCTGGTCGCTCGACCACTGCTGCGACGACACGATCCTCGTCGTCACCGAACTCGCCGCCAACGCCGCCCTGCACGCGGCACCGCGGTGTGCGGGTGCGCCGCCCGTCCGGCTCGGCCTCGTGCTGGCCCCGGCCCACTTGCTGCTCACCGTCTCCGACCCCGACGACCGTCCGCCCGTGTACGCACCCGGCACCGGCTCCTGCCTCCAGGAGCACGGCCGGGGGCTGCACATCGTCGACGCCCTGTCCGAGGCGTGGGGCTGGGCCCCCGCTCCCCCGGTGGGCAAGACGGTGTGGGCCCGGTTGTCGACCCGCCCGTCCACCTGACACACGACCGCCGCGGAAAGGCACCCATCGCCATGCGCAGCGCTTCGACGGAACAGCCGAACAGCGAGCGCCCCGTGCGCCACGCGCCCCCGACCGGGCGCCCGGCATCCGCCACCCATCCGGCGAGGTACACACCCCTCGCGGGACTGTCCCGCGTGCCCTGGGCCGACATCCAGGACTCCACCGGATCGGCCGCGGCCATCCCCCTGCTGCTCAACAGCATCGCCTGGGGGGACGCCGACTCCGCCCGGTCCGCCCTGGAGGACCTGCGCAAACGGATCTGCCAGTACGGCTTCGTGGTGGAGCAGGCGACCGCCACGACGGTCCCCTTCCTGTGGGAGCTGGCCCAGCTGCCGCACGTGACCTGCCGGGCCCGGATCATCCAGCTGCTGAAGAACATCGCCGACGCCCGGCAGTGGGAGTCCACCGCCGCGGCGTACCCGAAGCTGCTCAGTCGACGCGAGAACCCGGTGGTCTGGGAGCGCGCGGCCCGCCAGGCAGTACGCGCCCGGCGCGGCGAGCTGAACCGGCTGATGGCCGAGCAGGACACGGAGATCGCCCTGGCCACCACGGAACTGGCCCGGGCGCTGTCGGAGTGAGGTTTCCGGGGCGAGCTCCGGATTGAACCGCTCACGAGAGGCGTGCGGTGTCTCGGGGGAGACGTCGCGCGCGGGGGGCGGGGGGAGGGGGGAGGGTCGGGCGCGGGGCCCCCGGGGGGGGCGCCCCCGCCCCCCCCGCGGGGGGGGGGGGGGGGCCCCCCCCCCCCCCCCCCCGGGGCCCCGGGGGGGCCCCGGGGGGTGGGCCCCGGCCCCCGGGGGCC
>NZ_JBIAIG010000025.1:0-48658 GCF_042871235.1 Streptomyces sp. NPDC005931
GGCGGCCGTGGGGGGGGGGGGGTTGTTCCCCCCCCTCCCCCACAACCCCCGCCCCGTGTGGTTTTAATACAACCACTAACACATTTTGGGGGGCCCCCCACCACCCCCCCCCCCCCCGCCACCGTCATGTCCGCATACGTTCGTCCCGCTGCGAGCCGCCGAGCCAACGGCGGCTCCCCATACGGGAGATCGGGGGTGCACACGTGCGCATCGGACTGCTTACGGACGGCGGCTATCCGTATGTGAGCGGTGACGCCAGGCTCTGGTGCGACCGGCTCGTGCGCGGACTCCCGCAGCACGAGTTCGACGTCTACGCCTTCAGCCGCAGCGAAGCCCAGGAGGACGAGGGCTGGGTCCCGCTGCCGCCGCAGGTCGCCAGGGTGCGCACCGCGCCGCTGTGGTCGGTCGAGGACGACGGCGTGACCTACGGCCGCCGCGCACGCCGACGCTTCGAAGAACACTACGGCGACCTGGCCGCCGTTCTGTGCGCGCCGGACTCGGCGGCACACCCGGCCGGCTCCCCGGTGCCCCCCGTCGACCCCCGCGACAGCACCGGGTCGGCCCCCCGCGCCGGGACCCCGGGGACTCTTGTCCCGGCTGAGGCGGACCGTTTCGCCGGTGCCCTGTACGGCCTCGCCGAACTCGCCCGGGAGGAGGGCGGCCTGGCCAGCGCGCTCCGCTCCGAGACCGCCGTACGCGCTCTGGAGCGCTCCTGCCGCGCGCCCCGCGCCCTGCGCACCGCGCGCGAGGCCCGCGTCCCGGATCTCCTCACGATCGCCGCACACCTGGAACGCGCCCTGCGGCCCCTCTCGCTCGACTGGTACGAGGACGACGGGCTCGGCGCGGTCGACCTGTGCCACGCCACCTCCGGGGGCACGACCGCCCTGCCGGGTCTGCTCGCCCACCTCCGCTTCGGCGTCCCCCTGCTGCTGACCGAGTACGGGGTGCGGCTGCGCACGCACTACCTGACCAGCCCGGACACCTCCCCCGCGGTCCGGTCGCTGCTCGCCGCCTTCCACGGCCGGCTCGCCGCCGAGACGTACCGGCGCGCCGCCCTCGTCACGCCCGGCAACACTCACGCCCGCCGCTGGCAGGAGCGCTGCGGTGCCGACCGGGACAAGCTCCGCACCGTCTACCCCGGCATGGACGCCGCCCCCTTCGCCGCGGTGGGCGAGTCCCCGCGGTGCGCGGACCCGGACACCCTGGTCTGGGTCGGCCGCGTGGAGCCGGCCAAGGACCTGGTCTCCCTCTTGCACGCCTTCACGGAGATCCGCAAGGAGGAGCCCAAGGCCCGCCTGCGGATCGTCGGTGGCCCGTCCGGCCCCGAGGGCGACGCCTACCTCGGCCACTGCCGGGCGCTGGCCGCGCAGCTCTTCCCCGACGAGGCCGACGGCCCGCACTGCGTCGGCGACAACCCGGTGTCCTTCGAGGAGATCGGCGGTCCCGAGCTGCCCACGCCCGCCGACGCCTACGCCGCGGGCGCCGTGACCGTCCTGTCCAGCGTCGTCGAGGGCTTCCCCGTCGGCCTGGTCGAGGCCATGCTCTGCGGACGCGCGACGGTGTCCACGGACGTCGGCGCGGTGGTCGAGGTCATCGGCGGGACCGGCCTCGTCGTACCCCCGCGCAATCCCCGGGCGCTCGCCGACGCGTGCGTGTCCCTGCTGCGCGACCCCGAGCGCCGTGAGCGCCTCGGCGCCGCCGCGCGTGCCCGCGCGCTCGAACTCTTCACGGTCGAGCAGAACGTTGCCGCGTTCCACGGCATGTACCTGGAGATCGTCTCGCACACCCCCCTCCGCCGCGTCCTCCTGGACGCCGGCGGTGCCCCCCTTCCCTTCGCCACCCCGGCCGAGGCCCACGTCCCCGGCCCCTGGACGGGACCGGCCCCCAGACCCCGGTCCGTCCCCACCTGGGCCGCGGATGCCCCGGTAAGCGCCACGGAGGCGGTCCGATGAGCAACCTGGGCGAACTCGACACCCCCGGACGCAGCCCCCGCCGCGGCGCGGGCGACCCGGTCAAGGCACTGCTGCACCGCCACCGGGAACTGTGCGAACGCGCGGTGGACCCCCTCGAGATCGCGGCGGGCCTCGAGGCCCACGGCGTGACCGACCGAACCGCCGCACGCTTCCGGCACCGAGACGTCTTCTCCCTCGCGGAAGAGCTCTACGCCCGCGTGCCGCGCGACGGCGACACCCCCCGGCCCGCCACCCCCACCGCGGCCCCCGAAGCACGCGCCACCTGGGCCGCCCTCACCCTCCTCCCCGGTGCCCTGTGCGCCGTCGCGCTGACCGCGGTGCGCCTCACCCACGGCGAGATGCGCCTCTACGCGGCCGCCGCCGGGACCCTCGCCGTGGCCCTCGCCCTCCGCGCGGCCCTGCGCCGGGGGCCGCTGAGCACCGCCGACCGCACGGCACCGGGCACGCCCGCCGGCCGGACGTGCTGGCTGATCGGCTATGTGCTCCTGGGCGACGGCCTCCTCGGCGCCGCGCTCGCCGGCGGGCCCGACGATCTGCCCGACGGCACCCCGCAGAGCGGCTGGCCGCTCAGCACCGCCCCGGTCCTGGCCCTCACCCTGGCCTGCGCCCCCGCGGCCTGGGCCACCCACCTCTTCACCACACGCGCCCGCCGCCGCCTCGCGGCCAGCCGCGGCCTGGAGGACTTCGCCGCCTCCGCCCGCCCCCTCCTTCTCGGCTGCTTCGCCCTGTTCCTGTGCGCCCTGACAGCCATGGTCCCCCTCTGCGCCGCGGCTCTGGACGAGCCCCTCGCCCACCCCCATACCCTCACCCTGGGCGCCCTCCTGTTCCTGGCCCGCCTCCTCGCCACCCACGGCTTCACCCACGCCCCCAAGGTGATGCTCACCGCCACGGTCACCGCCCAGGCGACCGCCCTGGCCACGGTCTTCGCCGCCCGCCTCCCGGGCTGTGCCGCCCTCTCCACCCCGGTGGAGCTCCTGACCACCACCTGGGGCCCGCCCGCCGTTCCCACCCTCACCTGCGGCGCGGCGGCCCTGGCCCTCCTGATCCACGCCACCAGGAAACTCACCCGGGCCTCGGCCCACACGCCCCCGGAGCAGTCCCGGTGACCGCACCCGGGTCCGCCCCTCACGCCATCCCGGGTGCCGCACGCACCCCACCGAGGCCGCGGTGGCGCCCCAGGCATGGACGGCGCACCCCCAGCGGACCGGGCCCCGGTTCCCGACCCGACCACGCAAGAAGGAGATCCCCGCATGATCACCCGCCCAGCAGCCTCGGACGCCACAGGAGTCGCCCGATGAGAGTCCTGCTGATCGGAGCCAACGGTTACATCGGCCGCTTCGTGGCCGACCGCCTCCTCGCCGACCCCGCCGTCCAGCTCACCGCCCTCGGCCGCGGCGACGACGCCGACGTCCGCTTCGACCTGGCCACCGGAAGCCCCGGAGCCCTCACCCGGTTCCTGGACGCCGTCCACCCCGGCGTGGTGGTGAACTGCGCCGGCGCCACCCGGGGCGGCGCCCGCGACCTCACCCGCCACAACACCGTCGCCGTCGCCACCGTCTGCGAGGCGCTGCGCCGCAGCGGCTGCGGCGCCCGCCTGGTCCAGATCGGTTGCAGCTCGGAGTACGGCCCGAGCCAGCCCGGTTCCTCCACGGCGGAGGACGCCGTGCCGCGCCCCGGCGGGCCGTACGGCGTCAGCAAGCTCGCCGCCACGGAGCTCGTCCTCGGCTCGGGCCTGGACGCCGTCGTCCTCCGGGTCTTCTCGCCCGTGGGCCCCGGTACCCCCGCCGGCTCACCGCTCGGCCGCCTCGCGGAGGCCATGCGCCGCGCCATGCAGTCCGGAGACGGCGAGCTGAAACTCGGCGGTCTCGGCGCCCAGCGCGACTTCGTCGACGTGCGCGACGTCGCCCGCGCCGTGCACGCCGCCTCCCTCTCCGCGGCGCAGGGCGTCATCAACATCGGCTCCGGCCGCGCCGTCCGCCTGCGCGACGCCGCCGCGATCCTCGCCCGGGTCGCCGGATACGGCGGCGCCCTCCACGAACTGGACGGCCCTCCCGGCCACCCCCTGCACGCGACCAGCTCCACCCACGCGGTCCACGTGACGCAGGCCGCGCACAGCTCCCACACGCCCCACCTCAGGCCCGCCATCGGCCACCCCCGCACCGACCCCGACCACACGCCCCCCGTCGCCTTCCCGTACCCCGACGGCTGCGGCAATTGGCAGCAGGCCGACGTGCGCACCGCCCGCGACCGCCTCGGCTGGCGCCCGCGGATCAACCTCGAGGAATCCCTGGCCGACATCTGGATGGAGGCCGCATGCCGTATCTGACCAGTACCGCACCGGGCACCACCTGCACCGACGTCAGCCCCGGCCTGGGTGTGCCGGGCATGGCGCACCCGCTCCTCGCCCCCGCCGAGTGGACCCAGCTCGCCCGCCCGGGCACCCCGCTGCACTGGGTCGCCCTGAACGTGGCCGACGGCCCCGGCAGCCGGCCCGATCCGCACTGCCTGGAAGCGGTGGGCCACCTGCGCAACGCAGGCGTGCGGGTCCTCGGCCACCTCCGCATGCGAGCGTTCGGCGAGGTGGTCTCGGACGCGCACCGCTTCGTCGACTGGTACCGGGTCGACGGCTTCCTCGTCGGCGGCTGCCCCGCCGACCGTGCGGCGCTCCCCGAAGTCCGCCGTACGCTCGGGGCGCTGCGCGTGATCCGTGACGATGCCCACATCGTGCTGGGCCACGGCACCCACCCGTACCCCGGCTACGCCGAGAACGCCGACCAATTGGTCACCTTCTGCGGCCCCTGGAGCGACTACCGCTGGTCGCAGGTGGCCGAGTGGACGGCCGACCATCCGCCGGAGCGCTTCTGCCATTTCGTCCACGGCGTCCCCCGCCCCCACCTGGAGGAGGCGCTGCGCATCGCCCGCTGGCAGGGCGCCGGGACGATCTACTTCACCGACCACACGGACCGCGGCGGGAGCACCGATCCGTGGGAGGCCCTGCCCGGCTACTGGGACGACATCGTCTCGAGGGTCGAAACAGGTGTCTCGGAATGAAAAAGGCCATGGCACTGTTACGGGGAGAACAACTGTAGTGATTGACCGACCAACGGAGTCCCCGTGTCGCTGCCACCCCTGGTCGAGCCGGCCCCCGAGCTCACCGTAGACGAGGTCCGCAGGTACTCCCGCCACCTGATCATCCCCGACGTGGGGATGGACGGGCAGAAGCGGCTGAAGAACGCCAAGGTGCTCTGCGTGGGCGCCGGCGGCCTGGGCTCGCCGGCCCTGATGTACCTCGCCGCCGCGGGCGTCGGCACGCTCGGCATCGTGGAGTTCGACGAGGTCGACGAGTCGAACCTGCAGCGCCAGATCATCCACAGCCAGTCCGACATCGGCCGCTCCAAGGCCGAGTCCGCCCGTGACACCGTCAAGGGCATCAACCCGTACGTGAACGTGATCCTTCACGAGGAGCGGCTCGAGGCCGACAACGTGATGGACATCTTCAGCCAGTACGACCTGATCGTCGACGGCACGGACAACTTCGCGACCCGCTACCTGGTCAACGACGCCTGTGTGCTGCTGAACAAGCCGTACGTCTGGGGCTCCATCTACCGCTTCGACGGTCAGGCCTCGGTGTTCTGGTCCGAGCACGGCCCCTGCTACCGCTGCCTCTACCCGGAGCCCCCGCCCCCCGGCATGGTCCCCTCCTGCGCCGAGGGCGGCGTCCTGGGCGTGCTGTGCGCGTCCGTCGGCTCGATCCAGGTCAACGAGGCCATCAAGCTCCTCGCCGGCATCGGCGAGCCGCTCGTCGGCCGCCTGATGATCTACGACGCCCTGGAGATGCAGTACCGCCAGGTCAAGGTCCGCAAGGACCCCAACTGCGCGGTCTGCGGCGAGAACCCGACCGTCACCGAGCTCATCGACTACGAGGCCTTCTGCGGCGTCGTCTCCGAGGAGGCCCAGGCGGCGGCCGCCGACTCCACGATCACTCCCAAGCAGCTCAAGGAGTGGATCGACGACGGCGAGAACATCGAGCTCATCGACGTCCGTGAGCCCAACGAGTTCGAGATCGTGTCGATCCCCGGGGCTCGGCTGATCCCCAAGAACGAGTTCCTGATGGGCACCGCCCTGGAGAGCCTGCCGCAGGACAAGAAGATCGTCTTGAACTGCAAGACGGGTGTCCGCAGTGCGGAAGTCCTCGCGGTCCTGAAGTCCGCGGGCTTCTCCGACGCCGTCCACGTGGGCGGCGGCGTGATCGGCTGGGTCAACCAGATCGAGCCGGAGAAGCCGGTCTACTGATCACCGGGTTCCGCTGACCAGCGGACCTGAAGAAGCCCACGGCTCTGACCAGTTCAGATGCCGTGGGCTTCTGTCGTTGTCGGTCGACGTCGGCAGACCTCGCACGGACCGGGGACGGCCCAGCCCGGCAGCCGGGCTGAGTCTCCTCCGTTGACGGGCGCCTCGTCCGCTCCCCGCCCGGGAGGGCGCTTGCGCGCCTGGGGGCGAAGTGTTTACTGGGTCAGCTGGTTTCTGCGCGGTTAAGTCGTGAACACAGCAACTGCTGACAATGCGCCAGTGATTCGCTTGCCGAGCCCTACTCTCCAAGGGCACTTGTTGATTGGCTTCCGGCAAACGACCACTTCGTCCTGTAGTAAATCGAATGTGCCCTCCGCCCTGGGCTGGAGCGTCTCTCACCAGCAGTGACGGTCCGCTGGACCGTGTGAGCCCCGGCCGTTCTGCACGAGAGCGACACGGCCCCACACCTGCGCCAAGCCTCCTCGAGGCAAACTACGGGCGGGGCGGTCGCTGAGGGCTGCTCAGCTGACCAAACGTGGGTCTGTGGTCGGTGAAAGCCGGCTGTGGTCAGGTTGGTTGCTGTACTTCGCTGCTGTACTGCAGTTCCATCGGACCCCACGAGCAAGGCGGTATCCGCCATACGATCGAGACGGCCCGCTGGTTGGCGTGGTGCAGGCCATTGAAGGGCGCCGATGGGGCAACACGGTGATCGCCTTTTGGGGCAGGCCTGGGGGCTAGAAAGGGGGTGGCGTTGCGTGACGCCCTCACTCCCGGGCCGCGGTGGGTTGAGCATCCGCGCGGGGCGCTTCTGAGTATGCGCACTCAGGGCTTGGCGGCCTTCGTCGGCAAGAGTTGGGGAAGCCGAACAACAGGAGACGGTCGTGCCCATGCCCCGCAGGATCAGCCGCCCCACCAACGTCCTGCGACCAGGTAGGTTCCAGGCCGTTGGTAGTGCACTTGCCGGCACGGCCGCGGTCGTGGCACTCACCGGATGTTCCGCCCTGAAGTACCAGGAGGACGTCTGCAGCAGAGGCAAGTACCCCGTTTTGCAGGTAAACGGCCCCGGTGGGGATTGCGTGGCGAACGGTGATGAACTCCCGGCGGGATACACGCGATACCCGGAGGGCAAGGTGCCGCAGCAGGTCAACGACAAGTGGGACGTCTATTGGCTTACCCGCACGCTCGACCAGGACGGCAACGTCATTGACCTGCCGGACGCGTACTGACTGGACGGCCCGAGCTCCGGACGGGGAGTCGTGTCGTGGACCACGGGAGGTTGGCGGAGTCTCAATGGGTGAGTCATGCTTCACCGAGTGCGATCAGGCCCGAAGAACTGAAGGGCCGGGTCTCTGACCGGCGCCCGTGTAATCGGTCAACGCTGACCTGCGACTTACTGACCTTGAACGCGTGATGTCGTCGTAACTGGATAGGTGGTTCACCGCGCGGTCGACGACGGGCTGGCAGCCACCGCCGCGGATCAAGGTCTCTGGATGTCTGCGGACCCTGCAAGGCGCCCAGGACTTCGCCGCGATCCGCACCTACCTCGCCACCGTGGCCCGCCAGGACCAGCCCATGCTCGACGTCCTCGTGCAAGCCATGCGAGGCAGCCCCTGGATGCCCGCCACCACTTGACCACGCCGGCCCCACCGACCGGCGATCAAGCACGCCCTTCTAGGATGGCCCGGTGCCGCACTTCGAGATCGTGACAGCCGTCGCCGCACCGCCGGACCGGGTGTTCGAGGCATGCCTCGACGTGGAAGCACACACGCGGTCGATGGCCGATTCGTCGGAGCGGGCGGTCGGTGGCAGGACCCGAGGCGGACTCTCACTCGGCGACACGGTGACCTTCCAGGCCCGCCACTTCGGCCTGACCTGGCAACTCACCGCCCGCATTACGGCGTATGACCCGCCCCGGTGCTTCGTGGACGAGCAGGATGCCGGCCCCTTCAAGCGATGGCATCACAGTCATCACTTCGAGCCGGACGGCACTGGCGGCACCGTAATGAGGGACGTCATCGACTTTGCCTCGCCGTTCGGCTTCCTCGGACGTGTCGCCGACCGCACTGTCCTGAGCTGGTACATGCCCCGCCTCATCAGAACCCGCAACGCTTACCTCGCCAGCGCCTTGCGCTAACGTCGAGTGCTTGTGGAGCGGGCCATAGGTGGGCTATCCCAACATGGCGCACCGTCCCAGTGGAACTCGCGCACAGGTCCACGGACTGCCCGACTCGCCATCAGCTTACGGGGCCATGATCACTCGCCTCATGGCAGCTCGCTCTGTCCGAGTACCTCGGGCACCATGACCCGGGCTTCACGCTGCGCACGTACACCCACCTGATGCCCAGCAGCGAGAAGCGGACCCGGGAGGCGGTGAACCGGGCCTTCGCGGACGGCCCGGCCACCGATGACGGCCCCACGACGGCCCAGGAAGGGTGAGGACGCGGGAAACACGCAGGTCACGCGCTATGCGTCCTGACTTGCCGGTCTACTGACCCGACCGGCCCGGACCCCCGCCGTCGTCATGAGCAGACCTTGCCGTCCCGAGGCACCGTGCCCTTCAGGACGTACGCGTTCACCGCGGAGTCGACGCAGTCGCTCCCACTGCCGTACGCGCCGTGGCCCTCGCCCTTCCAGGTGAGCACCACACCGACGCCCTCGCCCAGTTCGTCGGCCATCCTCCGGGCGCCCTCGTACGGCGTGGCCGGGTCGCCCGTGTTGCCGACCACCAGGATCGGTGCCGAGCCGGGCGCGCTCACCTCCGGCGTCCTGTGGCGACCGGGCACCGGCCAGTCGTGGCACCAGCCGGCCGTGTCCCAGGCCAGGGAGGCGCCGAAGACCGGCGAGATCCTCTCGAACTCCGGCAGCACCTTCCTCGTCTGCTCCATGGTCGGCCGCTGGCTGTCGTCCAGGCACGATATGACCCGCTGCGAGTGCGTGGTCGTGCCGTAGCGGCCCGAGGCGTCGCGCTCGTTGTAGCCGTCGGCGAGTGCCAGCAGTTCGGAGCCGTCACCCTTCTCCGCGGCCTCGAGGGCGCTGGTCAGGACCGGCCACCCGTCCTTCGTGTACAGCGGCAGGATGATGCCGGTGAGCGCCAGGGTCTGCGTCAGCTTCCGCCCGGGCGTGGACGTCGGCAGCGGGTCGGCGTCGATCCGCTGCAGCAGGTCCGCGATCTCGCGCGTACCCTGCTCGGGGTCGGAGCCCCGGGACTCGAGGTAGTTGTTCAGCGCACGCTGGAAACCGAGCGTCTGGTTGCGCGCGTGGCCCAGCGTGTCGGCGCTCGGGTCGACGACCGCGTCGAGCGTCATCCGCCCCACCTTCCCCGGGAACAGGTGGGCGTAGACGCCGCCGAGTTCGGTGCCGTAGGAGATGCCGAAGTAGTTCAGCTTCTCGTCGCCGAGGGCCTGGCGGATGCGGTCCATGTCGCGGGCGGAGTCGGTGGTCGAGACGTGACCGATCAGCTTCCCGGCGTCCTTCTGGCAGCCCTTGCCGAAGTCGGCCGCGTCGCCCAGGAACACCTGCTCCTCGGCCGAGGTGTCCGGAGTGGTGTCCACGGTCGCCTCGGCGGCCTGGATCTCCTTGTCGGCGCGGCAGCGGACGCCCTCGCTGGCGGCCACCCCGCGCGGGTCCCAACTCACCAGGTCGTACCGCTCGCGCAGCTTCGCGGCGGTGCCGGCATAGGAGGGCATCATCTCCACGCCCGAGCCGCCGGGCCCGCCGAAGTTGAACAGCAGTGAGCCCAGGCGGTCGTCTCCGGTGGCCCTGGCCCGGATCAGTGCCAGCCCGATCGTCTCCCCGCCCGGCTTCGACCAGTCCAGCGGCACCTGGAGCGTGGCGCACTGCCATTCCTCGCCGGGCGCGGGAGCATCCCCGGAGGGCTTGCAGCGCCCCCAGTCGAGTGCCGTGCCGCCGCGCTCGGCGTCGTCCTCGCCGGACGAGCCACCGGTGCAGCCGGCCGTCAACAGTGCGGCGGCCAGCCCCAGGGCCGTCCATCGATGGAACCGCGTCATGGGTCGCTTCCCCCCTCGCAGGCCGTCCGCACCGTGCCGCGGATGGCTGTCCGGCCATGGTAGGCAGATCGCGCTCGCGCCCGGGCAGCCTGTGGATAACTCGCTGACCTGCGCGTTCGCGGTGACGGCGATGCGGCGGGGTCCCGCTTCAGGAGCAGACCGTGCCGGCTGCCGGGGGTTCGCCGTCCAGGAGGTAGCCGTGCACGGCGTCCTGCACGCACTTGTTCCCGCTGTCGTAGGCCCCGTGACCCTGACCCTGGTACGTCAGCTCGACGCCCACTCCCTCGCCGAGCGCCGCCACCATCTTCCGTGTCCCTTCGTACGGCGTGGCCGGGTCGCCCGTGGTGCCGATGACCAGGATGGGCGCGGCGCCGGGCGCGCCGACCTCGGGATGGTCGGCGGCTCCCGGCACGGGCCAGTCGGTGCAGCCGAGCATGCCCCAGGCCAGGTATTCGCCGAACACGGGGGAGGCGGCCCGGAACTCGGGCAGCCGGGCTTCCACGTCCGCCGTGTCGTACCGGGGCTTGTCGTCGGCGCAGTTGATGGCGACGTTGGCGGGCACGAGATTGCTGTACTCGCCGTTCTGGCTGCGCCCGTTGAGTGAGTCGGACAGGTACATGAGGGTCGTTCCGTCGCCGTCGTAGGCCTGTTGCAGACCGTCCGTGAGGAACTCCCAGAAGTCCTGCGAGTACAGGGCCTGCGCGATGCCACCGGTGGCCGCCGTCTGTGTCAGTTCACGCGGGAAGATGCCCGGGATCGGCCGGCGGTCGAGGTCCCTCAGCAGCCTGGCGATACGGTCCTTCACGTCCTGAGCGCTGTCCCCGACCGGGCAGTCCTCGGTCCGGGACACGCAGTACCGGGCGTAGTTGTCGAGCGCCCGCTGGAATCCCCGGGCCTGGCCGAGCGAACCCTGCTCGGGGTTCTCGGTCGGATCGACGACCGCGTCGAAGACGGCGCGGCCCACGTTCCCGGGGAACAGGTGGGCGTAGACGCCGCCGAGTTCGGTGCCGTAGGAGATGCCGAAGTAGTGCAGCTTGCCGTCGCCGAGGACCTGGCGCATCAGATCCAGGTCACGGGCGGCGTCGGTGGTGCGCACGTGCGGCAGGATCCGCTGGGAGTTCTTCTCGCAGGCCTCGTTGAACTCCTTGGTGTTCTTCAGGAGTTCGGTGTGCTCGGCGCTGTCGTCCGGGGTGGCGTCCTGCTGGAAGTAGGCATCGAGCTGCTGGTCGTTCTGGCAGATCACGGGGGCACTGCGGCCGACCCCGCGTGGGTCGAAGCTCACCAGGTCGTAGCGGGTGCGCAGTTCTTCGTAGTCCTCACCGAACGCGGGCAGCGTGGTGACGCCGGAGCCGCCGGGGCCGCCGAAGTTGAAGATCAGGGAGCCGATGCGCTCCTTGGCCCCGCCGCTCGTCCTCGCCCGGATCAGGGCGAGCTCGATCGTCTCGCCCTTGGGTTCGTCCCAGTCGAGGGGTGCCTTCAGGTCGGCGCACTGCCACTCGGCGCCGCCCGGCAGGGGCGACGGCGCCGTGCCGCCGCCCTGTGCCTCGTCCGGGGCCGGGCAGTCCCTCCAGCCGAGCTTCTGTTCCGTCAGGTCCTCGTCCTCGGCGGTGTCCTCGGTGCACCCCGCCAGCAGGGCGGGCAGCAGGACGGCGGAGACGGTCAGGGCGGCGACACGCAGGCGGAAGGGGTGGGGCATGTTCCCATCCTGCGGGCGTACCGGGGGGTACGCGCGGGGCACGGGCCGTCCGAGGTAGGCGCCCGGCGCCCGGGGGCGGGCCCGTCGTGCGGTTGCCCGGCGGGGCCGTCCGCCTCCTACAGTGCTTCCTTGCGCGTGAGGTGGTTGAAGGCCAGCCAGCCCGGCAGCACGGGCAGCCACAGCGTCAGCAGACGGAAGAGCAGCACCGCGGGAGCCGCGACCTCCTTCGGGAGGCCGACGGCGATCAGACCCACCGTGAGGGTCGCCTCGACCGCGCCGACACCGCCCGGGGTCGGCGCCGCCGACCCCAGCGCGTTGCCCGCGAGGAAGACGACGGCGACGCTGGCGAGACTGATGGACGTGGTCTCGTCGCCGAACGCGCGGATCGAGGCGTCGAGGCACATCACGAAGCAGGCGGTCAGCAGCAGCATGCCGCCGATGCCGGTGACCAGCTTCTGCGGCCGTTGCAGCACGTCCAGCATGCGCGGCACGACGCCCGCGAAGAGGGACCGCACGCGCGTGACGACGAACTTCCGGAGGAATGGCACCGAGGTCACCACGAGCACCAGCACCGCCACCGTGAGCAGGCCCGCGATGACCGTGCGGGACGGCGAGAGCGACGGAGTCTTCTCGGTGCCGGTGAGATAGCCGAAGGCCAGCAGCATCAGGATGTGACAGCCCAGGCCGAACAACTGGGACGCACCGACGCTGGCCACCGCGAGACCGGGCCGCACCCCGGCGCGCTGGAGGAAGCGGGTGTTCAGGGCGACACCGCCGACCGCCGCCGGGGCGACGATCTTCACGAACGAGCCGGCGACCTGCGCCGCCACCGTCCGCAGGAACGGCACGCGCTCCGGCACGAACCCGAGCAGGGCCATGGCCGCCGCGAAGTAGCTGCCCGCCGAGAACAGCACTGCCGCGGCCACCCAGCCCCACTCGGCGTTGGAGATCAGCGGCCCGAACTCGATGTGGGTGAGCTGCGTCAGCAGGAAGTAGGCGCCGATGGCCCCCGCGATGACGCTGATCAGCGTGCGGGGCCGGACCCGCTCGAGGCGGGCCGGTTCGACCGGCGCCTGCGGCCGGATCCGGAGCACCTGGTGCCGGATCTGGGTGAGCAGGTCTTCCTCGCGTGCTTCCTCGAGGGCCTCGTCGATGGCCCGCTTCTCGGCCCGCTGCTCCGCGCGTACCGCCTTCTTGTCCGGCTTCCCGGGCGTCAACCCGGGCGTGTCGTCCGCGGCCGTCTCCGCGCGGATCTGCTTGGTGTGCCGGGAGGCCTCCAGGACGGCCTCGCGTTCGCGCTCCGCCCGCTCCCGGGCCAGTCTGCGCAGCGTCGCGCGCGTGGAGCGGCTCAGGGCGATGGGCTGGAGCATCGGCAGGCAGTCGGCCACCGCGTCGGGGCCCAGCACGCTCACCGCGGTCGCCACCGCCCGTTCGGCGCCGACCCTCAGGCCGAGCGTCACCAGCAGCTGGGAGACGTCCATGCGCAGCAGCAGGTCGCCGGCCGCGATCTCGCCGACCCGCAGGTCGGTGAGGATCACCGTGCCGGAACGATCCACCAGGATCGCGTCGCCCACCAGCCTGCGGTGCGCGATGCGCCGGGACTGAAGGGCCCTCACCTGGTGCCAGGTGTCGCGCAGCAGCTCGTCGGTGATCTCCTCGTCGGGCAGTGAGTCGAGAGTGCGCCCGCCGGTGTGCTCGTAGACGAGCATGACCGCGTCGGGGCCGAGCTCGGAGGTCGCGATCAGCTTGGGAGCGTTGGCCCCGGCCGCGATGGCCGCGTACGCCAGCAGCGCCTCCTGCTCCAGGGCCTGGCGCAGCGACTGGAGACTGCTGCGGGTGGCGAAGCCGCGCAGGGTCAGATTGCGCCACGCGCGGTAGAAGAAGCCCTGGGCCTGCTGCTCACGGTCGACCACCGTCACGTCGAGCGGTGCACCGTCCTCCAGGGTGACGAAGTAGCGGCGACCCCGGTCGCCGGTCTCCGAGGCGTCCGTCGCTTCCTCGCGAGAGGCGGTCACGGGCCGGAAGCCGACGGTCCGCAGGCCGGCCATCAGGGTCCGGCCGGTGGGGCGCACATTGGGCGAGCCGACCGCGTAGAGGGTGCCGTAGGCCACGGTCCAGCCGATCAGCACCGTCAGGATGATCGAGAACGGGGTCGTGTACCCGGTGACGAGCATCGAGAAGGCGTCGAGGAGCAGCACGACCCACAGCACCGCGCGCCATCGGGGCCGACGTGACATGCCCACGGCGGTCATATAGGCGATGACCGGCGCGAGATAGCCGTGCACCGGGTCGGTGAGGGCGTGGATGTCACCGGGGGAGGGCTGGGTGAGCGCCTCCTGGATCGAGTCCGGGGCGGCCCGGGCGACCCACAGGTCCGTGGCGAGCGTCACTCCGTGTGCGAGGACCGCCGCCAGCACGCCGTCGGCGATCCGCAGTCCGTCGCGCTTGATCAGCCGTTCGATGGCGAAGGCGACCGGTACGAGGAGGATGGCGATGCTGGAGGCGAGGCCCGCGATCTTGATGAGCAGGTCGGGCGCCTGCCCGGTGCCCTTGTTGATGTCCTGTTCCAGCCCCGAGGTGGTGCCGTGTGCGAAGGCGGCGATCGCCAGCAGCACCACGACGGCGAGCACGCCGACCAGGAGCCGCATCAGGTCCGAGGGGCGGTGCACCCGCGCGGGGAGCAGGGGTTCGTCGCCCTCGACCTCGTCGATGTGCGCCGTGTCGCCGGCGTCACCGGCCCCACTGGCATCGTCGGCGTCCAGAGCGGCTCTCCTTCCGGCCGCCTCGGTGCCGGCGTCCTTCCCGTCGCCGCCCTGTGGCGGGCGGCTGTCCGCGGTGCCGGGGCGCGACGAAGCCTCAGGGGTACCCTCGCCGTCCCCCGGGTGCGCACCCTGCTGCTTCATCGTCTCTTCTTGATCTCGTATCACCAGTCACCGCCCGCACGATGGTGGCATGCCGCGCCGCCACAAGGGGCCATCAGGGTCCGAATGCGGGCCCGCGCTGTCCGTCCCGAGCGCCCCCCGCGGGCGAGGCGGACGGGTACGCGCGCGTGGCCGTCGCGCTGTCGGTGACGTGGTGCAGGATGGGCCGGATGAGCCAGGAGAGCCTTCCGCCCGGCGTCGACCCGGAGCCCGCCGACGCCCTGCCCGAGTACGCCGAGCGCGTCTTGGAGGTGACCGAGCTCATCCCGCCCGGGCGCGTCATGACCTACGGCGACGTGGCCGAGTGGCTGGGAGAGGGGGGTCCCCGGCAGGTCGGACGCGTGATGGCGCTGTACGGGGGAGTGGTGCCGTGGTGGCGCGTGGTCCGCGCGGACGGTGTCCTGCTGCCGGGGCACGAGCTGCGAGCCCTCGGCCACTACCGCGCGGAGGGCACGCCGCTGAGGGAGGCCGGCCGGACCGCCGAGGGGCATCTGCCGCGCCTCGACATGCGACGGGCGAGGTGGGACGGCGGCGGTCGGGCGGAGGGTCACACCTGACAGCTTCCGCCATTCGACGCCCTCCCGTGTGACCCGTGATCCGTACGGGGGAAATGGGGGACGTCCGTGGCATGACGTACGTTCGTGGAATGAGGGGCTCGCGTGCCATGTGAGCCCGGAGGGAAGAAGCGGAAGTCCTGCTTCCGTGGTTCCCGTCGGCGTAGCGTCGGCTCCGAGTCTCCCCCTCATACCGCGGCCACCGCCCTGCACGCGCGGGGGGAGGCCGACCAGCACACCCACCAGGACCGGCGAACCACGTGAGCTCCTCTTCCTCCACCAGCGGCCTGTCGCACCCCAGGGTGCGGCGGGGGAATCGTGGCGCCTATCGACTGGTGCGTACCCCGCCGGCCCGCGCGAATCCCCCTCGACTGGACGTCGCACAGCGCTCCGTGGTTGACCACGCGGCCGGGCCGTTGCTCGTCCTCGCAGGTCCCGGCACGGGGAAAACCACCACACTCGTCGAGTCCGTGGCCGCGCGGATCGCCCGCGGCGGGGATCCCGAGCGCGTGCTGGTACTGACGTTCAGCCGCAAGGCGGCCGTCGAGCTGCGGGACCGCATGGCGCTGCGCATGGGAGCGGCACGCGCCCCACGGGCGACCACGTTCCACTCGTTCTGCTACGCCCTGGTCCGTGCCCACCAGGACAGCGCCCTCTTCGTCGAGCCGCTGCGGCTGCTCTCCGGCCCGGAGCAGGACGTCACCGTCCGCGAGCTGCTGGCCGGCCAGGCGGACCTGGAGCGGCTCGGCCTGGCGCACGTGCGCTGGCCGGACGAACTGCGCGCCTGTCTGACCACGCGCGGTTTCGCGGACGAGGTCCGCGCGGTCCTCGCCCGCAGCCGTGAGCTGGGTCTCGGTCCGGAAGCCCTCGACGCCTTCGCCCGCCGCATCGGACGGCCCGACTGGCGGGCCGCCTCCGCCTTCCTCGCCGAGTACCTCGACGTCCTCGACCTCCAGGGCGTGCTCGACTACGCGGAACTGGTGCACCGCGCGGTGCTCCTCGCCCGCCGCCCCGAGGTCGCCCGGCAGCTGGCCGCGCGGTACGACGCGGTCTACGTCGACGAGTACCAGGACACCGACCCGGCGCAGGTGCGACTGCTGCACGCGCTGGCCGGCGGCGGCCGCACCCTCGTCGCCTTCGGGGACCCCGACCAGTCGATCTACGCCTTCCGCGGCGCGGACGTGAACGGGATCCTCGACTTCCCGCACGCCTTCCCCCGCGCGGACGGCCGCCCGGCCCCGGTCGAGGTGCTGCGCACCTCCCGCCGCTCCCGTGCCGCCCTGCTGGCCGCCACCCGGCTCGTGACCCAGCGCATGCCGCTGCCCCGGCTGCCCGCCGAGAAGGCCCGCGCGCACCGGGAGCTCATGCCGGTGCGGGAGGGCGGCCGGGTCGAGGTGTACACCTACCCGACCCCCGGCACGGAGCTGGACAACATCGCGGACGTCCTGCGCAGGGCCCACCTCGAGGACGGCGTCGCCTGGAGCGACATGGCCGTCCTGGTGCGCGCCGGCTCCCGCACGATCCCCACCGTCCGCCGCGCGCTCACCGCGGCCGGCGTCCCCTTGGACATCGACGGCGACGACCTGCCTCTGCGCCACGAGCCGGCGGTGGCACCACTGCTGACGGCCCTCCGTGCGGTGGCGACTGCGGAGGCTGCGGAGGCCGTCCGGCGGGTGAGCCGTGACGGCGCCGGGGACACCGCTGCCGGGCCCCGGCGGAACGGCCCCGACGCGGGCGCCGACGGCGAGCCCGAGGGCGCGGCGCGGCCCGGCGGGAACACCGACGACACTGCGGGGCCGGGCGTCGCAGAGCCGGGCAGTGCCGTGCCGGGGGGTGCCGTGCCGGGCGGGATGACACCGGGCGCCGCCGAGCCTGGGGCCGTCGTGCCGGGTGCGATCCCGCCGGGCGCCGCCGTACCGGGCAGCGCCGTGCCGGGCGGGATCACGCCGGGCGTCGCAGAGCCGGGCGCTGCCTCACCGAATGTCATCACGCCGGACGCCGAGCCGGGCCCCCCGGGAACCGACGCCCACGACGTGACCGAGCCGGCCCGCGGCCGCGACGGGCGTAGCGGCGAGGTCGTGGACCCGGTCGGCAGCCCCGTCGAGGACGCCGCCCGCCCCGCGGACGACTGCTGGCTCGACACCGAGACCGCGCTCACCCTGCTCACCTCGCCCCTCGCCGGCATGGACGCAGCCGACCTGCGCCGCCTCGGCCGGGCCCTGCGCGAGGAGGAGCGGGCCGCGGGCAATCCCCTGCCGCCGCCCTCCGACGTGCTCCTCGCGCGGGCGCTCGCCGAGCCCGAGCGGCTCGCAGTGCACGACCCCGCCTACGCGCGGGGCGCCCAGCGTCTCGGCGCACTGCTGCGCAGGGCCCGCGAGCGCCTCGCCGGTGGCGGCACGGCGGAGGAGGCCCTGTGGGACCTGTGGGACGGCACCCCCTGGCCCCAGCGCCTGGAGCGCTCCGCCCGGCGCGGCGGCGCGGCCGGACGCAACGCGGACCGGGACCTCGACGCCGTGTGCGCGCTGTTCGCGACCGCCGCCCGTGCGGAGGAGCGCACCGGCGGCCGGGGCGCCCTGAACTTCCTCGAGGAGATCGAGGCCGAGGACATCGCCGCCGACACCCTCACGCGCCGGGACGCCCGCCCCGACGCCGTCCGGCTGATGACGGCGCACCGCGCCAAGGGCCTGGAGTGGAGCCTGGTCGTCGTGGCAGGCGTCCAGGAAGGGCTGTGGCCCGACCTGCGCCGCCGCGGCTCCCTGCTGGAGGCCGACCGCATCGGCCGGGACGGCCTGGCCGAACCCCTCACCCCCGGCGCGCTGCTCGCCGAGGAGCGCCGCCTGTTCTACGTCGCCGCCACCCGCGCGCGTGACCGTCTCGTCGTGACGGCCGTGAAGGCCCCCGCGGACGACGGCGACCAGCCCTCCCGCTTCCTGACCGAGCTCGGAGCCGAGCCCCGGGACGTCACCGGCCGTCCGCGCCGGCCGCTCTCCGTCGCCGCGCTCGTCGCCGAACTGCGCGCCACCACGGTCGATCCGCGCGTCTCCGACGCCCTCAGGGAGGCCGCAGCCCGCCGACTGGCCAGGCTCGCCGCCCTCGCCGACGAGGACGGACGCCCCCTGGTTCCGTCCGCGCACCCCTACCGCTGGTGGGGCATGTTCGACCCGACGGAGAGCAAGGTCCCGCTGCGCAACCGGGACCAGCCAATCGTGCTCTCCGGCAGCGCCCTCGACCAGCTCGCCAACACCTGCGCGCTCCAGTGGTTCCTGGGCCGCGAGGTGAAGGCCGACGCGCCCGCGACCGCCGCCCAGGGCTTCGGCAACGTCGTCCACGTCCTGGCCGACGAGGTCGCCTCCGGGCGCACCCCCGCCGACCTCGCCGTGCTCATGGAACGCCTCGACTCCGTGTGGAACGCGCTCGCCTTCGACGCGCCGTGGAAGTCGGCGCAGGAGAAGGAGCACGCGCGCGTGGCGCTCGAGCGCTTCCTGAAGTGGCACGTCATGGACCGCACGGGACGGACCCCGGTGGCCAGCGAGCACGACTTCGACGTCACCCTCGAGGCGGGTGACTACGAGGTGCGCATCCGCGGCCAGATGGACCGGGTCGAGGCCGACGGCGAGGGCCGCGCGTACGTCGTCGACTTCAAGACCGGCAAGCAGGCGCCCAGCGCCGCCGAGGTGGCCCGCCATCCCCAGCTCGCCGTCTACCAGCTGGCGGTCCGCGAGGGCGCCGTCGACGACGTCTTCGACGGCGTGCGACCCGAGCCGGGCGGTGCCGAACTCGTCCAGCTGCGTCAGGGCGCCGCCGGACGGGACGGCGGCGAGACCCTGCCCAAGGTCCAGGCCCAGGAGCCACCGACGGGCGAGTGGGTCGGCGATCTGCTGGCCACGGCGGCCGGGAAGGTCCTCGACGAACGGTTCACGCCGAGCAGCGGCCAGCACTGCACGCACTGTGCGTTCCGCGCGTCGTGCAGCGCCCGGCCCGAGGGACGCCACGTGGTCGAGTGACCGGAGCCGGTCCGCAGGGTCGCGGGACAGGCGTGACGCATCCCACCACCCGTGCCGACCTGCGGCTCTTCGCTCCCGGCAGGCGATGCCGGCATCTCCTGTCAGTGGTCGCCGATAGCCTCTCGGACGTGCCCGCTCGTATCACCGATCCCGATCAGCTCAAGGAGCTCCTCGGCATCCCCTTCACCCCGGAGCAGACGGCCTGCATCACGGCGCCGCCCGCCCCGCAGGTGATCGTGGCCGGGGCCGGATCGGGCAAGACGACGGTGATGGCGGCACGCGTGGTGTGGCTGGTCGGCACCGGCCAGGTCGCCCCCGAACAGGTGCTCGGCCTCACCTTCACCAACAAGGCCGCCGGGGAGCTCGCCGAACGCGTCCGCAAGGCGCTGATCAAGGCCGGCGTCACCGATCCGGACGCCATCGACCCTGACGACCCGCCGGGCGAGCCGGTGATCTCCACGTACCACGCGTTCGCGGGCCGTCTGCTGACCGACCACGGACTGCGCATCGGCCTGGAACCCTCCTCCCGGCTGCTCGCCGACGCCACCCGCTACCAGCTCGCCGCGCGTGTCCTGCGCGAGTCCCCCGGCCCCTACCCGGCCCTGACCCGCTCCTTCCCGGACCTCGTCGGCGACCTCCTCACCCTCGACGCCGAGCTCGCCGAGCACCTCGTACGGCCGGAGGACCTGCGTGCGTACGACGGCGAGCTGCTGCGCAGCCTCCGGAACACCAGGCTGACCAACGCCGATCTGCGCAAGGTGCCCGACGCCGCCGCCGCGCGGCGCGAACTCGCCGAGCTCGTGCTGCGCTACCGGGCCGCCAAACGCGACCGCGACCTGCTCGACTTCGGCGACCAGATCGCCCTGTCCGCCCGGCTCGCCGCCATCCCGGAGGTGGGCCGCGTCCTGCGCGACGAGTTCCGGGTGGTCCTGCTCGACGAGTACCAGGACACCTCGGTCGCCCAGCGCGTCCTCCTGGCGGGCCTGTTCGGAGGCGGCACCGGGCACCCCGTGACCGCCGTCGGCGACCCCTGTCAGGCGATCTACGGGTGGCGCGGCGCGTCCGTCGCCAACCTCGACGACTTCCCGGAGCACTTCCCCCACACCGACGGCCGCCCCGCCACCCGCCAGTCGCTCAGCGAGAACCGCCGCAGCGGCGGGCGCCTGCTGGACCTCGCCAACGGCCTCGCCGAGCCGCTGCGGGCCATGCACGCGGGCGTGGAGGCCCTCCGCCCGGCCCCCGGCGCCGAACGCGACGGCACGGTCCGCTGCGCCCTGCTGCCCACCCACGCCGAGGAGATCGGCTGGCTCGCCGACTCCATCGCCCACCTGGTGCGCACCGGCAAGGCGCCCGGCGAGATCGCCGTCCTGTGCCGCACGGCGACCGACTTCGCCGAGATCCAGGGCGCCCTGGTCGCCCGGGACGTCCCCGTCGAGGTCGTGGGCCTGTCCGGACTGCTGCACCTGCCCGAGATCGCCGACCTGGTCGCCGTCTGCGAGGTGCTCCAGGACCCCGGCGCCAACGCCTCCCTCGTCCGTCTGCTCACCGGCCCGCGCTGGCGCATCGGCCCGCGCGACCTCGCCCTGCTGGGCAGGCGCGCCCGACTGCTCGTGGCGCACGCGCGCGTGGCGGACGGCGACGATCCCGACCGCCGGCTCGCCGCGGCCGTCGAGGGCGTCGACCCGTCGGAGGTCGTCTCGCTCGCCGATGCCCTCGACACCTTCCTGGAGACGCCGCTCGACGGCCGCTGGGACGACGACGGGCTGCCCTTCTCGCCGGACGCGCGCGTGCGCTTCGCCCGCCTGGCCGCGGAACTGCGCGACCTGCGCCGTTCTCTGGCCGACCCGCTGATGGACGTCCTGCACCGGGTCCTCGCCGTCACCGGCCTGGAGGTGGAACTCTCCGCGTCGCCGCACGCCCTCGCCGCACGCCGCCGCGAGACCCTCTCCAACTTCCTGGACATCGCCGCCTCCTTCGCCGCCGGCGACAACGAGGCCACCCTGCTCGCCTTCCTCGGCTTCCTGCGCACCGCCGCCCAGTACGAAAAGGGCCTCGACAATGCGCTGCCCGGCGGGGAGAACACCGTCAAGGTGCTGACCGCGCACAAGTCAAAGGGCCTGGAGTGGGACGTCGTGGCCGTCCCCGGACTGGTCAAGGGCACCTTCCCCAGCGGCCAGGGGCGGGAGAAGTGGACCGCCCAGGGCAAGGTCCTGCCGCACGAACTGCGCGGCGACGCCGACACCCTGCCCGACGTCCCCTCCTGGGACGCCCGCGGCCTCAAGGCCTTCCACCAGGCCATGAAGGACCACCAGCACACCGAGGAACTACGCCTCGGCTACGTCACCTTCACCCGCCCCCGCTCCCTGCTGCTCGGCTCCGGCCACTGGTGGGGCCCCACCCAGAAGAAGCCGCGCGGCCCGTCCGACTTCCTCCGGGCCCTGTACGACCACTGCGTCGCCGGCTACGGCGAGATCGAGGCGTGGGCGGACGAGCCCGCCGAGGAAGCCGAGAACCCCGCCCTGCGCCGGGCCGCCGACGACCAGGCGTGGCCCCTGCCCCTGGACGACGCCGCCCTCAGGAGACGCCGGGCGGCCGCCGAGACCGTCCTGGCCCACCTGGACCGCATCGCCACCGATCCCGCCGCCGTGCACGACACGGACACGTACGACGACCCCGACTGGCCGCCCCCGCCGGACGACGACGACTTCCACGGCGGACCCGGCCCCGTGCCGGAGGACTTCCCGGAAGACCTCCCCATGGACTTCGCGGAGGGCTACGACGACGGTTTCCCCGACGACGTCCCGGAGGACGCCAACGAGCCCGACCACATCCCCGACCCCGACCACATCCCCCCCGACCACATCCCCCCCGACCACATCCCCGACCCCGACCACATCCCCGTCCCGGAGCAGACCGCCCGCACCGACCCCCGCTCCGAGGACGATCCCGGCGAATGGGACTCCCGGCGCCCCGCACGCCCGACCGTGCCGCACCAGGCGCCGCCCCCGCAGCCCACCCGCACGGAGCACACCCCCGGACCCCGCCCCACGGAGCCGGTGTCCGGCCGCCTCACCCCCGAGGAGGCCCGCATCGTCGCCTCCTGGGACCGCGACCTCGACGCGCTCACCGGGGAGCTGCTCCGCGCCCGGGACGCCGTGACCGACGTCCCGCTGCCCGCGTCGCTGACCGCCTCCCAACTGCTGCGCCTGGCCGCCGACCCGGACGGCTTCGCCCAGGAGCTGGCCCGGCCCATGCCCCGCCCGCCGCAGCCCGCCGCACGCCGCGGCACCCGCTTCCACGCCTGGGTCGAGGCACGCTTCGAGGAGCTGACGCTGCCCCTGCTGGAGCCCGAGGAGCTGCCCGGCGGCGACGCCGAGATCGCCGACGAACGCGACCTCGAGGCCCTCAAGGATGCCTTCGAACGCACCCGGTACGCCCGCCGCACCCCCTACCGCGTCGAGGCACCGTTCCAGCTGTCCATCGCCGGACGCGTGGTGCGGGGCCGCATCGACGCCGTCTACAAGGAGGGCGACGGAAACGGGGCCACGTACGAGATCGTCGACTGGAAGACCAACCGGAGCCGCACCGCCGATCCGCTCCAGCTCGCCGTCTACCGGCTCGCCTGGGCCGAACAGCAGAACGTCCCCCTGGACTCCGTCACCGCCGCGTTCCTGTACGTACGCACCGGCGAGGTCGTGCGCCCAGAGGCGCTGCCCGGACGCGCGGAACTGGAGCGGCTGCTGCTGGAGGGACCGACGACCGGTGAGATACCGCACTCCGAGGACACCGCCGCGGGCCGATAGGCTCCTGACCATGAGCCAGCCCGTTGACAGTGCCGTCAGCGCCGTCCGTACGTACATCGAGCAGCACAGCGCCGCCTTCCTCGACGACCTCGCCGACTGGCTGCGGATCCCCTCCGTGTCGGCCCGGCCCGACCACGCCGCCGACGTGCGCCGCAGCGCCGACTGGCTCGCCGCCAAGCTCGAGGAGACCGGCTTCCCGACCACCGAGGTCTGGCAGACCCCGGGCGCCCCGGCCGTCTACGCCGAATGGCCCTCCGACGACCCCGAGGCACCCACGGTGCTGGTCTACGGCCACCACGACGTGCAGCCCGCCGCCCACGAGGACGGCTGGAGCAGCGAGCCCTTCGCACCCGTCGTCCGGGACGGCCGCCTCTACGCGCGCGGTGCCGCCGACGACAAGGGGCAGGTCTTCTTCCACACCCTCGGCGTCCGGGCGCACCTCGCCACCACCGGCCGCACCACCCCGGCCGTGCACCTCAAGCTGCTGATCGAGGGCGAGGAGGAGTCCGGCTCCCCGCACTTCCGCACCCTCGTCGAGCAGCACGCCGACCGGCTGGCCGCGGACGCCGTGATCATCTCCGACACCGGCATGTGGTCCGAGGACACCCCCACCGTGTGCACCGGCATGCGCGGCCTCGCCGAGTGCGAGATCCGGCTGTACGGGCCCGACCAGGACATCCACTCCGGTTCCTTCGGCGGCGCGGTGCCCAACCCGGCCACCGCCGTCGCCCGCCTGGTCGCCGCCCTGCACGACGAGCACGCGCGCGTGGCGATCCCCGGTTTTTACGACGGCGTCGTCGCACTCACCGAGCGCGAGCGCGAACTCTTCGCCCAACTTCCCTTCGACGAGGAGCGGTGGCTGCACACCGCCAAGTCCCGCAGCACCCACGGCGAGGCCGGATACACCACCCTGGAGCGCATCTGGGCCCGCCCCACCGCCGAGGTCAACGGCATCGGCGGCGGCTACCAGGGCCCCGGCAGCAAGACGATCGTCCCGTCCTCCGCCATGGTCAAGCTGTCCTTCCGGCTGGTCGCCGGCCAGCACCCGGAGCACGTGCAGAAAGCCGTCCGCGACTGGGTGTCCGGACAGGTGCCCGAGGGAATCCGCTGCGAGATCTCCTTCAGCCCCGCCACCCGCCCGTGCCTGACACCGCTGGACCACCCGGCCCTGCAATCCGTGGTCCGTGCCATGGGCCGCGCCTTCGACGCACCCGTCCGCTTCACCCGCGAAGGCGGTTCCGGCCCGGTCGCCGACCTCCAGGACGTCCTCGGCAGCCCGGTGCTCTTCCTCGGCATCTCGGTCCCGTCCGACGGATGGCACGCCCCCGACGAGAAGGTCGAGCTCGATCTGCTCCTCAAGGGCGTCGAGACCACCGCGTACCTGTGGGGCGACCTCGCGGAGAACTGGCGGCCCGCACCCTGAGCACACTCCGCGCGTCCGTACCGGCCGCCCGCGCGGGGCACACTTGAAGGGCCCCGCACCGTTGCGCGCCGCCCACCCGGTCGCCTCCCGCCGTCCGTCCCGACGAACCGTCCGCCGACACAATCCGTTCCACCGGGGGAGTTGGAAGCACCCGTGACCACCAGGACCGACCACACCGACCGCCCCGTCTCGCTCACCGCCCCGAGCGGCATCGACCGCGCCGCCCACCACCGGCTCGACGAGGCCTGGCTCGCGGCGGCGTGGAGCCACCCCTCGACGCGCTGCTTCGTGGTCTCCGGCGGCCAGGTCCTCATCGACGAGACTGCGGACGGGCGTACCGAACTCGTCATGACCCCCTCCTTCGAGGCCCCGCTCACCGAGGCGCACCGCTACTTCCTCGGCATCGACCAGGACGGCGTGAGCTACTTCGCACTCCAGAAGGACTCACTGCCCGGCCGCATGGACCAGTCCGCCCGCCCGGCGGGCCTCAGAGAGGCCGGCCTGCTGCTGAATCCGCGCGACGCCGGACTGATGGTGCACGCCGTGGGACTGGAGAACTGGCAGCGCACCCACCGCTTCTGCTCCCGCTGTGGCGAGCGCACCGTCATCGCCGCGGCCGGTCACATCCGCCGCTGCCCCGCCTGCGGCGCCGAGCACTACCCGCGCACCGACCCGGCCGTGATCATGGCCGTCACCGACGACCGCGACCGTATCCTGCTCGGCCGCCAGGTTCACTGGCCCGAGGGCCGCTTCTCCACGCTCGCCGGTTTCGTCGAGCCCGGCGAGTCCATCGAGCAGGCGGTGCGCCGCGAGGTCCACGAGGAGGTCGGGATCACCGTCGGCGAGGTCGAGTACATCGCCAGCCAGCCCTGGCCCTTCCCCTCGAGCCTGATGCTGGGCTTCGTCGCCCGCGCCACCTCGACCGGCATCGACGTGGACGGCGACGAGATCCACGAGGCCCGCTGGTTCTCCCGCGAGGAACTCGACGCGGCCTTCGCCTCCGGCGAGGTGCTGCCGCCCTACGGCATCTCGATCGCGGCCCGCCTGATCGAGCTGTGGTACGGCAAGCCCCTGCCGACCCGCAGCGTGTTCTGACCCCGACGGAGCAGCCCCGCGCCCGGAAAAGAGCCCGGCGCGGCAGCCCCGCGCACAGCACAGGGGGCCGCCCCGGCAGGGACGGCCCCCTCTCACCCTTCTCGAAGACGGCGGTCAGACCCGTCGAGGAGGGGGCGCTGTGTGGGCCGTCATGCAGGAGCTGGCCATTTCAGGGCCGTATGTATTGCTGGCCTTCGTGGCGCTCTTGGCCGTCATGATGTTGTCGGCTCTGGTCATTGCGCTGAGGGATGCCGAGCCAGGGCACCGACCGGAGATCATCCGAGCCTTGGCCGAACTGATGAGCTTCTGGAAGCGGCGGTAGAAGACTCGGCGAACGAAGCGGCCCCCGCGCTCAAGGCAGAGGCGAGGGCCGCTGTGCGAAATGACGAGGTCAGACGCCGAGCGCCTGCTTCACCTGGGCAAGGCTCGGGTTCGTCATCACGACCTCACTGCCACCACTGGAGGGAACTACCTGAACAGTGGGAACGGTCTGGTTCCCACCGTTCGCCTTCTCCACGAAGGCCGCCGACTCCGGGTCCTGCTCGATGTTGATCTCGGTGTACTCGATGCCCTCGCGGTCCATCTGGCTCTTCAGCCGACGGCAGTAGCCGCACCACGTGGTGCTGTACATCGTCACAGTGCCCGGCATGTCTTCGCGCTCCTTCGGCGACTCGGGGAAGTTCTCGCAGTGGGGGAACGTGCTTGAAAGCGTCACCATTCCCGGGGCGTCCCGTGCTGTCCTGCCGACGTGAGGCCTGTCGCATGCAGACGGCAGGCCTGCCGCATTCATATGACTGCGAGGGCCTGCCTGTGGACAACCGGCTCACCCGTCTCCGGCGACCTGGCAGCATGGCGGTGTGACAGCAGCAACGCATTCCACCCTCTTCCCGCAGGTACCGGACTCGGCCGACGCGGTGCTCGAAGGGCTCGACCCCGAGCAGCGCGAGGTTGCCACCGCCCTGCACGGTCCGGTGTGCGTGCTTGCGGGCGCCGGTACGGGCAAGACCCGGGCGATCACCCACCGCATCGCCTACGGGGTGCGCGCCGGCATCCTCCAGCCGTCCAGCGTGCTCGCCGTCACCTTCACCAACCGCGCCGCCGGGGAGATGCGCGGCCGGCTGCGTCAGCTCGGCGCCGTCGGCGTCCAGGCCCGCACCTTCCACTCGGCGGCGCTGCGCCAGCTCCAGTACTTCTGGCCGAAAGCCATCGGTGGCTCCATGCCCCGGCTCGTCGACCGCAAGATCCAGCTCGTCGCCGACGCCGCGGCCGCCTGCCGCATCCGGCTGGACCGCGGCGAGCTGCGGGACGTGACCGCCGAGATCGAGTGGTCCAAGGTCACCCAGACCGTCCCCGCCGACTACGCGCTCGCAGCCGCGAAGGCCGGCCGCGAGGCCCCCCGCAACCCGGCGGAGATCGCCCAGCTCTACTCCGCCTACGAGGACCTCAAGCGGGAGCGCGCGGTCATCGACTTCGAGGACGTCCTGCTGCTCACCGTGGCCGTCCTCCAGGACCGGCAGGACATCGCCGAACAGGTCCGTGCCCAGTACCAGCACTTCGTCGTGGACGAGTACCAGGACGTCAGCCCCCTCCAGCAGCGGCTGCTGGAGCTCTGGCTCGGCGACCGGGAGAACCTGTGCGTGGTCGGCGACGCCAGTCAGACGATCTACTCGTTCACGGGCGCAACCCCCGACCATCTGCTCGACTTCCGCGTCCGCCACCCCGGTGCCACCGTCGTCAAACTGGTCCGTGACTACCGTTCCACGCCCCAGGTGGTGCACCTGGCCAACGGCCTGCTCGCCCAGGCCCGCGGACGTGCCGCCGACCACCGGCTGGAACTCGTCTCCCAGCGGCCCCCGGGGCCCGAGCCGGTCTTCACCGAGTACCCCGACGAGCCCGCCGAGGCCGAGGGCGCGGCGCGCCGCATCCGTGAGCTGATGGACGCCGGGATCCCGGCGAGCGAGATCGCCGTCCTGTTCCGCACCAATTCCCAGTCCGAGACCTACGAGCAGGCCCTCGCCGACGCCGGGGTGCCCTACCAGCTGCGGGGCGCCGAGCGGTTCTTCGACCGCCCCGAGGTGCGCAAGGCCGGCATCGCGCTGCGCGGCGCGGCGCGTTTCGGTGGCAACGACGCCCTCCTCGACGACGCCCCCGACCTGCCCTCCCAGGTGCGTGCCGTGCTCTCGGGCGAGGGCTGGACCCCGCAGCCTCCGGCCGGCTCGGGCGCGGTCCGGGAGCGCTGGGAGTCTCTCGCCGCCCTGGTCAACCTTGCCGAGGACTTCGTCGCCGCCCGTCCCGGCGCCACCCTCGCCGACCTCGTGGCCGAGCTCGACGAACGGGCCGGTGCCCAGCACGCACCGACCGTGCAGGGCGTCACCCTCGCCTCCCTGCACTCGGCCAAGGGACTGGAGTGGGACGTCGTCTTCCTGGTCGGCGTCGCCGAGGGCATGATGCCGATCACGTATGCCAGGACCGATGAGCAGATCGAGGAGGAGCGCCGCCTCCTCTACGTCGGTGTCACCCGCGCCCGGGAGCGCCTCCACGTCTCGTGGGCATCGTCCCGCGCCCCCGGCGGCCGTCCGAACCGCCGCCCCAGCCGCTTCCTCGACGGACTGCGTCCCGGCTCGGCCGGTGGTGCCGGCCGCGGTGGGGCCGGCGGCGGGGGAGGCGTCGAGCGCGGCACGGCCGGGCCGGCGGCCGCTTCTTCTCCGTCCGCCGCCCCGAGGCGCAGACAGCGAAGCCCCGCCCGCTGCCGGGTCTGCGGCCGGACCCTGACCGACGCGGGCGAGATGAAGCTGATGCGCTGTGAGGACTGCCCCTCGGACATGGACGAGGGCCTCTACCAGCGGCTGCGCGAGTGGCGGGCGGAGCAGGCGCGGCGCAGCGGGCAGCCGGCGTTCTGTGTCTTCACCGACAAGACGCTGATGGCCATCGCGGAGACCGTCCCCGAGGACGCGCCCGGTCTGGCCAGGATCCCGGGCGTGGGGATGCGCAAGCTCAACCGCTACGGGGCCGATGTTCTCGCCCTCTGCGCCGGCCGGGACGTCACCGGTGACGAAGAACGGGACTGATGCCAACTCGTCGAAAAAATAGTTTGCGCATGCCCCAGCAATCCCCATAGGTTCTTAGGCACGGGAACAGCGGCCTTCTCGGAGGCCCTGATTCCGTGTTGTACTTGCATATCCGCCGGACTGGCTCACCCCCAGTCCCCCGAAGCGCCGAGAGGAGGCGAGTCCAGTGATCAGCATCAACACCAGCTCCATCGTCAAAATGACCGATCGCTCGGCCGTCTCCCTGTGCATGCTCGGCGCTTCGCACCAGGGCACCGGTGTGTCCGGCATCCCTGCCGCACGTCCGGCGTCCTCCGTTGCTCTCGCGGGTCTTGTCGCCCGTGAGCGCGATGAGCGACCGACCGAGGCACTGGAAGCGGTAGTGGCACAGGCCGAGGCCTATGCCTTTGCGGCGACCGGTGACGGATTCCGGAAGCAGACGACGCAGCACCACCTGATGTGGGCCTTCCGTGGGCCAGAACCCTGGAGTGATCCAGCCTGATTCGATCAGGCCGGCGCCTTCAGGGCCGCGGAACCCCATCCGGGATCCGCGGCCCTTCTGTTTTCCCCGAACGGGGCACAGACCGAAGGCGCCTCGGGACAAGAAAAGAACCCGGTACCAGCCGCCACCCCGGCCAACCGGCCGGAAACGACCAGACGAGGAAGACGAACCGTGCAACTCGAAGCGCACGCCCCGTCCGTACCGCCTTCCGACACGATCCCCAAGCCCGGCTCCACGGAGGACCCGACCTTGACTCCGCTCACCGCGCTCACCGCGCTCGACGACGCCATCGAGAACCTGGGTGTACCCGTCCCGTGCCGCTCCTACGACCCGGAGGTCTTCTTCGCCGAGTCGCCCGCGGACGTCGAGTACGCCAAGTCCCTCTGCCGCACCTGCCCGCTGATCGAGGCCTGCCTCGCCGGGGCGAAGGAGCGGCGTGAGCCCTGGGGCGTCTGGGGTGGCGAGCTGTTCGTCCAGGGCGTTGTCGTCGCCCGGAAGCGGCCGCGTGGTCGCCCGCGCAAGAACCCGGTCACGGCATGAACACCCCAGGAACGATCGACCGCCCCCTCACGCACGACCCCCAGAAGCAGGCCCCGATGATGCCGTCCGCCCACGAGCCCGCAGGCTCCGCGACCGAAGACTTCACCACCAGCGGTGCGAACGACTCGCGCCAGAACAGGACCCGAGAGATGCAACTCATCCCAGAAGCCATGGCACGTGCGCATATGCACGAGCGACTGCAGGAGGCGGATCGGGAACGCCGGGCCGTGCGCCTGGTGGCCGCCCGCCGGATGCAGCGCCGGGCCGAGCGCGCCTCCCGGCGCGCTCGCCGGGCGCTCGCCATGGCGGTCATGCAGTAACGATCCGACCCGAAGCGGTGGCCTCCCGCTCCGGGAGGCCGAGTTCACCACGCGGGGGCCGGTCCGTGCCGAACGGACCGGCCCCCGCGCCGCGTTGTGCGGGGGCGGACCGCCGGGCGCGGGGATATGGTCGCCGGGTGACGAGTCATCCCGGTGACAGCGACGACGGCACCCCGGACCGGCCGGAGGCCCCGGTGTGCGCCCGCTGTGGCGCCCGGGCCGAGGGACCCACCCCGACCTGGACCCTCTCCGTCGAGAACGGCGTCCGTCGCCACTACTGCGAGGACTGCTCCAGGGAGAATCTGAGGGCCATCGAGGGGCGCCTGGACTCCGAGTGGTGGTAGCGGTCCGGTCGTCGGCGGCGGCCGGTGCCGCTCCTGCTCACGCCGGTGCCGCCGCTTCCCCCTCCGGCTCGGTCGGGTCGTCGAGTACGAACCCCGGCAGCCACTCCTCCAGTTCCTCGCGCAGCCGCACCGTCGCGCCGAGCTGGCACAGCACACCGATGGTGCTCAGCGTCACCCGGTGGATCAGCAGGTACGCCGGGGGCAGGTTGAGCTGCTTGCCCAGCTGGTAGGCGGGGGAGCGCGGGTCGGCGACACGGGCCGCCTGGCTGCGCATCCAGCCGCGGGTGAAGGTGAACTCGTCGGCCAGCGCCGGTTCGATGATGGGCAGGAGGTAGTCGAGCACCGCGTCGGGATCCAGCTCGATGGTCTCCTTGACGAAGCCCTCCGCGCACAGCATCTCGTAGACGGCTTCCGCCTCGCCGTCCAGTGTCATCCGCAGCGCCTCACCGATGGGGGCGGGCAGTCCACCCGAGAGCCGGTCGACCGTGCCGAAGTCCAGCACGCCCAGGCGCCAGTCGCCCTCGCCGCCGGGGCCGCCCGGAAGCAGGCGGAAGTTGCCAGGGTGCGGGTCGGCGTGCAGCAGGCCGGTGCGGGCGGGGCCGGAGAACAGGAAGCGCGCCAGGAGCTGGCCGGCCCGGTCCCGCTGGTCCTCGGTGCCGTCCGAGATGATCTCCGACAGCGGTATGCCGTCGATCCACTCGGTGATCAGTACCTGCTCGCTCTGGTGGACCACATCGGGCACGAGGACGTCGGGGTCGTCGGCGAACTCTTCGGCGTGGGCGCGCTGGGCCTGGGCCTCCAGGCCGTAGTCCAGCTCTTCGGAGACACGGTCCTTGAGTTCGGTGATCAGCGGCTTCACATCCATGCCGGGGATCAGCGGGCCCAACAGCCGGGCGAAGCGGCTGAGCTGGTTCAGGTCGGACAGCAGTGCCTCGCCGGCGCCCGGGTACTGCACCTTGACCGCCACCTCGCGGCCGTCGTGCCACACCCCCCGGTGCACCTGGCCGATCGAGGCCGCGGCGGACGGCTTGTCCTCGAACTCCAGGAACAGGTCGCGCCAGTCCTCCCCGAGCCGCTGCGTGAGCACTCCGTGCACGGTGCGGGTCGGCATCGGCGGGGCCGCCTCCTGGAGCTTCGTCAGCGCCGCGCGGTAGGGGCCGGCGACCTCCTCGGGCAGCGCCGACTCGAAGACCGACAGGGCCTGGCCGAACTTCATCGCGCCGCCCTTGAGCTCGCCGAGCACCTTGAACAGCTGCTCGGCGGTGCGCTGTTGCAGCTCGCGCCCGACGAGTTCCGCCGACTCGCCCACGATCCGCTTGCCGAGTCCCCAGGTCGCCCGCCCGGCGAAGCCGAGCGGGAGCGCGGCCAGCTTGGCGGTCCGGGTGACCGCCTTGCGGGGAAGATCAGACATGCGCCCTCCAAGTCCCTGCCGGCCGCTCCGCGTCCGCCTTACGGCACGCCTCCGACGGCCCCTGCACCGCCATTGTCTCGTGCGCTCGCCCGTCCTCGGAGGAGATGTGTTCCTCCTTACCCTTACCGGCCGCGCCGCACGGGCACGACGGGTGCGCCCGGACCGGACGGGCGTGCCAGTTCAGTCCCGGGAGGGCAGCCTCCCAGCGGGCTCCGGCACTCGACGGGAGCAGGCCGTCCAGGAAGGCCAGCGCGTGGGCCGCGGCCAGCCCCGCCACCGTGGTCGCCAGTGTCACGTCGCAGGGTACGGGCCGGCGCTGCCCGCCGGAGCGCCATTGGGCGACCAGCCGCGGCCAGCTCGGGTCCCGGGCGGCGCGGTCCTCGTGGAGGCAGCCCGCGCAGCTCGTCTCGCCGGGCAGGACGAGTGGTCCGACCACACCGGTTGCCTCCACGACACCAACGTAGAGATGGGGTGTCCCGGAGGCCAGGAGGTTTTCGGCGGCGGCCGGGTCGGGCGCGTGCACGCGGACGTCGTCGCGCGGGGCGAGGACCACCAGGCAGCGGCCCGGGTCGCCGGCGTCGAGCGGGGAGCGGGCCGCGCGACGCGGCGGACGCTCGGGGGCGGCCCGGCGCACGACACGGCGGGCGGCCTCGTCCCGGCGTTCGCCGATGGCATCGGCGGGCAGCCCGCCGGGCGTGACGTCCCACGGTTCGACCCGGCCGACGTCACGCACGTCGACCTCCCCCACGCCGGCCCCGGACAGCAGCGCCGCCACGGTCGCGCCCACCCGGCCCGCGCCCCTCACCTGCACGCGCATGGCTCGGCGCGCCGCCAGCCGCGCCATCGCCCCGCCCGGCTCGGAGGTGGTCAGGGTCAGTGAGGCGAGGTCGGGGAGCAGCCGGTCGAGGACCTCCCGCCTGCCGCGCAGGTCCTCGGCGGCCGGGCCGCCGCCCCGGTAGTCGTCCAGCAACCCGGCCCGCGCCAGTCTGCGCACCAGCCGGTCGACATGACCCTCGGGCAGGTCCATGCGGTGGGCCTCCTCGCGCAGCAGATCGAGGCCCCGGGTGCCGTTGAGCAGGTCGAGGAAGCTGCCCGTCGCCGTGTCGACCGGCCCGACGGTCAGCGCGTGCGCCGGCGTCATGCCGAACTGCACGGTGTTGAGGTCGCGCCATCCGCGCCTGAGCGCGGGTTTTACCTCTGGATGCATGACAGGCCCCCGTATGCCTGGATCGTCCCTGTTGTCCCGTCGGGTCCGGTCATGGTCCGGCCGACGAGTGCCAGCATGCCCGGGATGCGTCGAGTGCCGCCGAAAGTTGTCCACAGGCGGTGGAATTCGTCGTACAAATCCGGCGCATGGTGGTGGGAATCGGCACCGAACCGTCCCTGAGCCGGGACTTCCCTCGGCCCAGCGGGTACGGTCGGGGCGTGCCCGCCGACCCACTGCACCGCGCCGGAAAGCCACAGCGCAGCACGACGAGCCAGCCCACCAACGGCTCACGGGCGAGCGCGATCGAGGTCCGCAGGAGCGCCCGCCGTCGCAGAACGGTCTCCGCGTACCGCGAGGGCGATCGCACCGTCGTGCTCATCCCCGCCCGCATGTCCGAGGCGGAGGAGCAGCGCTGGGTGAGCGTCATGCTCGACAAGCTGGCCGCCCAGGAGAGCCGCAGGGCCCTCGGCGACACCGAGCTGGCCGAACGCGCCCAGAGGCTGTCGGACCAGTACTTCGACGGGCGCGCCAGGCCGGCCTCCGTGCGCTGGGTGACCAACCAGAACACGCGCTGGGGCTCGTGCACGCCCGCCGAGGGCAGCATCCGCCTGTCGCACCGGCTGCAGGGCATGCCGGAGTACGTCGTCGACTACGTCCTGCTCCACGAGCTGGCGCATCTGCTGGTGCCCGGGCACGGGCCCCGCTTCTGGAGGCTGCTGGAGGCGTACCCGAGGACCGAGCGCGCTCGGGGCTACCTGGAAGGAGTGGTCGCGGCCGCACGGCTGCCGCACCTGCCGGGTGCCGCCGAGGACTGAGCGTCGCGTCAGGTGAGCGCACCGTGGACCCCGCGCGCGTTGTGTACCGGGTCTGTACCGACTTCATCCGGTGTCCGGATTTGCCGTTAGCCTGGCGCGACGCACTCACATTCGGGATGGGGGACGGTCGTACGCATGGCCAGGGAATTCCAACGCGGCCACAAGGCCAGGATCAGTGATCTCACCGCCGGCACGGATCTGTACGTGGGCGTACAGATCTCCGGCCCCGGGCTGACCTTCGACATCAGTTGCTTCGGTCTGGACGCCGACGAGCGGCTCTCGGACGACCGGTACTTCGTCTTCTACAACCAGCCGAAGTCCCCCGAGGAAGCCATTCAGCTGCTGGGTGCGCAGGCGGGCGACACGGAGTCGTTCCGGGTGACCCTGGACCGGATCCCGCCGCAGATCAAGAAGCTGTCCTTCACGGCGACCCTCGACGGCGCGGGGCAGATGTCGCAGGTCGGACCCGGATACCTGCGCATCGTCGCGGGTGGCGAGGAAGTGGCCCGCTATCCGTTCACGGGCTCGGAGTTCTCCACCGAGCGCGCCGTGATGCTGGGCGACATCTACCTCAAGGACGTGTGGCGCTTCGCCGCCGTCGGGCAGGGCTTCGACGGCGGGCTGGACGCGCTGCTGCGCAACTTCGGCGGCGAGGTGGCCGAGGAGGAGCCCGCCGCCCCGCAGCAGGCTCAGCCCCAGCCCGGTGGTGCCGCCCCCGGCTTCGCCGCGCCCGCCCCGGCCCCCGCCTTCGGCGCCCCCGCCTCGCCGGCCCCCGCGCCCGCCCCGGCCCCCGCTGCGTTCGCACCCCCGCCGGGTGCCACGCCGCCTCCTCCGCCGGGCGCCACCCCGCCCCCGGCCCCCGCGCCGTCCGTGCACGCCGCGCCGACGATCGTCGGGCCCCTGCACACCCCGCCCGGCGGCTCCCCGGTGCCGCCCCCCGCCCCGGCGCCCTACGGCCACCCGGGCCAGCAGCCGCCGCCGTACGGCCAGCCCGCCCCGGGCCAGGCGCCCCCGCCGCCGGGCTATGCCGCCGCCCCTCCGCAGGTCCCGCAGGCTCCGGCCCCGCCGCCCGGATACGGCCAGCCGATGCCCCCTCCGGGTTACGGCCAGCAGCCCCCGCCCGGACAGCCGCCGGGGCAGCTGCCCGGGCAGCCCGCCCCCTACGGTGCGCCCCCGGGCATGCCCCAGGGAGTCCCGCAGGGTGTTCCCCAGGGTGCGCCGCAGGGCCCGGGGGTGATGGGCGCGCTCCAGCAGTTCAAGGAGACGCCCACGGGCCAGCGCTGGACGCAGCAGAACAGGAAGCTGGTCCGCGTCGACCTCGGCATCGGCGGGCAGCCCGTGCTGGCCCGGCAGGGCAGCATGGTGCTCTACCAGGGCAAGGTCGACTTCAGCTACAAGGGCGCCGGTTTCACCGGCCGCATCGTCGGCAACGCCACCGGCCAGGAGATGCAGCTGATGCGCTGCACCGGCCAGGGCCAGGTGTTCTTCGCCGAGAACTCCACGATGCTGCATCCGATCGAGCTGCAGGGCGACGCCGTGTGCGTCTCCGCGGAGAACGTGCTCGCCTTCGACGAGGGCCTCCAGTACGAGGTCCGCCGCATCGAGGGTCACGGCATCCCCGGCGGCGCGCTGTTCACGATGCAGTTCCAGGGGACCGGCACGATCGTCGTCAAGACCCATGGCGTGCCCGTGGTGCTGCCGGTCACCCCCACGACGTTCGCCGACTGCAACGCCGTGGTCGCCTGGTCGGCCGCCTCCCAGGTGGTCGTCTCCAGCCAGGTGCGCATGCGCCGCAACTCCTACCCCGGCGACACGGGGGAGAGCGTCAACCTCCAGTTCCGGGGCGCACCCGGCAACTTCATCGTCGTCCAGCCGTACGAGATCTGAGGGAGCCCGTCATGAACCAGCCACTCGCGGGCTACGCCCCCGCCCCCGTCACCGCCCGCATGGAGAACCACGGCAACCACATGCTGAAGGTCGCCATGCAGACCGGGAACGACCTCCTCGCGCGCGTGGGCTCCATGGTCGCCTACGAGGGGTTCGTGCAGTACGAGCCCAACCCGCCCGCCGTGCGCCAGATCGCCCGGGACTGGATGACCGGTGAGGGCGCGCCGCTGATGAAGTGCTCCGGCGACGGCCTGCTCTACCTCGCCGACTACGGCGCGAACGTGGTCGTGATCAACCTCAACGGCGACGGCATCTCCGTGAACGCCACCAACCTGCTCGCCTTCGACGCCCACCTGACGTGGGGCGTCGAGCGGGTGAAGGGCCTGGCGAAGTTCGCGGGCCAGGGACTGTGGAACACCAAGATCTCCGGGCAGGGCTGGGTCGCGCTGACCTCCCGGGGCAAGCCCATCGTCGTCGACTGCGGTGGCGGCGACGACGAGACCTACGTCGACCCCGACGCCCTCGTCGCCTGGTCCCCGAACCTCAAGGTGAAGGGCAAGCGCAGTTTCCGCGCCCAGTCGCTGATCGGCCGCGGCAGCGGCGAGGCCTACCAGATGGCCTTCTCCGGTCAGGGCATCGTCGTCGTCCAGCCCAGTGAGGACAGCACCGACCGTCTCCGGGTCCGGGGCTGAGGGGGAGCAACCACACCATGCAGAGCCCGCTTTTCGCCCACAACGACCTGCAGAGCCAGGAACGCTGGAGCCTGCAGAACAAGCAGATGCTCCGCGTCGCCCTCGAGGGCCACGACGACGTGCTGGCCCGCAAGGGGACCATGGTCGCCTACCAGGGCCTCGTCGAGTTCGACGCCGAGTTCCAGAGCAACAGCCAGTCACGCTCGCGAGCGCGGACCGGCGAGGGTCTGGACCTGATGCGCTGCCACGGGCAGGGCACCGTCTACCTGGCCAACCTCGCCCAGCACGTCCACATCATGGAGGTCGAGCAGGACGGGCTCACGGTCGACAGCAGCTACGTGCTCGCGATGGACTCCTCGCTGCACCACGAGGTGATCGCCGTCGACAGCCTGTACGGCATCTCCGGTTCCGGGAAGTACCAGCTCAACATCACCGGCCGCGGCAAGGTCGCCCTGATGACCTCCGGCATGCCGCTGCTGATGCAGGTAACCCCGGACAGGTACGTCAACTGCGACGCCGACGCGATCGTCGCCTGGTCCACCGGTCTGCGGGTGCAGATGCAGGCACAGACGCACACCTCCGGGGTGTGGCGGCGCCGGGGCAACACCGGAGAGGGCTGGGAGCTCAGCTTCATGGGCAGCGGTTACGCGCTCGTGCAGCCGAGCGAGCTGCTGCCGCCGCAGAACGCCCAGATCGGTTCGGGTGTCGCCGCACAGTACGGCATGGGCCAGCAAGGCGCCCGCGCCCAGAACCAGGGCAACGTCTGGAGCTGAGGGCGCCGAGGCCGGAAGGGGGTGGCGCGTGGCTCAGGCGGTCAGTCTGCTCCGGGTCGCTTCGACCAGACGGACGACGGACTCGTCGGCCACGCCCGGAACCTCGTCGTAGGCGAACCAGCGAAGATCCAGGGACTCGTCGCTGATGGCGTGCACGGCGTCCGGCGCCGCCACGGCCGCGTACTGGACGTCGAGGTGCCAGTGGCACGGTGGCGGGATGGCATGCCGGTCGAGGCGCACCGGACCGCCCGCCGCGAGGGTGAGGCCCGAGATGCCGGACTCCTCCGTGGCCTCGCGCAGGGCGGCGGCGCCGAGGGACGCGTCGCCCGGCTCGCAGTGGCCGCCCATCTGGAGCCACATGCGCAGCTTCCGGTGCAGGGTCAGCAGCACCCGGCCGCGCGACGGGTCGATCACCAGGGCGCTCGCCGTGAGGTGGCCCGCGTGGCAGGCCTTCCACATGCCGTCCGGATGCGCGGCGAGGTGGTCCAGGTAGACCTGACGAAGGGCGGGCTGGTCCTCGTACCCCTTGAGCACGAGGACCGCGTCGTCGTACAGGCTCACTCGGTGCCGTCGCCCTTGCCGGTACCCTCGCCCCGGCTCTCGCCCCGGTCCTCGCCCCGGTCCTCGGCCCCGTCCTTCTTCCGGCCGGGCTTCTCCAGGTCGGGCCGGGAGGCGGCCTCGCCGAGCATCTTGTCCAGCTCGGAGAAGTCGATCTGCTCGCGGTGCACGAAGCCGTCAGGGTCGTCCAGGTCGGTGGCCGTCGGCAGCATGTCCGGGTGGGCCCACAGGCCGTCCCGGCCGTCGACACCGCGGGCGTCGGTGAGGGAGGCCCACAGACGCGAGGCGTCCCGCAGCCGGCGCGGGCGCAGCTCCAGACCGATCAGTGTGGCGAACGTCTGCTCCGCCGGGCCGCCCGAGGCGCGACGGCGGCGCAGCGTCTCGCGCAGCGCGTCGGCGGACGACAGCCGGGGCTTCGCCGCCGCGTGCACGACCGCGTCCACCCAGCCCTCGACGAGCGCCAGAGCCGTCTCCAGACGGGCCAGGGCGGCCTTCTGCTCCGGCGTGTCCTCCGGCTGGAACATGCCCTGCTGGAGGGCCTCCTGCAGCTGCTCGGGATTCTGCGGGTCGAACTGGCCGACCACGTCCTCCAGCTTCGCCGTGTCGACCTTGATGCCGCGCGCATAGCCGTCCACCGCGCCGAACAGGTGCGAGCGCAGCCACGGGACGTGCGCGAAGAGGCGCTGGTGGGCGGCCTCGCGCAGGGCGAGGTACAACTGCACCTCCTCCTGCGGCACGCCCAGGTCCTTGCCGAACGTCTCGATGTTCACCGGCAGCAGCGCGGCCCGGCCCGCCGGGCCGAGCGGCAGGCCGATGTCGGACGAGCCGACGACCTCGCCGGCCAGCACGCCGACGGCCTGGCCGATCTGCGTGCCGAACATCGCGCCGCCCATCGAGCGCATCATGCCGATCAGCGGGCCGGCCATGGCCTGCATCTCCTCGGGCAGGACGTCGCCCATGGCGTTCCCGACGCGCTCGGCGACCGGGTCGACGAGCTCGCGCCAGGCGGGCAGGGTCGCCTCGACCCACTCCGCGCGGCTCCACGCCACCGCGGAGTGCGCGCCGGACGGCAGGGAGGTGGCGTCGTCGAGCCACAGGTCGGCCAGGCGGACGGCCTCCTCGACGGCCCGTCGCTCGGCGGGGCCGACGCTGGAGTCCCTGGTGCCGTCCGCGGTGCCCTGGGAGACCGTCTGGCGGGCGATCTGCTTGGCCATGTCCCAGTTCACCGGGCCGCCCTCGTAGGAGAGCATCTGGCCGAGCTGCTGGAACGCGGCGCCAAGGTCGGTGGGGTTCAGCGACCCGAACATCGCGGCGAACGGATTGTCCGCGCCCGGGCCGCCAAAGCCTCCGGCTCCGGGCATGCCGAAGCCGAACGGGTTGGCCGGGCCCTGACCACCGCCGCCCTGCGGGTCCTTCTTCTTGCCCTCGTCGCCGTCGTCCGGCTCCTCCGGCGGAAGGCCGAATCCGAATGGGGTGTCACTCACGGGATTCCTCGGCTGGTTAGGCCGCCGGTTCTTTCCGGCGGCACGGCTGCCCGACAACACCACCCAGCGTAGACACCTCGGGCGGTTCGGGCCTCGGTGCTTCGCCGACAGTCGGCCTGCGGCAGGATGGATGCCACCTGGTACGTACGCGTCACGTGCGCTCGTACTGAAGACAACCGCTGGAGACGCCCGGTGAGTTCCCCAGATCCGCAGGTTCGCGCAGCGCGAAACCAGTCAAACAGTCCCGCGGCGCGCGGGCCCGTCGTCGCGGTCACCGGCGCCGCGTCCGGCGTGGGCGCGCTGCTCACCGAGCGGCTCGCCGCCTCGGAGGAGATCAAGCAGGTCATCGCCATCGACGAGCGCCGCGGCGAGTGCGCCGAGGCGCGGTGGCACATCCTGGACGTACGGGATCCCGCCATCGCCGACAAGCTGCGCGGGGCCGACGTGGTGGTCCATCTGGCGCTCGACCTCGACCTGGAGACCGACGCCGCCGCCCGGACGGCCTACAACGTGCGGGGCACGCAGACCGTGCTGACGGCCGCCGCGGCCGCCGGGGTGCACCGGGTGGTGCTGTGCACCTCGACGATGGTCTACGGCGCCCTGCCGGACAACGAGCTTCCGCTGTCCGAGGACGCGGAGCTGCGGGCCACGGCCGAGGCCACCGGGGTCGGCGACCTCCTGGAGATCGAGCGGCTGGCGCGCCGGGCCCCGCGCGCCCACCCCGGCCTCAATGTCACCGTGGTGCGCCCCGCCGTGCTCGTGGGAGGCACCGACACCGCCCTGACCAGGTACTTCGAGTCGCCCCGGCTGCTCGTCGTCGCGGGTTCACGGCCGGCGTGGCAGTTCTGCCACGTCGACGACCTGTGCGGGGCCCTCGAGTACGCCGTCCTGGAGAAGGTCGACGGCGAGCTGGCCGTCGGGTGCGAGGGATGGCTGGAGCAGGAGGAGGTCGAGGAGCTCAGCGGGATACGGCGCATGGAACTGCCGTCGGCGGTCGCCCTGGGGGCCGCGGCCCGGCTGCACCGGATCGGGCTCACGCCGTCCCCGGCGGGGGACCTGGCGTACACGATGTATCCCTGGGTGGTCAGCGGCAGCCGACTGCACGACGCGGGGTGGCGCCCGACGTACACCAACGAGGAGGTGCTGGCGGAGCTGCTGGAGGAGGTCGCCGGGCGCCATACGGTCGCCGGACGGCGGCTGGGACGCAAGGACGCGACGGCGGCGGGCGCCGCGGGCGCGACGGTGGCGCTGCTGGGCGCGGCGGCGGTGGTGCGGCGGGCCCGCAGGGCGCGGCGGCGGATCTGACGCCGGAGCCGTGGAGGTGTCCTGGAGGAGGCTCCGGCCGGCACGCGCGCGTGCCGGTCGACGGCGCGATTACGCGTTGTCCTCCGTGTGGGGCACGATGGTGGTATGGCATCGACGAGCGATCACCCGGGTGAGCAGGCCGCACAGGATCCGATCAAGCTGATCGGGATCCGGGACACGCCGCTCTCCGTGGACGAGATCTTCCGGGTCGTCGGCGACGACGCGGCCGGCGGCACCGCACTGTTCGTGGGGACGGTGCGCGATCACGACGGCGGCGTCGATGTCGAGGAACTGGGCTATTCGTGCCATCCCAGTGCCGAGGACGAGATGTGGCGGGTGGCCGAGAAGGTCGTTGCCGAGTACCCCGTGCGGGCCCTCGCCGCGGTGCACCGCGTGGGCGATCTCAAGGTGGGCGATCTCGCCGTCGTCGTCGGCGTGTCGTGCCCGCACCGGGGAGAGGCGTTCGAGGCCTGCCGGAAGCTGATCGACGACCTCAAGCACGAGGTGCCGATCTGGAAGCACCAGAGGTTCTCCGACGGCACCGAGGAATGGGTCGGCGCCTGCTGAGGCGACCGCTTTTTCCGGCCTTCCGGGAACCGGCCCTCCGGTTGCGTAACCCCACCCCTGCCGTGAGCGTTGTCACTGCGGATGGTTAATCTGCTGATCAGTCAGTCGCGGACGCTCAATGGGGTTGGGAGGTCGTCATGGCGGCGCTTGCCTGGTTGCTGATTCCGCTTGTGGCTGCGATCGGCGCGGGACTGTGGGGGAGCTGGGCCAATCGGACCCGAAAGGTCCGCGGCGACGGCCCGGAACTCATCGGTTACGCCCGCTTCCGCGAGGCCATGGAGAGGCCCAGGCCGGGTAGCTGACGACTGGGAAACAGCAGGTCAAGGATGCACGACGCGGTCGGGGCCGCCCGGACGGGCGGCCCTGACGGTGCGCTGACAGAACCGTCCCGTACTGTCGATGCATGCCACGCCGCACCGCGACGATGCTCGCCTCCACCCTGATGCTGATCGCGCTCCTGTGCGCGGGAGTCTTCATCCGTGTGCCGTACGCGGAGATGTCCCCGGGGCCGACCGTGAACACCCTGGGCGAGCACGACGGCGAGCCGGTGCTGCAGATCTCCGGGCGCAAGACCTATCCGGCCGACGGTCACCTGAACATGACCACGGTACGCGTCACCAGCGCCGACTACCGGATGAACCTCGTCGAGGCCGTCTACGGCTGGCTGGCTCACGACAACAAGGTCGTGCCGCACGACACCCTCTACCCGGACGGCAAGACGGAGGAGGAGTCCACGCAGGAGAACGCCGAGGAGTTCAGCCAGTCCCAGGAGAGTGCCAAGGTCGCGGCCCTGAGGGAACTCGACGTCCCGGTCAAGTCCTGGGTGATCGTCTCGACGGTCGTCAAGGACTCCCCGGCCCACGACAAGCTGCACGCCGGTGACGTGATCAAGGCCGTCGACGGCAAGGCGGTGAAGCGGCCCGCCGACGTCGCCGAGCTGGTGACCAGGCACAAGCCCGGCGAGGACGTCGTCTTCACCATCGTGCCCGCCGAGGAGCAGGCCGCCGCGGAGAAGGCGAAACGGACGCCGACCCGGACCCAGGACGTCACCATCACCACCACGACCTCCGACGACAGCGGCGAGAAGCGCGCCGTTGTCGGGATCTCCGCCGGGACCGACCACACCTTCCCGTTCACCATCGACATCAAGCTCGCCGACGTGGGCGGCCCGAGCGCCGGCCTGATGTTCGCGCTGGGCATCTACGACAAGCTCACCCCGGGGAACCTCACCGGCGGCACATTCGTCGCCGGCACCGGCACCATCGACGACAACGGCAAGGTCGGGCCGATCGGCGGCATCGAGATGAAGACCGTCGGCGCACGCGCCAAGGGCGCCGAGTACTTCCTGACGCCCGCCGACAACTGCCCGGCCGCCGCCAAGGACACTCCCGACGGCCTCACCGTCGTGAAGATCGGCACCATCGACGACGCCCTCGGTGCGCTGGAGGACATCCGCTCCGGGGACACCGCCGGCCTGCCGAAGTGCACGGCGTCCTGACCGCCACGGCCGCCGCCCGGCGGGACCTGATCAGGAGGCCGCCGCACACGGCCCCCTGACCGGGCCGGCTACTCCTCGAACGTCGCCTTCAGCGCCTCCGCCAGCCCCGGCACCAGGTCGGAGCCCGTGAGAACCTCCGTCGAGGAGTCCTTCTCGCGCAGCCGCAGGGCCGACTCGCGGGTACCGTCGCGCAGCACCGCGACCGTCATGCGGACCTCCTGACGCTCCGGGTGCCCGGCCACCCACTTCGTCAGCGCGGCCTCGTCCAGATCCTCCGGAACCTGCGCCTCCGCGGACGGCGGCAGCATCAGGCGCTCCACGCTCAGAGCGCATCCGACGACCGCGTCGGGCCAGGCGATCGTGCCCAGGAACTCGTCGAGCGGCTTGCCCGTTGGAAGTTCGTCCTGCTCGATCGGGGTGAGGGCGGCGCTCTCCTGCTCCGCGCCCAGACCGAGCCGGTCCGCGAGGGAGGGCTGCTCGGCCCTGAGCCGTGCGGTGTCAACGAGGGCGAAGAGACGGGCGGGCTGGTCCCAGCCGAGGCCGGAGACGTACTCGTCGATCTCGAGCACGGCCCGGGTGAGCGGGTTCGCCGCCATGGGTGTGTTGGACATGGTCACAATCCTCTCTCGTTCCCGGCCGGAATCGGGAACCGAGTAAAGGGTGAGTAAGTTGCATAGGTGTGGGACCGCGATCACGGGGGACCACACACGGTCCACGAACACGCGGGCCTGACCAATCGACAGCGAACTTCGAGGTGCCTACCTTGGCTTTCCAGATGCCGGACCGCGGCGGAGGCCCGACGGGGCCACGGATCAGAGTGGGCCGCCCGTCCCGGCGGGTCCGGACCCTGCTCATGACACTGGGCGTCCTGGCCGTCCTCGGCATGGTGTTCACCATGTTCGCGGGGTTCTGGACCGACTGGCTGTGGTATCGCTCGGTCAACTACTCGTCGGTGTTCACGACGACCCTGGCGACCAAGATCGGCCTCTTCTCGGTCTTCGGTCTGCTGATGGCCCTCGCGGTCGGCCTCAACATCTGGCTGGCGCACCGGCTGCGCCCGCCGCTGAGCGCCATGTCGATGGAGCAGCAGAACCTCGACCGGTACCGGATGGGCATCGCCCCGTACAAGAAGTGGCTGCTGCTCGGCATCACCTCGCTGGTGGGCCTGATCGCCGGCGCCTCGGCCGCGAGCCAGTGGCGCACCTGGCTGATGTGGGTCAACGGTGTGTCCTTCGGGCAGAAGGACCCGCAGTTCAAGCTGGACGTCTCGTTCTACGCCTTCGACCTGCCCTGGTACCGGTTCCTGCTCGGCTTCGGTTTCGCCACCGTCATCCTGTCGGTGATCGCCGCCGCGCTCACCCACTACCTGTACGGCGGCCTGCGCGTCACCAGCCCCGGCGCACGCGCCACGGCGGCGGCCACCGGACACCTGTCCGTCCTGATCGGCGTCTTCGTCGCCCTGAAGGCGGTCGCGTACTGGCTCGACCGGTACGGCCTCGCGGTCAAGTCCAGCGACTTCAAGGCGACGGACAACTGGACGGGCCTGAGGTACGTCGACGCCAACGCCTACCTGCCGGCCAAGACGATCCTGTTCTGCATCGCCGTCATCTGCGCGCTGCTGTTCTTCGCGACCCTGTGGCGGCGCACCTGGCAGCTCCCGGTGATCGGCTTCGGCCTGATGGTCCTGTCGGCGATCCTCATCGGCGGCCTCTACCCGGCGATCGTGCAGAAGTTCCAGGTCCAGCCCAACGAGCAGGCCAAGGAAGCGCCGTACGTCGAGAAGAACCTCAGCGCCACGCGCGAGGCCTACGGCATCGACGACTCCCAGGTCACCGACTACCCGGGGACGAGCCAGACCGAGGACAGGACGCAACTGCGCGACGACGTCTCCTCGGCGGCCAGCATCCGGATCATGGACCCGAACATCGTCTCGCCGACGTTCCAGCAGCTCCAGCAGATCAGGAACTACTACGCGTTCCCGACCAACCTCGACGTCGACCGGTACAGCAAGGACGACAAGGAGCAGGACACGGTCATCGGTCTGCGCGAGCTGAACTACAACGGCATCCCGAAGCGGAACTGGATCAACGACCACTTCCGCTACACCCATGGCTACGGCGTCGTCGCCGCCGAAGGCACGAGTGCCGACGAGGGCGGCCGTCCGGCGTTCACCGAGTCCGACCTGCCGTCCAAGGGCGACCTGGGGACCTACGAGCAGCGCGTCTACTACGGCGAGCGCACCACCACGTACTCGATCGTCGGCGGTCCCCAGAAGGAGATCGACTACTCCGACGACAGCGGTGAGAAGACCTACAGCTACCAGGGCGACAGCGGGGTCAACCTCGACAACCCGGTCAACCGGGCCGCCTACGCGGTGGCGTTCAACGAGCCGCAGATCCTGTACTCGGGCGCCATCGGCGAGGGTTCGCGGATCCTGTACAACCGCACGCCCAAGGAGCGCGTCGAGGCCATCGCACCGTGGCTGACCATCGACGGCGACGCCTACCCGGCGGTCGTGGAGGGTCGGATCCAGTGGATCGTCGACGCCTACACGACCACCAACGGATATCCCTACGCGTCCCGGACGACGCTCGGCGACACCACGGCCGACTCGCTGACCGCCACCAACGACAACCGCGCGGTGGTGGCCCAGCAGAACCAGGTCAACTACATCCGCAACTCGGTGAAGGCGACCGTCGACGCGTACACCGGCGAGGTCAAGCTTTACCAGTGGGACACCAAGGACCCGGTGCTCAAGACCTGGATGAAGGCCTTCCCGGACACGGTGGAGCCGCGCGGCGAGATCTCCGAGGCGCTGATGGACCATCTGCGGTACCCGCAGGACCTGTTCAAGGTCCAGCGCGAGCTGCTCACCCGCTACCACGTGAAGGACGCCACGACGTTCCTCAGCGGCAGCGAGGTGTGGCAGGTGCCGGACGACCCGACGAACAGGACGGGCGACGCGGTGCCGCCGTACTACCTGAGCATGAAGATGCCGGACCAGAAGGCACAGACCTTCTCGCTCACCACCACGTTCACCCCGAACGGCCGTGACAACCTCAGTGCCTTCATGGCGGTGAACGCCGATCCGGGCACCCAGGACTACGGCAAGATCAGAATCCTGAAACTGCCGACGAGCACCACGGTCTCCGGCCCCAAGCAGGTGCAGAGTCAGTTCAACTCCCAGCAGGACATCGCCGAGACCATCCGGCTGCTGCGAGGCGGTGACTCCGAGGTCGAGTACGGCAACCTGCTGACCGTCCCGTTGGACGGAGGACTGCTGTACGTGGAGCCGGTCTACGTACGCGGTGGTGGACTGAAGTACCCGCTGCTGCGCAAGGTGCTGGTGACCTACGGCGGTCAGACCGCCTTCGAGGACACCCTCGAGCAGGCCCTGGACAAGATCTTCGGCGGGGAGGGCGGGACCACCGAGCCGCCACCGGGCGAGGACGAGGGAACCGGTGAGGACGAGGGCACCAAGCCGCCGCCCGCGACCGACAACCCCACGGTCCAGGAAGCCCTCAACGACGCCCAGGACGCCTTCGAGGCCGGACAGGAAGCCCTGAAGAAGAACGACTGGGAGGCCTACGGCCAGGCTCAGAAGGACCTGGAGGAAGCGTTGCGCAAGGCCGAGGAGGCCCAGTCCGCCGAAGGGGGCGGCGGAGACGGCAGCCCCAGTCCGAAGCCCAGTCCGAGCAGCTAGCGAGCACGCTGGTTCATCAGTCCGTCCCGCGCCGTGCTACGGTTGCAACGCAACGGCGCGGGGTGGAGCAGCTCGGTAGCTCGCTGGGCTCATAACCCAGAGGTCGCAGGTTCAAATCCTGTCCCCGCTACTGGCGTCGCGACGTCGCGACTCACAAGGCCCGGATTCCTCAAGGAATCCGGGCCTTTGTGGTGTGCGAACGCATGTACCCGGGGCAGACGACGGCCGTGCCGGCGCCGGGAGTTGGCCGATCTGTGTTTGACTTGTCTCTCTGTGGGCATGTCGACAAAACGCTGAAGTGACCTCACTGACTGCGGTATACCAGGTGTACCCAGGTTGCAGGTGGTGCGACGATGGACGTTATGGGGGACAAGGCAACTCTGTTCGAGACAGGGCGTTTTGTGCAGCCTTCCCTTCGGGAGGAGACCCGCGACGGGGGAGCCGCCGACGAGGCCGCCGAGGAACTGCGGCAGCGACTCGCGGCGGAGGCCGGCGACGTCGAGGCGATGAGCGTCCTCGGCGCCATGCTGCTGCGGCGCGGTGATCTCGACGGAGCCGAACCCCATCTGCGTGCCGCCACCGCCGCGGGCGACCGCGCCGCGGCCAACAACCTGGGCGTCCTGCTGCACCAGCGGGGCTACGCCGACGAGGCCGCCGGATGGTGGCGCGTCGCCGCCGTCGCCGGATCCGCCGCGGCGGCGCACGCGCTCGGCCGGCACCACCGGGAGCGCGGTGACGAGCCGGCCGCCGAGTACTGGCTGCGCCAGTCCGCCGAGCAGGGCCACACCCTGGGCGCGTACGCCCTCGCCGACCTGCTGGAGCACCGCGGGGACGGGGCCGGCACCGAGCGCTGGATGAGGGTCGCGGCCGAGCGGGGGCACCGGGAGGCGGCCTACCGGCTGGCGCGTGCACTGGACCGCAGGGCCGCGCGGGAGTCCGGCGACGACCAGGGCGTGCCGCTGGTGGAGGAGGCCGAGCAGTGGTACCGGCAGGCCGCCGCGCGGGGTCATCGCAGGGCGGCGCTGCACCTGGGCGCGATCCTGGAGAAGCGCGGTGAGCTCAAGGAGGCCGGCCGCTGGTACCTGACGTCCGCCAAGGACGGGGAGACCCGGGCCGCCTGCGCCCTCGGCTTCCTGCTGCGTGACGCCGGCGACACCGAGAACGCGGCCGTGTGGTGGCTGCGGGCCGCACAGGAGGGTGACGGCAACGCGGCGAACGCGCTGGGCGCGCTGCACGCCGAGCACGGCGAGACCCAGACCGCCGAACGCTGGTACCGGGCCGCGATGGACGCCGGTGACGTCAACGGCGCGTACAACCTCGGGCTGCTCTGCGCGGAGCAGGGCCGTACCCAGCAGGCCGAGCAGTGGTACCGCCGGGCCGCCTACGCCGGTCACCGCGAAGCGGCCAACGCGCTGGCGATCCTGCTGCTGGGGGCCGGGGACGAGACGGGTGCCGAGCCGTGGTTCTCCAAGGCGGCCGAGGCCGGAAGCGTGGACGCCGCCTTCAACCTCGGCATCCTGCACGCCAAGCGGGGGGAGGACGAGGCGGCGCTGCGCTGGTACGAGCGCGCCGCGGCCGCCGGGCACACCGAGGCGGCACTCCAGGTCGGCATGGCCCGGCTGCGGGCCGGGGACGAGGGCGAGGCGGAGCGTTTCCTGCGGTGCGCCGCGGGCGGGGGGAGCGCGGAGGCCGCGTACCGCCTGGCGACGGTGCTGGACGCCCGCAGGCCCCCGGAGCCCGCGCACGAGCTCGGTGAGCCGGTGCACCGGCGCAGCGAGTGCGAGGAGTGGTACGAGCGCGCGGCATCCCAGGGGCACCGCCGGGCCCAGGTGCGGGTCGGCATGCTCGCGGCGGCCCGCGGAGACCTGGTGGAGGCGGCGCGCTGGTACCGCGAGGCCGCTGAGGCCGGTTCCCGCAACGGCGCGTTCAACCTGGGCCTGCTGCTCGCCCGTGAGGGCAGTGAGCCGGAGGCTGCCGTCTGGTGGACCCGCGCGGCCGACGCCGGACACGGCCGTGCTGCCCTGCGCCTCGCCCTGGTCTACGCGCGGCGAGGCGAACTCGCGGAGGGCCAGCGCTGGGCCGACCGCGCGGCGGTCCTGGGCCCGGAGGCGGTGACGGAGCGGGCGACCCGCCTGCGGGACGCCCTCCGTCAGGAGCTGTCCGCCTGACCCGGCCGTCCGACCTCCGCCCCGCGGGGCGGAGGTCGGACGGCCGGGTCAGGCGGACAGCTCCTGACGGA
>NZ_JBIAIG010000026.1:0-41369 GCF_042871235.1 Streptomyces sp. NPDC005931
AATCTGCGGCAGCGGGGTCTGGAGATCGTGTCGTGTCCGTCGTGCGGGCGGGCGCAGGTGGATGTGTACAAGCTGGCCGAGGAGGTCACGGCGGGTCTGACGGGCATGGAGGTGCCGTTGCGGGTGGCCGTGATGGGGTGTGTGGTGAACGGTCCGGGTGAGGCCCGGGAGGCCGATCTCGGTGTGGCGTCGGGCAACGGCAAGGGGCAGATCTTCGTCAAGGGCGAGGTCATCAAGACCGTTCCCGAGTCGAAGATCGTGGAGACCCTGATCGAGGAGGCCATGAAGCTCGCCGCGCGCATGGAGGCCGAGGGTGTGACCTCGGGCGAACCCGAGGTGTCGGTGGCGGGCTGAGCGGGTCGGTGCGGCACCGGCCGGCGGACACGGCCCGTGGGATCGAGGACGAGGCCCGTCCGGCCCGCAGCGGGAGCCCCGGGGCGGCGGCCCAACGGCGGCAGCGGCAGCGCGCGCGATGCGGCACCGCACAGGCTGCGAAGGTACAGTGCGGAAAACCAGCAGAACCCCTTGTGTGAGGCCCCGCACGTGTTGACGCAGACCACCTCCCGGGTCCTCGAACCGAGCGACCTCGACGCCGCGCTCGCCGTCCTCGACCGCGAGCCGGTCGCGAACGCCTTCGTGGCCTCCCGGGTCCAGGTTGCCGGCCTGGACCCGTGGCGGCTCGGCGGCGAGATGTGGGGCTGGTACGAGGACGGCATGCTGACGTCCCTGTGCTACGCGGGCGCGAACCTGGTCCCCATCTGCGCCACCCCGCGGGCCGTGCGCGCCTTCGCCGACCGCGCCCGCCGGGCCGGGCGCCGCTGCTCGTCCATCGTCGGGCCCGCCGGTCCCACCGCCGAACTGTGGCGGCTGCTGGAGCCCCAGTGGGGCCCCGCCCGCGAGGTCCGCACCCACCAGCCCCTGATGGTCACCGACCGCATGCCCGACGACATCGCCCCGGACCCCTGTCTGCGCCGCGTCCGCAAGGACGAGATGGAGACGATCATGCCGGCGTGCGTGGCGATGTTCACCGAGGAGGTCGGTGTCTCCCCGCTGGCCGGCGACGGCGGACTGCTCTACCAGGCCAGGGTCGCCGAACTCGTCGGCGCGGGCCGCTCCTTCGCCCGGTTCGACGACGACGGCAAGGTGGTCTTCAAGGCCGAGATCGGCGCCGCGACCGACCGCGCCTGCCAGATCCAGGGCGTCTGGGTCGCCCCCGAGTACCGGGGGAAGGGGTACGCGGCCCCCGGCATGGCCGCCGTCCTGGCCTACGCCCTCGCGGACGTCGCCCCCGTGGTCAGCCTCTACGTCAACGACTTCAACACGGCCGCCCGCAGGACGTACGAGCGCGTCGGCTTCCGGGAGGTCGGAGCCTTCATGAGCGTCCTGTTCTGAGGCCACACCACGGGGACCGGCCCGGGCCCGGCCGGTCCCGGCGCCGTCCTCCCGACCCGCGGTGGCGCCCTGTAGTCTCCCGGCATGCTGCGCTTTCCCGGGCACGGACGCTCGCATCCCGACGACATCGTGATCGCGCCCCTCGACCTCGCCGCCCGCGTCGACGAGGCGCTGACGGTGCAGGCCGTGGCGTTCGGGCTCGGGCCGGACGAGGTGGCCGTGCGGCGACAGATCGTGCTGCGGCACTGGACCTTCCCCGGCGCCCGGGCCTTCGGCGCCACCACGGCCGACGACCACCTCGTCGGGTTCGTCTACGGCATGCCCAACGACCGCGCCCACTGGTGGTCCACCGTCGTCGAGCCCTATCTGCGTGCCCAGGGCCACGACGACTGGCTCGACGACTCGTTCGTCATCACCGAGCTGCACGTGCACCCGGGCCACCAGAAGCGCGGGATCGGCCGCGCCCTGATCACCACGATCACCGACGGTGCCGACGAGCCCCGTTCGATCCTCTCCGCGATCGACGTCGAGAGCCCCGCCCGCGGCCTGTACCGCTCCCTCGGCTACCGGGACCTCGCGCGCCAGGTCCACTTCCCCAGCGCCCCCAAGCCCTACGCCGTCATGGGCGCTCCCCTGCCACTCCGTCGCGCATAACCGATTTCCGCCGTCCCGCGCCGCCCGGCTAACCTCCTGTCATCACCCAGACGCAGCAGGAGTACGAGAACCATGGCGAACGCACCGGTCCAGCGCATGTCCCAGTTGATGGCCAAGACGTTGCGCGACGACCCGGCGGACGCCGAGGTCCTCAGCCACAAGCTGCTGGTCCGCGCCGGCTACGTGCGTCGCACCGCGGCAGGCATCTGGTCCTGGCTGCCGCTCGGCAAGAAGGTCCTCGCCAACGTGGAGCGCATCGTCCGTGAGGAGATGGACGCCATCGGCGCCCAGGAGGTGCTCCTCCCCGCGGTCCTGCCGAGGGAGCCGTACGACGCGACCGGCCGCTGGGACGAGTACGGCCCCGAGCTGTTCCGCCTCAAGGACCGCAAGGGCGGCGACTACCTGCTCGGCCCGACCCACGAGGAGATCTTCACCCTCCTGGTGAAGGACCAGGCGTCCTCCTACAAGGACCTGCCGGTCATCCTCTACCAGATCCAGAACAAGTACCGTGACGAGGCCCGTCCGCGGGCCGGCATCCTGCGCGGCCGCGAGTTCCTCATGAAGGACTCGTACTCCTTCGACACCGAGGACGAGGGCCTGGCCCGGTCGTACGCCCTGCACCGCGAGGCGTACCAGCGCATCTTCGAGCGCCTCGGCCTCGACTACCGCATCTGCGCGGCCACCGCCGGCGCCATGGGCGGCTCCAAGTCGGAGGAGTTCCTCGCCCCGGCGGAGGCCGGCGAGGACACCTTCGCGGACTGCCCGAACTGCGACTTCGCGGCCAACACCGAGGCGATCACGTACGAGCTGAAGCCGGTCGACGGCTCCGACGTGCCTGCCGCCGAGGACATCCCGACCCCGGACACCCCCACCATCGAGACCCTGGCCGCCTCCCTCGGCGTCCCGGCCTCGGCCACGCTGAAGAACCTCCTCGTCAAGGTCGACGGCGAGATCGTGGCCGTGGGCGTGCCCGGCGACCGCGAGGTCGACATGGACAAGGTCGAGGCGCACTTCGCCCCGGCGGTCGTCGAGATGGTCACCGAGGACGACTTCGCCGCCCGGCCCGACCTGGTCCGCGGCTACGTCGGCCCGCAGGGCCTGCCCAAGGTGAAGTACGTCGCCGACCCCCGCGTCGCACCCGGAACCGCCTGGATCACCGGCGCCAACAAGGCCGACACGCACGCCAAGAACGTCGTCGCCGGGCGGGACTTCGAGGTCGACGCCTACGTGGACGTCGTCGTGGTGCAGGAGGGCGACCCCTGCCCCAGGTGCGGCACCGGCCTGAAGCTGGACCGCGCCATCGAGATCGGCCACATCTTCCAGCTGGGCCGCAAGTACACCGACGCCCTGAAGCTCGACGTCCTCGGCCAGAACGGCAAGCCGGTCCGCGTCACCATGGGCTCCTACGGCATCGGCGTCTCCCGCGCGGTGGCGGCGCTCGCCGAGCAGCACGCCGACGACAAGGGCCTCGTCTGGTCCAAGGAGGTCGCCCCGGCCGACGTGCACGTGGTCGCCGCCGGCAAGGCCCTCCAGACCGAGCTCGCCCTCGACGTCTCCGGCAGGCTCGCCGCCGCCGGCGTCCGCGTCCTGGTCGACGACCGGGCCGGCGTCTCGCCGGGCGTGAAGTTCACCGACGCGGAGCTCATCGGCGTCCCGCAGATCCTGGTCGCCGGCCGCCGCGCCGCCGAGGGCGTCGTGGAACTGAAGGACCGCCGCACCGGCGAACGGGAGGAACTGACCGTGGAGGAAGCGATCACCCGCCTCACGGCGTAACCCACCGAGCCGCACAGCACGGCCCCACCACCGCCCGGACACCCCTACGGGGAACGGCCGGGCGGCGCTTCCCGAGGGGTGTCGGCGGGATGGCGTGTGGCCCGCTGTCCGGTGGGTGTGCGCGACGGTGCCCGGGCGGTGCTCCGTATGGTGCGGGGCGGCGCCCTTGCCCCGCGTGCTGTGGGGCGGGGCTGCGCGGGTGGTGCTCGCGGGCGCCTTCTGGGGATGTTCTCGCGCCCATGGGCCGGCGCGGTCCCCGACACCCTGCTCTCGCCACCGCGCTCCCGGCAGCCCCACACAGAACGAGCGGGTGCAAGGCCGGCGGATCGCGGCGCGGCGCGGTCGCGGACTCCGGCGGATCCGGGTACGGCGCCGTGCGCCCATGCCGTCGGCGGTGGCGCTCGCGTCGTGGCGGGTGCGCCGCCCGGACGTGCGCGTGATCGGGTCCCGGACCCGCTGCTGCGCGGCTGCACACCTTCCTGCACCGCATCTTGGAGCGGCGTCTGTGCGCTGCTGCTCCGGGTCCTCCGAATGTGCGGCCTGCGCTCGCTGCCCGCGCGGTGGGCCCCGGGGGCTCCCCGAGGGGCGCATCCGCGCTGCCCTGGGGCGCGGTGTCCCGGGCGGTGCTCCCCGTACTCGACCCCCGCTGCACACCCGGCGCCCTGCCTGCCTGAGCGGTGACCACGCCCCCTGTCCTGCTCAGCCCCCCCGAGCGTGCTGCCCGGCGGTCCCTCCTGCGGCACGCGGCTCGGGCGGGCACCGCGGCGGGTTGCTGGCCGGGGCTGCACGGCGTCGCAGAGCTGCCACGAGCGTCGCGGCGGGCGCTGCCTCGTCGCGCTCTCGACAGAGACCGCGCGGTGTGACCGGGAACCGTACCCGCGAACCACTGCCGAGCCCGGCCGACGGGCACGGCGGCCCCTGCGACAGGCGGGGCCGCACCCGTACGGCCCCTGTGGAGGATCCGCGGGCGGCTCTCGTGGCGCCCTGCTCCGCCTTCTCGCGGGACGCTGCCCGGACCGGCCGCAGCGCCGCCGCCGGCAGGGCCTGCCGGTCTTCGTCCGCGCGGCCGTGATCCTGACCGTCCGGCTGCACGCCCCCTGCCGCGGCACTGGCCGCGGGCCGGGACACCGCGCGGACTCCTGCCCTCCTGCCCACCGGCCCCGGCGGACCCCCGCGGGGTCAGAGCCAGCCGGCGAACTCCAGGAGGAGTTCCGCGTCCCGCTCACGGCCCACCCGGCGGGCCCTCACCCCCGACTCCACCGCCCGGAACAGGGTCCAGCCGCGCAGGCGGTCCTGGTCGACCTCCAGGGACTCCGCGAGGCGCTTCACCCGGCGCCGGGTCGTCGCCGCGCCCGACGGCTGGGCGATGAGGTCCTCCACGCGGTCGCGGACCAGCCGGGCCAGATCGAACGCGCACTCGCCGACCACCGGGTCCGGACCCACCGCCAGCCACGGCATCCGCTCCCCGGCGAGCACCTTGCTCTGCCGGAACGTCCCGTGGAGCAGCAGGTGTTCCGGCGGCGCGGCCACCAGCTCGGCGCGTGCCGCCAGCGCCGCCGCCACCAGCGGCCCCACCTCCGGGTCCCGCCCGGCGCTCGCCCGCATCGCTGCCGCCTGCCGCCCGGTCCGCTCGGCCACCGTCTCGAAGACCTGGTCACCGGGCGGTTCCACCCACAGCCGCCGCAGCGTCCCCGCCGCCTCCAGCAGGGCCTTCGCCTCCGGCAGCGACCGCACCGACACGTCCGGATGCAGTCGCTCCAGCAGCAGCACACCCTCCGCGGTGAACGGCTCCAGCAGCTGCACGGCGCCCCGTCCTGCCCAGTGGGCCAGAGCCGCCCGCTCGCTCTCCGGGCGGGCCCGGCGCGGGGCCAGCTTCAGCACCGCGGGCGTGCCGTCGGGCGTCCGGACCAGCACCACCAGGCTGCTGCGGCCCCCGGGCACCTGCACCCGCTCCACGGCCAGTTCGCGCAGCGCGGCGGCCTCCCGCACCACCTCGGGCAGCTTCTCCAGCCAGTCGTCACCGTCCGGAGCCGTCTCACCGAGCGCCCTCACCAGACGCTGCGGCGGTTCGAAAACCATGCCCGAGTCGTTCCCTTCGTGCTGTACGCGGTGCCTGCCGCCCCCGTCACGCCGTCGGCGCCGCAGTCCCGGACGCCGCTCCGGCCCGCTCGGCGAGCCCAGGGAAGGCTACGCTCTCGCCGCGCCAGCGCACCGCCCGCACCGCCGCCTCCCGCAGCGCCCCCGCGGCCGTCCCGCGCCGCTCCCCGCCGCTCGAGCGCACCAGGTCGGAGTAGACCCCGGCCACCCGGTCCTCCAGCTCCGCGGCCAGCCGCACCGCCGCGGCCGGATCGGGCACCGGGAAGGGCAGCGCGTAGGCAGCCGCCGCGGCGACCGGCTCGCCGCCCGCGTCCCGCACCTCCCGCACCAGCGCGTCCCGGCGTGCCCGGTGGGCGTCGTACGCCGTCCGCGCCTCCGCGCGCCGCTCCTCGCCGATCCGGCCGCCGACCACCCCGTAGCCGTACACCGCCGCGTGCTCGGCCGCCAACGCAGCTTGGAGGGCCCGCAGTTCGCGTTCCTTCGCCTCGTCCATCCGTCAGCCCTCCGTCAGCAGGTACACGTGCGCCGCACCGGCCGCCACGACCGAGGCCAGCAGCCGGGCCAGCTCGCCCGGCGCCTCCAGCAGCGCCCTGCCGCGCCACTCGGCGACCTCCCGCTCGGCGGCGGCCAGCGCCGCGAGGGCGTCCTTCTCCTTCGGCGGCACGGTGGGCACCGTCGCGCCGGGCGACTTGGACGGCGACGGTGCCGCCCCGATGGCCGGCGCGCTCGACGACGCCGGCGCGGAGTCACCGAACGCCTCCGCGTGCCGGACGCTCGCCGCGCGCAGCGGACGCAGCCGATCCGCCAGCTTCGGATGCGCGGCGATCACCGCGTCGTAGTGCTCGACCAGCCCCCGGCTGTCCCGCGCCGCCCGCGCACGGGCCCGGTCGGCGGCCGAGGGACGGCTGCCGCCGACGGCGGCGGAATCCCCGTCCGGGGCGGAGCAGCCCGCCGCGAGCAGGGCCGCGGGGGCGACGGCGAGCAGACTCCTTCGGGGCGGCCCCGAACGGGCGCGCGGAGACGGGGGGAACGGCACGGCAGACGTCCTCGGGGGCTCGTACGAACGTGGCGACGCGAAGCTGGGCCCCAGGCCCGTGATCACGGTACCCGGGGACCCGTCCGGCGGCGGTCAGCGGCACCCTGCGTGACCGGGTGGAGGCACCACCCTCCGCGACCGGATACGCTTTGACCAGACACGCGCCCCATCCCACAACAGCACACGCGGCCGAGGAGTCACCCGGATGAGCACCACCCAGAGCGAGAGGCTGCGAGAACTTCTGGAACCGCTCGTCAGCTCACAGGGCCTCGATCTCGAGGAGATCGCCGTGGACGCGGTCGGCCGCAAGCGTGTGCTGCGCGTCGTCGTCGACTCGGACACCGGTGCGGACCTGGACCGCATCGCCGACGTGAGCCGCACGCTCTCGGCCAAGCTCGACGAGACGGACGCGATGGGCAGCGGGGAGTACACCCTCGAGGTCGGAACCCCGGGCGCGGAGCGCCTCCTCACCGAACGCCGGCACTACGTGCGCGCCACGGGCCGCCTGGTGAAGTTCCAGCTGACCGAGGGCGGCGAACTGGTCGCCAGGATCCTGGACGTCGACGACGACGGTCTCGGCGTCGAGGTGCCCGGGGTCAAGGGCCGCAAGGCCACCGCACGCAGACTCGCCTTCGACGACATCACCAGGGCGCGCGTCCAGGTCGAGTTCAGCCGCAAGGACGACACGTCCGGGAAGACGTCCGCCGAGCAGGACGACAAGAAGGAAGAGGAGGCGTAGCCGTGGACATCGACATGAGTGCCCTGCGGGGTTTGGTACGGGAGAAGGAGATCTCCTTCGACCTGCTGGTCGAGGCGATCGAAGCGGCCCTCCTCATCGCCTACCACCGCACCGAGGGAAGCCGCCGGCACGCGCGCGTGGAGCTCAACCGGGAGACCGGACATGTGACCGTGTGGGCGAAGGAGGACCCCGAGGACCTCGAGGAGGGCCAGGAGCCCCGCGAGTTCGACGACACCCCGTCCGGCTTCGGCCGCATCGCCGCGACCACGGCCAAGCAGGTCATCCTCCAGCGTCTGCGCGACGCCGAGGACGACGCGACGCTCGGCGAGTACGCCGGCCGTGAGGGCGACATCGTCACCGGCGTGGTCCAGCAGGGCCGCGACCCGAAGAACGTGCTCGTCGACATCGGCAAGCTGGAGGCCATCCTCCCGGTGCAGGAGCAGGTGCCGGGCGAGACCTACCCGCACGGCATGCGGCTGCGGTCGTACGTCGTCCGGGTGGCGAAGGGCGTACGAGGTCCCTCGGTCACCCTTTCGCGTACCCACCCCAATCTGGTGAAGAAGCTGTTCGCCCTGGAGGTGCCCGAGATCGCCGACGGCTCGGTGGAGATCGCCGCGATCGCCCGTGAGGCCGGCCACCGCACCAAGATCGCCGTCCGGTCCACCCGGTCCGGACTGAACGCCAAGGGCGCCTGCATCGGCCCCATGGGCGGCCGTGTGCGCAACGTCATGGCCGAGCTCAACGGCGAGAAGATCGACATCGTCGACTGGTCCGACGACCCGGCCGACATGGTGGCGAACGCGCTGTCGCCGGCCCGGGTGTCAAAGGTCGAGATCGTCGACATGGCGGCCCGCTCGGCGCGGGTGACCGTGCCGGACTACCAGCTGTCCCTGGCGATCGGCAAGGAGGGCCAGAACGCCCGCCTGGCGGCCCGTCTGACCGGCTGGAGGATCGACATCCGGCCGGACACCGAGCAGGCCGGGGAATAGTTCCGAGCCGCGGGTCGCTGAGATCACGACAGGTTTGTGCGCGGCAACTGTTCGATTCTTGCCCCAAAGGGGTGAGGCCCGTCCGGGGAGGTAGACTGAGAAGTGTCTGGCCGGACACGTACCCGCGCACGCCCTGAGCGCACCTGCGTGGGGTGCCGGGAGCGAGCGGTCAAGAACGAGCTGCTGCGCATCGTGGCGGTCGAGGACGCATGCGTCCCCGATCCTCGCGGTACGCTGCCCGGCCGGGGTGCCTACGTGCACCCCGCCCCGGTCTGTCTCGACCAGGCGGTGCGCCGCAGGGCGCTCCCGCGGGCGCTCCGCGTCCCGGGACCGCTCGATGTAAACGCGTTGCGCGGCTACGTCGAGCAGGCACAAGGTTGCTGAAGGCAACACGGTAGGAAACGTGCCGTACGGAACCCCCCGTGCGGTCTGGTACCTCGCGAGTCGAAAGCAGGTCGAGATTGCGATGAGCACTCGATGAGTACGCGATGAGTACGCCCATGAACTAGCGACGGTCCGGCCGCAACCCGGACCTCAAAGGAGCGAAGTGGCTAAGGTCCGGGTCTACGAACTCGCCAAGGAGTTCGGTGTCGAGAGCAAGGTCGTCATGGCCAAGCTCCAGGAACTCGGTGAATTCGTCCGTTCGGCGTCTTCGACCATCGAAGCGCCCGTAGTACGCAAACTGACTGACGCCTTCCAGCAGGGCGGTGGCAACGGCAAGTCGGCCGCGAAGCCCGCCGCCCCCCGGAAGGCCGCCCCCCGTCCCGCCGCGCCGTCTCCGGCGCAGGCCGGGGGTGCCTCCCGCGCCGTCCCGGCAGCCGGGGAGCGTCCGGCTGCTCCGAAGCCGTCGGCCGCGCCCAGGCCCGCGGCGGCGCAGCAGCCCGCGGCTCCCTCGGCGCCCGCACCGGCGGCTCCGGGTCCGCGTCCGACGCCGGGCCCGCGCCCCGCGCCGCGTCCGGCCCCCGCAGCCCCCGAGTTCCAGGCCCCGCCTGCCGCTCCGGCCGCTCCGTCCGGGCCGAAGCCCGGCGGTGCCCGTCCCGGCGCTCCCAAGCCCGGCGGTCGTCCCGCCGGTCAGGGCCAGCAGGGCGGCCAGGGCCGTCCGGCCGGCCAGGGCCAGCGTCCCGGCGGCGCCGGTGCGCGTCCGGGTGCCCGTCCGGCCGGTCCGCGTCCGGGCAACAACCCCTTCACCTCCGGTGGCTCCACCGGCATGGCCCGTCCGCAGGCGCCCCGCCCGCAGGGCGCGCGTCCCGGCGGTCCCGGTGCCGGCCCCCGTCCCCAGGCGCCCGGCGCCCAGGGCGGTGGTCCGCGTCCGCAGGCTCCGGGCGGTCCGCGCCCGACCCCGGGCGCGATGCCGCGTCCGCAGGGCGGTCCCCGTCCCGGCGGCGGCCCCGGCGGCCCGCGTCCGAACCCCGGCATGATGCCGCAGCGTCCCGCTGCCGGCCCGCGCCCGGGTCCCGGCGGCGGCCGTGGTCCGGCCGGTGCCGGCCGTCCCGGCGGTGCCGGTCGTCCCGGTGGCGGCGGCGGCTTCGCCGGTCGTCCCGGCGGCGGTGGCGGTGCGGGTCGTCCCGGTGGTGGCGGCGGCTTCGCCGGTCGTCCCGGTGGTGGCGGCGGCTTCGGTGGTGGCGGCGCCGGCCGTCCCGGCTTCGGTGGCCGTCCCGGCGGTCCCGGTGGCCGCGGTGGCACGCAGGGCGCCTTCGGCCGTCCCGGCGGTCCCGCGCGCCGTGGCCGCAAGTCGAAGCGGCAGAGGCGCCAGGAGTACGAGGCCATGCAGGCCCCGTCGGTCGGCGGTGTGATGCTGCCTCGCGGCAACGGCGAGACCATTCGCCTGTCGCGCGGTGCCTCGCTCACCGACTTCGCGGAGAAGATCAACGCCAACCCGGCGTCGCTCGTCGCGGTCATGATGAACCTCGGCGAGATGGTCACCGCGACGCAGTCCGTCTCGGACGAGACGCTCCAGCTCCTCGCGGACGAGATGAACTACACGGTTCAGATCGTCAGCCCGGAGGAGGAGGACCGCGAGCTGCTCGAGTCCTTCGACCTGGAGTTCGGCGAGGACGAGGGCGACGAGGAGGACCTGGTGGTCCGCCCGCCGGTCGTCACCGTCATGGGTCACGTCGACCACGGAAAGACCCGACTGCTCGACGCCATCCGCAAGACGAACGTCATCGCGGGCGAGGCCGGCGGCATCACCCAGCACATCGGTGCCTACCAGGTCACGACCGAGGTCAACGAAGAGGATCGCAAGATCACCTTCATCGACACCCCGGGTCACGAGGCGTTCACCGCCATGCGTGCCCGTGGTGCGAAGTCGACCGACATCGCGATCCTGGTCGTCGCGGCCAACGACGGCGTCATGCCGCAGACGGTCGAGGCGCTCAACCACGCCAAGGCGGCCGACGTCCCGATCGTCGTCGCGGTCAACAAGATCGACGTCGAGGGCGCGGACCCGACCAAGGTGCGCGGTCAGCTGACCGAGTACGGCCTGGTGGCCGAGGAGTACGGCGGCGACACGATGTTCGTCGACATCTCCGCCAAGCAGGGTCTGCACATCGACAGCCTTCTCGAGGCCGTCATCCTCACCGCCGACGCCTCGCTCGACCTGCGGGCCAACCCGACGCAGGACGCGCAGGGCATCTCGATCGAGTCCCGGCTCGACCGCGGCCGCGGTGCTGTGGCGACGGTCCTCGTCCAGCGAGGCACGCTGCGGGTCGGCGACACGATGGTGGTGGGCGACGCCTACGGCCGCGTGCGCGCCATGCTCGACGACAACGGCAACAACGTCGCCGAGGCGGGCCCGTCGACGCCGGTCCAGGTCCTGGGTCTGACCAACGTCCCGGGTGCGGGCGACAACTTCATCGTCGTCGACGAGGACCGTACGGCCCGTCAGATCGCCGAGAAGCGTGCCGCCCGTGAGCGCAACGCCGCGTTCGCCAAGCGCACGCGCCGCGTGTCGCTCGAGGACCTGGACAAGGTGCTCAAGGCCGGCGAGATCCAGCAGCTGAACCTGATCATCAAGGGTGACGCTTCCGGTTCGGTCGAGGCCCTCGAGTCCTCGCTGCTCCAGCTGGACGTCGGCGAAGAGGTCGACATCCGCGTCCTGCACCGCGGCGTCGGTGCGGTCACGGAGTCCGACATCGACCTGGCGATGGGCTCGGACGCCATCGTGATCGGCTTCAACGTGCGCGCCGCCGGGCGGGCACAGCAGATGGCCGAGCGCGAGGGCGTGGACGTCCGCTACTACTCGGTCATCTACCAGGCGATCGAGGAGATCGAGGCGGCCCTCAAGGGCATGCTCAAGCCGGAGTACGAGGAGGTCGAGCTCGGTACGGCGGAGATCCGCGAGGTCTTCAAGTCGTCCAAGCTGGGCAACATCGCGGGTGTGCTCATCCGCTCCGGCGAGGTCAGGCGGAACACCAAGGCCCGCCTCATCCGCGACGGCAAGGTGGTCGCGGAGAACCTCAACATCGAGGGTCTGCGTCGCTTCAAGGACGACGTCACCGAGATCCGCGAAGGCTTCGAGGGCGGTATCAACCTCGGAAACTTCAACGACATCAAGGTCGACGACGTCATCGCGACGTACGAGATGCGCGAGAAGCCGCGGGCGTAACGGCCCACGGTTCCAGTGCCGGCCGGCGGGAAGGAGTTCCCGCCGGCCGGCCGTGCCGTGCTCCGAGGGCCCGCCCCCGGACCCCCGGAAAGAATCGCGTCGAGCCGCGCGCTCGTTCGATGTACCTTTCTTGATGTCCCCGCCGACGTGAGTGGCGGGGCCATCGATCCCGTACCGGCGGGTGAACCGGATTCACACATGTATGTGGGGACACTGTCCTTCGACCTCCTCCTCGGCGACGTGCGGTCGCTGAAGGAGAAGCGCTCCGTCGTCCGCCCGATCGTCGCCGAGCTCCAGCGCAAGTACGCGGTGAGCGCGGCCGAGGTGGATCACATGGACCTCCATCGCAGGGCGGTCATCGGCCTGGCGATGGTCTCCGGCGACGCGGGGCACCTGTCCGAGGTGCTGGACCGGTGCGAGCGGCTGGTCGCCGGGCGCCCCGAGGTGGAGCTGCTGTCCGTCAGGCGGCGCTTCCACGGCGAAGACGACTGACGACCCAGGCTCCGACAACGCAGACAGGAAAGAACGGGAGACGGACCAGTGGCCGACAACGCGCGGGCGAAAAGGCTGGCGGACCTCATCCGAGAGGTGGTGGCCCAGAAGCTGCAGCGCGGGATCAAGGACCCGCGGCTCGGCTCGCACGTCACCATCACGGACACCCGGGTGACGGGTGACCTTCGGGAGGCGACCGTCTTCTACACGGTGTACGGGGACGACGAGGAGCGCAAGGCCGCCGCCGCCGGCCTGGAGAGCGCCAAGGGCATCCTGCGCTCCGAGGTGGGCCGGGCGGCGGGCGTGAAGTTCACGCCGACCCTGACCTTCGTCATGGACGCCCTGCCGGACACCGCGCGCACCATCGAGGACCTCCTCGACAAGGCGCGCCAGTCCGACGCCAAGGTGCGCGAGGCCTCCGCAGGCGCCGCGTACGCCGGTGACGCCGACCCGTACCGCAAGCCGGGCGACGACGAGACGGACGACACCGCCGAATGACGCAGAAGCACATCACGCCCGACGGCCTCGTCATCGTCGACAAGCCGTCGGGCTTCACTTCGCACGACGTGGTCGCCAAGATGCGCGGCATCGCGCGCACCCGCCGCGTCGGGCACGCCGGCACCCTCGACCCGATGGCGACCGGTGTCCTGGTCCTCGGCGTCGAGAAGGCGACCAAGCTCCTCGGCCACCTCGCGCTGACGGAGAAGGAGTACCTGGGCACCGTCCGGCTCGGGCAGACGACCCTCACGGACGACGCCGAGGGGGAGACCACGAGCTCCACGGACGCCTCCGGGGTCACCCGCGAGGCCGTCGACGCCGCGATCGCCAAGCTGACCGGCGACATCATGCAGGTGCCGTCCAAGGTCAGCGCCATCAAGATCAACGGCGTGCGCTCCTACAAGCGGGCGCGTGACGGCGAGGACTTCGACATCCCCGCCCGGCCGGTCACCGTCTCGTCGTTCTCCGTGCACGACGTGCGCGGCGGTGTCGCAGAGGACGGGACCCCCGTGCTCGACCTGGTGGTGTCCGTCGTCTGCTCCTCCGGCACCTACATCCGGGCCCTGGCCCGGGATTTGGGCGCCGATCTCGGGGTCGGGGGTCATCTGACCGCGCTGCGCCGCACCCGTGTCGGCCCGTACAAGCTGGAATCCGCGCGGACCCTGGACCAGCTCCAGCGGGAACTGACCGTGATGCCGATCGCCGAGGCTGCCGCGGCCGCCTTCCCGCGCTGGGACGTCGACGCCAGACGGGCCCGGCTGCTCACCAACGGGGTGCGGCTGGAGATGCCGGAGGCCTACGCGGGCTCCGGGCCCGTGGCCGTCTTCGATCCCGAGGGGCGGTTCCTGGCGCTGGTGGAGGAGCACCGGGGCAAGGCCAAGAGCCTGGCCGTCTTCGGCTGACCAGCCCGTGGAGCGGCGTCACGGGGATGGCGCAGTGCCGCCGCTCCACGGGTCCCCCTCGGTTCCCCCACCCCTAGGGTCTATCCATCCGAGCTGCTTCGTTCACCCGTAAGTGCGGGCGCTCGGAGTGAACCGGGGGAGTGGAAGGGGGCGCTTTCCCCGAGTGATCGTTCCCGCTGATCATCTCCGCCTAAGGTCGGGCGCAAGGCACGGATGCACGGCGGGAGGTTCGGCGATGACATCGACGTCGGGGAACCGGCCCCGTGAGGAGTTCACCCGGGACGACGGTCTCGTCCGGATCCACGACCCGGCCGGGCGGCCCCGCGGCACCGGCTTCGTGGCCGACCACCGGGGCACGGTCGTCACCGCACACGAGACGGTGGACGGACTGTCCCGCCTGGTGCTGCACGCCCCCGTAGGCCCCCACCGCGTGGTGACCGCCGACGAGGTGACGCCCCTGCCCGGCCTCGGCCTGGCCCTGATCCGAACCGACGGGCTCGGCGTCCCGCCGCTGCCCGTCACCGCGCGGGACCGTGTCGACAGCGGCACCTATGTGCGGATCGCCGCCGGGCGCTGGCGCGAGGCCCGGGTACTCGGCGAGACCGCCGCGACGTACACCGCCACCGAGCACCACCACCGCATCGGCGACGTGCTGGAGCTGGCCATCGGCACCGCGGGCCGCGACGCGCTCCGTCCGGGCGGCGGGGCGGCCGGCGGCCCGGTCCTGGACGGGGCCACCGGTGCCGTGCTCGGCGTCCTCGGCACCGCGCTCCGCTCCGGCCACCGCGACACCGGCTTCGCGGTGCCGCTGCGGTGCCGGATGCCCGGCGGCGGGGCGGCCGAGGCGCTCGCGGAACTCCTGGCGGTCAACGCGGCGACCGTGCCCGCGTACGGACCCGACCTCAACCTCGCCGGGGTGCTGCGCCTGACCGTCCCCGTGGAAGGGCAGGGCAACCCGGCGGGCGCGCTCGCGCCAGGGGTGGGGGAACCGGTCGAGCGGGCCGCATGCGCGGCGGAGTGGACCGCGTTCGAGCAGGGCCCGGCGCTGGTGCTCGGCCTGGTCGGACCACCCGGCAGCGGCCGCACCACCGAGCTGGCGGCGCTCGCCGCCCGCCGACACCGCGCCGGGCACCCCACGCTGTGGCTGCGCGGTGCCGATCTGCGCGACGCCGACGCCTCGATCGCCGACGCGGCCCGGCGGGCGCTGGAACGGGCGGCCGGCTACCACCGCCCGGAGCACCCCGGCGCCACCGGACCGGAGCACCCCGGCGCCACCGGACCGGAGCGTCTGGCCCACTGCGCACGCGCTGCCGGGCGTCCGCTGCTGCTGGTGCTCGACGGCCCCGAGGAGATGCCCCCGGCCCTCGCCCGCCGCCTCGACGAGTGGACGCGCGGGACCGTGCTGTGGCTGCGGGAGACCGGGGTGCGGCTGGTGACGGCATGCCGGGCGGAGTACTGGGAGGCGGCGGGTGCGCGCTTCCCGGAGGAACTGCTGCACCGCGGGGACGGGGAGCAACACGGTGACGGCCTGCCCGCGTGCGTGCGGCTCGGTGACCTCACCGAGGACGAGGCCCGGCAGGCGAGCGCCCGGCATGGGATTCCCGAGGGTGCGCTGAGCGACGCCGACGCCCGGCACCCCCTCACCCTCCGGCTGCTCGCCGAGGTACGGGCCGCGTGTCCCGACGCCCCGGGCGACCGTCTCGAGCGCCACGACGTGCTCTCGTCGTACCTGGACCTGATGTGCCTGCGCATCGCCGAGCGCCTCGCCGCGGGGAACGGCCTGCACGGCACGGCCGTACGGCGGCTCGCCGCCAAGGTGGCCGGTCAGGTGCACGAGGCCGCCCGGCGCGGTCTCGTCGCGGGGGCGGGCGGGCTGGACCGGGAGTCGTTCGAGGAGCTGTTCCCGGCCGGTCCGGCCCCGGGCGGGCCGGACGGCTGCACCGGCTGGGCGTCCGCCGTGCTCGCCGAGGGTCTCCTCGTCCCCGCCGGTCCCGGCTACCGCTTCGCGCACGAGGAACTGGCCGACTGGATCCAGGGCCTCCACCTGGACCTCGACGGGGCACTGCGCGCCCTGGTGCACGGCCGCCGCACCGCGCCCGGGGGCCAGGACGACCCCGTTCCGCACCACCGCGCCGGCCCCGTCGTCGAGGCCCTGCTGCTCCTGCGCCGGCAGCACGGTACCGACGCCCTCGCCGCCCGGCTGGCGGACCTGGTGCACGCGCTGGACGCCGACCCCGGCTCGTGGTGGGCGGCCCGGCTGCTCTGCCTGACGATCGCCCGCATGCCCGACGCAACGCCGTACGCGCACGTGCTGGGGCTGCTCGCCGACCGGATCGTGGCGTGGCGGCAGCGACTGCGGACGGTGCCGGGTGACCTGGGGCCGGCCTTCTGGACCGGTCTGCGGCTGCCCCTGGAGACACGCTTCGAGCTGCTGCGCAGGCTCCTCCACGCCGACGGCCCCCCGTGTGAAGGCGGGCAACGGTACCTCGACGCGGCCGCCCGGCTGATCGCCGACGACTTCGTCGCCGTACTCCCGTGCCTGGTCCGGTGGTTCGAGGACGAGCGCCCCCTGCCCGCCACCCCGCACGCGACCGCGGCCACGGCGGCACAGGCCCTGCTCCACATCCACCGCCACCGCGCCGTGGACACCCTGACCGAGGCACTGGGCCACGCGGTCTCGGAGGGGGCCGGCGGGAGGACTTCAGGGGAGCCGGGCGGTGTGCAGTCCGGGAGGTGGACCGGGGTGCCCGACGGGGCGGCGGACGGGCTGGGCGGGGCGACGGGCGGGGGGTTGCCCAGGGCGCTCAGGTCGGCTTCGGCCGGGGTGCCCGGCGCGGGGGCCTGGATGCCGACCGCGGACGCGACCGGTACGTCCGCCGGGGGGCGGGCCGGGGGAGCGGCGTGTGCGGGTGGTGAGGACGGGGTGCGTGGAGTCGCCGGGGGGTCGTTCGCCGGAACGGCGCCTGGGATCGTCGAGGCGCACGTCCGGGTGGTCGCCGAGGGGCCTGCCCCGGTGGTTCCGGAGGGGTCGGTCCCCGTGGTTCCAAAGGGGTCGGCCCACGCGGTCCCGGAGGCGTCGGCCCCTGCGTTCGCCGACGGCCGGCGCCACGGAGCCGCCGGGGCGCACCCCCGTGGGCTCGCCGAGGTTCCGGCGCGGGGGCTCGCCGGGTGGCCGGCCCAGCGGTCGGCCGCGGTGACCGCAGTGGGGCAGGGCGAGGGGTCGGTCGGCAGCCTGCGGCGACGGGCCGACCAGCTGCTCACCGTGCTCGCCGAGGAGGAGCCCTCGGCGGTGTGCCGCGCGGTGGACCGGTGGGCGCACGACGAGCGCCCCGCGCGCCGGGCTGCCGCGGTGACGTACGGGCTCCGTGCCGCGCCGCACGCCCGGGACGCGGCCGACCGGGTCCTGCTGCGTTACGCGGCCCTCTCCGTCCTTGTCCGCACCGCCGACCGCGCCCTGCACGGCGGTGCGCTGGCCCTCCTCGTCCGTGACCCGGACGGCAGGGACCGCCACCTCACCCGGGCTCTGCTCCACTTCGCGGCCGGTGACCCGCTCTTCCCACCCACCGCACTGACGGAAGCCCCCGCCCCCGACCCCACCGCTGTCCCGCACACCGGGCCGGTTCCCCACGCCGACGCCGGGTCCTGCCCGGCCTCGTGCCCCGGACCGGACACTGCGTCCACCCCTGCCCTGAACCCCGAGCCCGCCTCCGCCCCGTGCCCCGGCCCGCACGCCGCCCCCGCCCTCACCCCGCCGCCCCCCGGCCCCGCACCCACTGCGCCGGCCCCCGAGCGCGTCCCACGGCACCAACCCCGATCCGCCCTCGTCACCCACCCGGCCCCCGTCCTGGACGCCTTCCGCGCCCGGCTCGCACAGCCCGGCGCCGGTGAGGTGCTGCGGGTGCTGCTCGACGCCGCCACGCCCGGGCTGGCCAGGCGGATCGCCGATGTCGTGCGGGAGGTGGTGGTGGAGCGGCCGGGACTGGCCGGTCACACGGCCGCGTACGTGGACCGGCGCATGGGCCGTATGGGTCGTGAGCGGCTTCCGGACCATACGGCCCAGGCGGGACGGCGGGAGCGGCCGGAGCCGCCGTGGCAGGCGGCACCGGTGAGCCCGGGGACCGACGACCGTGCCGTGCTGCTCCCGCTGCTCACCGGGCTCCTGGACGGTGGCCCCGAGCCGCTGCGCGCCGCCCTCGCCGGTGTTCTCGCCGATCCGGGCACACCCGCCTGCCGCTCCCTGCGCCGTCACCTGCTCGACACGCTCCTCGCCCGCGAGGACGACCCCGCGGTCCTGGACGCGGTGCTCCGCGCCGCCGCCCGCACCACCGACGACGAGCGGCGCGACCTCGTTCACCGCACCGGCGTGCTGCTCGTCCGCACCCCGGACGGCGCCGCCCGCTTCGAGCGCGCCCTGGTCGATCTGGCCCACCAGGTCCCGGGCTTCGCCGCCGCCGTGACCCGCTGGCTGGCCGAGGCCCCGCAGACATGGCAGGCGGTGGTCGGGCCCGTCACCCGGCGGACGGTCGAAACCCTGGCCGGCCCGCGAGTTCCCGCCTGAGCCGCACCGCACCGTCCCACCCCGGGCCACCAGGGGCGTCGGCTGCCGCAGCCCTGCGTGCGCCCGGTCACAGCCCCATACCGATGCGGGTCCGCGGCAGGCGGCATGGCACCCTTAGACCTGCGCAGGAGAAGTCCACGGACTCGGGTTCGACGAGGTTTCGACAAGGAGCAGGCACAGTGCAGCGCTGGCGTGGCTTGGAGGACATCCCCCAGGACTGGGGGCGCAGCGTCGTCACCATCGGCTCCTACGACGGAGTGCACCGAGGGCACCAGTTGATCATCCGGCATGCCGTGGACCGGGCCCGCGAACTCGGCGTCCCCGCGGTCGTCGTCACCTTCGACCCGCACCCCAGCGAGGTCGTCCGCCCCGGCAGCCACCCGCCGCTGCTCGCCCCGCACCACCGCCGCGCCGAGCTCATGGCCGAGCTGGGCGTCGACGCGGTCCTGATCCTCCCCTTCACCACCGAGTTCTCGAAGCTGGCGCCCGCCGACTTCGTGGTGAAGGTCCTCGTCGACAAGCTGCACGCCAAGGCGGTCGTCGAGGGCCCCAACTTCCGTTTCGGCCACAAGGCCGCGGGCGACGTGGAGTTCCTGGCCGAGCAGGGCAAGACCTACGACTTCGCGGTCGAGGTCGTCGACCTGTACGTCACCGGGGAGGCGGGCGGCGGCGAGCCGTTCTCCTCCACGCTCACCCGCCGCCTGGTCGCCGAGGGAGACGTCCGGGGCGCCGCCGAGATCCTGGGCCGCCCGCACCGCGTGGAGGGCGTGGTCGTCCGCGGTGCCCAGCGCGGCCGCGAACTGGGCTTCCCCACGGCCAACGTCGAGACCCTCCCGCACACCGCGATCCCCGCCGACGGCGTCTACGCCGGCTGGCTGCACGCCCAGGACGAGGCCATGCCGGCCGCGATCTCCGTCGGCACCAACCCCCAGTTCGACGGCACCGAGCGCACGGTGGAGGCGTACGCGATCGACCGCGTCGGCCTCGATCTCTACGGCCTCCATGTCGCCGTCGACTTCCTGGCGTTCGTACGAGGTCAGGCGAAGTTCGACACCCTGGACGCGCTCCTGGAACAGATGGCGCAGGACGTCGAGCGCTGCAAGGAACTCGTGGCCGCGGCCGAGCGGGGCTAGACACCGCCCCGGCGACCGGCCGTTCACGTCGCCCGGGCGCGGGCCCAGTGGCACGCCACCTGGGCCGCACCGCCGCCGTCCAGGATCCCCGGGGCTCGCCCCCGGCAGTCATGGGCCACGCCCGACCGCTCGGCCTCGCCGCCGGCGAGGACCGGGCAGCGGGCGTGGAAACGGCAGCCCGACGGGATGAGGGACGGGTCCGGCGGCTCACCGGTGAGGACCACGGGGTCGCCCGGCGCGTCCGGCAGCACCGACAACAGCGCCCGCGTGTACGGGTGCCGGGGCTCGGTGAGGACCTGCTCCACCGCCCCGGTCTCCACGATCCGGCCCAGGTACATCACCGCCACCCGGTCCGCGATGTTCCACGCCAGCCCGAGATCGTGCGTGACGACCAGCGCGGACAGACCCAGCTCGTCGCGCAGGCGCAGCAACAGGGCCAGGATCTCCCCGCGCACGGAGGCGTCGAGCGAAGCCACCGGCTCGTCCGCGACGAGGAGTTCGGGCTCGAGGACCAGCGCCCCGGCGATCACCACGCGCTGGCGCTGCCCGCCGGACAGCTCGTGCGGGTAGCGCAGGAAGAAGCGCTCGGGCGGTCGCATCCCGGCCCGCGACAGCGCCCCCGCGACCGCCGCCCGCTCGTCACCGCCGTACCCGTGGACGCGCAGCCCCTCGGCCACCGCGTCGTACACCGTGTGGCGGGGGTTGAGCGAGCCGCTCGGGTCCTGGAGGACCAGCTGGACGCGCCTGCGGTACGCCTTCAGCGAGCGCCCCGAGTACTCCAGCGGCCGTCCCGCGAAGGCGACCCGGCCCCCGGTCGGACGGATCAGTCCCAGCAGGGTGCGGGCCAGCGTGGTCTTGCCGCAGCCCGACTCGCCGACCAGGGCCACGATCTCGCCGGGGCGGACATCGAGGTCGACCCCGTCCACGGCGCGGGCATCCGGGGCGCCGCGCCGGCCGGGGAAGGCGACGTGCACGTGCCGGGCGCTGAGCAGGGGCGCCGCGGTGCCGTCGGGGGACGTGGTCATGGGGTGTTGCCCCTCGCTTCCTCCAGGGGGCCCGCTTCCGGGCCCGTGTCCCGCCCGACCCGCACGCAGGCCGCCCACCGCCGCGGCCCCGCCTCCCGGAGCGGCTGGTCCTCGCTCGCGCAGGACTCCAGCGCCACCGGGCAGCGAGGGTGGAACGCGCAGCCCGACGGCAGCGCGGACGGGTCCGGAGGATCGCCCGCCAGCCCCCGGGGCGCGAAGCGCGAGGCCGGATCGCCGATGCGGGGGAAGGCGGCCGACAGCGCCTCGGCGTACGGATGCCGGGCGGCCTGGTACACCTCCCGCGCCGGGCCCTCCTCCACCACCCGGCCCGCGTACATCACCGCGAGCCGGTCGCAGGTGTCCGCGAGGACCGCCAGATCGTGGCTGATCATGATCAGGCCCACGTCCTGGTCCGCGACGAGCCGCTCGACCAGCCGCAGGATCTGCGCCTGGATCATCACGTCGAGCGCGGTGGTCGGCTCGTCCGCGACGATCAGCCGCGGAGCGCAGGCCAGCGCCATGGCGATCATGACGCGCTGGCGCTGCCCGCCGGACAGCTCGTGCGGGTACGCGCGGGTCCGCGCGGCCGGGAGACCGACCTGTTCCAGCAGCTCACCCGCCTTGCTCCGGGCCCCCGCCGGGGTCGCCCGCCGGTGCAGCAGGATCGGCTCGGCGATCTGGTCGCCGATGCGGTGCACCGGATTCAGGGAATGCATCGCGCCCTGGAACACGATCGACGCCCCGGCCCAGCGGACCGCCCGCACCCGGCCCCACGTCATGGCCAGGACGTCCTCCCCGTCCAGCAGCACCCGCCCGCCGATCCGCGTCCCGGCCGGCAGCAGCCGCAGCAGGGCCAGCGCCAGCGTGGACTTGCCGCAGCCCGACTCCCCGGCGACCCCGAGCTTGCGGCCCGCCTCCAGGCGCAGATCCACCCCGCGCACGGCGGCCGCCCCGCCCGGGTACGTCACCGTCAGGTCCCTGACCTCCAGCAAGCTCAACGGGACACCCCCAGCCTGGGGTTGAGCACGGACTCCACCGCCCGCCCGCACAGGGTGAACGCCAGCGCCACCACCGCGATGGCCACGCCCGGCGGCACCAGGTACCACCAGTTGCCCGCGCTGACCGCGCCCGCCTCCCGCGCGTCCTGCAACAGCCCGCCCCACGACACCACCGTCGGATCTCCGAGGCCCAAGAAGGCGAGCGTCGCCTCCGAGAGGATCGCCGAGGAGATGATCAGGGTCGTCTGGGCCAGCACCAGCGGCATCACGTTGGGCAGCACGTGGCTGGTCATGATGTGCCGGTGGCCGCCGCCCAGCGCCCGCGCCCGCTCGATGTACGGACGGGTCTCCACCGCCAGGGTCTGCGCGCGGACCAGCCGGGCCGTGGTCGGCCAGGTCGTCACCCCGATCGCCACGACGATCGTGAGCAGCGAACGGGACATCACGGTGGCCAGCGCGATCGCCAGCACCAGCGTCGGCATCACCAGGAACCAGTCGGTGATCCGCATCACCGCCGTGGCGTACCAGCCCCGGAAGTGTCCCGCGGTCACCCCGATCAGCGTGCCGATCGCGACCGACAGCACGGCGGCGAGCAGCCCCACCAGCAGGGACACCCGGGCGCCCTGGATCACCAGGCCCAGCAGATCCCGCCCGAACTGGTCGGTGCCGAACCAGAACCGCGGGCTCGGGCTCTCCATCGGGCCGCCGGGGGCGTCGGACACGTCGTCCACGCCGGAGCCGACCAGCAGCGGTGCGGCCAGGGCGAGCAGCGCGAACACCAGGAGCGCGGCCAGGCCGAACAGCCCGGCGCGGTGGGTGCGGTACTGCCGCCAGAAGCGGGCGGCCGAGGCCCTGCGCCGCTGCCACGCGAGAGCGCGCGGCCGCACGGCCGGCTGGTCCCCGCAGGTCGTCTGCCCGGACGTCGTCCGGCCGGTCGTCGTCATCGGCCCACCCGGGGATCGAGCAGCGGATAGATGAGGTCGGCGAGCGTGTTCATCACGATCACCGCGGCGGCGAACACGAAGAACAAGCCCTGCACCAACGGCAGATCGGGCACGCTCAGCGCCTGGTAGAACAGGCCGCCGAGGCCCGGCCAGGAGAACACCGTCTCCACCAGGATCACGCCGGCCACCGTCCGCCCCAGGTTGATGAAGATCAGCGTCACGGTCGGCAGCAGCGCGTTGGGCACGGCGTGCCGGCGCCGCACGAGGTCGTCGCGCAGCCCCTTCGCCCGCGCGGTCGTCAGGTAGTCGCTGCCCATCTCGTCCAGCAGCGCCGACCGGGTCACCAGCAGCGTCTGCCCGTACTCCACCGCCACCAGCGTCACCACCGGCAGGATCAGGTGGTGCGCCACGTCCACGGCGTACGCGATTCCCTCCTCGCCGCCCGACTCCATGCCGCCGGTGGGGAACAGCCCGGGGAGCGGGCCGATGCCCACCGACAGCGTGATGATCAGCAGCAGTCCCAGCCAGAAGGACGGGATCGAGTACAGGGTCAGCGCCAGACCGGTGTGCAGCCGGTCCCCGAGCCGGCCGTGCCGCCACGCCGACCGGGTGCCGAGGAGGATGCCGAGCGCCGTGTAGAGCACGAAGGCGGTGCCGGTGAGCAGCAGGGTGTTCGGCAGCGCCTCCGTGATCCTGTCGACCACCGGTGCACGGAACTGGTACGACGTGCCCAGGTCGCCGGTGAGCGCCTTGCCGCAGTAGTCGGTGAACTGCTGCCACAGCGGCAGATCCAGACCGAACTCCTTCCGGTAGGCGGCGAGTTGCTCGGCCGACACCTGACGGCCGCCGGTCATGAACTTCACCGGGTCGCCGGGGATCAGCCGGAAGAGGAAGAAGCTGGTGACGAGGACGGCGAGCAGGGACACGGCCGCGCCGCCCACCTTGCCCGCCACGTACCGCGCGTATCCGCCGGCGCCCCGGGTCCGCGGTACCCGGGCCGCAGGCCCGGCAGGGTCCGGACCGGCGGGATCGGGCCCGTCGACCGGTGCGCGTGTCGCGTCGGTGGTCATGAGCGCCCGTCGCCCGCTCTACTCGCGGTCCTCGGCCGTGGCCCGCCGCCGCATCACCGCGAACACCCCCAGCCCGGCGAGGACGACGGCCCCGGCGACGATCCCGACCACCACGCCGGCCGACGAGGAGCCGCCGTCCGACTCGCCCGAGTCCGCCGGCACCGCCGACCACCAGCTCCAATAGCCGTCCTGACCGTAGATGTTGCCCGCCTTCGCCGGCATGGTGGTGATCGACTCGATGTGATCCGTCCGGTAGGCCTCGACCGCGTTCGGATACGCCATGACGTTCATGTACCCGAGGTCGTACAGCCGCGACTCCATCCGCTTGACGATGTCCGCCCGCTTGTCCGGGTCGTACTCGGCGAGCTGCCGGGCGTAGAGCTCGTCGTACTTCTTGTCGCAGACGAAGTTGTCGGTCGCGCCGGTGTCCTTCGGGGTCGCCGGGAGCGCCGCGCAGGTGTGGATGGACAGCACGAAGTCCGGGTCCGGGTTGACGGACCAGCCGTCGAACGCGAGGTCGTACTCGCCGGCGAGCCAGGGATCGGTCACGTTGTCCAGGCAGGTGAGGGTGACCCCTATGCCGAGGTCGCCCCACCACTCCTGGAGGTACTTGCCGATGGCCTTGTCGTTCGGGTCGGTGGCATGGCACAGCACGCGGTAGGTGATCGGCCTGCCGTCCTTGCCGATGCGTTTTCCGTCGCCGCTCTTCTCGTACCCCGCCTGGTCGAGGAGCCGGGCCGCCTTCGCCGGGTCGTACGCCAGCTCCTGACCGGGCGAGGGCTTCCAGAAGTACTGCGAGAAGCGAGGCGGGATGTAGCCGGCGCCCTCGACGGCGTGCCCCTGGAACACCTTGTCGATGACGGTCCTGCGGTCCACCGCCATGAACAGCGCGTGACGCACCCGCTGGTCCAGCAGCGAGGGGTGCCCGTCCCCCATCCTCCGGCCGTTCTTCGCCTTCGCGCCGGGGTTGGTGGCGAGGGCGTAGAAGCGGCGACCGGGGGCGTCGTTGACGTGGATGTTCTTCTCGCCCCTGAGCGAGGCCGCCTGCGCGGGCGTCAGGGACGGCGACCCGGCGACGAACGACACCTCGCCCTTGCGCAACGCCGACACCGCCGCATCCTGGTCCTTGTAGTACCGGAAGACGAGCTCGTCGAACTTCGGCGCCCCGCGCCAGAACTTCTTGTTCGCCTTCAGCCGCACATAGCTGTCCGCCTTGTAACCGGTGAGGACGAACGGTCCGTTGCCGACGACGGGAAAGTCCTCGTCGTTGTTGAACTTCGCGTAGTCGCCGACCTTCTCCCACACGTGTTTGGGGACGATCGGCACGTCCAGCGCGGTCATCGTGGCCTGTGGTTTCTTCAGGCGGATGACCAGCCGGGTCGGGCTCGGCGCGGTGACCTTCTCGAAGTTGGCGACGAAACTGCCGTTGGCGGTGGCGGCGCCCTCGTCGGTCATCATCGTGTTGAACGTCCACGCCGCGTCCTCGGCGGTGGCCCGCCTTCCGTCCGACCACGTCGAGTCGGAGCGGATCGTGTACGTCCAGGTCAGCTTGTCCGGTGAGGACTCCCACGTGGTGGCCAGACCCGGGACGACGTGGTTGTCCTCGGGATCGTAGTTGGTCAGGTACTCGTAGGTGAGCCGGTGGATGCTCGTACTGAGCAGCCGCACCGCGAGGAACGGGCTGAGCGAGTCGACGCTCTGCGCCACCGCGACGGTCAGCACCTTCTTGCCGTCGCCGGCCGCCCGGGCCTGCTGCGGTGCCGGGTCGAGCGGGGTCGCGAGTCCGGCGGTGAGGGTGAGCGCGGCGGCACCGGCCGCCGCCACGAGCCGCGTCCGGCCGGGGGTGTTCCGGCTCCTCGGACGGGGGAGGCCCGGGTGCCCGGTGCCGTGGGGATCTCCGTACTGATCGTTCGTGTCCATAGGATCGCTGACCTCGCGTCATCGCTCGCACGGAAAGGACGGGCTGATCAGGTGAGTGATGAGTGTGTATCAGCGGCCTCTGTGCGCGTCAACGGCGCGTGCACCCCGCGTGGCCTGCGGAAACAACGAATTGGCGAGCAAGTTGCGCTCATTGGTCGAGACCGCTGAAGCGCTCCTGGTCACGGCCTGACGGCGGAATGCGACCCCGTAGGCGCGACGGCCCGCGCCGCGGACGAGCGGCACGGCCCGTAAAGGGGTTCGGCCCCTCGGAAGGGGCCGAACGAGTGCATGCGGTGCGGCGGATTGGCCGCTGCTCCTACGGCTGCGCGGGCGGCTGCTGAGCGGGCTGACCCTGCTGATCCGGCTGCGCGTGCTGGGGGTAGCCGTAGCCGGGCTGCGGTCCGCCTGGCTGGGGGTGGGACTGGGCGGGGCTCTGCGGGTAGGGCTGCCCCGGCTGCTGCACCGGTGGCTGCCCCGGCTGGGCATAGGGCTGACCGGGCTGGGGCTGCGGCTGCGGTTGCTGGGCGTACGGGCCGGGGTGACCGGGGACGGGACCGCCCGGGGCCTGCTGGCCGGGAACCGGACCGCTCGGGGCCTGCTGACCGGGAACCTGCGGGTGCCGGCCGGGGAACGGCTGGCCAGGAAGCGGCGGGGCGGCCACCGGCGGCGGGTTGCCGTCGGACGTCCACAGTCCGTGCGACTGCTGGTGGCGGACGAAGTCCTCCGCGACCATCGCCGCGAGGTTGAAGTACGCCTCCCGCACCTTCGGCCGCATCATGTCCAGGTCGACCTCGGCACCGGCGGCCAGGTGCTCGTCGAACGGCACGACGATCACGCCGCGGCACCGTGTCTCGAAGTGCGTCACGATGTCCTCGACCTTGATCATCTTGCCGGTCTCGCGCACCCCCGAGATCACGGTCAGCGAGCGCGAGACGAGGTCCGCGTACCCGTGCGCCGACAGCCAGTCCAGCGTCGTGCTCGCGCTGCTCGCACCGTCGACCGACGGCGTGGAGATGATGATGAGCTGGTCGGCGAGGTCCAGCACCCCGCGCATGGCGCTGTACAGCAGACCCGTGCCGGAGTCGGTGAGGATGATCGGGTACTGCTTGCCCAGGACGTCGATGGCCCGTCGGTAGTCCTCGTCGTTGAACGTCGTCGAGACGGCCGGGTCCACGTCGTTGGCGATGATCTCGAGTCCGGACGGCGCCTGGGACGTGAACCGCCGGATGTCCATGTACGAGTTCAGGTACGGGATCGCCTGGACGAGGTCCCGGATGGTGGCCCCGGTCTCGCGCCGCACCCGGCGGCCGAGCGTACCGGCGTCCGGGTTGGCGTCGATCGCCAGGATCTTGTCCTGGCGCTCGCTGGCTAGGGTGGCGCCGAGCGCGGTGGTCGTGGTCGTCTTGCCCACGCCGCCCTTGAGGCTGATGACCGCGATCCGGTAGCAGGACAGCACCGGCGTACGGATCAGCTCCAACTTCCGCTGCCGCTCGGCCTCTTCCTTCTTCCCGCCCAGTTTGAAACGTGACCCGCCGGCCGCCGGGCGGCTGCTCTTGGCCTTCTGCTTCTTGCTGTTGAGCAGCCGGTCCGAGGACAGCTCCACGGCCGCGGTGTAACCGAGCGGCGCGGCACCTGGGTTGGTCGGCTGCCGCTGATCGTGCTGCATCGGCTGCGGCCACGCGGCCCCGAGCCGGGGATCGACGGGCGGCTGCGTCGGCTGCGCACCGTGCGGTGGGTGTTGCCCGACGTGGGGCGGCTGCCCGGGCACGAATCCCTGCGGAGCCTGAACTTCGGGCTGCGGCTGATGCTGCTGATGCGGCGGCTGATGCGCCTGGGGCTGCGCCTGCGGCGGTACGCCGGGCTGCTGGGCGGGTGCCTGCGGGAAGCCGTAGCCACTGGGCTGGGGCTGGGCTTGGGCGGGGACGTTCGGCTGCTGGGGTTGGGCGGGGGCGTTCGGCTGCTGGGCCTGCTGGGCAGGTGCCTGCGGGAAGCCGTAGCCACTGGGCTGGGGCTGGGCTTGGGCGGGAACGTTCGGCTGCTGGGGTTGCGCGGGAACGTTCGGCTGCTGGGCCTGCTCGGCGGGTGCCTGCGGGAGGCCGTAGCCGCCCTGCGGATAGGGGCTCGGAGCACCGGGCGGCGGGAACCCGTAGCCGGCCTGCGGGTTCGGGGCGGGAACGGGCTGCGTGCCCGGCGTGTTCCAGGCGGCGGGCGCGGGCTGGGGCGCCTGTGGCTGGAACGGCGGCTGCTGCGCGGGCACGGCGGGCGGCTCCTGCGCGGCAACCGGGTGCGGCTGGGCGGGGACGTCGGACTCCGCCGGCTGCGCGGCCGCGGGTGCCGGTGCCTGCGGTGGCTGCGCGGGCCACTGGTGCGCGGGCGCGGGCGCGGCCGGGTACGAGGACGGCACCGGCGGCATGCCCTGCGGCACCGGAGGTGTCCAGGCGGGAGGGGCGTCGGGGGCAGCGGCCGGGACGGCGTCCTGCACCGCGCTGTCCTCCGCAACGGCGGCGGGGGCCCCATCGGTGGGTACCGCGTCGTCCACCGGCCTGGCGTCCTCGGGCTCGACTGCCGTCGGCGCGACGTCCGCGGGCTCGACGGCTGTCGGTGCGACGTCCGTGGGTACGGCGTCTGCCGGTACGGCGTCCGTGGGTACGGCGTCCGCGGGTACCGGGTCCGTGGGTACGGCCTCCGCCGGTACCGCGTCCGTGGGTACGGCGTCCTCCGGCTCGGCCGCGTCGGCCACGGCCTGCTCGGGCTCGCGGTAGGGATCGGCCACCTCGACGACCGTCTCCCCTGCCGCTTCCACGTCCGCCTCTACGTCGGCAGGCGTGCCGTCGCCCTCCGCCGTGACCTCCGGGGCTTCGCCGCTCTCGTCCTCACCGTGGCCCAACACCTCGGCGTCCCCGCCGACGGCAGCAGCGTCGGCGACGTCGACGTCGACGACGTCCTCCTCCTCCGCCCCGGACGCGGACTCCTCCGCGACGTCGGCGCCCTCGGCGTTCGCACCACCGTCCGCCGCCGTCGGGCCGCCCGCGTCGTCGTCACCGTCGGCGGCGTCCTCCTCGCCCGTCCGCTCCTCGATCTCCCGCTTGAGGGCCGCCGCGGAGAAACGAATGGTCGCCCCGCTCTCCAGGTCCCCGTTGCCGGACCCGGCGTCCTCCGTCACCGAAGCGTCCGCCCCGGCAGGGCCCCGCGACGACGGGAACCCGCCGACCGGAATGTTCGGCACGGCCGTGGGAGACGTCTGAGGCTCCTCCCCGGCCGCCTGCCGCTCGGGCTCGAACCCGCTCCCCACCGGCAGTCTGGGCACGGCGACCGGCCCCCCAGCGGGCGGCGGCGGAGGAGCGAAGGGCGCACCGGGCGCGGGCGCCGGAGGCGTGAAGGGGGCGCCCGGAGCGGGCGCAGGCGCGGGCGGAGTGAAAGGCGCCCCCGGCGCCGGCGCCGGAATGGCGGAAGGCCCCGCGGCACCGACCGCGTGCGGCGGCGGCGTCAGCCCCGGCAGCGGGGGCACGGGCCCGTTGGGCACGAACGGAGCGGCGGCACCCGCCGCAGAAGAGCCCCCGGGCGAAGAACCCGCCGGAGCGGAGGTTCCGGAAGCGGAATGTGTCGGTGCCGCCTCCGCCGCTGCAGACGCCCCGGACTGCCCGGAGGAAGAAGCGGAGGAAGGCGACGAGCCCGCCCCCGACTCCGCCGAACCCCCCGAGGCGTTCTGCGTATACCAGGCCGGCGGTGCGTAGTCGATGGTGAACTCGCCCGTCGTCTCGACGGCGGACTCCGCGTCGGGCTGGTCATCGCCGGGTGTCGCCCAGCCCCCGCGCGTCCCGTCCCGATCGCTGCTCACAGTTCCTCCTGGTGTGGTCGAGCACCCTTGTGCCGTGCTGGGGCGTCCGAACCCGGCCCTCCCCGTAGGACGCCGATGCCCGTGCCACGGGTTCTGGCGTCGCGCCGAGGCCCAGCCTAATCACGAGTAGCCCCACCCCGGCAGCCCCGCCCACCCCTCACCGCCCGTCAACTCACCCCACAGACGCCGGTCAAGAGCCGTACAGGTTCGCAACTTCAGGGGCAAATTCGCTCAACCATGCCATGACGGTCAGACGGTCACCTGGTCAACTGGTCAACTGACCGTCACACCAATCCATCTGACGAGTGACTCACACAAAGGCCGCCGGACCTTCACCCGTTGAGCACCGACGCGTCCGGAGACAACCCGGTGCCGCCCCGGAACGGCCGAACGGGCGGCGCGCACCGCCCCTTGCGCGCACCGCCCGTCCAAGGCCGCTCACTCACGCCGGCTCACCCGGCGGCAGTCTCCTCGCCGCCCCGCTCCGGCTCGAGGTCGAACTCCCCGTCCCGCGCCCCCAGCACGAAGGCCCGCCACTCGGCCTCCGTGTACCGCAGCACCGTGTCCGGGTCGAGCGAGGACCGCATGGCCACGGCACCGCCGGGCAGGTAGGCGATCTCGACGCGCTCCTCGTGTTCCTCGGTGCCCGGCGCGCTGTGCCACTCGACGCCGGAGATGTCCAGGGCGTAGAGCTCGTCCTTCTCCCGCTCCTTGCGTGCCTTGATCTCTTCAGCCGTCTCCGCCATGCCGCAGCGACCCCTTCCCGACGTACCAACGGTCCGAGCGCTCACCCTAGTGGCCCTCGCCGTCCCACCTGGGCGGTTCCGCGGACCGGGGTCGGGAGGGCAGCCACCGGCTGGTACCCTGGCTGACGGCCGTATGTGTACGCACCCCCGGAGCGCTCGCTCTGGAGGCCGCGCCCAGCGGATCCCGCCTTCCGAGTCACGGAAGATCCCCCGAGAGGAAGACCGGGGGCACTCGGTGGCCACTCACAGACTATGAGGAGTACGCGTGTCGCTCGACGCCGCTACGAAGAAGCAGATCATCTCCGAGTTCGGTACCAAGGAGGGTGACACCGGCTCCCCCGAGGTCCAGGTCGCTCTGCTGTCCCGTCGGATCTCCGACCTGACCGAGCACCTCAAGACCCACAAGCACGACCACCACTCCCGCCGTGGTCTGCTCATCCTGGTCGGTCAGCGCCGCCGGCTGCTGCAGTACCTCGCCAAGAAGGACATCCAGCGCTTCCGTGCGCTGGTCGACCGCCTGGGCATCCGCCGCGGTGCGGCGGGCGCCAAGTAAGACGCCGTGAGGGGAGCGGTTCCCTTGGGAAAAGGGGACCGCTCCCTTTGCTGTACGTGCGGAGTGTCACCACCCCTTTGTAGTGTGGTAGCACAACGCAAGAGGCACGACTCAGCGTGATGACCCGTGCCCGAACGGGTACGCGGCCATCACGGACGTCATGACGGACGTCGACACCGACGTCACGCACGACGACGAGGAGAAGCGCACCTCGCCGCCGCCGGTCCTCGGTAGTGGCCCCCGGGCGAGTGAACCCGGGTGCTTCGATCGAAGACCGGCCCGCACCAGACGGAGCGCTTCTCCGCACACCGTCCCCCACGCCACACGGGCGAGGCGGGACGAAAGACGACAAGTAACGGAGAAAACGCTAGTGGAGAACGAGACCCACTACGCCGAGGCCGTCATCGACAACGGCTCCTTCGGCACCCGCACCATCCGCTTCGAGACGGGCCGCCTGGCCAAGCAGGCCGCAGGCTCCGCCGTGGCCTACCTGGACGACGACACCATGGTGCTGTCGGCCACCACCGCCTCCAAGAACCCCAAGGATCAGCTCGACTTCTTCCCCCTCACGGTGGACGTCGAGGAGCGGATGTACGCCGCCGGCAAGATCCCCGGCAGCTTCTTCCGCCGCGAGGGCCGGCCCTCAGAGGACGCCATCCTCACCTGCCGCCTCATCGACCGCCCGCTGCGCCCGTCCTTCAAGAAGGGCCTGCGCAACGAGATCCAGGTCGTCGCCACGATCATGGCACTCAACCCCGACCACCTGTACGACGTCGTGGCGATCAACGCCGCCTCCGCGTCCACGCAGCTGGCCGGCCTGCCCTTCTCCGGCCCGATCGGCGGCGTCCGCGTCGCGCTGATCCGCGGCCAGTGGGTCGCCTTCCCCACGCACACCGAGCTCGAGGACGCCGTCTTCGACATGGTCGTCGCGGGCCGCACCCTGGAGGACGGCGACGTCGCGATCATGATGGTCGAGGCCGAGGCCACCGAGAAGACCGTCAAGCTGGTCGAGGGCGGTGCCGAGGCCCCCACCGAGGAGGTCGTCGCCGCCGGTCTGGACGCCGCGAAGCCCTTCATCAAGGTGCTCTGCAAGGCGCAGGCCGACCTCGCCGCCAAGGCCGCCAAGCCGACCGCCGAGTTCCCGATCTTCCTGGACTACCAGGACGACGTCCTCGAGGCACTGACCGCCGCCGTCAAGCCCGAGCTCACCCAGGCGCTCACCATCGCCGGCAAGCAGGAGCGCGAGGCCGAGCTCGACCGCGTCAAGCAGCTCGCCGCCGAGAAGCTCCTGCCGGAGTTCGAGGGCCGCGAGAAGGAGATCTCCGCCGCGTACCGCTCGCTCACCAAGCAGCTGGTCCGCGAGCGCGTGATCAAGGAGAAGAAGCGCATCGACGGGCGCGGACTCACCGACATCCGCACCCTGGCCGCCGAGGTCGAGGCCATCCCGCGGGTCCACGGCTCCGCCGTGTTCGAACGTGGCGAGACCCAGATCCTGGGCGTCACCACCCTGAACATGCTCCGCATGGAACAGCAGCTGGACACCCTCTCCCCGGTGACCCGCAAGCGCTACATGCACAACTACAACTTCCCGCCGTACTCCACCGGCGAGACCGGCCGCGTCGGCTCCCCGAAGCGCCGCGAGATCGGCCACGGCGCCCTCGCCGAGCGCGCCCTGATCCCGGTCCTGCCGGCCCGCGAGGACTTCCCCTACGCGATCCGCCAGGTCTCCGAGGCCCTCAGCTCGAACGGCTCGACGTCCATGGGCTCGGTCTGCGCCTCCACCATGTCGCTGCTGAACGCCGGTGTGCCCCTGAGGGCGCCGGTCGCCGGTATCGCCATGGGCCTGATCTCCGAGGAGATCGAGGGCGAGACCCACTACGTCACCCTCACCGACATCCTCGGTGCGGAGGACGCCTTCGGCGACATGGACTTCAAGGTCGCAGGCACCAAGGAGTTCGTGACCGCCCTCCAGCTCGACACCAAGCTGGACGGCATCCCCGCCTCCGTCCTGGCCGCCGCCCTCAAGCAGGCCCGCGACGCCCGCCTCCACATCCTCGACGTGATGATGGAAGCGATCGACACGCCGGACGAGATGTCCCCCAACGCCCCGCGGATCATCACCGTGAAGATCCCCGTGGACAAGATCGGCGAGGTCATCGGCCCCAAGGGCAAGATGATCAACCAGATCCAGGAGGACACCGGCGCCGAGATCACCATCGAGGACGACGGCACCATCTACATCGGTGCCGCCGACGGCCCCTCCGCCGAGGCCGCCCGCGCCACCATCAACGGCATCGCCAACCCGACGATGCCCGAGGTCGGCGAGCGCTACCTCGGTACGGTCGTCAAGACGACCACCTTCGGTGCGTTCGTCTCCCTGCTCCCGGGCAAGGACGGTCTGCTGCACATCTCGCAGATCCGCAAGCTGGCCGGTGGCAAGCGCGTGGAGAACGTCGAGGACGTCCTCGGTGTGGGCCAGAAGGTCCAGGTCGAGATCGCCGAGATCGACTCCCGCGGCAAGCTCTCCCTGATCCCCGTGATCGAGGGCGAGGACTCCTCCGACGAGACCAAGAAGGACGACGCCGACAAGTGACGTCCCGTAGCTCGAAGGCGACGGCCCGCACCTCTCCGGAGGCGCGGGCCGTCGCCCGTACCCAAACCCTCATCAAGGGCGAGAACGGCATCGGCACGGTCCGCAGGACCACCCTCCCCGGTGGCCTGCGCATCGTCACCGAGACCCTGCCCTCGGTCCGCTCGGCGACCTTCGGCATCTGGGCGCACGTCGGCTCCCGCGACGAGACCCCGGCCCTCAACGGCGCCACCCACTACCTGGAGCACCTGCTCTTCAAGGGCACGGCCCGCCGCTCGGCCCTGGACATCTCCTCGGCGATCGACGCCGTGGGCGGCGAGATGAACGCCTTCACGGCGAAGGAGTACACGTGCTACTACGCGCGTGTGCTCGACACCGACCTGCCGCTCGCCATCGACGTGGTGTGCGACATGCTCACCGGCTCCGTGATCCGGGAGGAGGACGTCGACGTGGAGCGCGGCGCCATCCTCGAAGAGATCGCGATGACCGAGGACGACCCGGGCGACTGCGTGCACGACCTGTTCGCGCACACCATGTTCGGCGAGAACCCTCTCGGCCGCCCCGTGCTCGGCACCGTGGACACGGTCAACGCCCTCACCGCCGACCGTATCCGCCGCTTCTACAGGAAGCACTACGACCCCACCCACCTGGTCGTCGCCTGCGCCGGCAACATTGACCACAGCAAGGTCGTGCGGCAGGTCCGCGCCGCCTTCGAGAAGGCCGGCGCCTTCAAGGACTACGAGGCCGAGCCGATCGCCCCGCGCGGCGGACGGCGCGCCCTGCGCACCGCGGGCCGGGTGGAACTGGTCGACCGCAGGACCGAGCAGGCCCACATCGTGTTCGGCATGCCGGGCCTGGCCCGCACCGACGAGCGCCGCTGGGCCCTCGGCGTGCTCAACACCGCCCTCGGCGGCGGCATGTCCTCCCGCCTGTTCCAGGAGGTCCGCGAGAAGCGCGGCCTCGCCTACAGCGTGTACTCGTACACCTCCGGCTTCGCCGACTGCGGCCTGTTCGGCGTGTACGCGGGCTGCAGGCCGTCGCAGGTCCACGACGTGCTGAAGATCTGCCGCGACGAGCTCGACCACGTCGCCGAGCACGGGCTCTCGGACGACGAGATAGGGCGCGCCATCGGCCAGCTCCAGGGTTCCACCGTCCTCGGCCTGGAGGACACCGGCGCGCTGATGAACCGTATCGGCAAGAGCGAACTGTGCTGGGGCGAGCAGATGTCGGTCGACGACATGCTGGCCCGGATAGCCTCGGTCACCCCGGACGACGTCCGGTCGGTCGCCCGGGACGTCCTGGGGCGGCGGCCCTCGCTGTCGGTCATCGGCCCGCTCAAGGACAAGCAGGCGTCCCGACTGCACGACGCCGTCGCCTAACCCACCCCGGTAAGGAAGCAACAGACATGAGCAAGCTGCGCGTGGCGGTCCTCGGAGCCAAGGGCCGGATCGGGTCCGAGGCGGTACGGGCGGTCGAGGCCGCCGAGGACATGGAACTGGTGGCCGCCCTCGGCCGGGGCGACAAGCTGGAGACCCTCGCCGAGACCGGCGCCCAGGTCGCCGTCGAGCTGACCACCCCCGCCTCGGTCATGGGCAACCTCGACTTCTGCGTGCGCCACGGCATCCACGCCGTCGTCGGCACCACCGGCTGGACCGACGACCGCCTCGCGCAGCTCAAGGGCTGGCTCGACCAGTCCCCGGAGACGGGCGTCCTCATCGCGCCGAACTTCTCCATCGGCGCTGTCCTCACCATGAAGTTCGCGCAGATCGCCGCCCCGTACTTCGAGTCCGTCGAGATCGTCGAGCTGCACCACCCGAACAAGGTCGACGCCCCCAGTGGCACCGCCACGCGCACCGCCCAGCTCATCGCCGAAGCCCGCGCCAGGGCAGGCAGCGCCCCCGCGCCGGACGCCACGGTCACCGCCCTGGACGGCGCCCGGGGGGCCAACGTCGACGGCGTCCCGGTGCACGCGGTCCGGCTGCGCGGCCTGCTGGCCCACCAGGAGGTCCTGCTCGGCGGCGAGGGGGAGACGCTCACCGTCCGGCACGACTCCCTGCACCACAGCAGCTTCATGCCGGGCATCCTGCTCGGCGCCCGCCGCGTGGTGACCACTCCCGGCCTGACCTTCGGCCTGGAACACTTCCTGGACCTGAACTGAGCCCCGAACCCACCCCATGCGCGCGAAGATCTCCTACGCCGTCACGGCCGCCGTCCTGGTCGTCTACTTCGTCCTGGTCGGCAGCCGCGGCGTGCTGCTCATCGAGGCCGGCACACCGCTCACCGTGGCCTTCGGGGTCGCCGTCCTGATCCTGCCGGTCATCGGTGTGTGGTTCCTGTGGAAGAACACCGAGTTCGTCCGCGACGCCAACCGGCTCGCCGCCGAACTCGGCGCCGAGGGCGGCCTGCCCGTCGACGAGCTGAAACGCCTGCCCAGCGGCCGCGTCGACCGCGACTCGGCCGACGAGGTGTTCGCCCGTCGCAAGGCCGAGACGGAAGCGGCCCCCGACGACTGGCGCAGCTGGTTCCGCCTCGCGGTCGCGTACCACGACGCCCGCGACACCCCGCGCGCACGCAAGGCCATGCAGCGGGCCATCGCCCTGCGCAAGATCTCACCATGAGATCGGGCGCGCCGCGACCGGGCGCCGGGCCGCGCGGCCGGCTGCGGCCCACCGAAACGCCCCGGGGCCCGGTCCGCACCTGCGGACCGGGCCCCGGCTCATGGCGGGCTCAGGCGCGCCGGTGTTCGTCGGCCCACGCCTCCACCGCGTCGGCCGCCCGGTCGAAGGCCACGTCCCGGCCCAGGAAGTCCGCGTTGTGGGTGGTCAGCACCGGCGGAGGGGCGTCGGCGCCCCGCCCCTGCCGCACGAGGAGCAGCGCCTGTCCCTGCACCGTCCGCGGCAGGCCCAGCAGTCGCACCGGCTGCTGCACCGTGCGCACCGAGACCACCTGTCCCCAGGGCACCGTCCGAGTGCTCAGGAAGCCCACGTGACGCAGCCCCTGGGCGCTCACCCACACCCCCATCCGCAGCATCCGCAGCGCGCAGGCGATCACGGCCAGCGCGATCATGAAGACCACCCCGGCCGACGACAGCGGTGCCGTCGCCGCGATGATCACGCCCGCGAACAGCACGAACGAGGCGAGCAGCAGCAGAAGCGCCGCGGCCCCCACCCGCCACGGCCCCGGGCGGTACGGGCGGCGCCAGCGGTCACGGTCGTCGAACGGCAACGCGACGTCGTCCGCCGTCTCGAAGGCGCGGTCGGCCGTCAGGAAGGCAAGGGGCACGGCTGGTCCTCACTCGATCCATGCGTGGGCAGTGCCCGGTGAGGCTACCGATCTGTGTCCCCCGTCACCACCCTCGGGGGGCCGGATGGAGTCAGCGCCGCCGGCCCGCGCGGTTCAGCGCCCGTCGGTCGCCTGCGACTGCTGCGTCGCCGTGCCCGGCCGGTCGACGGACAGCGCGGGTGTTCCGATGACCAGGGCTCCCACCAGCCCGGCCACGACGGTCAGACCCAGCAGCCAGCGCCGGGCCAACTCGGCGGCGGACGCCCGCTCACGGGGTGGGGGAGTGACATTGCTGCGGAACCTGTCGGCCTCGGCGAGAAAGGCGAACGGTACGGGCTCGCGCCGACCGGACATCAGGGACACGGCTCCTTTCGGGGATCGAACGAACAACTCTCACCAACACAGACGAACGGACATCGCAAAAGGTGCCGATCATCCGGGAGAACTCGCACGGCAGCCGGCTCCCGGCCCGCCGCGACCGCCCCGTAGAGTGGGCGCCGCACTGCAGTTGTGATGGAAGGACCCCCTTGACCTCCGCCGACGACCTCAAGCCCAGCTTCCGCAGCGATGTGACCGTCGAGCTGGTCAAGCACACGGCCTCCGACGCCGATGTGCTGTTCGCCGCCCGCGTCTCGACCGTCGGCGAGCAGTCGCTGGAGGAACTGGACAAGGACCCCGAGCGCTCCAAGGGCCTGATCAACTACCTGATGCGGGACCGCCACGGCAGCCCCTTCGAGCACAACTCGATGACCTTCTTCATCAGCGCCCCGATCTTCGTCTTCCGCGAGTTCATGCGGCACCGCGTGGGCTGGTCGTACAACGAGGAGTCGGGCCGCTACCGGGAGCTCCAGCCGGTCTTCTACGTCCCCGACGAGTCCCGCAAACTGGTCCAGGAGGGCCGCCCGGGCAAGTACCGCTTCGTCGAGGGCACCCAGGCCCAGCAGGAGCTGGTCGGCCGTGTCATGGAGGACTCCTACCGGCAGTCCTACGAGGCCTACCAGGAGATGCTCGCCGCCGGCGTCGCCCGCGAGGTCGCCCGCGCGGTGCTCCCCGTCGGCCTGTACTCCTCGATGTACGCCACCTGCAACGCCCGCTCGCTGATGCACTTCCTCGGACTGCGCACCCAGCACGAGCTGGCCAGGGTCCCGTCCTTCCCGCAGCGGGAGATCGAGATGGTCGGCGAGAAGATGGAGGCCGAGTGGGCCCGCCTCATGCCGCTCACGTACGACGCCTTCAACGCCAACGGACGCGTGGCCCCGTAGCACGTCGTCCGTCCCGCAGCGAGCACACATGTGCGGGCCGGCCCTGCGAAGTGTCCGTATTGCGGCATTTCGAGAAGTTCATCTAGCCTGATCAAAGGGACCCGGTACTGCTTGAACCCCCGAGCAGGCAGTGCCGGGCTCCTCCCTCTTCGCCCCGACTTGTCGGCCAACCCGAGGGCAGACCCCGCCCTGCGCAACGAGTAGCGTGTAACCCATGGCTCCGACCTCCACTCCGCAGACCCCCTTCGGGCGGGTCCTCACCGCCATGGTCACGCCCTTCACGGCGGACGGCGCACTCGACCTCGACGGCGCACAGCGGCTCGCCACCCACCTGGTGGACGCAGGCAACGACGGCCTGATCATCAACGGCACCACCGGCGAGTCGCCCACCACCAGCGACGCGGAGAAATCGGATCTCGTACGAGCGGTCCTGGAGGCGGTCGGCGACCGCGCCCACGTCGTGGCCGGAGTCGGCACCAACGACACCCACCACAGCATCGAACTGGCCCGTGCCGCGGAGCGCACCGGCGCGCACGGCCTGCTCGTCGTCACCCCGTACTACAACAAGCCCCCGCAGGAGGGCCTCCACCGGCACTTCACGGCCGTCGCGGACGCGACGGAACTGCCGGTCATGCTCTACGACATCCCCGGCCGCAGCGGCGTCCCGATCAACACGGAGACGCTGGTCCGGCTCGCCGAGCACCCGCGGATCGTCGCCAACAAGGACGCCAAGGGCGACCTGGGCCGCGCCAGCTGGGCCATCACCCGCTCCGGCCTCGCCTGGTACTCAGGCGACGACATGCTGAACCTGCCCCTGCTCTCCGTGGGTGCCGTCGGCTTCGTCTCCGTGGTCGGCCACCTGGTCACACCCGAACTGCGCGCCCTGGTCGAGGCGTACACCTCGGGAGACGTCCAGAAGGCCACCGAGATCCACCAGAAGCTGCTCCCCGTCTACACGGGCATGTTCCGGACCCAGGGCGTCATGACGACCAAGGCGGCGCTCGCCCTCAAGGGCCTGCCCGCCGGACCCCTGCGGCTCCCCATGGCCGAGTGCACGCCGGAAGAGATCGAGCAGCTCAAGATCGATCTTGCCGCCGGCGGGGTACAGCTCTGACAACAGGCTTCGCGCGACGCTCGCGCACGGACTTCACAACTGAATAGGCGGGCCACCGATGCCCGCACCCCACAACAACAACTGCTTCTGCACGAACGTCATGCGCGCCACGTGCCCATCGGTACGTGGCGCGTGTGGTGAGGAGAGTCTTTTGAGTCATCCGCATCCTGAACTCGGCCCGCCCCCTCCGCTTCCTGCCGGCGGCCTGCGGGTCACCCCGCTCGGTGGCCTCGGCGAGATCGGCCGGAACATGACGGTCTTCGAGTACGGCGGCCGCCTGCTGATCGTCGACTGCGGAGTGCTCTTCCCCGAGGAGGAGCAGCCCGGAATCGACCTGATCCTGCCGGATTTCTCGTCCATCCGGGACCGCCTCGACGACATCGAGGGCATCGTCCTCACCCATGGCCACGAGGACCACATCGGCGGTGTCCCCTTCCTCCTGCGCGAGAAGCCGGACATCCCGCTGATCGGCTCCAAGCTGACCCTCGCCCTCATCGAGGCGAAGCTCCAGGAGCACCGCATCCGCCCCTACACCCTCGAGGTGGCCGAGGGGCATCGCGAGCGCATCGGCCCGTTCGACTGCGAGTTCATCGCCGTCAACCACTCCATCCCGGACGCGCTCGCCGTGGCCGTCCGCACCCCCGCGGGCATGGTGGTCCACACCGGCGACTTCAAGATGGACCAGCTCCCGCTGGACAACCGCCTCACGGACCTCCACGCGTTCGCCCGGCTCAGCGAGGAAGGCATCGACCTCCTCCTGTCCGACTCCACCAACGCCGAGGTCCCGGGCTTCACCCCGCACGAGAGGGACATCTCCAACGTCCTGCGGCAGGTCTTCGCCGGCGCCCGCAAGCGGATCATCGTGGCGAGTTTCGCCAGCCACGTCCACCGCATCCAGCAGATCCTGGACGCGGCCCACGAGTACGGCCGCCGGGTCGCCTTCGTCGGGCGCTCCATGGTCCGCAACATGGGCATCGCGCGTGACCTCGGCTACCTCAGGGTCCCACCGGGCCTGGTCGTGGACGTGAAGACGCTGGACGACCTGCCCGACAGCGAGGTGGTCCTGGTCTGCACGGGCTCGCAGGGCGAACCCATGGCCGCCCTGTCCCGCATGGCCAACCGCGACCACCAGATCCGCATCGTCGAGGGTGACACGGTGATCCTGGCGTCGTCACTCATCCCCGGCAACGAGAACGCGGTGTACCGCGTGATCAACGGCCTGACCCGCTGGGGCGCCAACGTCGTCCACAAGGGCAACGCCAAGGTCCACGTCTCGGGGCACGCCTCCGCGGGCGAACTGCTGTACTTCTACAACATCTGCCGTCCGCGCAACCTGATGCCGGTCCACGGCGAATGGCGTCATCTGCGCGCCAACGCGGAACTGGGTGCCATGACCGGTGTCCCGCACGACCGCATCGTCATCGCGGAGGACGGTGTGGCTGTCGACCTCGTCGAGGGCAAGGCCAGGATCTCCGGCAAGGTCCAGGCGGGATACGTCTACGTCGACGGCCTCTCCGTCGGTGACGTCGGCGAGCCCGCCCTGAAGGACCGCAAGATCCTCGGCGACGAGGGCATCATCTCGGTCTTCGTGGTCATCGACTCCTCCACCGGCAAGATCACCGGTGGCCCGCACGTGCAGGCCCGCGGCTCCGGCATCGAGGACTCCGCGTTCGGTGAGGTGATCCCGAGGATCACCGAGGTCCTGGAGCGCTCGGCCCAGGACGGTGTCGTCGAACCCCACCAGATGCAGCAGCTGGTCCGCCGCACGCTGGGCAAGTGGGTGTCCGACACCTATCGCCGCCGGCCGATGATCCTGCCCGTGGTGGTCGAGGTCTGACGGTCCGTCGGACCTCGCGCACGAGCCAAGTGGGAGCGGGGCCCCCCGATTTGCATCGGGGCGCCCCGCTCCAGTACGTTTACAACTCCCCCCGATCGGGAACCCGACCGCCTCGTGCGTCGGAACCAGTCCCCGGAGGAGCGGGAAATCCGACTCAGAATCTCTGATAAAGTCGGGTCCGCCGGAAAGGGAAACGCGAAAGCGGGAACCTGGAAAGCACCGAGGAAATCGGATCGGAAAGATCTGATAGAGTCGGAAACGCAAGACCGAAGGGAAGCGCCCGGAGGAAAGCCCGAGAGGGTGAGTACGAAGGAAGCGTC
>NZ_JBIAIG010000027.1:0-30278 GCF_042871235.1 Streptomyces sp. NPDC005931
GTCAGCCCGCCCCCTTGCGCATACCTCATACGGTCGGCATACCGCAGGGATCATGAGGCGTCAGCCCCTACGACACCACGCTTTGAAGGTCAGTAGGAGTACTCGCCGCGTTGTGCTCGGCGCAGGATGTCGCGTTCCCGGCCGACCTGCGTGTCGAGTGAGTCCTCATGGTCGATGACGATGGTGTCGTCGGCCGGCTGATCCCGTACCTGGGAGCCGTAGGCGTCTGTCGCCTTGACCAGGGACGCGTCCTGATGTGCCGCGGGCCAGCTCTGGATCAGGTACGACTCCACGACTTCGTCCACCGTGGTGTGGTCGACGGCCCTGTCCCTGCCACGCGCGTGGACGCGCAGCCGGTATGAGCCAGAATCCTGGGAGGCCAGCGAGGGCAGATCCGCAGGATCGTCCATGAAGGGCGTTACGAGCAGCTCCCCGGAGAGGGAATGGCAGGAGATCTCAGCGATCTCTTCCCAGCCCCGGGCAGGGTCGGGCCGCCGAGGGTGCGGCTCGACGGTGACCTGAACGTCTCCGGTGTGGATCCCGGTGGTCACCTCCATGACTCCGCCGTCGGCAGACACCAGGCCGGTACGGCTGGCGTCCAGGTCGTCGGCCACAGGCCCTTGCGGGTCCGTGATCTGGAAGAGGTGGTACTCGGCGTGCACCAGGGCTGTGCCGGTACGGGCTGGCTCGTTCACGGTGGCCTCGTCTGGTGTCATCTGGCTGGGTCTACCTGATCCATACCAGGAACCGGTCCCCTTCCAGGACGCGGCTGTAGGTATAGAAGCCCTTGAGAGCCTTGCCTGCATCGGTGTTCTGCCTGGCATCGACCATGCGGCGGCTGAACTTGCTTGGCACCCTGCCAGGTGCTGGCGAAGGCGTACACCCTGGACGAAGCCGGGGCCTGGGTGATCCCTCCGGCCCTGCGGCAGAGTCTGGAAGGCGAACGCCTCCGGCCCTGGACAGACGACGAGAGCGGAAAGTGACGCAGCCAGGCATTCCCCGTTATGTTCTTCGCGGTCCTGCAAGAGGGCCGCTGGCCTCCGGGCCCGGCATGACTGTTGCCCCCTGTCGATGGGATGACCTGGGGGGTGGTGTCACCGGGCCCGAGGGGTGCCGTCACAGACGCTGATCAGAGGTCTGGCCACCGCCCGGCCCGGCGCAATGCCGGGCCACTCGCGGGCGGCAGGTCTGCATAACGTGGATGCGCGCGAACGGCCCCAACGCCGAGGCCGGCACGGCATCGACGCATGTGGGGGCACGGTGATCGACATCGACGAGACGGGCGTCTTCCTCGGCCTGGACGTCGGCAAGAGCAACCATCACGGCCACGGACTCACCCCGGCCGGGAAGAAGGTCTTCGACAAGACCCTGCCGAACGGCGAACCCCAGCTGCGGGCCGTCTTCGACAAGCTCAGGGCCAAGTTCGGGACCGTCCTGGTGGTCGTGGACCAGCCCGCCTCCATCGGCGCCCTCCCACTGACCGTCGCCCGCGACGCCGGCTGCAAGGTCGCCTACCTGCCCGGACTCGCCATGCGAAGGATCGCCGACCTCTACCCGGGCGAGGCCAAGACCGACGCACGCGACGCGGCCGTCATCGCAGACGCCGCCCGCACCATGCCCCACACCCTGCGCTCCCTCGAGCCCGCCGACGAGATCACCGCCGAGCTGACCATGCTGGTCGGCTTCGACCAGGACCTCGCCGGCGAGGCCAACCGCACCTCCAACCGCATCCGCGGCCTGCTCAGCCAGTTCCACCCCAGCCTCGAACGCGTCCTGGGCCCCCGTCTGGACCACCCGGCCATCACCTGGCTGCTGGAGCGCTACGGATCCCCGGCCGCTCTGCGCAAGGCCGGCCGCCGCAAGCTCGTCGAGGTGATCCGGCCCAGAGCCCCGCGCATGGCCACCCGGCTCGTCGACGACATCTTCACCGCTCTCGACGAACAGACCGTCGTCGTTCCCGGCACAGGAACTCTGGACGTGATCGTTCCGTCGCTGGCCAAATCGCTGGCCGCCGTCCATGAACAACGCCGGGCCCTGGAAGCCCAGATCGAGGCCCTGCTGGAGGCCCACCCTCTTTCCCCGGTCCTGACCTAATGGCGGTGCACGACGGTGACGGAGGGCCGGAGGACGTCTGGTCCTGACCCGGAGCTCGACTCCTGCTTCATTGAGGCTGCGCGCAACCGGCCCTCCGTATCCGGCACGTCGTGATCATCCGCTGGGTAGTGCGTCTTCCGAGCCGCCGGCAAGGAGACCTCTCATCGACACCAGAGCCACCTGCTCCGCATACAGAGCGAGGCCTTTGCCGACCGCTGGGGATGCGAACTGCCAATCGGATGCCGGACCTGTGAGTCCTCCCATTAGGGCGCGGCGCTTCCCTGCACTGGCTCCTGCACCATCTGCGTTCGAGGAGAGCCTACTTGAAGATCTTCTGCGGCATCGACTGGGCGGAGGGCCACCACGACGTCGCCCTGGTCAACGAGCAGGGCGATCTGGTCGCCAAGCAATGGATCAGCGACGACCTCGCCGGGCTGGAAGCCCTTCAGCAACTTCTCGCCGAGGCCGGGGATGAGCCCGGGGATCCGATCCCCGTCGCGATCGAGACCTCCCGCGGTCTGCTGGTGGCCTGCCTGCGCGCCACCAGCCGCCCCGTCTACGCCATCAACCCCATGGCGGTCGCTCGCTATCGTGAGCGACGTTCAGTGGCACGGGCCAGTCGGACCACGCAGACGCCCTCGCCCTAGCGAACGTCCTGCGCACGGACGCGGACCATCACCGTCCGTTGCCCGCCGACTCCGAAACATCCAGGCCATCGCCGTCCTGGCCCGGGCCCAGCAAGACGCGGTCTGGAACCGCCAGCAGCTGGCTAACCAACTCCGGTCTTTGCTACGGGAGTTCTTCCCGGCGGCACTGGCCGCCTTCCAGGTCAAGAACCTGGGCCTGGCCCACCCGGAGGCCCGCGCTGTCCTTGCCGCGGCTCCCACTCCGGCCGCGGCTGCCGCGCTGAGCAAGGCGCGGCTTCGCTCGCTGCTGCGCAAGGCCGGCCGTCAGCGCCGCATCGAAACCCGCGCCGAGCACCTCGCCGGTGTCCTGCGCGAGCCGCACATGCGTCAGCTCCCGCGGGTCGAGGAAGCCTTCGGGCGGCAGGTCAGGGCACTCGTCCTGCAACTCGATGCCGCCGCCCAGGCAGCCGACGACCTCGCCGCCGCATGCGCCGAGAAGTTCACCGAACACGAAGACGCGGAGATCATCACCAGCTTCCCCGGTCTGGGCGAACTCACCGGAGCCCGCATCCTGGCCGAGCTCGGTGACGACCGGTCCCGGTTCGCCGACGGCCGGGCGCTCAAGGCATACGCCGGCTCGGCCCCCATCACCAGGGCCTCCGGCAAAAGCTTGATCGTCCACCACCGCAAGGTGAAGAACCAGCGGCTGGCCGCGGTCGGCTACGTCTGGTCCTTCGCCGCGCTGTCCGGATCCCGCGGAGCCCGCGGCCACTACGACCGCCGCCGAAGTATCGGGGACCGGCACACAGCCGCCTTGCGCAACCTCTTCAACCGGCTCCTCGGCCAGCTCCACCACTGTCTCACCACACGCCAGAACTACGACGAGAACACTGCCTTCCCCACCCCACTATCGATCTCGGCTTGACGCCATAGACCGATCGGATGTCTCGATGCCCGGCATCGGCGTCAGGACCGCCGCAGTCCTCCTGACCACCGTCGGCGACGGCAGTTCGTTCCCGAACGCCGCCCACCTGGCCTCCTATGCCGGCCTTGCACCGGCCACCAAATCATCGGAAACCTCGATCCACGGCGAACACGCCCCACGGGGCGGGAACCGGCAGCTCAAACGCGCGATGTTCCTCTCCGCGTTCGCAGCCCTGCACGATCCCGCCTCCCGCACCTACTACGACCGCTGCCGAGCCCGAGGCAAGACACACACCCAGGCCCTCCTCCGCCTGGCCAGACAACGGATCAACGTGCTGTTCGCGATGCTCCGCGACGGAACCTTCTACGAGCCCCGAACCCCACGGATCGCTTGACGAAGAACATAGAGGCACCCTCCCTCACCCCAGTACAGCGCCAGCACGTCACCGCGTTCTTGCAGGCGCTCCCCAAGGATCTCGCCGACGTCGTACGAGCGAACCCGCCTGCCAACCTGAAGGCGGCGGTCCTCGATGCCCCTGGCCATCGGGCAGCCGGAGGAACGCACGCCGGGGCAACTGGTCGAGTGCCGGCTGCTGCCGAAGTGGAACAAGCACTACGCCTCGAGGGACGCGGCCGGCCCACTCGAGCGGCCCGTGGGGGTTCTAATCACGATGCTGCGGCGGGATGCCGAGTGCGGGGATCCACGGTGTGACGAGCGGACGAATGTCGACACCGGGGATCCATGCCGGCCCTGCCAGCAGCGGGCCGTCGACAAGCGCGCCGAGCGGGCCGCAAAGGAACCCGCCAAGGCCCCGGAGCGGACCGCGGCCCCGCTGGAACGGATAGCCCCGCCGAAGCTCCCTGAGAGGCCCGTACCGGCGCCTCGAGAGGCGTCATCACGGACGTATCCGACCAGCAGCGGGCCCTGGCCCGGCGGGCTTTGATGAACCGGCCTCGAGCACGTCGATGAGAAGCGAGACCAAGCCGATACCGTGCATCCTCAGCGCGGCTTCCCTGGGGGGATCATGAGCAACGATGAGAGCACCACACACAACACCGACGGCGACCGGATCGGGGACCTCCTGAGCGATGTCCTAGACGACATTGAGGCCGTCGGATCACGCAAGCACCCACAGCAGCCGAACAGGATCCGCGGCCTCTCCACGGGCTTCACCGACCTGGATTCACTGACGGGCGGCCACCTTGGAGGCCGGCTGATGGTCATCGCCTCCCGGCCTGGTCTCGGTCGGTCCACCCTCCTCACCGACATGTGCCGCCACACTGCAATCAAGCTGGGCGTGCCCACCGCGGCCTATACGCTCGAGGAAAGCCGCACGCACTTCATCACCCGGATCAAGTCCGCGGAAGGCCGCGTTGCCCGGCACCACATCCACGCTGGCACCATGACCGATGAGGACTGGACCCGACTCGCCCGAGTGATGCCGAAGATCTCTGAGGCCCCCCTGTGGATCAAGTCCCCGGCTCAACTGACGATGCGGAAGCTCGAAGACGAGGTGACCGAGTTGGTGGAAGAGCACGGGGTCCAGCTCGTCGCGGTCGACGGCATCCAGGACATCCGCCCGGAGAAGCGCAGCGACTTGCGTGAGCGAGAGGTCGGAGACGTCGTCCGGGACCTGAAAACGCTGGCCAGGCAGCTGGATGTGGCGATCGTGGCGACCAGTCATTTGAACCGAGGCCCGGAACAGCGGTGGGACAAGAAGCCCATGCTGGACGACCTGCGGGAGTCCGGAGCGATCACCTTTGCAGCGGACATCATCATCCTTCTGCACCGCGAGGATGCCTACGATCTGCTTTCCCCGCGGGCCGGTGAGGCGGACTTCATCGTGGCGAAGCACCGCAACGGACCGACGGCCACGATCACGACTGCCTTCCAGGGCCATTACGGCCGGTTCGTCGACATGGCGCAGACCTGACCGACCGCGCCCGCGCTCCTGGGTCCGGCCTGGGAGCGCTGGCGCTTCCTCCACTCTTGCACCGTTTCTACAGTTCAGCCACCATTGTCAGACCGACCCCGTAGCGTTATTGGTCCTACTCGTGGCGGCTGCTGGGGGTACCGATGGACGACGGCCTTGAGCCGACAGCGACGAAGAGCTCTTCCGTAACCCTGTCTTCTACGAACCGGCCGGTCGCAACCTCGACCTGGACCGGCCAGACCTCGGTCTCCCGCAGGGCGAGGGTCTCCTGGACGAACTCATTCGCATGCGTGGCCGCGTCCCCGTCGAAACGCCGCGGACTGATCTGCCCCGACTGCCGGGACCTCCGGGGCCGGCGCGTCCCCATGTACCTGGTCCACCGTGACGGCGTATGGCTTGCCTCCCACTACCGCAGACCAGGAGACAAGCCGATAAGCCACGAGTCGGACGAGCACCTCGCCCGCAAGGAACGCGTTGCGAAGGACTCCGAAGACCACGGCTTCCGCGCGGACATCGAGTCGCCGACCGCCGAGGGACACGCTCGCCTTGACGTCCGTATCAGCGGTGCCAACGGCATCGTCCTGGGTACGAGCCTCAACTGAGTGAGCAGACCGCCCGCGGAATGCGTGCACGAGAAGGGTTCCGGCGCCGCGGTGGGATCCAGTCCGTGTGGGACTTCACCGACCCCGACCACTCGGGCGTCGGGACCGTTCCGTACGTTCGCACACCGAACCTGCCAGCCTCCGTCATCCGCGTACAGAAGAGCCCCATCGCGATACGAGACGGCAACTTCGTCATCGAAGAGGGCCATTGCAGCCCAAGCGGCGCGATTACCCGGTGCCCGGACAAGCCATACGACCCGGAGAATCCCACTGACACGGGGTACTGCTCAGGCTGGCACCGCATCCTCGTTCCCGTCCATCAGTCAAGGACCTTCGAGGGAACGGGCGGCTTGACCCTGACTCAGTTCATCGTGCGGCCGCGGCCGGCGAGCGTGTCTCGTTCCAGCACAAAGGCCATCACGGCTGGCTTCCCGCTGACCACTGGCATAAGTACCTGGAAGCGAACGGACCTGCCCTGGACAACAAGGAGCGCTCGCCATCGATCCGGCAGGGAGACCGCCGGGACCAGTGCACCGAAGACCGGCCAGCATCAGAAGCGCGAGCTGCACCGAAGGAAAGGCGCGGGGGCCGCACGATCGTCCTTGAGAGTCGGCCCGCCCAGGAAGCGGAGGCTGCCGAGGTTCCAGTCGACGCGTCGGGACGGCCGATCCCGCTATGCCGCTTCGGCTGTGGTGCGCCTGCGAGCCTGCCGGGTCCGGAAGGGCTACCGGAGCACTACTCGTGCCGCAGGAAGAACGAGGACACGCAAGGGACCGCAGGAAAGGTGGCATGACACTCTACCGATAGTCGCTAGGCCTCGGTCCAGGGCGGGTCGTGCGGGTGCACGTCGTACCGCAGTTCCAGCAGTCGAAGTCGTCCACCCGGTACTTCTGCGTCCACCACGAGATGACCGGCTCCCCCCACACGACGCAGTCGGCGCCGCACCACCCGCACTCGAACACGAAGTTCACTTCAGCACCCCCACAGCAGTCCGTGACCTCGCCGTCACCATTCCCTGCCAACATGCGAAACGGGAAGACCACCCCAGCCTGCCAACCGCTCAGGAAGGCCGTAGCGCATGACCGACACCCCACCAGCGTTTCCGCCACCCCACGTGTACGCCCTCGCCCACCGGTGCCCCACCTGCCGAGCCGAACCTGGCGTCCCGTGCGACGCCCCGCGCAAGGAAGCAGACTTCGACAGCCGTGCGGACATGCGGCAACGCACTGGCCGGCAGCAGATGAAGTGGGACCCCGCCCAGCTCATCCACGTAAGGCGGCAGGATGCCGGGGACCGGCACCTTGCGCGGGACGAGGCGAAGGCCCCCGCACCCGAGGACCGGGAGCCGGGCCGCCGGTACGACACGCTGGGCGAGCACTGGCAGCCCCCGACGCCGAGCAGCTGAAGGGTGATAGGCGTGCCTGGTGGGGCGTAGCGTCACGCTCGCGGTAGTCGTGCGGCCCGGATACTCTCCACCATCCAGGGCGGGGGCTACAGCCCTGCCTCCCCCGCACGGCTACCGCACCGCCTCATGCCGCCGTGCCCGGGCCGGCCTCCCGCGGATCGCCCACCGGCCGCGTCAACCCGTCATCCGCGACCGCCCGACGGCCCGGCTCCGTGGCGTCGTGCTCCCAGTAGTGCTGGCACTCCTCGCACCGCACCCCGTCCATGACCGCGTCCTCCCCGTTCGGGCAGTCCGTGCCGTCCCCACGCCCCACACACGCCCGTTCCCTGGTGTCCCCCCATGTGTTCGACCGTGCGACGTGCCAGCGAAGGCCGGGAGAGGGCCGAGGGGGCGCACAGACGCCCGAGCCCGGCACGACGCCCCAACACCTCACAACCGCCCCACCAACGCCTGACCCCGCAGCAGCGCCGGCAGGCCCGGCGGGAACGCCCGGCGCCGCAGCGGTCACACTGGGATGGTCCCGACACGGGACCTCCTTGAAGCGCCCCCACGACCCGGCTCGGCAGGACTGGTGAGGGGAAGAGCTGGACGGCCTCCCGGCCCGCGTGACGCCGGGAGGCCATTTCGCGTCCCAGGGGTAGAGGGCGGGCCCGGCCGGATACCCCGGTGGAAATGTTACTTACGCACGAGGACAAGGCCAACTCCGTAGGAGCGGGCTTTGCCCATACCTTCGGTGAGGATGTGAACGAAGGTGGCTGGGTCGGTGACAGTGAGCTGTCCACGGACTTCGGCTCGGACGGCCGCGCGCGAAGCACGGGGATTTGCGCTCAGTGGAAGCGTTTGATGAAGGCGAGGGCGGTGTCGCAGACCTCCCGCCAGCCGCTGTCGATGGTCAGGGAGTGGCCCCGGTTCTGGATCTCGACGATCTCGGTGACCCCCGGGTTCTTCTTCTGCTGCTGGTAGGACGCGTTGGCGATGGCCCACGGAACGGTGTGGTCCTTCTCGCCGGAGACGATGAGCAGCTGGCCGCGGTCGGCGTTGTCGGTGTCGACCTTCACCTCGGTCCAAGGGTTCAGGTTGGCGACCGCGGCCTGGAACAGCGGTTCACCGGACGCGGGGACGGCGTAGGTGTCGTAGAGCTGTCGTGCCTCTTCCTCTGGGACGGCGTTGGCGAAGCCGTAGCGGAACTGCTCGTAGGTGAGCGGGACGGCGCGGTGGTAGTTGGCCGGGTTGCCCAGGACGACGCTCGCGACTCGCAGTGCGGAGACGGGCAGGGGGAGCACACCGCGGAAGGGCGCAGGGTCGATGGCGACGGAGGCGGCGGACAGGCCGCGCCCCGCGGTGAACTGGGTGATCAGACCGCCGAAGGAGTGGCCGACGACGGCTGGCTTGCGTTCGAGCTTGCCGATCAGCTCGCAGAAGTGGTCCGCGACTTGGCCGACGCTCTTGCGGGCGAAGACTTCGGGGTGGGCGTGGGCCTCCTCGACGGTGTCGGGGTCGTCCGGCCAGCCGGGCACCACCGGCGCGTAGCCGGCGGCGGCGAAAACGTGGGCCCAGCGCTGCCAGCTCGTGGGCAGCAGCCAGAGGCCGTGGATGAAGACCACTGGGGGCTTGCCGCTGGCGTTGGCGGCCTCGACCTGGGCCAGGTCGGACTGCACGGTCATGGTCAGTTCTCCACTCTCAGGGCGGTGCGCAGGAAGTTGATGGCCTGGGTGATGGCGGCCTGGGCGGCGTGGGTCTCGCGCAGGGCGTTGAGCACGACGAAGTCGTGGATGATGCCTTGGTAGCGGACGGCGGTGACGGGGACCCCGGCGGCGCGCAGCTTGTTCGCATAGGCCTCGCCCTCATCGCGCAGGACATCCGCTTCTGCGGTGATGACCAGGGCGGGGGGCAGGCCGGTGAGCTGCTCGGTGGTGGCGCGCAGCGGGGATGCGGTGATCTCGGCGCGGTCGGTGTCGCTGGTGGTGTATTGGTCCCAGAACCAGCGCATCGCGTCGCGGCGCAGGAAGTAGCCTTCCGCGAACTGCTCATAGGAGGGTGTGTCGAAGGCGGCGTCGGTGACCGGATAGAACAACACTTGGGCGGCCAGGGGCACATCGCCCCGCTCCTTGGCCATCAGTGTGAGCGCGGCAGCCATGTTGCCGCCGACGGAGTCGCCGGCCACGGCGATGCGGGAGACGTCCAGGCCGTGGCGGGTGCCGTGTTCGAGCACCCAGCGGACGGCGGTGTAGTTCTCCTCGATCGCGGTCGGGTAGCGCGCCTCGGGCGAGAGGCTGTAGTCCGGAAAGACCACGGCGGCACCCGTGCCAGCGGCGAGCTCACGGGCGAGACGGTCGTGGGTGTGGTGGTTGCCGAACACCCAGCCGGCGCCGTGGATGTAGAGGATCACCGGCAGCGGGCCGACGGCGTCCGTGGGCCGAAAGACGGTCAGCGCTGGCTCCTCGAAGGACTCCTTGGCCGTGCCGGGCACTTCGATCTGCGGACTCTGCACATCGTCGACGGTCTTACGGCCCAGCTGCGGGCCCAGGTCGAACAGGAACGGCGGCTGGGCGGTCGCCTCGGCGAACGCCTGCGCCGCGGGCTCTAGCACGGGTGGTACAACGGACATGGCGGCGAATGCTCCTTCGAAGAACCGGCCGACAAGGAACGCGAGGACGTCGCGCACCCGGCACAGGCACAGGCGACGAGGGCATGTTGAGCCTCGTCGTGGCTGCGAAGTGGGCGGCGCCCGCGCACACCTCCTCGTGCACGTCAGGCTCGAACCCTTGGTGACAGCAAGGGTGAGCTTCGAATGGTGCGGAGTCTCCGCCTCCGCACAAGCAGGTCCGGAAGTGTGGGATTCGGCGTCCGGTGGCCTATGCTTCGCCTGCGTGGAGGAAAGATCGATTGCAATCGTCTGCTACGACGGCGCGGAACTCCTCGACATCGCCTGTGTGACGACCACGTTCACCCTGGCCAACCTCGTCGGCGAGCTGCCGGTGCCCTACCGGGTTACCATCCTTTCTCCTGGCGGCCGCCCGATCACCTGCGGGCCGGGCGTCGTCCTGCACAGCGGCCAGGCGCTGGAGCAATTCGCCGGCCCGCTGGACACCCTCGTCGTGGCCGGAGGCCTCAGCTGGGACCAGGCCGCCAACAATCAGCGGATCGTCGCCCACGTACGCCGACTGGCCCGCATCAGCCACCGTGTCACCTCGGTGTGCACCGGCGCCAGCCTCCTGGCCGCCGCGGGGCTCCTGGACGGTCTGCGCGCCACCACCCACTGGGCATTCGCCGACCAGATCGCCGAGCGCTACCCCCGCGTCCAGGTAGACGCCGACCCCATCTACATACGCGCCGACAACATCGCCACGTCAGCGGGCATCACCAGCGCACTCGACCTCATGCTGTCCCTCGTCCAGGAGGACCACGGCCTTACCCTCGCCCGGCACGTCTCCCGCCACCTGGTTACCTACCTCCAACGCCCCGGGACCCAGGCCCAGATGAGCGTCTTCACCACCGCTCCTCCACCCGACAACGACATCGTGCGGCGCCTGGTCGACCACATTCACACCCACCCCGCTGCGGATCTCACCACCGCCGCCCTCGCACGCATCGCCGACATCAGTGTCCGCCACGTCACCCGCTTGTTCACCGACCACCTTGGACAAACCCCGGCCCGCTTCGTCCGCCAGAGCCGCCTCACAGCAGCCGCCCACCTACTCACCACCACCACACTGTCCCTGCCCGACATCGCCGCATGCTGCGGCTTCGGATCCGCAGAGACCCTTCGCCTGACCTTCCACCGCCGCTTTGGCCTTCCGCCCTCGCGCTACCGAGCCGCCCACCGCTCCGCCCCGCCCACCTGACACCCCCGACACAGCGAAGCCGGATCTCAACGCCCCTTGGAATGCGCTGGTAGAGCGCTTCTGTCGCCGCACTGGACCCGTACTCGAACGAACCGAGGACGGACTGTCCGCGTACAAGGTCACGCGCAATGGCTAACGGCCACGGATCAAAAGAACCTGCTCAGGGCAGAGGTGTCGGCCCGGCTCCTCATCGAGCACATAATCCGCCAGGGCGGCCGGCCTGACCGAGGTGCGGGTGGTCTCCCATCTCCCCGCCGAGGAGTTCTACCGACGTCTGGGCGGCGAGCGTGGGGACCGTTGCCTCCTCACCACCGAAGGTTGCCCGGGAACGACCCGAACTGCGGTTCGAAGGCGAGCGATTCCTACACCATGCGTCCCGGCTTCGGGCCCGGGTGGTCGTGGTCGGCTCCGTAGATCCGGCCGCGCGGCGGCTGCCCATGCTCTCCAGCCTCGCGGCCGCAACCGACAACGGGGGCTTGCCCAGGCGGCCCTGGCAAGCCCCCGTGCTGCCGGGGTGGGGTGCTGGGGTCAGCTGCGCCAGCGTCCGAGCCAGCCGCCTGTCTTCGAGTCCTGTGCCGCCCCTTGCTCTGGCGCTCCTGCTCCTGGCGCTCGCGTTCGGGCCTCTTCGGCCTGCCGCTCCGCTTCGAGCGCCCGGGTCTTGCAGTCGTCGCACAGGTGCGGGTGGCTGTCCCCGCGGTCCCAGTCGACCGCGATGCTGGTCTCCACCGATCGTCAGTGAACTTGGTTCCGCAGTCGGCGCACACCGCTGAGCCTCGCGTTCGGCTGCCTCCTGCGCTTGGCGGCGCCGCGTGTCTTCGGCGCGTCGGGCGAGGGCGGACCTCCACTTTGCTGATCACCGGGCCATGGAACCCGCCATTGACGTGCGGAAAAGCGGGATCCGAGCTGCTTCCCGCCGGGCGGGAGGCCATAACCGGATCTTTACCGCGGCGCCCGCCAGGCGGGCCGTCACGGCAGCCCGAGACGGTAAGCCGCCGACACGTGCACTCTCCCGCGCATGGAAGTCACCCGAGACGGAATCGCCTGCGTCCTGCCATACGGCCACCGAGGAGTTGGTGTGCCTGGTCCTCAGCGCAAAGTTGGTCCAAAGCGTGCATTCCTGAAGGAGTCCGACCGATCTAGCCAGGCGACGGCTGAGCCAGTTCGTGTATGGAGGAGGTTTGTCAGTGAATTGCGTGTTGCTAGCCACTGGGTTGGCTCATGATGGGTGTCGTGACGGGGCGTCGGCGTGCTGTGGTCTGGGTGGGGTCGGTATTGGCCGTGGTGGGCCTTGCTGTGGCTTTGGTGGCCTGGATCGGTCTCGACAGGGCGAATGCGTATCTTGGGGTTCCTGCGGCGATTGCTGGCGTGGCAGGCCTCGGAGTGAGCGTGTGCGCCGTCATGGCTGTCGAGCCGGGAGGCTCCTCACCACAGAGCCCACAGAGCAGGGTGCGGTGGCGGGTGAACCAGCGGGCTGACGCTACGAAAAGGGGACGTGTCGTCCAGGTCGGCGGCAGACGAGGCGCTCGGAGGCGCGGCGCAGCCTCTCAACAGGGCTCGTATGAGGTGGATCAGCGGGCAAGAGCTGCGGACGAAGGAGAGATTTCCCAGTTCGGTGGTGACCAGGACTCCCCGGAGGACTAGTGCGAGGGCCGGGAAGGGATCGGAGAATCCAGCGGGCCACAGCGTACGACGGTGCCCGGATCACGCAGGTCGCAGGCGATGTGCACGTCCATAACACCCAGCACAACTACCACCGACAGCCGCCCCGGTACCGTGTCGATCCATTTCCCGTCGCGACTCCGGTCGACCCCCAGTGGTTGCGCGGGATGCCGAGCCGGCTCCTGGACGCCCGTGCCGAACTCGTCCCCTTCACCGGCCGTGATGCCGAACTCCGGGACTTGGCCGAGTGGCGGGACTCACCGCATGAATCCCTGGCGGTTCGGCTGCTGCATGGAGTGGGCGGCCAGGGCAAGACCCGTCTTGCCCACCGCTTCGCCACCCAGAGTGCAGCGGCCAGGTGGTCGGTGCTGACCGCGCGCTACGGCACCACCGCGTCCTTCAGCTTCCCATACGAGGTGGCCCAACCTGGCCTACCCACGGACAGCCAGGACGAAGAGAGCGGCACCCTCCTCCTGGTGGACTACGCCGACCGGTGGCCGCATACAGAGTTGGTACGGCTGTTATCCGATCCGATACTGCAGGAGGGCCGCCCGGCCCGGGTGCTGCTCATCGGACGCAGCGTGCAGTGGTGGCCGGCCGTGCGCGGGGAACTCGCCGAGATCCGCGTCGAGGCCGACGAACGACGGCTCACTAGTCTCTGCGCGACCGCCGCTGCCCGGCAAGAACACTTCGCCATCGCCCACGACCGATTCGCCACGCTGCTCGACGCTGCGCCGCCCGGTGCGTCAACGCCGCGATCCCCGCAGCCCGCGGGCATCGCCACGCCCGTAGCGCGCGCGACCTCGGAGTCCCCGCAGGCCCAAACGGCGGTGTCGGCGGCGCTGACCGGTCCGGGCGGCTCCGCCTATGACACCGTGCTGACCGTGCACATGGCGGCGTTGGTCACCGCATACGGTGGGCAACTCGGCTCGTCCTTACCGGAACGGCCCGAGGCGCTGGCAGCGTACCTGCTGGACCGGGAGCACATGACCTGGCGTCGACACTTCGATGCCGGGTCCTTGCGGTCCCGGCCGCGGGAACTCGCCCGGGTGGCGTTCGTGGCGACGCTCACTGGCGCGCTGTCGCAGAGGGCCGGTCTGGCCGTACTGGACGCCGCCGGTCTTGTACCGGCCCAGGAGTTACTTGACGACCACCGGCTCTGCTATCCGCCCTTCGACGCAGGCACCGTCCTGGAGCCGCTCTACCCGGACCGACTCGCCGAGGACTTCCTGGCACTCAGCCTGCCAGGTCACGATATCGAGGGGTATGACCCGGATCCTTGGGCGCCCGACGCACTGAGCGAGCTGCTGGGCCGCGGCGACGACGGCTCGGCACCGGCCTACACGGCGAGGTCGGTGACGTTCCTAGCTGCGGCGGCGCTAAGGTGGCCGCACGTTGCGGCCACGGTCAACACATTGCTGCGTAGGGATCCAGGCCTCGCCGTTGACGCTGGCAGCGCCGCGCTGACGACCGTGGCCGACGTACCGGACCTCGACATCGACGTCCTCGACGCTGTCGTGGCACGATTTCCCGACAGCCAGCAGGCCGATTTGGATGCTGGCATGGCAAGTGTGGTCTCCCGACGCACCCGTGACCTCCTTGGCGCGGCCCAGAACGAACCGGCCAGGCTGGCCGTCCTCCTCGACCCGGACATCCCCTTCCGCTTCTTGCACGCGGGCCGAATCACCGAAGCAGTCGACGCCCTACAGGAAAGCATCCCCTGGTGGCGTCGGCTAGTACGCGCCGGGGACGAAGACGGTCAAAACGCGCGATTCCTCGGTCACGCGCTCAACATGCTCAGCGCCGCGCTTCTGCGGTGCGGCCGGATCGCGGAGGCGGTCGAGGCCGGGCGGGAGAGCGTGGAGGTCCACCGTCGGCCGACCGCGGACGGCGCCACCCTGGGCCAAGCGCTCGTGAACTACAGCAACGCGCTGTTCGCAGCCGGATCCCTGCCAGCAGCCCTCGACGCGGCCACCGAGGCGGCGCGCCTCTACCGGTCCGCTACGGTGCGTGACGAGCACGCTAACGCGGCCCTCGCCATCACACTCGCCAACCAGAGCGGCATGCTGGCCGATGTTGGCCGGGTCGGCCCGGCGCTTGCAGCCACCGACGCTGCGCTCGTTCTGTTACGTGATCTCACCGCCGCCCGCCCGGCCACCTGGCAGCCGACACTCGCCGCGGCCCTCAACAGGGCGGCACTCCTCTGGGCCAAAATGGGCCGACGCCAACAAGCCCTAGAAGCGAGCCTGGAATCGGTCACTCTCTACCGTCAGGCCGTAGAAGCCAATCCAGCCGCGTACCAGCTAGAACTCGCCGGTGTCCTGACCAACCTGGGGCGCGACCTGGCGGCCGTCGGCCGGGACGCCGAGGCTCTCGACGTAGCCCTGGAAGCGGTCGCGCTCCGGCGTGACCTGGCCGCTCACGAGCCGCTCGCCCACGAGCCGGCTCTTGCAGCGGCACTGACTAATCTCTGCAGCCGGTTGGAGCGTGCAGGACGTCGGCAGGAAGCGCTGGACGCCGCTCAGGAGGCCGTGTCCCTCCTGCGCCCACTCACAGGTGGCACACCCGTCGTCCACGATGCGGCACTGGCGACCGCGCTGATCAACCTCGGCAACCACCTCCGGCGTTGCGACCAGCCTACGCAAGCGCTGCCGAACTTACGAGAGGCCGTCGGCATCCTGCGGTATCTCGCGGCCACCGGAACCACCACGCATCAAGCGAAGCTGGCGAGCGCGCTTGACCGACTCGCCGGAACCTGCGCCGACGCGGGCCGACCGGCCGAGGGGATCGACGCGGCCGAGGAGGCAGTCGAACGCTACCTCGCACTGACCGGTGACCAGCAGGGCGCAGCGCGGCCGACCGCCCGCGATGATGCAGGCCTGCACCGGCCGGGACTTGCGGCTGCCTACATGACACTGCACAAGTGCCTACTCGCGGCAGAACGGCCGGTGGAGGCGCTCAGCGCATGCGAGCAGTCCGTGCGCCTGCTCCTGGCGCTCACGCGAACCGACCCCCCGCGCTTCGAACCCGATTTGGCCGCGGCCTTCAACATCCTCTCTCGCGCACTGGGGGCCGTCGGGCGGCACGCCGAGGCCAGCGGGACGGCTCAGAACGCCGTTCTGCTCTACCGCCGGCTGGCCGCCCAAGATCCTGCACGATGGAACCGGCGGCTCGCCACGGCACATTACAACCTTGGAGTGCTTCTGACCGAGGGCGGGGACCTGCGTCACCTGGTGACTGCTGGCAGGGAAGCCGTCAAGGATTTGCGCTCGATCACCGAAGCCGATCCCACCTACGCGCCGGACCTGGCGATGGTGTTGAGCAAGCTGAGCGTCGCCCTGGCCGGCATCAGCCACTGGGACGAGGCCCTCACGCATGCCGAAGAGGCCGTGGCGCTACGCAAACGGCTCGCGGAAGCTGACCCCGCCACCCACGAGCCCCATCTGGCGCGGTTGCTCCAGGGCTTCGCAGCGACCCTGCTCATCGGGGGTGTCGCCGTGCCCCGGGCCACCGGCATGGCCCGGGAATCGCTGACTGTCTACCAGCGCCTCTCCAAACGCGATCCCGCAACGTTTGAGATCGAGGCCCAAAGGGCCTCAGCAGCGCTCACCAAGCTGCTGCAGAACCACGGCACAGAGCTGTAGCGTCCACATCCCGGTACTTTCCAAGGGCCGTCCGGATGGTCCCACCCTTGGGACTCCTACGACTCCGCCCGGGCGGATCGCTCGCCTCCAGGCCGTCCCTGGCCTGACAATAGCGGACCGCGTGCGGCAGACCACGCGACACGCCGGCGACACCGGCACCCCGTCTTCCAGTGGCACGGCGAGTGGTTCGTCGTTGTGCGGTGGAAGGGAGCCAGTGTGACGTGGACGTTGCCGGAGCCGATGCTGAGCACGTCCGTACCCACACCCGATTTGCTGCCGGGCTGGGCGGCCGAGCCCAAGTGGGACGGTGCTGCGCTCCAGGCGCGGCACCGAAATGGGGCCGTCATTTCCGGAGGTCGTGGCCGGGCCGTGCAGCTGCCGGACGCGACCGCGCTGAACGGCGTTATGTGGCCTCCGGGTTGTCTCAACCCTCCGGTGTTTCACCATCGGTTTCACCCACAAACGGGACTCAAGCCCCCTAGCCTGGATCCGTGTCAGCGCCGTCGCCCGCACCACTTCCAGCTGCGCCGCCTCCCCGGCTTACCCCTGGGCAAAGGCTCGCCATCTGGTGGGCCCGCCGATACTCCTTAGGGCGCCTCCCATATTGGCTGCTCACCCGTGCAGCCGTGGTGTTCGCAGCTTGCGCAAGTCTCTTCGTCGTGGGCGGCGTACTGATGGGCTGGGTAACCGCGTACGAGGTCCTCATCGGTATCGCCTCACCAGCCAAGACGGACCCTCAGTGGGTAGCGTGGCCGCTCTCGGTGACAGGCTGGGCAGCAATACCCGCCTTCGTCGGGGGCACCGCCGGCTACCTCATCACCACCCAGATCGCAGCGCACCAAGCCCGAGACTTAGACGCCGTCATCGCTGAGCTCCGCGCCCTCACCATCCGTCCCCCCACGGGTTCCGGGGACGGCACCACGTGATCACACTCCACGAACTGCACCAGCGTGGCGGTGACACCGCCACAGCCGTCGCCGCGTTTGGCAACCTTCATCCCGAAGCCGACGCGGACCCCAATCAGACGCCCCGGCCAGACTGGAAGACCGCCGAGCGGCACTTCATGGAAGTCCAGATTCGGTTAATGGCAGACCCGGCACGGCCAGAGGCGAGCTCTCGCAAAGAACGAGAGCGCCTAGCCGAAAACGACGCTACCGGCATCCTTCTCGCTACTCCGGGAGGTCGCTGCCCAATCTGCCAACTCCGTGCTCAAAGCGCTTGACCGCCCTACTCTGGAGACCGTGGTGGACGACACCGAGACCCAACGACGGGCCGACGTCGTACGCGGCCTGCTCTTCCTTGCGTGCCCCGATGCCCCCTCCGCTGCCCTCGACAGCGCCGCCAAGGGCATCGTCGAGCGTTCCGCTGACCAGGAGCCGCCCACACATGCTGTCTCGGATGCTCGATACCTCACCCAGCCGCGCTCGGCTGATGACCCACCCCGGAACCTGGCTGGCGCGGACTTAAGCGGCACAGACCTGACCGGCGCAGACCTGCGGTCCGCGAACCTCACCCGTGCGAGTCTCGTGGACGCAAACATGACGGATGCGGACCTGAGCCACGCCGACCTGACAGATGCGGATCTGACTCGTACAGATCTGACCCGCGCGAACCTGACGGATGCAGACCTGACCCGCGCGAACCTGACAAACGCGTACCTGACCCGCACAAAACTGATCCGCGCAGACCTCACAGGCACAGAACTGACCGGCACAGGGCTGCGGTGGCCGTGGCACCGGAAGAGGGACAGGGATGTACCTCGGGTCAATACCGAGGCCGAAGCAGATGCCCTGCGGCAGGCAAAGCTTAGAGCTCCAGCCCTCTTCGGTGCAGAGCTTGCCTGGGCGATGCGGGCGGGCGACATGCGGAAGATTGCGGAGCTGATCGAGCCACTACCTCCATGGCCGACACGGCAGCCGTTGCTCCAGGCGGCGCAGTGGTTGACGTCGTTGACGGTGAGCGTCCGTGTGGCAGATGCTGCGGGAGTGGAGAGGCAGTTCACGGACGCAGCTCGGGCCAGTACCGAGAGCGCTGTGGCGGTGCTCAGCACAGCGGTGGTCAATCTCGTCTCTACAGCTGTCCACTTCGGTACCGAATGGGAAGAGTTGCCCGTCGAGTCCCGCCGGGTGTTCCAGATGGACGCTCATCTGTTGGATCAGATCAGCAAGGCAGCGCACGCGCTGGTTCAAAGTTTGGGCCTTGCCGTGGCAGTGGGAAGTCCTGGCAACCAGGCCTTGCAGAACCTGCATGCCTTCGACGATTCGATCCGAGGGCTTACGCCACCCGCGTAACCGGGACATCGCGACGAAGACTCACGAGTGCGACCCGCTTAACCCTTGCAGGTGAGTGCTGGACCAGCTGGCGTGCACGAGCAGTGCTGGACGCAGTTGCTGTGATCACTCTCTTCATCCAGACGCCACCGTGGAACAGGACCAGCTCCTGGCGGTTGAACAGAGGGGCCGGGTATCAGGGACCCCCGATGCCCTTCAACACCCTGGCCGTGTTCTGGGTGGGACGGGCCCCGTTCGGAAGACAACTGTGGTAGTCCGCATCAACGGCGAGCTGGTCTATGGGACGCCGCGGGCGGGTGGGTATGCAGCTGGGACGCCGCGGGCGGGTGGGTATGCAGCGCAGCCACAGCGGTGACCGGCCAGCAGGCGGACCTGATCCCGGACGACGCCGTCTCGGGCATCACCGCCCGCCTGGTGGAAATCGTCACCACAGGCCCGCAGTCGGGGCTGACAGGCAACGATCCAGTCAAGGACGCACTCGGAGCGCTCGGAGCACTCGAAGAACGGCTGCCAGCGAAGGCAGCTCCCCGCCGCAGGCGGCGACGACCAGAAGCAAGAGGCGGAGGTCGGCGAGGGGTGGCCGGCCTCGCTCGCCGCGTTCCCACTGGGGCAATGGGTGGCCGACGCTCGAAGGGACTACGCCCGCGGCACCATGTGCCCCGACCGTGTGGCGCAGCTGGAACGGTTGGGCATGGTCTGGTTCGCACTACGACGTCGCCTGGGAAGAAGGCCTCGCCGCAGCCCGCGGCTGGGCGGCTGAGAACGGCTTCACCGCGTACCTGGACGCGCCGCGCCTTCGCCCACTGCGGCGACGGCGAGGCCGCCCGGCGCTCCCTGTACGAGGAGATCGTCGCCGACCCCGATTCGGCAGCGGCGGTACATGCCCAGCGAGGCCGCCGTCGCCGCCCTGGCAAGCCCCTCACTGTCGACTCAACGCTTCTTCTTGCTGGTTCCCTCGCTCCGTCGGCGCACGAGTTCGGCTCGGAGGAGCCGGGTAAGGCCGTGGTGTACGCCGTAGAGCCGCTCGACACAGGACAGGGCGGTCGTCAGCGCCCGGACGGCTGCCCGCACGCTACGTACTTGTTGCAGGCACCCCGCGAAATTGGCGAGCACGGTCAGCGTCATGGGGTGAGTAGTCCCGTGCACCTGCGCCGTGTCGCCGATCAGGGCTGCGAAGGCATCGGCGGCCGCGGCGGGGTCGCCGGTGCGGGCCAGCCAGGTGGCCTGGTTGTTGCGGGTGGTCAAAGTATGGGGGTGTGCCTTGCCTAAAGTCTCGGCCTGGATCGATAGCAGCTTGGTGAAGGCGTCGAGGGCCCCGGTGCTGTCGCCCGACTCTCCCCTGTAGTAGGCCAGGTTGTTCCGCGCCGTCAGCGTGGCGGGCGCATGATCGCCGTACACCCGCTCCATGAGTGCCACCACCTCGGCGAACGATCGTGCGGCACCCGCCACGTCGCCGCACTCCCCTCGCATGCCCGCCAGGTTGTTCAGGACTGCCAGTGTCCCCGGGTGTTCCGCGCCGAGTAAGGCGCTTTGATACTCCAGCTGTTCGGTATACGCCGCGACCGCGGCAGCCGGGTCGCCGGCCTGCCCCAGCCAGTAGGCCAGATTGCTACGAGTTTGGAGGGTGTTGGGGTCGTGATCGCCAAGTACCCTGCGCCGGACAGCCAACAACTCGCGATACGCTTCGGCCGCGCCGGCTGCGTCACCAGCTTCGCCTCTCATGGCCGCGAGATCGTGGCATGCGGCCAGGGTGCCCGGGTCTTCGGGGCCGAGAACCCTGTGGCTGTCCTCCAGGAGTTCGGTCAGAGCGGCGATGGCACCTGCCGTGTCTCCTGCTTCGCCCCGCCAGCGTGCGAAGTTGCCGCGGACTACGAAAACGCGGCGGTGGAAGGGGCCGTGCTTGCGGACCATGTCCGGCAGGAGCTCGGCCAGCCCATCGCTCGCGCCTGCGGCGTCCCCCGCACGTCCCCGCCAGTAGGCCGCATTGTTGCGGGCGATAAGCGTCTGGGCGTGGTCGTCTCCGAGTGCCGCCCTCATGCGGGGGACCAGCGCCTCGAAGGCGTCGCGAGCGCCCGCCGCATCACCCGCCTCGCCCTGCCAGCGGGCGTGGTGGTTCCTCGAGCTCAGGCTGTAGAGGTGATCCGGCCCGACCTCCGGGTCCAGCGCGTCAATCAGGCGCTGGAAGTGGTCGCGTGCCGCGTCCGCGCGGCCTGCTTCGCCTAGGCTCTGGCCCCAGCGGTAGAGCACGTCGTGCACGACGGGCTGGCGCATGGCCTCGGGGAAACGCTGATACAGCACGTCTGTGTTGGCACGGAAGGCCGCGGCAAGCTCGACGTCGCGCTCGACCTCAGGCCAGGCTGCGCGCAGGGCGTCCGCGGCCGTGGCAATCCAGGCTCGCCTGACGGCGTCCGGGAGCCGTTCGTGAACAGCGCGCTGGACGAGCTGGTGCACACGTATGGTCTGGCACGGGTGCTCCGGAGTGTGTTCAACAAGGCTGAACTGGTGCAGGTTCCACAGCGCCTCCTGGACATCGTCCGGGGACGGTACGCCCGAGGCCAGCCGGGTCGTGTGGTGACTGTCAAGCGCGGCGAGGACCGGCTCCGCGGTCAGGACCGTGCCGGGAACGCCGTTCGGGTCGAGGAGCGAGACAAGGTGCAGGGCCGGGCGGGCGAGACCCACAGGCGGCTGCTGGTCGGCCAGCTCGATGGACAGGTCCCAGGCCGCGGCCACGGTTCTGCTCTGCTGGTCGGGCAGCCCGCCGGCCGCGGGCAGAACATCGTTCAAGGTCTTGGCGCGGTCCGCCAGACGGGCGCGGTAGGCGGCACAGTCCAGCCGCCGGTTCACCATATAGGGGATGGCCTGGGAGAGGGCGAGCGGCAGCCGTCCAAGGTCCTCCGCGAGGCCCGCGACCTGATCCGGGGCCTCCCGCCGACCGTGGGTGGCCAGTTTCGCGTCGAGGTAGGAACAGGCCTCCTCGGAGCTGAAGCAGCCGACATCGATGCGGCGCCGGTTGGAGTCCATGAGGGCGGCGTCCCGGTTACGAGTCGTAATCAGGGTCTGCCCGTGCGGCACGTCGGGCGGCCAGAGCCCCTGTAACGCCTCCGGCTGCGGCACGTCGTCCAGGACGATCAGCCACCGAGCGCCTGGCACCTGGCCACTGTCCTTCGTCCCGGGTGCAAGAGCAAGCCAGTTCAAGAACGCGGCCGCAGCGCCCGGATCGTCGTGCGGAACGCCCAGCAGCCGGGCGGCCGCATCGGTAAACCCGTCTGTGACCGCGGCTCGGGAGGAGGCGGTGATCCACACGAGCACGTCCACTGCGCCCTCGTCGTACGCGGTCTGGGCATAGTCGGCGGCCAACTGGGTCTTGCCCACCCCGCCCATGCCGGTGATCACCTGGCCCAGCACGGTCGTACGGCCGGGTGCGGACGTCTCGAGCAGGTCACGCAGGCCGGCCCGGTTTTCATAGCAGTCGACGGGCACCGGCACGTAGCCCACTGTGAGACGCGGTGGGGGACGGCGGCCATGCTTGGCTGCCGTCTGCTTGTGGCGCCATGCCCGCCGCCGCAGCTCTTCCCACCAGGCGTCGGAGTGACGCTCGTACGGGACGCCCTCGCGGTCGGCAACGCGCCGCAGCACAGCGATCAGTGTCGCGAACCGGTTCTTCGATGCCGGGACGGATCCACCAGCCACCCATTCGTGCAGGGTGGACCTGGCCGTGCCTGTGGCCTTGACCAGGTCCTCGTAGGAGGGCTCTCTCGCTGCCCTGTAGAGGGCGTTTAGCTCCGTGCCCAACTTCTCAACCGGATCCTCGATCGAATCCGTGTGATGTTGCGGCATCCCCCTGGCTCCCTCCACCCCAACGGATACCGTCCGGACCGGATGAAGACCGGACGCTAGCCACGTGATGGCCGACCAGCATAAATGCCCGAGACCACCTCCGAGCGGGCTTTCCCTCACTTGCGACCCGGGCGAACCTTCCGGACATCCGGGTGCGTCGCCACGCTGCCCATCCGGACGGAAGACCTTTCCGTCGAAGGTCTCCAAGACCCGCACGGACAGCTCTACAACTCACGAAGAGGCTGATTCATGAATCTCTATGTCAGCACCGGGGCACTGGTCGTCATCGGGCTCGCAGTGCTCGCGGGGGTGGTGGTCCACCGCTGGACACAGCGACGAACCGCGACGGGAGTGCCGCGGCGGAGGGGTGACCTGGGGCAGGCCGTGATGGCCGCAGCGGCCGTGGCGGCGGCACTGTCCACGATGCTGCTCCCCCCTGGCGCGGACGGCGGGTCGGGACGGCTACCAGAGGTTAGCCAGTTCGGTCACGTCATGATCACGCCGGCCAAGGCTGGCGACTGAGGGGCATGTGTCTGTGGGGACCCACCGGCGCTGCGTCAGGGGCAGGGCCGGTGGGTCCCCACAGACATTCCTCACGCTCCCGTGCCCCATCAAGGCGATCTCGTATCGACGCCAACGGCCAGAGCGGAACAACCCCTGGCCGCAACGGTTCCAATCACCACGGCAAAGCTCTCAGGCATGCCAGCACGAAGGATAGAGACCGCACGGTAGGCACCTGCGAGTGCGGAGAGCAGCTGGTGCCGGCCAAGAGGACGACGCTACCTGTGGACGACACCCGTCCGAATCAGCAGGTCGTCGAGCAGTTTCCTCCTGCCTGCGCAGGCGACACGCCTCGAGACGGCTCCCGCGCAGGCGGCCTTCGACTTGGCAGCGGTCGTGCCATCCCGGTCCCGGACCGTGTCCGCAACCGCCTCGAACGCGGTTCGCGCGGCAGGCGGCCTCCGACGTTCGACAGGGACGACTACAAACAGCGGCGTGCCATCGAGTGCGGGATCAACCGGCTCAAGCGCCGGGCCGTCGCTACCCGATACGACAAACTCGCCGTCCACCAAGCGACCGTGCTGGTCGCAGCCATCAACGAGTGGCTGTGACCAGCACTTTCACAACAGGCCCTAGATCCGCCGGTGACCGGGGTCGCCCGCCGCCGGGCCGCCCTCCAGTACCGGGCGCCGGCACAGTCGCACGGCGTTCAGTATGTGCTCACCCAAGGGGTCGGATTCCAGGTGGGGATGGGCGTCGATCCGCAGGCGGTGCCCGTCACGGATGATCACGTGGTAGGCGACCACCTTGCCGCCGAAGAGATTGGCTCCGTGGGCCTGTCGCGAGAGCACAAGGCGGTCGACATCGTCCCAGCTCACGGCGCGAGGGCGGCCGTAGGAGGTGTACACGAGCCCGCCCGCGTACAGATGCGTGCGAACGAATCCCTTGGGCATTCTCCACAACAGGACAGGAAGCGCGATGATCACCAGGACGAGCGCCGCGAGCAGACACAGCACCACGGTGGTCACCAGCTTCTGGAGGCCGGGGATGTCGGTCCCGGTCTTGCTGAGGACCCAGTTCACGCCCCACAGCGCTCCCACGATCACAGCGCCGATGGTCACCGTGCCGGCCACGATCTCCAGCGGGCTGGTGTTCTTGCGGGTGAAGACGTGCTCGCCCAGTGAACGCTCGGCCGCCAGACGGGTGACTCGTGCCGACGGGGCGTATCCCTTCATCTGCACGGCATTGGGGAACCGCTTGATGACGGCGACACCCAGGACCGAGGCGGCCAGGCCCGCGAGGAGGACGGTGACGGCGGACGAGGCCGGGGTGTCGCCGAAGATCAGCACTCCCAGGCCGTACAGCATCGTCGCCAGGCCGCCGAAGACAACCAGCAACATCAGGCAGCCCAAGTTCAACAGGGGCCCGGGCTCGGAGTGTTGCTGCGGTTCATCTGTCATGGCGTCCCCCAGGAACTCGCGGTTGGCGTGCCGAATCTAGCCGTTTCGAAGAAGGCTCCCCACTTCGGCCTTGTCTCCGAGCAGTCCGCCTTATCCTTGCTCGTGCCGATCTGGGACAGCTTGCAGATGCTGTCCCAGATGACCGTGTCCTTGATGTAGTCCTCGGTCAGGGCGACGACGGACACAAGCTGGAGGGGTTGTTCGTGTCCGTGGGGTGCCGACCCTCGCCGCGGGTGAAGGAGTCGAACACGATGCCTTGTTTTGAACAGTTGACGTCATGTCACACGAATGGTTCCACCAACTCACAGTCCTAGGGTGTGAGCTGGCGGTTCGTACTGCGAACCGGCCGCGGCCTGTGTCGGTGCGCCAGCTGGGTGCCAGGCGTCGCGGCATGCGGGGCTTTCGCAACATACCCTACTGATCTTTTCGTAAGTTCGGTGGGTGTGGTGGTTGGATGGTCAGGCCGGTATGGGTGAGGAATGGCCATGGCAGTGTGGGGTTGGCGTTGATGCGGTGGATGCCTTGCTCGGTGGCGTTCGGCGACATCGGCGCGGTGGTCGCCGGCGAGGTTGGCGAGTTCAGCTTCTTGAGCGAGGACCACAGCAGTTCCACCGGTTCGGCTCGGGAGCGTAGGCGGGTAATCGTTCCAGGGTGAGCCAGTCCTGTTCGGCGACCCGGGCCCGAATCGCGCGGCTCCAGTGGGTGGACAGGCCGTCCCAGATGAGGACCACGCGCTCGCCGCGGTAGAACACCTTCACCTGCTCCAGGACCTCGATGAGCCCGGCGGTGTCGTAGCTGCCGGGCTTGAGGTGGAAGCACAGGCGCGCCCCGCGATCGGGGTCGGTGGAGTGGTAGCCCAAGGCCCCGGCCATCGAAGCGCGCTTCCAGTTCAGACGGTGCCGCAGTAGCGGAGTCCGCCCTCGGGGCGAGTAGATGCGGCGCATCTGAGGGAGCAGGGAGACACCTTTCGACGCGGCGCGGTGGCGCCGGACGCACAAGGCGATCTGCACCACGACACCCACGCATCAACGCCCTGACCAGGTAAGACACTCCTGGACAGGTAAAGCGCTAACCCAGCCTGTAGGCGCAGAAGCTACCCACAACGCCCCGGCCATTCCCACCAAGACCCACACAATCCCAGGTCACAGCACTCACACCCACCAAACCCACCTATCAACCCACCCCCAACACACCAGCTCACACACCACCCCGCACACCAACCAACCCCCCGCCTCAGCGAAACGAAGGCGGAGCAAGACCGTCGAGCTGGCTAATGAGGCGCAGGACCTGCTGCTCGCCGGGTCGGCTGCCGGTCTGTCGGTAGAGGGCGAGGGCCTGTTCGTAGAGTTGCCTGGCGGTGTTCAGGTCCGCGCGGTCATGAGAGACCATCGCCAAACTGTTCAGCGCGGCCGCCTGGCCGGAGCGGTTGCTGGCCTGTTGGTAGAGGGTCAGCGCCTGCTCGTAGCGCTGTCTGGCGGTGACAAGGTCCCGACGACTCCGGGCAACGCTTCCCAGACCCATTAGCGCCGTGGCCACGCCGGGTCGGCTGCCGGTCTGCCGGTAGAGGGCCAGTGCTTCGTTATGGTGCTGTTCGGCGGTGCCAAGTTCCGCGCGGACCTGGGCCAGATGGCCTAGGTTGTTTAGTGCATGTGCCTGGCCGCTGCGGTCGCCGATCTGCCGTTCGATGGTCAGGGATTGCTCGAAATACCGCATGGCCGCGTTCAAGTCCTCGCGGTCTTCAGCCACATGTCCCAGGTTGTCCAGAGCGCTGGCCTGGCCGGAGCGGTCGCCGATCTGTTGGAACAGGGCCAGGGCTTGGTTGTGGTGCCGCCCCGCGCTAGCCAGATCCCCGCGGTCCCGCGCCAGCTTCCCTAGATGGTCCAGCGCGGTGGCCTGGCCGGAGCGGTTGCCAACCTGCTGGAACAAGGCCAGAGCCTGCTCGAAGTACTGCTCGGCGCTCTCCGGCTTTCCGCGGTCCCGGGCGACGTTCGCCAAATTGCCGAGTGTGGCGGCCTGGCCGGAGCGGTCGCCAATCTGTTGGTACAGGGCCAGACCTTGGCTGTGGTGCTGCTCAGCGTTGTCCAGATCCCCGCGGTCCCGAGCCAGGGCACCTAGCCCGTCCAGTGTCCTGGCCTGGCCGAATCGGCTACCGGCCTGCTGGTACAAGGTCAGGGCTTGCTGGTAGTGCTGCTCGGCAGTCTCCTGGTCTCCGCGCTCACGGGCCACATTTCCCAGGTTGGTCAGTGCGAGGGCTTGGCCCAGGCGGTTGCCGGTGTGCTGGTAGAGGGCCAGGGCCTGCTCATGGTGCTGATGGGCGGTGTTGAGGTCTCCTCGGTCAAGAGCGACATATCCCAGGTTGTCTAGTGCATCGGCTTCGCTGGCTCGGTCGGTGAGGTCGAGGGCCAGGTCGAGGGCGGCTTGGGCGTACCGCTCGCTGAGGGCGCGCTGGTGGGCTGCCTCGGTGGCAGCCCTCAGCGAGATCTGGACCGCTGCTGGTGCGGGGTTCGGGTGAGTGGGCAGACCGGGGCCGAATTGTGCACTCTTTCGGGCTAGGCGCGACTGCCGAAGCAGGAGGTTGATGCGGCATCGAGTGTCGGGACAGTTCCGGGCGGTCTCTAGCCCCTGCTTCAGCGCCTCTTCTGCAGCGTGTAGATCGTCGCGCAGCAGCGCGACACTCGCGTACAGCGCGTGCAGCAGGGCTTGTTCGTGCTTGCCGGCTTCGCCGACTGTGTGGGCCAGGCGGGCACCCTGCGTGATGAGGGCATCGGCGCGCGCATAGTCGCCGGCAAGGAAGGCGCCGGTGGCTTGCAGGCGCAGCAGGGTGACGGGGCGGACCTGGGCTGTTGCGGTGATGGTGAGCGGGATTGTCGGGATCCGGTGGGTGGCCGCATCGGTCGTATCGGTCGGATGTGGAGCCGGTGCGGTGGCGTCGGCGGCCAGGCGGCGGGCAGTGTCGACGGCGGTGTGGAGGGTGGGCAGGTCACCGATGCTGCAGACGGCAAGGGCCAGTGCGAGAGCCAGGTCGGCGCGGTCGGCCGGTTCGGTGATGCCTCCGGCGGTGTTGAGTGAGTGGCGCCAGAATGTGGCGGCGTCTTCGTTACGGTTCTCGCGCCAGGCCAGCTCGCCCCGCATCCAGGCCACCTGTGCCTGCCCGCAGGTGTCGTGCACTTGCTGGTAGTGCCGGTCGGCGTCGGCGGCCATGCGGTCGGCCTGGTGCAGGTGTCCTTGCAGGAGCGCGATGTGTGCCTGGGCATGGAAGGCCAGGGCCAACGCGGGGTGGAGCACGCTCGGCTGGGCCGGTTCGGCGGCCGCGTCAGCGGCGGCATGAGCCAGTGTGTACGCGTCACCGAGACGGCCGTCGGTGACGGCTGCCAGGATGGCCTGTTCCCATAACCGGCATTTGGCGGGGGCGGCATCTTCGGCGGCGAAGCGGTGGTACATCTCCTCGGCAGAGAGTCGCCCCTCGGCCAAGGCGGCGTAGAACTCGGCAGCGGCTCGGTGCCAGCGCGGGAGCTGCCGACGGTCGGGAATCCGGTCCCGGTCGGCGCGGGCCAGGTGTTCCAGTAGCCACCCGCGAATGGTGGCATGCATCACCAGACGGGGTGCCCGGTTTGTAGCTGGCGCGGCCTGCAAGAGTTGATGGCGGGCCAGGGCAGTGAACCAGTCGCCGCTTAGCGGGGTGTCGGCCACCAAATGGGCCAGCGCGGGCTCGGTGATGACTCGTAACACGCAGGCGGCCTGTACTAGCATGCGCTGCTCGGCCGAGAGCCGACCCAGAATGTTGTCCACCAGCCAGGCCGACATCGGCTGCCCCACCGCCTGATCCAGCCACGCACCCCCACCACCAATCCCGCTCTGGCAAAGGTCAGCGATGGCCGCTGCGATTAGTGGCATTCCGCCGGACATCATGTAGGCCCTACGCGCCAGCTCCAAGTCCAGGCCCAAGGCGGCGAAGTGGTCCACGACGTCGTCCTGACTCCAGGCTGCAAGTTCCAGCTCCTGCCAGGCCGAGTCGGGTAGGCCCATCACCGTCAGCCGGTCCTGCCCCGCAAGGATCACTCGCAGCCGAGGAGACACGTCCAGCAGTCGGACCAGCATGTCCCGCACGAACCAGTCTCCGATGCCGATTGCAGTGCGAGCCCGGTCTTCTCTGGCGACATCGTCGAACACATACAACAGCTCTGTTGTATCCACCATCAGCAAGACCGGGCGGCGCACCCGGGCGGCGATGCTCAGCACCGCCTGCACCCACGCCTCCCGGCGCTGGGCGGTAGGCGCGGACCCGTCGGCGACCGCTGAGACACCTGTGATCTGCCCGCGCCCTCGGGCGATCATGGTGATGCTGGGGGGGGTGCTCGGTCCCGATACGCGAGGCCTGCCGACGCAGGCGGCGTCGGCGCCACCATGGCCCGGCTGTGGCCAGCTGGCTGGCCAGGGTCCTCACCAGGCGCAGCACCACGTCGGTTTCCACCGGCAACGGGGCCAGGACCACATCGAGCACGTCGAGCCGAACCGGACGGAGGCCACGCCGACCGTGGTGGACCACGTGCCGCAGCAGTGTGGACTTACCGGTCCCGGACACACCCTGCACCACTAGCACCCGGAGCGGCGAGCCCTTGCCCGTCAGCCGCTCGACTGCGGCCAGCGCCTCTCGGCGATCGGTGAATACCTGAGACACAGTGATTGGCCCCCAGTGGTGACAGTGTCTGGCAAGGTGGTACTGCCACGCTGGCCATCGGTCACGATGGTAGGGCGATAACTGAGATTCAGATGTGTCTTTGCGGCGACGGACACCTTGGTGTATTGCCGCATCGGACCAACAGGGGGTGGCCATGTATATGCCAGGTCCGAGGACCACGGCGGCGGTCGGTGCAGTGTTATCCGCCGCCACCGCGGTTGTGACCAACCTGGTCACCACACGGTGGAGCCCGGCCCTGATCGCCGCGGCCGTAGTCCTCGTCATCGTCGGCGCCGCAGCTGCAGCGGTCTCCGCCGCACACGGTCACTCTGATTCACCGCCGACTGCCCGGCTCACAGCCCGGCGTCGCGGCCGCCTCGACCGAGTCCGGGTCGCCCAGGGCGCCGACGCCGCAGTGCGCATCGAAGCCGCCGGCAGAGCAGCCGAAGTGTCGAACCTGGAAGTCAACATCGACAACACCGAGGCCATCGCCAAAGCAACCGGTCGAGGTGTGATCAGCAACTCCTCAATCATTCGGAAGGATTCCTAAACTCCATCCGGAAGGCGCGGGCCTGCCGCACATCCGTCCGGAGACCGGCCCTAGAGGTTGCGGAACGCGCGGGTGCCGTGGCCGAGAGGAGCCGGCCCTCCCGCAGACCACGGCCCGGACGTGGACCGACGCGTTCGCATGGTCGGTCATCAGCGGGCTGATATGGCAGCGGGACCGGGTGATCGGCCCTCTGCTGCGCGAGGACTACGCGCCCGCCATCCGTGACGG
>NZ_JBIAIG010000028.1:0-30192 GCF_042871235.1 Streptomyces sp. NPDC005931
GCTTCAGTACCGCCACGACGTCCTCGACGGCTGCCTCACCGGCACCGGCCTCCACCGCCGACCACCATGACGACATCACGCATTCAAGGTCAGTAACTCTTGGGCATCTACTTCGCGGCCAACTGCCTCGACCCGCACGACGGCAGGGGCGTCCCCCCGGAGCGTGGGGGCACAGGATGACGACGGTCCCACCCGGACTCCGGTGCGGGGCCGCCACAGTCCGTCAGTACTGGCGCTCCACCACGTCCGTTACCTCCGCCGACAGCTTCGTGCTCGCCGACGCTGTACTGATCAACGACTTCGAGTAGTTCAACGTGGTCTCATCCGACAACTCCGCCGTCTCGATCACCGGTCCGTCCGCGTCACCACTGATCTCGTAGGTGATCTCGTACACCGCGTCAGGGTCGATGTCCTCAAGCCCCGTGTACGACAGTTCCGGTTCGACCGTCACGTTGCAGCCCGCCGACCCGAAACACTGACGGCGCGTGGTGCGCAGCTCGATCGTGAAGTCGTCGGCGGACAGCTCGGCGTAGGTCGGCTCCGGCTCCGGCTCTTCGACGGCGGGCTCAGCAGCGTCTTCTTCCGGGCTGCTGGACGCGGCGGTTGTGGCGGCCGGCTTGCTGGCGTTGTCGGTTGACTGCACGACGACCACACCGGTGGCGATGACTGCGGCGATGATGGCGACGGTGGACCCGATGATGATCGCGTTGGTGCGCCTCTTCGGGTTCGGCGGCGGAGGCGGCGGCGGGAAGCCGGGCATGGTTGGTTCGTGGGCCATAAGTCCCCCCAGGTGCGTAGGTGCTGGCGTGCATGATGCGTGCGTGTGCACGTTCCGCGAAGGCACTGTTCCTGATCTGTGACGCAAATCCACTCGAACCGGTCCCCCCCACGTGGCGGGGGGGGTGCCTCTATGTCTTTCGTCAAGGCACCAAGGTTTGGTTTGGGATGGTTTGACTTGCTGGGGTCATGCGGCGAGTTCGATGTCCTCGGGGATGCGGGGTTCGTAGAAGGTGCCGTCGCGGAGCATGGCGAACAGGACGCTGATGCGCTGACGGGCCAGTCGGAGGAGGGCCTGGGTGTGGGTCTTTCCGCGGCCTCGCTGGCGGTCGTAGTAGGTGCGGGAGGCGGGGTCGGCGTTCATGCAGGCGAGGGCGGAGAGGAACATGGCACGTTTGAGCTGCCGGTTTCCGCCTCGGGGTGCGTGTTCGCCGTGGATCGAGGTCCCGGACTGTTTGGTTGCCGGGGCGAGTCCGGCGTAGGAGGCGAGGTGGGCGGCGGTGGGGAAGTTGGTGCCGTCGCCGACGGTGACCAGGAGGACGGCGGCGGTCCTGACGCCGACGCCGGGCATCGACGTCAGGACCGGGGGAAGAGGGTGGGCCTCCAGCAAGGCGTTGATCTGGGCTTCCAGGGCTCGGCGCTGGGTGTGGACGGCGGCGAGCGAGGCGGCCAGGGAGGGCACGACGATGTCGAGGGTGCCGGTGCCGGGCACGACGACGGTCTGTTCGTCGAGAGCGTCGAAGACCTCGTCGATCAGCCGCTGGGCCATGCGCGGCGCCTTGGGCCGGATCAGTTCGACGAGTCTGCGGCGGCCGGCCTTTCGGCAATGCGGCCGGGGAGCCGTGACGCTCCAGCAGCCAGGTGACGGCTTGGTGGTCGAGGCGCGGACCCAGGACACGCTCCAGCGACGGGTGGAACTGGGTGAGCAGGCCGCGTATCCGGTTGCTGGTGCGGGTGGCCTCGGCCGCGAGGTCCTGGTCGAAGCCGACCAGCACGGTCAGCTCGGCGGTGATCTCGTCGGTCAGTTCCAGCGAGCGCAGGGTGTGCGGCATCGTCCGGGCGGCGTCGGCGATGACCGCCGCGTCCTTCGCGTCGGTCTTCGCCTCGCCCGGGTACAGGTCGGCGATCCGCCGCATGGCGAGTCCGGGCAGGTAGGCGACCTGGCAGCCCGCGTCACGGGCGACGGTCAGCGGGAGGGCGCCGATCGAGGCGGGCTGGTCCACGATCACCAGGACGGTGCCGAACTTCGCGATCAGCTTGTCGAAGACGGCCCGCAGCTTCGGCTCACTGTTGGGCAGCTGCTTGTCGAGGACCTTCTTGCCCGCCGGGGTCAGCCCGTGGCCGTGATGGCTGCTCTTGCCGACGTCCAGGCCGAGGAACACGCCCACGTCTTCGGTGTCGAACATCGCGCCCTTCCAGGGGAATTGTCCAGGCCGGCCTTGGCGGTAGTGTCGTGCGCGCGCATCCACGTTATGCAGACCTGCCGCCCGCGAGCTGTCCGGCATTGCGCCGGACCGGGCGGTGGCCGGACCTCTCATCAGCGTCTCCGACGGCACCTCCCGGGCCCGGTGACACCACCCCCCAGGTCATGCGTTCGACAGGGGGCAACAGTCATGCCGGGCCCGGAGGCCAGCGGCCCCGTTGCGGGACCGCGGAAAACATAACGGGGGGGGGGGGCGCCGACCGCAGCGGGCGGAAACGACGAAGGCCCCACCGCGACGGGGGACGCGGTGGGGCCGGTCAAGTGGGTCAGCAGCTCTCGCCGTCCTTGACCGCGAACAGGGTCACCTTCGTGTCCGTGGGATGGGTGCCGGCCTCGGGCTCCTGGCTGCACACGACCCAATTCCGGTCCAGCACTTGCAGGCGGTTCTGGCCGCTGGCGTCCTGGTCATCGAGAGCGTAGAAGCCTGCGGCCTGCGCGGCGTCTTGGGCCGCCTGGAGGTCTTGGCCGGTGAGGTCGGGCAGGGTCGCGGTCTCGGCCTCGCCCGCGTCGGTCTCGGCGCTGGCGTCCTTGCTGGGCTCCGGGTCCTGCTGCTTGGGGCTGCTCGCCTCGGTGGCCGTGTCGGGCTTGTTACTGCTGGTGTCGTCGGTGCTTTCGCAGGCGGTGAGCGTGAGGAGCGCGGCGGCGGTGAGCGCGCCGATGGTGTGGCGGATGCGCATGGTTCGTCCCCCCAGGGATGTGAGTGTTGAGGGGTCATCATGCGGCGGGTGGGGGTGGGGTGTGGTGCGTGTGGCTGTTCTGTGACGAATGGTCCGCGCAGGGCGAGCGCCAGCAGCAACCCGCATCGTGTGAGCGATCGGAGGGGTTGGCCCTGCGCGGACGCGTGGGGGCATGCGAACGGCCCCCGCGGGGTGGTGCGGGGGCCGTTGGTGATGCGATCGTGTCCGGGCACGCCGGACGCGGGGCCAGGATGCGACAAGATCGCGCGGATTGCAACCACGGACGTAGTGCGGCCCCGCCGTCGGGGGACTTCACGGCGGGGCCTGGTGCGCCGGGTGGCGCGGTATGAGCGTCTACGACGGTACGCCGCAGCCAGACGGCAGCGGTCAGCCGCGCGGCTTCTTCTTCGGCGTGCCGGGGACGGGCTGCTGCGGCTTGGGGAAGTGCCCGCCACGGCTCGACTGGTAGGTGGTGGCGTGCTGCTCCCGCTGCTCCGCGGTCAGCTTGGCACGGAGGTCGGCTTGGGGGACGGATCGGCGGAAGGCCATGATGGTGCTCCTGTCTCGTGTACGGGGATGGGGACCGGGGCGTGGCCGCGCTCTTCTTGGCGGTTGGGAGCGGCCCGCCCCGGGGCTACTTGGAGGCGCGGAGCCAGCGCACGTGGGTGCGCACGGGGTTCGCCTCATCGGGCACCGTCGTGAACGCGGCGCTGTTGTTGTTGTCGTTGTTGTTGCTGGTCAACGCCCCCACTTGGGCGGTTTCCTCGCCGGGGTAGGGAAGGGGCGGGAAGTCGCCCGCCTTCACGCCCGGGGACACGGCCACCCGCCGGCCCTTCATGCGCACCCCGCCAGAGGTGCAGCCTGGCTGGCTGACCTCGCGGGTGACCCTGACGGGGCGCACACGCCGAGCAGGCGGGAGAGGCTCATGATGGTGGCCGGCTTCATCTGGTCAGCGATCCGCTTCCGTCTTCACGACCTGATGAAGCCGGCTTTTGCCCCTCTTGACTGGTTGCTCCGGACGCGCAACCGTCGCGAGGCTCTCGTGGCGTTCGCGGTCGGAGATCACGTGATCTACATCGTGTGGAACGATGGGCTGTACGTTCTGTTGACGTACGGCTGGACTTGGACGGCTGGTTCAGGAGTAGCGGCCTGGGCGCTGCTCAACTGGCTCGACAAGCGGCGGGGTATCGAACTGGCGAGCGACGGCACTCCGCCCGAGAAGTAGAGCCTCGTCGAAGCCCCCGTTTCGCTGGTCGAGGCGGGGGCTTCCTCATGCCTTGCATAAGATCCATGCACGTGGCACACGCCTTCGAAGAACTCGTGACGATGCAGCGCACCGCCGGCGAGGCGCACGCCCAGCTTCAGCAGCTGCAGGACGAGTACTGCCGGCCCAGCGAAGTCGAATGGACTGACGAGCAGATGCTCACCTGGCACGCGCGTGGAAGGCATGGCGCGACGCCGCCGACGAGGTCCAGCAGGCCGTGACCGAGCACGCGAAGGAGCAGTGCGGGGCGGCACCAGGTCGAGGTCGACGTGAAGGCGAAGGCGCGCCATCCCGAGCCTGCGGCGGAGGGGTAGTACGGCAGCCGATCATGTCGCCTTCGGCCAGCGCTCCAGCTCTGCGCCGGTCTCCTTGTCGACGAGGGTGACGCTGGCGCCGCGGCGGCCCCAGTCGCCGACCCAGTCGCGGAAGCGGGCGCGGGCCACGGCCTCTCTGTTCCATCAGCCGTGCATGGCCGGATGGCCGTGCGACAGCGTGAGGTGGAAGCGGCCTGGGGTCATGCGAGCCGCATGCCGCGGGGTCGGTGTGGCTCGCGGATGATCGCGCCCTTCGCCTCCAGCTCACGCAGCTGGTAGTGCACGGTCGAGGGGGCCAGGCTGACCTCGGTGGCGATCTCAGCGACGGTCGGGGCATCGCCGCGGTCGGTGATGGCCGCGCGTAGGCAGCGCAGTATCTGTTCCTGCCGGTCGGTGAGGTAGTCGACGCGCTGCCTGGCCATGACGCCATTAGAAACCGTGTTCGAATTTTGGCGCAAGCTGAACCCTCGGACCGTCCGCCCGCGAGCAATAGCTCGCCTGCGGCCTCATCCCTCGAAGCGCGGCGCCTGCTCGGGAGTCATGTCATCTCGGACGCGGAGATAGCGAACTGGGTGGCGATGGCGGCCCTCGTCGACAGCAGTGTCCGCAGCGATCCACCACCAGGTCCGGCTCGACCGGACGGTGATCGAGCTCGTCGCGGCTGCCCCAGCCTGCAGCGAAGCGGCGCCGCTGCCATGGATGGTCCGGTGCGCCGCCCCGGAGTCGCTGGCCGAGTTCCTGCCGGGCAGCGCGGGCGAGCGGCGCGGTGCGGGCGACGTAGTGCAGTCGGCCGGTCTGGTCGTAGCGGCCGAGGAGCAGCGTCGACGGTGCCCGGACGGGGCCGGTGACGGAGGCGACGACGGCCTCGGTGGTGGCCCGCGTCCTCACCTTGATCCACCCGCGGCGGCCCGGCTCGTAGTGCTGGGTGAGGCCCTTCACGACGACGCCCTCGATCCCAGCCGCGCCCCACGCCGGGTCGAGCCAGTCCTCCGCGGACGCCCGGTCCGTGGTGGCTCGGCAGAGAACGAAGGGTGCGGCGAGTGTGCCATCGGCGAAGAGTGTTTCGAGGAGGGTGCGCCGCTCCCGGTACGGACGGTCGAGGAGCGGGCCGCCGGCGGTGTCGAGGATGTCGAAGACGATGAGGTTCGCGGGCCTCTCCGCCGCGGCCTGACGGGCACCCGCGCCGCGGCGGCGGGCACGGCGCTGCAGCTCCCCGAAGTGGATGCGGCCAGCGCGGGCCACGACGAGCTCACCGTCAAGGACGAGCGGCGCGGCGAGCGCGCGGCCGGCTGCGGCGATCTCGGGGAAGGCAGGCGTGAGGTCGGCACCGCTGCGGGACTGTAGGTGTGCCCGGTCGGGTCCGGCGAAGAGGAGGGCGCGGTAGCCGTCGGGCTTCTGCTCGTAAGCGAGCCCGCCAGACAGGGCGGCGTCCCGGAGGAGGCCGGGCTGGGCTTTGGCGAGCATCGGCACGATTGGAGGGGTGAGGGCCACCCTCCCAGGTGTACGACGCGCAGGGCTCTCTCGCGCGCCAGCGCTACATGAGGCTGCTGACCCAGTCGACCAGGATGCGCAGCAGGTCGTAGATCCGGTGGCCATCGGCGGCGATCTTCAGCCCCTTGGCCATCTGCGAGATCCTGCTGGGGCGAGGTGCGGAGTGCTTGCCCATTGGTGGTGCCCACCTTCCGGTATTCAGTTGTCGTTCAGCGAGCACAGTAGCCACCCGAGGGAACTATGTGTCGTTTCTGTGATTGACGGCATATAGGACCCAAATGGGATCGCCCGCACCCGGGCGACGGGGCGGGCGCTGGGCTGGATGGCCTACTTCCCGATGGTGATCTTGTCGTTGTCGAGGAGCGCCGTGTGCGTCGCCGACGTGACGATCAGCAGGATCAAGAGCAGACCGGCGACCGGGCTGGTGGCGTCGCCCTTCGGGTCGAGGGCGGTCGCGAGGACGAGGACGAGGACTTCCGCGGCGACGTAAACGCCGGCGAGCCAGGGCTTGATGACGCCCTTGGTGGCGGCGACGACGAAGGGGACGGCGGCGGCGATGCTGACGGTGACGATGGGGACGAGGATCCACACGACCTTGGCGAGCGTCGACGCGAACATGCGGGGTCGGGCGGGCGGGTTGAGGGGTGCGTTGATGTAAGGGCTGGCCATGGGTTCTCCCGTTGTGATTGGTGGCGTGGGGCGAAGTGTGCTGCTGCGGCGGAGGGTTGTCAGGGGGTTGGGGCGGATTACCACTTACGAGTGACCGGGGTTCGGGGTTCTGCGTGCTGCGCGCTGGAGGGCGCGGCGGGTCTCGCGGTTGAGGCGGGGCGGCTCGGGCTGGTTGAGGCCGGGGACGGTGGTGTCGTCGGGGTCGTCGACGACCAGCTCGGTGTGGGCGATGGTCCGTTCCCACGTGACGCCCGGGCGGGGCGTGTGCTCGCCTCGCGGCGTGGAGGACGGGCCGGTCATGCTTCGCTCCTCGGGTCGTCGGCGTGGCGGGTGGTCAGGTCGGTGCACCGGTGGTCGTGCGCCGCACCGCGGGAAGCGCGGCCGAGGCGGCAGCACGGGTCGCGCGGCGCCGGCTGCTCGCCGAGCGCGCGGCGTCTGGCCCAGTCGTGTTCGAGGAGGATGCGCCGGTGGTCGGCGTAGCAGCGGACGGCGAGCCACGTGAAGAGGGCGGCGGTGTAGAGCAGGGCGAGCGCGGCGGGCCAGTAGGGGGTGGCGGCGAGGCCGGCCGCGGCGGCGGTGAAGGTGATGGCGGTTGCGGTGCTGGTGTGGCCGTAGCGGAGGGCGGGTGTCACAGGTAGCTCCCGGTGATGGGGATGGTGTGGGCGGTGTAGAGGGCGGCGAGGCGGGTGCCTTGGTCTTTGAGGTCGTGGAGTTCGGCGTGGCGGAGGTCGTGGGGGCTGGGGGTGCGGTCGCTGGGGGTGTAGGTGTCGCGCCAGGTGGGTTCGCAGTCGAGGGGGAGCTGCTCGGCGGTCACGGCTTGCTCCTTCGGATGTGGCGCTGGAGGGCGCGCCCTGCCCAGCCGAGGCTGAGCAGGAAAGCGGAGATGAAGGGGGCGCAGACGATGCCGATACCGAGCCCGCCCATCAGGCGGCCTCGTCGTAGTCGCGGATAGCGCGGGCGAGGCGCCGGGCCTCCCACCGGCTGCGCGCCCAGGACGGCCCGCCGGCGGCGCGCCACAGGCGGCGTACGGCCCACGCGCCGGTCGCCAGGGCGGAGAGGATCACGATGGCGCCGAGGGCGGCGAGGACTGCGACCCAGGCGAGGAGGGCCCAGCCGAGGGTGATGACGGTGTCTATGGCTTCGGCGATCACGACGTGGCCCCGTCCTGCCGCGCCCCGGCGGCGGGCTGCTTGAAGCCGCCGCGGGCGACGGCGCGTCGGACGGCGCGGGCCTGGTGCTCCCAGTACGAGCGCTGGTCGTCGTCGAGCTGGTCCCAGCCGACACCGGCGGGCATGAACCGCTGGTACAGCCAGGCGGGGAGCGTGTCGGCCGCGGCGGGCTGTGGCTCGTCGGCCATGCGGCGCTCCTGGACCGCCATGTGACGGACCAGCCCTGCCGCGTCCGCCCAGGCGTGCTGCCCTGCAAGCGCAGCCTTGACGGGGTCCAGCTTGGCGAGCATCTCGGCGGCCTCGTCGAATGCCTCCGCGCGCACGGCGGCCCGGTCGGCGGGGGGCTCCACGACAGCAGGTTCGGCGGCGGGCTCGGTGCGCGTCGGGTCGATCAGATCGGCGGCGGCATCGCGGTCGCGGGTGTCCCACCAGAACCCCTCTAGCCGCGGCACGGCGAGCAAGGGCGCTACCCCTGGGCATCCCCCTGCGTCATCCCTTCTTCGGGGTTTACGAACAGCGGCACTTCCGCCGGATGCAGCTCCGTTCGCATCCGGTGCCAGCGCGGCGGGTGCCGCCAGCGTCCGGCACCGTCCCGGGCCACATCGACGCCGACCTCCACCACCAGCCTCGGCTCCACCAGGGTGACGTGCAGACTCTCCTGCGAGCCCCACCCGGCGGAGAACGTCCACCCCCTCCAGGGGTGCCCGCTCCCGGCCGGGTCGAGGAGGGCGGCGACCGCCCGGGCCGCCGTCTGCGGCAGGGTGGTACTGCGCCCGACATACCGAAGCCGCCCGGCACTGTCGTACCGGCCCAGCAGCAGCGTGCGAGGGGCCGCCGCAGGGCCCGTGTACGCGCCCACCACCGCGTCCCCGTGGCGCGCACCTTGTACTTGCGCCACCCGCGCACCGAGGGGGCGTAGACGCTCTCCAGCGGCTCGTAGACCACCCCTTCGAGGCCGACCGCGGTCCAGCTGGTCAGCCACTCCCGCACGGTGGACGCATCGGTGGTCGACGGACACAGCGCCCACGGTGCGGTGAGCCGATGCTCGACGAAGAGGTCCTCCAAGAGCAGCCCTGCGGCGCCGGTAGGCCACCTGGTCGTGTCGGTGCCCGTCAGGCGCAGCAGATCGAAGGCGACGAAGTGCGCGGGCCACTGCTGCGCGAGCCGGGCCGCGCCGGCGCCACGCCGCTGCAGCCGCCCCTGGAGCCGCTCGAAGGCCAGCCGATCGCCCTCCCATACGACGATCTCGCCATCGAGGGCGGTCGCGTCAGGCAGTGCGCGGCGCCGGCGCGCACCTCGGGGAAGGACGACGCGAGGTCCGTACCCCTGCGCGAGCGCAGGACCAGGTGCCCTTCGTGCCAGGAGGCGAGCGCCCTCCAGCGGTCCCACTTCGCCTCGGCCGCCCACCCGGAAGGCAGGTCAGCACTGGCCACGGGGGCAGCGAGCATCGGGTCCGGCAGCGTCCACATGCGTCAGGCCTTCCACGCCCGGCTCAGCTCTCCACATACCCGAGTGCGGCATCCGGGCGGCAGTGGGAACAAGTGGGCACGCCCGTCGGCGAGGGCTCGCAGAGCTTGATCACGGGAAATGCCCGTCGACCGCTTGGCCGCGTTCCAGCAGCCGCCAGCGTGGACGTAGACCGGTGGCGCCTGCCCATTGAGGCCCCGTTCGAGCAGCCAGTCCGGAGTCGGCGGCCGCGCCCGGGCGCCGCGCTGGCGCTCAGCCTCGCGGCGCTCCTCCTCGGCGATCCACAGCCGTGTGCGCGGCAGGTCCCGCTGCTGCATCCGCTCCAGGAACCGGAGCTGCGCAAGACGCGAGACGGGATCGTTCACACGTTCGATTCTAGGAGGGGTCGCCCCGGAGGCAACTCGACCCCACCAGGACAGGCTCTAGCCGTGCAGCCAGCTGCCGTAGGGGGCGGCGTCCACGAGCTGGTACAGCCCCAGAGCGGCAGCCCCGAGCACAACCAGGAACAGCCCACAGCGCAGGAACAGCGGACCAATCAGGGTGATGGAAGCGCCCTGTGTCGTGACGGTGCCCCAGTCCCGCATGCGCCGGACATCCCCCGCGCTCATCCACCAAAAACCAGCACCGATCACCGTCGCGCCCACCCCGAGGAGTCCGGCGAGACCACCGACGACAGCCAGGAACTCCCGCCGGTCACTGTGGCCACTGACGCACATGGCCGCCACCACGAGCGGCACCACGCCCAGCAGACCCAAGGTCACACCACGCCGCACCACGTCCATCGGACGCAGCCGCGGCAGTATCACACCGTCTTGATCGAAACCCATGATCAGCACACTATCCCCGCCCGTTTGACCCGAGAGCAGGTCCCCGCACCCGCGGGGGTGGGTCTGTCCAGCCAACGGTGTAACTCGGGGGTGGTGTGAGTTAGCGGCGGCCGACGGAGAGTCGGCCGTCGAAGGCGATGTCGAAAGCCTGCAGGGCGGGCGTCCAGCGCAGGGTCCAGCGTTTGCGTCCCTGACCGGTGGGGTCGAGGCTCATGACGGCCATGTAGACGCATTTGAGGGCACGGCAGGGAGGTGGACATCTCCTTCGCCACCCAGAACTGGCGCCGGGCCGTGCTCGAGAAGACCCGGCGCCCGGGCAGTTCGTCCACAAGCACTTTGAGGTGATGGTCTTCAACGCCCTCGCCGAGGAACTGCGTACGGGCGACGTGGCGGTGGTCGGCTCGGAGGAGTACGCCGACTGGTCCCGGCAGCTGCTCGCGTGGGAGGCCGTGCAGGAGAAGCTCGGCGCCTACCTGGTGGAGGTCGGCCTTGCCGAGGAGGGTGAGACGGCCGAGTTCGATGCCGGATTCTTCCGTCGGCAACTGGAGGACAAGCTGCGGGCTGCCGCCGCGGCGGCGGACGCCGGCTACCCGGACAACGAGGGCCTGGTCATCGACCCCGAGTCGGGCATCCCGTCGCTGAAGCCGCACCGCCGGAGGGGCGGCGGCCCTCGGCGAAGCGGCTGGAGGAGGAGATCAGGGCCAGGATGCCGAAGCGGTCGCTGATGGGTGTCCTGGCCCGCACCGCGTACTCGGTGGAGTGGGGGCGCCGGTTCGGCCCGGCCTCCGGCAACGAGCCGAAGCTGGCCGACCCGTTCGGCCGCTACGTGATCACGACGTTCGTGAAAGGCACGAACATGGGACCGTACGAGGCCGCCCGGCACATCCCCGGCGTCTCCGGACACGAGCTGTCGAAGGACTCGGGATCGACGCGCTGGGCCCCAGATCGCGCCGGTGTGACCGTCCTCGTCCCGGGGACCAGGGACTTTGCCGCTCGTCCTCGCCGAGGTTATGGTCGAACGTCGACGGGACGTTTACCACCACAACCCACAGGTCGAAGTGCTGTTGTACAGGCATGCCCTCAGCAATACCTCCTTGTGCCGGGTGAAGTTCTGCTTGCCGACCATGCCCTGCGTGGTGAGCGTGTGCGGGTACCCATCGAGTTTTACCTGCACCGACACGATGCCATCGGCGCGCTTCGTCTCGACGTATCCGTCGTAGTAGCCTCCACCTACAGGCCAGTACGTCTTGCATACGTCCGCCGATTTCGCGTACTTGAGCCACAGCGTGGTGCACTGCGTGGTGCGTTGCGCGTCAACGCTGGCCTGCACTGGGTGAGTCAGGCCAAGCGTCACTGCCGCGACAGGGAACGCGATGGCGCCAATGCGCTTCACCATAGTGATCACTCCTGCCGTTTGGTACAGGTCAAGCCTGTCATATGAGCCATCAGGCCGTTATTTTGAAGCTGACTGTGCCTTGATGTTGATTGCGTTCGTAGAAGCCGATCGCGATCTTGGAGTTGTTGGGAAAGTACCGATTGACGGACAGGTCGAACTCCGCTGCAGCAGATACACATCCGTAGTGGCGTGTACTCTTCTGCTGGAAGATCTGCGTGCCGCTGCTGTTGTAGACCGTCACGACTCCGACGTAGTCGCAAATGGCCTCAGGCCATGCTTTGAAGCGGTTTATCTGGACTCTATTGACGTGGAGTCCGGTACTGTCATACACGTCGCCGCACACCGTTCCGTACGGAGCCGGGGTACAGCCACCCGCGTCGGCCGATGCGGGACTGGCAGTGGCGGTCAAGCCGCCGACGAGTGCTGCGGTTGCAGCACCGACCGTCAGCATATGGCGTCTACGCATGCTTTTTCCCTTCATTCCCTGGACTCATCCTTTGCTGGGCTCGCGGCCACGGGCGGCCGGGACGCCCCACAGCTCCACGGCAAGCGTGATGGCGCGAATTCACAGCCGGAGCCGGCGTGTAACCGGCCCGATGAACCGGCCAGCGGATTCTCACGCCGCCAGCGATCACTCCCTTCGCGAGTCTCCTTGGCCGACATCACGCTCACCAACGCCCTTCGACATGTCGAACGCCCCTGGTGAGCATGTGCTGGGTCCAGAAATGATCACAGTGGACACGACGCCCAAGAAGGCGTGATCTTGGCTTCACTGCCTGTCGTGGACACCATCAGACTGGAGCCACTGCTGGGGCTGCGGCTTGTACAAATGCGCACCTTGCCCGGTCCGGGTCCTATGGAGCTCGTTGAGAAAGGTGGCAGGCATGGTCGGCGGGTTATCGCCGAAGGGCTCGAGCTCGAGCAGCCCTTGGGTGCGTCGGGGCCCTCCGGCCCGGCTGCGCGCGCATGTGGTCAGTTACACCGGATACCCCCTGCGGGCTGCGCGGGTCGTGCGGCGGGTAAACCTCCCCTCCGCTACCGTGACGGTGTGTTTGACCTGGGGGGGCCGCGCTGGACCTCTCCTCGGATAGGGAACAGTCTGCGTCGGGCAGCGCCTGGGATGCGGTGATGCTGGGGCTGCAGACCGGTCCGGTGATCAGCCATACCGGCAGGAGCACCGGCTACGGCATTCAGGTGGAATTGACGCCATTAGGCGCTTTTGCATTGCTTGCCATGCCGCTTCGTCACTTGGCCGACAGGATGGTCCCCCCGGCCGATGTGCTGGGACGACGATGGGACGCCGGCCTTACTGAGCAGCTTGCTAGCGCACCCAATTGGGGAAGCCGGTGGGCGATTCTCGACGGGGTCATTTCCAGCCGGCTCGCCGATAGTCGCTGCTGGCCCTCACCAGTGGCATGTGAGGCATGGTCACTGCTTCGGGCGAGTCACGGCACACTATCGGTCGGTCAGCTGGCCGAGGCGACCGGGCGAAGTCGGCGCCGCCTGGAGGTCCTTTTCGCGGAGCAGATAGGCCTTGCTCCTAAGAGTGTCGGCCGCGTCCTGCGCTTTCAAAGGGCTCTGACAAGGCTGCCGAAGCCGGGTGGCACCTGGGCCGAGACAGCCGCTGTGTGCGGCTACCACGACCAGGCTCACCTCGCCCGCGACTTCCGTGCCTTGGCGGGCATGACCGCAACCGGACTCCAGGCGCTCGCCACTAATGGCACCTCGGACAATAACCGGCCCTTCGCCGGCCACCTGACCTCGGTTCTGGCTTCGTGAGTAGGCACGGCAACGCCACTACATGAGTGGGCCGCCGCGGTGCTTCGGCTTCGTCGCCGCGGTGGCACTGCGGGTGATGCTGCGCACCTGAGTGTGGGTGATTCCGGACGGCAGTGCCGCCAGCGCGTGGCGGCTTCCCCCAGTAGACGGGTGCGAGTAGTTGAGGTTCAGGAAGTAGCGCTGAGATTGATCACGGCCGGGAGCTGCTTCGATTGGGTCCGCAGCCGATGGCATGATCCGATTCTTTCGGGGCAGCCGAGGCCGGCGCCGTCCGTTCGTCCACAGCTCGTTGGACAAGTTCGCCATGCCCTGAAGCTGGCGGGCTTCCACGTCATCGATGAGGCGGACGACGCCGCGCCGGGGCTGAGAGTGAGCGAGGCGCCCGCGGGCGTGCTGGTGAGCTGGACGACGTCGCACGGGTTCACCGCGCTGGTGGCCGATCAGCGGGGGCGTCCAGCGACGGGACGCGTGTTGTGGTGCAGGCCGCGGTGGCGGGCCTACTTGTGCGACCTGTTGGCCCGGACCGGCGGCCGGCACCAGCTGACCGCACCAAGGCCCTCGCCGAGAACCAGATCGGCGCCCTGTGGCAGCTGGACGTCGCCCTACGGGAGAAGACGTTCTGGAAGCTCCTCCACGAAAGCGCCGCACGAGCCGACGACATGCTGTGCCTCAACGTGGAAGACCTGTACCCGCAAGGACAAGCGGGGCAGTATCGCCGCCAAGGGCGGGCCCACGGAGTGGATTCACTGGCAGTCCGGCACCGCCCAGCTCCTGCCCCGCCTCATCGCCCGCCGCGCCGCAGGACGCCTTCCCCGGAACGAGCACCGGCTCGCACGGCGCAGCGCGACCGCGACACGCGTGGGCCGGGAGGAGACGATCGGCATGAGGACGGTCTCGCAGATCCTGGCCCGGCTCACAGCACTGGGCTGGGTCACGTTCCGACAGGAAGAGGGGCCGCATCCGGGCCGCCCGGCGCGGGTGTTCCACTCGATGTCGTCGCAAGGGCGCCACCAGGCCAAGGCAGCGCTGGCCGCTCGGCAGGCGCGCGGTCCGTGCCGGACCCCCGCCCCAGTCATGTTCCAGACGCCGCCAGCGCCGGCACCACGGCCGGTCGGCCCTGCGGGAGACAGTGCCGCCGACCAGAAGCCGATCAGCGAGCAAGCCGCACACCATACGCCCGATGAGCAGCGCACCGCCGGGGAACCCGGTACCCCTCCAGCGCAGCCCATGCCCAAGTTGGCGGGCTACTGGCCGATCCGCTGGCCGTCAGCCGAGGCGCTGCGCCGCCTCACGGCTGCATCGTCGCCAGAAGCCCTCACCGAAGCCGCCCGCACGGGGGCAAATACGCCCCTGAACGCTGACGACATCCCCCAGCACCTGGCTCCGCTGACCGACGCACTCGCCGCACTGGACACTGTCAAACAGAGCCTCACCAAGGACGTCTTCGCACGCGCCGCTGCATGCCCTACCCACACGGAGCATTACGAGAAGCTGATCCGGGCCATCGTCATGAAGAGCAACGATCTTCGCCGTACGACCCTGCGCGCCCCCCGTACGCGATCGGCCCGCTCGCACGGCGGCTGGCCCATCCACGCGATCTGTGTGTGGTTCATCCGCGATCCACCGCGTAGTCGGCCACGGCATCGACGAGGTCGTCCAAGTTCGCATCGGGGGCGCACAGACCGAGTTCTGCGGAGCTGGGGCGACGGCCCCGACGATCAGTTCAAACATGGGTTCGATTAGTGGGGGGTGGAAACGTATCAAGAGCGGTCGGATACCAGCGTACGCATCCCGCTACTGCGGTTGGGACGGCATCGTTAGGCAGCGCACCGCGACGGATGGCAGGTGCCGAGGCGGCTTGGACGTGAGGGGTGGAGGGGAGCGGTGAGTGACCGCAGTTCCATCGAGTGGACCGAGGCGACGTGGAATCCGACGACTGGCTGCGACCGGGTGTCGGCCGGATGCGACAACTGCTACGCGCTCACGCTCGCCAAGCGGCTGAAGGCCATGGGGTCGGCGAAGTATCAGAATGATGGGGATCCGCGTACCTCTGGTCCGGGTTTCGGGCTGACCGTGCATCCGGAGGCACTGCGGGTGCCGCTGGGCTGGCGCACCCCGCGCACGGTGTTCGTGAACTCTATGAGCGATCTCTTCCATGCCCGAGTTCCCTTGGACTACGTGCAGCGTGTGTTCGATGTGATGGCGTCGACGCCGCAGCACACCTATCAGGTCCTGACCAAGCGGGCGCGGCGGCTACGGCAGGTTGCGGGCCGGCTTCAGTGGCCGGGGAATCTGTGGATGGGCGTGTCGGTGGAGAGCGCGAAGGAACTGCCGCGCGTGAACGATCTACGGCTGGTGCCGGCGTCGGTGCGGTTCCTGTCGTGCGAGCCTCTGCTCGGCCCACTCAGGGACTTGGATCTGTCCGGCATCGACTGGGCGATCGTGGGCGGTGAGTCCGGCCCGGGAGCCCGGCCGATGGACCTGTCCTGGGCCGGCGACATCGTCGAGCAGTGCAGGCGGTCCGGGACGGCTCCGTTCGTCAAGCAGCTCGGCTCGTGCTGGGACAAGACCCATCACAAGGACATCACGCGGTTCCCCGCCAACCTGCGGGTACGGAAGTATCCGCAGGCTCGGGACCGTGCCCCGGCCTGATCATAGGAAGGTTCAGGCGGCCGCAGGGAGGCTCACCTGGCTCTTGCTGGTGAGTTTGCCCGACGAAAGGACGACCACGGAGCCGTCCTGACGCATCTGTCGCACCGCCTTCAATGCGTGCGTGGGCATCCAGCGGGAGGTTTCGGTCAGCAGCCACTGACCGACCGCTTCCACCGTGGCGGGACCGTACGCGAGCCGTTGCGCCACCAGCTCCAGCAGTTCCGGGTTTCGCACGTCTCGAACGCCTGGAAGAGGTCGAGCTGCCCGATGGGCTGGGCGCCGCGGGTTCGGGGATCCTGGAAGCTCTCGCCGTCGCGGTCGTCGACCTTCCGCGGCGTTTGATCGCCTGCTCGATGAGGTCGAGTGCCGGGGGCCACTCGGTGTCGCAATGACCGTCAATAGTGCTGCGTATTCTCCGTAGAAGCTGTCCCGCGGGCAGGTCACGACGGGCCGTCGGGTCGAGACGGGACAGGATGACCCCAAGCACCGCTTCAGTCTCGGCGGCCTGGACCATCACCATGCCCCGCAGCCGATTCATCTCCGTGGCCTCGCTCCCTTGCCAGGACGACGAGTCCGGGTGCTGCGGATACAGGTCCTCCTGGATGCTGGACCAGGAGATGGAACAGATTCCATAACGGGGCAACTCGCTTGTCATTCGTGAAGTATTGGCTCGTTCCGGCACCGGCGACAAGGGGATTTCTCGTGCCGCGGCAAAACGTAACAGCGCGTCCCGCATGCCGAGTTCATCTATGCCCCGCCTGGTACCGAATGCGCGACCCGATGGCGTCCAGCAGCCGGTATAGGCCAGCACGTGTTCCCACTGTGGAAGCTGATGACGCCGTCATGGCCCCCATTCAGCCAGCCAGAACGGCGAGAGTCTGTATGCCCCCGGGACGAGGGAAGAGCACGATGCAGCCGTCACTGGTGCCACGGCGCGCCATGCCACCGGAACCGCCAGGGCTGCCCGTGTTGCGCAGATCATGGCCCTGAACGCGACCTGCCTACACGGCGGCGCCCCGCCTCCCTGGCTGGTCGGCAAGCCCCGTGCGCTGCTCGTATCCCGCGGCGGCATGGGGAGGTTGCCGAGGTCACGGCAGGCAGCGGACACGCTTCCTGTGGGCTGGGGAAGTCCTCGGCGGAGCTGTGGCGAGCCCGAGCGAATTCGGGACGCACGGCGCCCACCCGTTCGGCCAGATCGCGCAGCATGGTAGCCAGAGCCTGTACGGCGTCGCTCGAGGAGCAATCCTGCCGAGCACGCCAGTGCTCGACGACCTGGTTCTGGTCGGGCAGCCAGCGCTCTGTCGTGAGGACGCAGTGAAAGCGCAGGCACTGGCCGTCGAGTACCTGGAGGGCTGTGGCCGCCACAAGCGTGTGGGAGTACTTGGCAGGTTCTCCGCCACGCCCATAAAGCCGCGCTGGTAGTGGACCACTTCGCCGGGGACTCCCGCACTGGCCTTGTGTGCTCGTGGCGGGATGGCCGTGGACTGCGGATAAATTTCCACCTCAGTGTCGGACCAGCCGTTCAGCTCGCGAGCCAGTTCCCCGATGCCTTCTTCCAGTGCCCTGACGTGCTTCTCGGCCACGACGGCTCCGGCCGCCGCGCCGGCTTCGGCGTCGGCCTCCGCCGATCGCAGAGCCAGCAGGCGCTCGCTCAGGGACCCATTCCTGCGCGGGGCCGGCCACTTCCTAACCGACCGCACAGACCGTCACCGTCCGCCTCGCCAAGACCGGCTACCTGCACCTCCGGGCCCGCACTGACTCACCCGGCATCCGCCGCGACGTCGTCCAGCGCGCCGACCACACCGGAGAACGCTCCTACGGCTCCGCCCAGACCGGCGGCTTCGACGCCGCCGACTTTGCCCGCCGCGTGGACGCCGCAGCAGGCGACGTCACCGCCGCCGTCCGCGAGTGGCTCGTGGAGACCGGACGCATCCGGGAAGACGCGCAGATCCTCCATCTCGAAGTACGCACCTGGCGCCCGCGCTCACCGTGAGGCCAGGCGCACCGCGCCACGTTGAGGGAGGAAAGGCCTCCAGGAACCCCCGGGTGCGGATACGGACGGGACGCTGGCGCCTGGCTCGCACTGAGGCTCAGCCCTGGGCGCTGCCGTGGGCTCGGGCGGGGTGGGAGCCGGGTAGAAGAGGGAGCTGCATGGTTACCCTCCTGTCAGGGCTCGGAGCCAGGCGTCGCCGGGGGGTGGGACGAAGAAGTAGCCGCCTCCGATGGTGAGGGTGTATTTGGCCATGGCTTCGCCCTCCAGCCTGTGCTGGACTGCCTCGAAGCCTTTTTCCAGGTCACGTTGGAAGCAGCAGAAGATCAGGCCCTGCTCGTCAGGGTTTCGGTGGTAGTTGTAGCTGCGCCTGATCATCGGTGGGGGATTGCGGCGGTCCGGGGCCGCCCTGCGGACATGCGCATCGAGTGGGGTGATCTTCCCGTGGGGGTCGCTGGCGAAGACAGGCCGCTCATCGCTGGGAGTGCCGTCGAGCCATCGTCCCTCCCGGCGGCGGCCGATGATGCGCTCCTGCTCGTGGACGGTGTCTCGGTCCCAGAAGCCGGTGGCGAGCTGGATGATCCGTATCACCTGATAGCTGCCACCCACCGCCCAGGACGGCTCACCGTGGCCGGCCTTGACGATCGCGCGTTCAGTGACCTCTTCGTCTGCGGCGGGGTTTCCGTACCCCTCGGTGAAATGAAACGGATTTTGAGCAAGACCTCTGCCGCCCTCGATTCGGTTCTCGGGACGTATGCCGTTCATGCGCCACCGCACATGCTGTTGCGGCAATGTGCGCAGTGTCCGCTCAGCAGCATGCTGTACAGCGCGGGCTGTGGATCCCGTTATGTGGAGCAAGAGGTCGCCGTGTGACTGGGCCGGGTCCAGTATGTCACCGGCAAACAACGGCATCTTCTTCAGATGTCGTGGCCTGCCCACGCGGGCGGGGAAGGCGCCTTCGCCGAGCGCCAACCAGGCGGCGATGTCGCCTTTGTCGATCGACGTGATGGCTCGATATGCGATGCGTAGTATGTCGGCGTGTGCGCTTTGCGAAACAAGGTCGAGCGAAATGAGCTGCGCATACGGCAGCGGAGCCGCTCCCCGTAAGTGCGCTGGTACTTCCTGCCGCTCGGGGCAGTCGCTGTGTAGAGCTGCAGCACCGACAAGAGCGACACCCCCAGCTCCAGCGGCAACCGCTGCCGACGCTTGCAGGAGTCTGCGCCTACTGGTCATGTCCTAGAGCACCTTCTGGTCTAGCGGAGCACAGGTATCGGTATCGCCGTTCCTAGCCCTCTCATCCCTGCCGGCCAACATTCGAGCCGCTCGCCGGGCTGGTTGACAGCGGCAGATCAAAGGCACCCTGGCGCCGTTCAGCGCCTACCTCTGGCTGCGCCATCGTGTCTCAGCTGCCTGTGGCTGCGCACGTCATTATGCCGTGGTTATCGACGATCATGACATGTTGTGCCACGGGTGACTGCAGGAGCCTCGGCACTCGGTTTCCCTTCGCCGTGTGTCGGCGACAGTGAAAGTCGAAAGAAGAACACGGAAGGAGTTCACATACTCACTCGGAGGTAGATTGAGGATCTTTCCCATTTGCTCGAGGATTGGCGCTCGAACAATTAGTACGGCTGGAGTAATGGTTGGCTTAACACCTGACTGGGAGACTCCTTCACGCCCGTCCTCTGCGGTGGCGTGAGCTTGCATCGAGTAGCGAACCACCTCTTGGAGTACCGCTCGCTGCTCAAACGGCTCCAGCGAAGAGAACCAGTCCACGGATTCTTCGTAACCGAGGATTCCTTGGGCCGCTTCGTTGATGATCCGCTCAGACGTTCTCACCTGGTCATCCCCTTCTCGGGAGGAAAATGACGTAGGGCCTGTTCCTGTCCAACTCTGCATAGTCTGGACGGTCAGGGTTGTATCGCTGCCAGAAATCCCGGCCGCGTCCGCTTCCTTCTCCATCTCCTGTCCCGCGCGGCAGAGAATTTTTGATCTTGTGGCGGATTCTGGAAGGTCCCGAAAGGATGTAATCCCAGTCTGATGCGGCGTGCGCGGTTCCGTTGGCTCGACTTCCGACCACAATGACAGGCTGCCCGGCCTTGTCCGCGGCGTTTTGAATGCGTTTCGCGTCGTTGGGGCTAATGCCGGCTTCTGCGGCAGTCCTAAGGCCTGGACCACACCATATGTTGGTGTTGTGGACAAGGACGGGTATTGCGCCTGCCAGCACATAGTAGGTGTGCGGGTCGTTGACGGTGAGGTTGTAGACGGCCGTGGACTTGGTGTGGTGCCGGACGGCGGTGATTTGGACCCAGGTGCCAGCGCTGGTCTGCAGCCACTGCCCGGGCTTGAGGTCCTCGGCTTCTACCCACTGATGGAGGGCGGGGACCCAGAAGGGATGGCCGTCGGTGGCAGTGAGCGTGCTGGTCTTGCTGCCGGTGGGGCCGTCGGTGTCGAGGGTGATGTCGACGAGGTGTTTGTCGCCGTTTGCGTTGATCAGGGCGGTGACTTTGCGTGGTCCGGTTTCGCCGGTTTCGGGGTCGGTGGCGAGGACGGTGTCACCGATCTTGATGTCCTTGATGGGTCTGCGGGTACCGTCAGCCATCAGAACGGGTGTCTCGCCGGTGAAGCTGTTGGGAACCCGGCAAGCGGGCATGCGGGTGCCGACTTTCGCGGCGAGTCCTGCGCCGAGCATGCCGCCGAGGCAGCCGGTGGCGGCGGCGATGCCGACTTGGCCCCAGTTGACTTTGCGGCCGGAGAGGCGCTGGGCGAGCCAGTCCATGCCACCGTCGAAGATTCCGCCGATGACGCATCCGGCGATCATGGGGTTGTTGCCGGTGGGGTCGGTGTAGGTGGTGGGGGAGGACAGGGCGTACTGGTAGAGGTTGGCGCCGCCGGCGTGGCCGATGGGGTCCTGGGAGATGAAGCGGCCGGTTTGCGGGTCGTAGTAGCGGTTGCGGTAGTAGAGCAGGCCGGTGCCGTCGTCTTCGCGGCCGGTGAATCTGTAGGGGTTCGATGATGTGGTGCCGGAGGCTGTGGGTGTGCCGTTCGGGTCGTAGGCGTAGGTGGTGGCGATGGTGCCGTCGGTGCCGGCCAGGCCGACGACGGTGCCAAGGGCGTCGGTGAGGTAGATCTGGGTTTTGCCGGCTTCGGTGCGAGTGAGGAACTCGTCCAGGCCCGAGGTGGCCACCGTCGCCTTCGTCGCCCCGGTGCTGTCCTGCTCGATCAGCGGGTTGGTGGCGTCGGTCAAGAATCGCCTGCTGGCGCCGCTGACGGTCTTCGACACCCTGCCGCCGAGCGGGTCGTAGCCGAACGAGGAGGTGGTGCCTGCCTTGGTCAGGTTGGTGAGTTCGCCGCGGGCGTTCCAGGTGTAGGTGCGGATGCCGTCGTCCTTGAGCTGGCCGTCGGCGTCGTAGGTGAAGGTGCGCCCGTCATAGCTGGCGATGCGGTTGTCCTTGCCGAACTCGCTTCCCGTCTCGGCGGTCGGCAGGGCGACCTTGGCCAGGGAACCGGTCAGACCCGTCTGCAGAGCGCGGACATCTCGCACATAGTTCAGCTCGCCGATGGTCTTGGTGCCTTGGGCGTAGGCAATGGTTTTGGTGACGCCGGTGGCGTCGTAGCCGGTGGTGCGGGTGATGCCGCCGGGCAGAGTCGTGGTCTTCTCCCGGCCCACGGCGTCCAGGCCGAAGGTGACCTCCTGAGCTCCGGTCTTGACCGAGGTCAGGATGCCGGACTCGTCATAGCCGTAGAGGGTGGTGGTTCCGGCGGCGGTCATCTTCGTGCGGCGGTCGGCGTTGTCGTAGTCATAGCTGACGGTGCCGGTGGGGCCGGTGCTGGTGGCCGGGCGGTCGTAGGCGTCGTAGGTGAAGGACTGGGTGCCGGCCTGGCTGTCGGTTATCTGCTTGAGCAGGTCATGAGCGTCGTAGTCGTAGGTAACGGTGGACTCGGCCTGGCCCAGGGGATTGACGCCGTACTTGGTGTTCTTGGGCCGCCCGAGCAGGTCGTACTCGGCGGTGGCGGCCTTGCCGGATCTGTTGGTGGCCGTCTTCAACAGGCTGGCCGTGTCGTATTCGAACAGGGCCTGCGCGCCCAGTGGGTCCGTGGCCGACCTCGGCCGGTCGGCGTCGTCGTACGCCCAGGTCGTCGTGTTACCGCGGGCGTCGGTGAGCGTGGTGAGGTTGCCGTTTGCGTCGTATCCCAGAGTCGTGGTGTTGCCCAGCGGATCAGTGATTTCGCGGGCCTGGTTGACCGTGTCGTAGACGATGGTGGTCAGTGAGCCTGCTTGGTCGGTCACGGCACTGGGTCGGCCGGCTGCGTCGGTGAATTGGCTGGTGGTGCGGCCTTCCGCATCGGTGACGGCGAACAGGGCTTCGTTGCTGTAGCTGAATGTGGTGGTCGCGTGAGAAGCGTCGGTGACTGTCTTGACCTGACCGGTGCTGGTGTAGGTGAAGGTGGTTTCCCGTCCCTCGGGGTCGGTGACCTTCGTCAGATTGCCGTTGGGCTCATACGCGAGCCGCGTGGTGTGACCGAGGCCGTCGGTGATGCTGCTCGGCTGGTCGTAGGGCCCGTCGAAGACGACCGTTCCGGTGGAACGTGACTGGGAGGTTCCGGCCAGTTCGGTTGCACCTGTCACGCGGCCTGCGCTGTCGTAGTGCAGTTCGGTGCGCCTACCGTATGGGTCGATCACCGCGTTGACGCGGTGATCGCTGCCGCGTTCGTAGACGGTCTTGCGGGCGAGACCAGTGCCGTAAGCCTGGCTGTCCGAAATGCCGTAGCCGCCGTCGAACTCCACCCGGCGGACCGCGCCACCGGGCTGGGTCACCTCGGTGGCGGTGATCTGTCCGGTGCCGGTCTGGGTGTAGGCGAAGGTGTACTCCTGTCCTTCGGTCAGCGTCTGCTTCTTCACCCGGCCAGCAGCATCGAAGGCGTTGGTCATATAGACGATGCCGCGAGCATCCTTCGCGGTGGCGACGCGGTTGGAGGTCCCGTCATAGGTGTATGAGCTGACCTTGCCCGCAGGATCGGTGACCGTCTCGAGCCGTCCTGCACTGTCGTAGGTATAGGAGACGGTGCGGCCGGCGTTGTCCCTCGCCTGGGTGATTCGGTCCTGCGCGTCGTAGGTGAAGCTGATCCACCGGCCGCCTGAGGTGGCGAGCCGGGTGATGGGTCCGCGGATGCGGTTGGCGCGGGTGAGTGTGAGCGTGTTGCCGTAGCGGTCGCGTATCTCGTTGAGCGGGGAGTACTGCGGGAACTCCCAGACGGTGCCGTCGGGGAAGGACAGCTCCCAGCCGGACTTCCACTTGATCGCTGTGCCTCGGAAGCGGCTGGACACACTGGCCGGTTGGAAGACGGCATCGCGGAAGCCGGTGCCGGCGGAGGTGCGCACGTAGTGCACTTTCTCCCCGCCGGGCAGGTACAGATCGACCTCCTTGTACTGCTCCTCGGAGTGCAGAAACGCGTTGTAGACGAGGTCGCGTCCGATACCAAAGGCCCGCTTGGAGGTGTCTCCCTGCCAGTAGGTCCGGGTGACCTCGATGGGAGTCAGACTGTCAGCAACGGCGAGGTCGGTACGGGTGTCGGTCAGCATGCCGGTGGAGAGTTCGACCGGGTCGCCCGAAAGCCAGGCGAGCGCGTCCTCCGCCCAGCCGGTGAGCCAGGGCGGCAATGACGGCACGTTGAACATGGCGCCGTGGAAGGCCCATACGCGAGTTTTCGGATCGGGGAGAACCTGGGTGCCGTCGGCGCTGACCTCGCCGTGCCCGTACACGTACCAACCCTTGCCGTCCGGGTCGTAGTCCAAGAATTCGACCCGGGTGCCGGGAGCCTCGTTCGTGTAGTTGGGGTAGACGATCTGCGCGCCCTCGGGGAAGACGTAGGTCCCGCCGGGCTGGACGGTGAAGTAGACCGGCACGACGCCGTCCTGGGGCAGGGGGAAGGGTGGCCGGTCGAGGGGGATCGCGGTGATCCCCAGCCTGGTGACGGGCTTGCCGCGCTCATCACGTACCACAGACCCCTTGGGGATACGGACCTCCAGGCCGGGGATGCTCGGGGTCGTCAGGACGACGTCCTTCCGGGCGGGAGCGTCGAAAGTGACGGTGTGCCGGGTGTCCAGCGGTGTCATCCACACCGGGAATCCCAGGTCAACCGATGTACCGGCTTTGGGGTGGATACGGATGTCGAAGCGGCCATAGGCGCGCTTGCGGGTGTTGGCCGTGGAACCGTCGACGACCAGGGTGGTCGCCCGCGGACTGATACCCGGGAGCAGGAAGCGGCCCTTGGTGTCAGTGAGCGCTCTCTTCGATCCGACCCGCACGCTGACGCCTGCCAGCGGCTTGCCGTCCAGCTTGAGTACATGCCCGGTCAGCGCGGTCGTGCCCGGCGGAGCCCGCAAGGCAGCCGGGGCCCTGGGGGCAGCGCCGCGCCGGGCGAGCCAGTCCATGCCCTTGAGGTTGTGCTTGTCCGGCTGCCACGCGTCTACGCCGGTCGGCACCGTGCCGCCACTGGAGGGCTTTTGATCAGCGGGTGTACCACTGGCATCCCCGGCCGCCGAACCCGTGCTCTCTTCGCCGGCGGAGTCGGGGGCGGTCGTAGCGGCGGCCGACAGCCCCAGGCTGTAGGTGCCGGTTTTCATCGAGGTGGGCGCGACCGTGAGCGTGTAGGTGCCGGTTGCCGGCAAAGCGGGAAGGGTGTACGACGTCGTGGACGCCGTCATTGACCGGTCATTGACAAGCCACTTGCCGTTGGGTCCGTACACCGACAGACCCCAGGCCGCAGGCGGAGGGACGCCGAGGCCGAGGGTCAGCTTCTGGCCGCTGGTACCGGTGAACGTGAAGTGGGCGTTCTGCCCGGGGGTGTTGATGGATGCGGTCCGGTTGCCGCCACCGACGGTGAGGGCACCCGCGTCCACGTCGACGACGGCAGTAGCGGTGGTGCTTCCGGTCACTGGCTTGCTCGGCTGCACCAAGATCCGGTGCGTGCCGGCCGTGAGTGGGGCGCGTACGTCCACGTCGGTCGTGGACGTGGTGAGATTGCCCAGGCTGTCCGGCAGCGCCGATCCAGGGCTGAGGACCTTGACGCTGGTGGTCCCGGTGAGTGTGGTTCCGGTGAACAGCACCGACGCCCCTTCCCCGGCCGGTGCGGTGAGGGTGTATTCGAGTTGCTGCCCGGGCCGGGAGATCGTCCCGGTGCGTCCGGCCGCCGACAGTGCTCCGGCCTTGATCGGGGCGGAAAGCCACAGCGTCACACTTCCGCTGCCGGCCGACTGCGGCTCGAGCAGCAGGGTGTAACCGGCACCGGCAGACAACGGCCCCAGATGCGCGGCTTGAGTGGCGCTCTTGCTCACGGCAGCCACCGCCTCGGCACTCTCATCGGCCGGGCCGATCAGTGTGACTTCCGTGCTCTGATTGATGGTGTTGCTGGTGAGGCCGACGCCGACGAAGTCACTTCCAGCAGTGAAACGAGCACGGATGCGCTGGCCGGGGCGGGCGGCGGTGGCAGATACCGAGGAGCCGTCCACGGTGGCATCGATGGTCACGTCCGTGGACAGCGTCAGCTTCAGGCTGCCCTGCGAACCGCTGAAGGGATCCAAGGCGACCGTGTACGTTCCGGTTTCCGGCAGGTCCGATAGTCCTTGGGTGTGGGCCTTACCGGAGCCCACGGACGCGGAAGAGACGACCTTGGCGCCCGACGGTGCTGTCACGGTCAGCGAAGCAGTGCTGGTGAAGGTGTTGTCGGTGACGGCCAAGGACAGGTCGTCCCCCGAGGAGGCGTCGAACGTGGCTTTTGCGTTCTGGCCGAAACGAGCGATGCTCACCGGCACAGAGGCGCCGGTGGAGCTGAGCCGCCCCGCTTCCACGGGCATGGACAGTGTTGTCGTCAATGTCCCTGTGCCCAGGCGGGAAGGGGACATCTGCAGCCGGTAGGTGCCCGTCTCGGGGAGAGCCGCGCTGTCCCAGTCCGTCGTTCCTGACGATGAGACCGGGAAGCTGTCGACCTTGCTGCCGTCAGGTGCGTAGACGTGGTAAGTGACGGAGGATGTGAACCCGGCAGGGGTGACCGCGAGCGACACCTGCTGTCCGGCGGTGGCGGTGAAGACTGCGGTGCCGTCCTGGCCGGGCCGGCTGATCGCCAGCTGTTTCGCAGCTGCTTGTGGGTCCAGCCAGGCCGCGGACACAAAGTGCGAGATCGTGACGGTGGCTGTTCCGGTCGCACCCCTCGACGGGTCCAGGTACAACGTGTACGTGCCGTGTGCGGGCAGTTCGTCGAGGTCTAGGGAACCATCGGAGCCTTTGGACACCGAAACGGACTCCACTTGTTTTCCATCGGGCGCGTACAGGCGCGCCATGAGACTGTTCGTCATCAACGCCGTGTCGATGCCGAGGCTGAACGAGCTGCCGGCCTCGGCGCTGAACGTCCAAAGTCCGTCCTGCCCCGCCCTGCTCATCCTGGTAGCTGCGGGATCCCCCGTGAAGCTGAGCTCACCGCCGGCCGGCTCGGACAACGTCACCGTCACGGAGCCGGTGACCTCGGAAGAGGGGTTGATCACCAGGGTGTACGTGCCGGAGACAGGCAGATCGCGGACCTCCCAGTCGTCGGACCCCGTGAGGACGCTGCTGGTATCCACGGTCTCACCGCGTGGATCTACGAGGGCTGCAATCGCCGAAGGAGCGAAGGTGGACTCGGTGAACCCGATGGAAAGGTCCTGGCCCTGGTCCGCGTCGAAGAACAGACGGGCCCGCTTCCCCGCCTGGGTGACGGCGACAGATAAAGAGGCGTCGTTGATCCCTGTGCGGACGGTGGTCTCAAAACCCTCGGCGTCCTCCGCGAGAGGTATCAGGAAGTCACTCGCGGAGCTCACCCTGCCGTCCGGAGTCTGGACAGTGATCCGCCCACTGGTCGCCGCTTCGGGGACTCTCACAGTGAGAGCGTTGTCGGTGGTGCGCACGAGCTCGGCGAGCGTGCCACCGTTGAAACGCACGACGTTGTCCGTCGGGGCCTTGGCGAAATGTGCGCCGGAAATGGTGACTTCCGTGCCGGGTGGGCCGGTAGCCGGCTCGACTTCGGAGATGGTGGGTGTGGAGGGGGCCAGGGTGAAGGACTCTGGGGCCTCGGCAGTTGAACCGCCCACGGTTACGGCGACTTTGCCGCTGGCCGCGCCGGAGGGCACAGTGACGACGAGGCGGGATGCAGAGGCGGAGTTGACGGTGGCCGTCTTACCGCCGATCGTCACGGTGTTGTCGGCCGCCGTGGTGGAGAATCCGGTGCCGGACAGGGTCACCTTCGTGCCCGGTGCCCCGCGCACGGGCACGAGCGACAGCACCGACAGGGTTGTCGAGGCGTAGCGGTCAATGCCGAGCCGGTTACCGGCCTTGTCGTAACGGTAGCGGGCCGTCTCGCCCTCAGGGTCAGTCACACCGACCAGGCGGCCAGCCGCGTCGTAGGCGTAGACGGCGTTGCTGGTGGTGGGCTCGGCGGCAGCGACCGCATCTGCCTTCTTAGGTTTTGCCTTGCTCGGTGAGGGGGCCGCAGGTGAAGAACTAGCAGTTTCAATAGGTGTGGGCTCGGGTGGGACTGCCTCGGCCGACACGGCCCCTGCGGTCAGCGCGAGAACGAGCACACCCACCGTCACAAGTCGATGCCGACCGCCTCTCACTGCACGAAACAGCTCACTCCGCGACCGCATGCGCCCTCCCCAGAGCACCTCACAGGGCCGCTCGACCCCATGGCCCCCACAACACACAAGCGGTCACACCCTAGACACGCCGGGTCATGTACGCGACAGGTGTCAGAGCGCTTGGCCGAGATCCGCCCGCTTCGAGCGACGGCAAATCACGCCGATTCGTCATCCTCGCATGGGTTGAACTGGCGCCGAGGATGTCATGCGACGCAAGGACACAGGAAGGATGACTCGAATTGCTTGGCGCAAGGTGAGTCCAGGGCGCTGAGGAGCGGCACCGCCTATGTCTTGGAAGTTGGCGTTCCTTCCTGCAGAAGTTAGGTCGTTGTCGTCCCTCGCAGGGAAGAACTCAGCATCGACGGCGGCCTTCACGAAGCCCTCCTCGCTGAATTAGTACTGCAACGGTGTCTACCGTGACTGCTGGTCAGGTTCTTCGTTGGTGTGGTTATGGGTGGGGACCTTGCTGATGTGCGTGCGTGGGCGAGTGAACTGGATGCCGTGCACGGCAGGTTCGTGCACCGGTTCAACCGGTCCGAGCCGCGGGAGTCGGCGCTGGCCTATATGCGGGGGCTGATCGCTCCGTTGCAGCGCAAGAACGGCTGGACGCTGGCCGAGGAGGCTGGCCATGCCGGGCCGGACCGTATCCAGCGGATGCTGAATCGGATCGAGTGGGACGCCGACGAGGTCCTCGACGATGTGCGCCGGTACGTGGTCGACAACCTCGGCGACCGGGAGGCCGTGCTGATCGTCGACGACACCGGCTTCCTGAAGAAGGGCACCCGCTCGGCAGGCGTGCAGCGGCAGTATTCCGGAACCGCGGGCCGCACCGAGAACTGCCAGATCGGTGTGTTCCTCGCTTACGCCGCCGGCCGCGGACGCACGCTGATCGACCGGCGGCTGTATCTGCCCACGTCGTGGACGGACGACCGTGAGCGCTGCCGGCGGGCCGGCATCGGCGACGAGGTCGCGTTCGAGACGAAGGTGGCCATGGCCAAGGCGATGGTCCGCAAGGCCATCGCGGACCGGATCCCGTTCACCTCGGTGACGGCGGATGCCGCCTACGGCTTCAGCAAGGGCTGGCGCTTCGAGCTCGAGCAGGCAGATGTCTTCCACGTCATGACCACCACCCGGCACGACACCGTCGTCACCCGCTGGGCACTCGACCACCCCGTCCACGATCTGTTCCCCGGCCTGCCGCGGCAGAAGTGGAAACGACGTTCCTGCGGCGCCGGAGCCCACGGCCTGCGGATCTACGACTGGGCCCGCGTCGAGGTCAGGCCCTGGCACCGCGAAGACCGCCGGCACTGGGTCATCGCCCGCCGCAGCGTCAACCGCCCCGAGGAGATCTCCTACTACATCGCCTACTGCCCGGCCGATACCACCCTGGACGAACTCATACGCATCGCGGGCAGCCGATGGGCTGTCGAGGAGTGCTTCCAGACCGCCAAGCAGGAGTGCGGCCTGGACGACTACCAGGTCCGCCGCTATCCCGGCTGGCACCGCCACATGACCCTGGCGATGGCCGCCCACGCCTGCCTCACCGTCCTGAGGGCCCGCCAGCTGGACACGGAGAAAGCAGAAACGGATCCTCCCAGCTCATCCACCTCAGCCTCGCCGAAATCCGACGACTGATCACCCGCCTCACCAACCGCCGACCGGCACCGGTCGAGCACATCCTGCACTGGTCGACCTGGCGCCGACGACGCCAACACCAAGCCCGCATCAGTCACTACAAACGACGCGGAAACAGCCCCTGAAAACTGCCCAGCACTCAGAACAAGAACCGTTGCAGTACTAGGGCCCGTCTTCAAACGGATCTTGCCCAGAGCAGGAACGATGCGAGGGTGACCGCTGCTTCGTAGGAGGTGGCGGTCTTCTCGTATCTGGTGGCGATCCCGCGGAAGCCCTTGAGTCGGGTGAAGCAGCGCTCGATCACGTTGCGTCGCCGGTAGGTCTCCCGGTCGAATCCTGGCGGTCGGCCGCCGTGGCAACCACGCCTCAGCCGGTGCCGTCGCTGGTCGGTCTTCTCCGGGATGGTGTGCGCAATGCCGCGTTTTCGCAGGTAGGCGCGGAAGCCGCGGGAGCTGTAAGCCTTGTCGGCGATGACCTGGTCGGGCCTGCACCGAGGCCGGCCCGAGCCGGTGCGGGGGACACGGATCCGTTCCAGCAGAGGGCGTGCGCAGACACTGTCGTGGCGTTGGCCGGGCGTCACCAGAATCGCGAGGGGACGGCCCTTGCCGTCGCAGGCGAGGTGGATCTTGGTGGTCAGTCCGCCTCGGGATCGGCCGAGGGCGTGATCGTCCGGTTCGTCCGGCCGGTGTCGCCCCTTTTTCGGCCGGTGGCGGCGGCGTGCTGATGAGCACGGACGATGGTGGAGTCGATCTGGACCAGCCAGTCGATGTCGCCGGCCGCATCCGCCCGGACCTGGATCTGCTGCAGGGCCCGGGTGAACACCCCGTCGAGGGCGTACCGGTCGAACGCGGCGAACAAGGTGGTCAGGCCGTTGCGGATGTAGTCGTGGGTGCGCCGTTCAGGCATGCCGGGCATTATCGGCAGCACCGGCTGGG
>NZ_JBIAIG010000029.1:0-29539 GCF_042871235.1 Streptomyces sp. NPDC005931
GTCAAGGGCGAGGTCATCAAGACCGTTCCCGAGTCGAAGATCGTGGAGACCCTGATCGAGGAGGCCATGAAGCTCGCCGCGCGCATGGAGGCCGACGGCGGACCCGCCGTCACGGGGAAACCGGCAGTGACCGTGAGTTGAGGCGAGGCACGGACCGAGAGGGGGCCCGAGCGTGACAATTCTGGAGAGCATCCGGCAACCGCGCGACCTGAAGGCGCTGTCCGAGGCGGAACTCGGCGAACTGTCCCACGAAATCAGGGAGTTCCTGGTGCACGCGGTCGCCAGGACCGGTGGTCATCTCGGGCCCAACCTGGGGGTGGTGGAACTCACCGTCGCCCTGCACCGGGTCTTCGAGTCACCCGCCGACCGCATCCTCTGGGACACCGGTCACCAGAGCTACGTGCACAAGCTGCTGACGGGACGTCAGGACTTCTCCAAACTCCGGGGCAAGGGCGGACTGTCCGGCTATCCCTCGCGGGAGGAGTCCGAGCACGACGTCATCGAGAACAGCCACGCCTCCACGGCGCTCGGCTGGGCCGACGGTCTCGCCAAGGCCCGCCAGGTACAGGGGGAGAAGGGGCACGTCGTCGCCGTGGTCGGGGACGGCGCGCTCACCGGCGGCATGGCCTGGGAGGCGCTCAACAACATCGCCGCCGCCAAGGACCGGCCGCTGATCGTCGTCGTCAACGACAACGAGCGCTCCTACGCCCCGACCATCGGCGGCCTCGCCAACCACCTGGCGGCGCTGCGCACGACCGACGGCTACGAGCGGGTGCTGGCCTGGGGCAAGGACGTGCTCCAGCGCACCCCCCTGGTCGGCAACACCGTCTACGAGGCCCTGCACGGAGCCAAGAAGGGCTTCAAGGACGCGTTCGCCCCGCAGGGGCTCTTCGAGGACCTGGGGCTGAAGTACCTCGGCCCGATCGACGGGCACGACATCGGGGCCGTGGAGTCCGCGCTGCGCCGTGCCAAGCGCTTCCACGGGCCCGTCCTGGTCCACTGCCTCACCGAGAAGGGCCGCGGCTACGAGCCCGCCCTCGCCCACGAGGAGGACCACTTCCACACCGTCGGCGTGATGGACCCGCTGACCTGCGCGCCGCTCGCGCCCTCCGGGGGGCCGTCCTGGACGTCGGTGTTCGGCGACGAGATCGTGCGCATCGGCGAGGAACGCGAGGACGTGGTGGCGATCACCGCCGCCATGCTGCACCCCGTCGGTCTCGGCCGGTTCGCCGAGCGGTTCCCGGACCGGGTGTGGGACGTCGGCATCGCCGAGCAGCACGCGGCCGTGTCCGCGGCCGGGCTGGCGACCGGAGGCCTGCATCCGGTCGTCGCCGTGTACGCCACCTTCCTCAACCGGGCGTTCGACCAATTGCTGATGGACGTGGCGCTGCACCGCTGCGGGGTCACCTTCGTGCTGGACCGGGCCGGCGTCACCGGCGTCGACGGACCCTCGCACAACGGCATGTGGGACATGTCGGTCCTGCAGGTCGTCCCCGGCCTGCGCATCGCCGCGCCCCGCGACGCCGACCAACTGCGCGCCCAGTTGCGCGAGGCGGTCGCCGTCGACGACGCCCCGACCCTGGTGCGGTTCCCCAAGGAGTCCGTGGGCCCCGTGATCCCGGCGCTGGACCGGGTGGGCGGCATGGACCTGCTGCACCGCGCCGACGAACCCGAGGTGCTGCTGGTGGCCGTCGGTGCGATGGCGCCCGTCTGCCTCCAGGCGGCCGAACTGCTGCAGGCGCGCGGCATCGGCTGCACCGTGGTCGACCCCCGTTGGGTCAAGCCCGTCGACCCGGCGCTGCCGCCTCTGGCCGCCCGGCACCGGCTGGTGGCCGTCGTCGAGGACAACAGCCGGGCGGCCGGGGTGGGTTCGGCGGTGGCGCTGGCGCTGGGTGACGCGGAGGTCGACGTGCCGGTGCGGCGGTTCGGGGTCCCGGAGCAGTTCCTCGCGCACGCCAAGCGCGCGGAGGTGCTGGCCGACATCGGGCTGACGCCCGTCGAGGTGGCCGGACGGATCAGCGCGAGCCTGGCCGTCATGGAGGAGCGGTCCGCACCGCCGCGGGTCCGGCAGGAGCGGGCCGAACGGTCACCGGTCCGGCAGGAGCTGTCCGGACCCGCAGGGGGACGGCAGGAGCCGTCCGCGCCGTCATCGCAGCGACAGGAGCGACAGGCATGACCACCGCGGAGTCCGCCTCGGAGTCCTCGCGGACCGGGGACTTCGACCTCGGCGCGCTGCTCGCCGAGCGCGGGGCCGAGCGCTACGAGCTGCACGCCCGGTACCTCAACCCCCAGCTGCCGCGCATGCTGCACACCATCGGCTTCGACAGGGTCTACGAGCGTGCCGAGGGCGCCTACTTCTGGGACGCGGACGGCAACGACCACCTGGACATGCTCGCCGGGTTCGGGGTGATGGGCCTGGGCCGCCACCACCCGGTGGTCCGCAAGGCCCTGCACGACGTCCTGGACGCCTCGCCGGCCGACCTGACCCGCTTCGACTGCCAGCCGCTGCCCGGGCTGCTGGCCGAGAAGCTGCTCGCGCACAGCCCGCACCTGGAGCGGGTGTTCTTCGGCAACAGCGGCACCGAGGCCGTCGAGTGCGCGCTGAAGTTCGCCCGGTACGTCACCGGCAGGCCGCGCGTGCTGTACTGCGCGCACGCCTTCCACGGGCTGACCACCGGCTCCCTGTCCGTCAACGGCGAGTCCGGGTTCCGGGACGGCTTCGCCCCGCTGCTGCCCGACACCGCCGTCCCGCTCGGCGACCTCGACGCGCTGGAACGGGAGGTGGGCAAGGGCGACGTCGCCGCGCTGATCGTCGAGCCGATCCAGGGCAAGGGCGTGCACGAGGCTCCGCCCGGCTATCTGCGGGCCGCGCAGGAGCTGCTGCACCGGCACGGGGCACTCTTGATCGCCGACGAGGTGCAGACCGGCCTGGGGCGGACCGGCGACTTCTACGCCTACCAGCACGAGGAGGGCGTCGAGCCGGACCTGGTGTGCGTGGCCAAGGCGCTCTCCGGCGGATACGTGCCGGTGGGGGCCACGCTCGGCAAGGACTGGATCTTCAAGAAGGTCTACTCGTCCATGGACCGGGTGCTGGTGCACTCGGCGAGCTTCGGGGCGAACGCGCAGGCCATGGCGGCGGGCCTGGCGGTGCTGTCGGTGATGGAGAGCGAGCAGATCGTCGCGAACGTCCGGGCCACCGGGGAACTGCTCAGGTCCAGGCTGACCGCGCTGACCGGGAAGTACGAGCTGCTCGCCGACGTGCGGGGGCGGGGCCTGATGATCGGGATCGAGTTCGGCCGGCCCCGCTCGCTGAAGCTGCGCGGCCACTGGGCGATGCTCCAGGCCGCGCGCAAGGGACTGTTCGCCCAGATGGTGGTCGTCCCGCTGCTCCAGCGGCACCGGATCCTGACCCAGGTGTCCGGCGACCACATGGAGGTGATCAAACTGATCCCGCCGCTGATCATCGGCGAACGCGAGGTGGAGCGGTTCCTGGACGCCTTCACCGCGGTGATGGACGACGCGCACAACGGCGGCCTGATGTGGGACTTCGGGAAGACACTGGTCAAGCAGGCGATCGCCCACCGGCCCTGACCCGCGGCTCGGGACCGGGGTCCGCGGCCGGGAGCCAGGCGGTTTGCCTCTGAGGCAAGAAATTTGCCCGACAGGCAAGACTTCGGCTCAATGGAGGCATGAGCTCCTCCGAGACCGAGCCGTCGGCCGAGCGGGCCGACGCGCTCCCTACGGTCGCGCCGCAGCTGCGGGCCCTGCGGCGCAGGGCCTCCCTGACGCTGGAGGCCGCGGCCCGCGACGCGGGCATGTCGCCCGCCCACCTCTCCCGCCTGGAGACCGGGCAGCGCCAGCCCTCGCTGCCGATGCTGCTCTCCCTCGCCCGTACCTACGGTACGACGGTCTCCGAACTCCTCGGTGAGGCGGCCGCCGGCCGGGACGCCGTGGTGCGCGGCGCCGACATGGAGCCGACCGCGGCCGGCGGCTGGACCTACTGGCAGGCCGGAGCTCCAGGACGCGGGATGCAGGCCCTTCGGGTGCACGTACCGCACGGCTCCCAGGGCGACATCGTCCGGGTCCACCCCGGCGAGGAGTGGCTGTACGTCCTCAAGGGACGGCTGCGGCTGCGCCTCGGGGACACTCTGCACCGGCTCGGCCCCGGCGACAGCGCGCACTTCGACTCGCTGACCCCGCACCGGATCGCCGCCCAGGACCCCGACGGGGTCGACCTCCTGTTCGTCCACACCCTGCTGCAGAGTCCCACGGCCACGCTGTGCCTGGGCCCGACCCACGGAGACATGTCATGACCGGCAAAGACCTGGAGGAGAAGTTCCCCCGCGCGCTGTGGGTGCGGCTGATCATCTACATCGCGGTGGGACACGTCTTCGCGGCCTTCGTCTACCTGCTGTTCGAGGTGGGCGCCAAGTAGCCGGCTCTCCGGTCAGTCGAGCAGGCGCTCGCGCAGCCGCTCCCGGGTCTCGGGGGTCACGCCGAGCGCCGTCTCCAGATAGGGGTCCACGCCGCCCCAGGTCTCCTCGATGGTCTCGAGGGCGGCCGACAGGTACTCGGCCCGGGCGTCGAACAGGGGGCTGAGCAGTTCCATCACCTCGGGGGAGTAGGCCGAGGCGGACGTGCTGCTGCGGTGCACCTTGTAGCGTCGGTGCCGGGCGTTGGACTTGAGGTAGTCGTCGAAGATCGCGTCGCGCTCCACGCCGAGGGCGAGCAGCGTGACGGCCACCGACAGCCCCGCGCGGTCCTTGCCGGCCGCGCAGTGCATCAGCACCGGAACGCCGTCGTCGGCGAGCGAGTGCAGCACGCGGGAGTGCTCGGCGGTGCGCTGCCTGATGGTGATGCGGTAGGAGTTGATCATCCGGTCGGCGGCCTTGCCGTCCGCGAGGATCGAGCGGAGCTGGTCCAGGTTGCCGTCGCGGACCATCTTCCAGAACTCGGCACCATCGGCCGGGTCGCTCAGCGGCAGGTTCACGTTGCGCACGCCCGGCAGCTCCACGTCCGGGCCCTCGAGCCTCTGGTCGGCGGCGTTGCGGAAGTCGAAGACCGTGTGCAGTCCCAGGGAGGACAGGAACGCGGCGTCCTCGGGGGTCGCGTGGGCGAGGTGCCCGCTGCGGAACAGCACCCCGTGCCGCACCCGCCGACCGTCCACGGTCGGCAGTCCGCCCACGTCGCGGAAGTTGCGCACTCCGGCCAGCTCGGGTTCGGTCGACGGGATTTGCTGCGTCACGTAGGGCTCCTCCCACTCGGCGCCGCCGGCGCGGCTCGGTCGGCGGACGTCCCTCGACGATACGACATGGCTGCCGGAGGCAATGAGTCCTCCACGGGCAGGTCCTGGCGCCCGCGCACCCTTTCATGATGTCGAGGTCTGCTCGTCCTGTTCGATTTCGTGGAGGTCGGGTGTGGCGGCGGCCCAGCCGCGGCAGCGCGTGCTCACCGAGCGGGGCGCCACGACGGGCGTCGAGCCGTTGGTAATCGACGACGGCTGGTTCGGGGTGCGCACCGGCGACCGTCCGCCCCCGGCCGCCCGCCGCGCCGTCGAGGACTTCGAGACGACCGGGCACCCGGCCGAGACCGCGTCCGCCGCCACTTCCCCCGGTCCCCGGTCCGAAGCCGCTCCCGGACGATGCGCACGGCCTCGGGATGCGGTTCGGCACCGGGTCGGGCCGAAGACGGCCGGCCCGGCCCCGACGCGACCTCTACCGCGTGCCCCCGGACTACGTGCAGTGCCGGCCGGGGCGAAAGTGGGCGGAATTCGCAATCGGTACGTCCTCGCCCCGACCCGCGACGGCGTCCGGGCGTGCCTGGGGGAGTGGCTCGACGGACTGCATGCGCCCTCGTCCGCCTCCAGGACCCGCGCCACGGCGCACCGTGCCCCGTGCTCGGGTTGCGCGGCCTCGATCCGACGGCCGTGTGTGAATGCCGCGAAACGGGCGAAACCCACGGAGGCGCCGTGCTGTCGCAGCAGGGTCTGCGCATCGGCCTGCGCGGGGATCCGGGTGCGGCCGTGGTGCGGCTGCGGACGTCTGTGATCTGGCGAATGAGGCGTTCTGTCCGTTTAGGGGGCTTCGCCATAACGTGCCCCGATAGAAAGGGAGATGGGGTAGGGGTGCGTGAGCATCGTCATATTCGTGACGGTGTGTTGTCATCATGCTCACGTAATTGCAGTGAATTTCAAGGACGTTCGCGGCTGATCGGAAATGCGGATCGACGCTCGGTGACGGCATTCGCGACTGTCGATCACGGAAAAACGCCTTCGCCTGGAACCTCTCGCTTGTCCGTTTGCGTCGTGGTCGCTTACGTTCGCCACCGATCCGAGCGGACGCCCAATCCTGCCGCCGCTCGGAGCCCGCACACCACTGACCCGTGTACGGCAGGAGCGGGGGACCCACAGGTACGACTGCCTGTTCCGGTCTCCGGAACGGCTTGGGGTTAAGCCGCGTTTCGGCGCGGCCGGGCATCTCCAGCCCGCACCCGACAGCTCACCTCGCAGGCGCCGGAGAGGAATTCGTCATGCCCGCCAAGGGTAAGCACCGCCGTACCAAGACACAGCGTTTCACCCGCTCCATCGCCGTCGCCGGAACCGGCGGCGCCGCGCTCGCCCTGCCGCTTCTCGGCGCCACCGGCGCCCAGGCCGCCCCGGCGCAGGCGGCCCCGGAAAAGGCCGTCCGGTCCCTTTCCGTCGCCCCCGAGAAGGGCGGAAAGAACTCCACCGAGAAGAACCGTGAAGCCCGCACGTACACCGTGCAGGCCGGCGACTACCTCGCCAGGATCGCCGACACCCAGGACGTCGAGGGCGGCTGGAAGAAGCTCTACGCGGACAACCGCGAGGCGGTCGGTGACAACCCGTCGCTCATCCACCCCGGTCTGAAGCTCACGATCGACGGCAAGGCCACCGCGCAGAGCGCCCCGAAGAAGTCCTCCTCCTCGGACAAGCCGGCCTCCACCGCGCCGAAGACCTCCACGAAGCCCTCCGCGCAGACCGCGCAGCAGTCCGCTCCGAAGGCCGCCGCTCCGAAGGCCGCCGCCCCGAAGGCCGCCGCTCCGAAGGCCGCCGCTCCGAAGGCGGCGGCCAACCAGGCCGCCACCACCTCCGGTTACAGCTCCCCGGTGCCCGGTGGCGGCGTCGGCACCGGCTACAAGGTGGCCGGCAGCATGTGGTCGAGCGGCTACCACACCGGCGTCGACTTCAGCGTCCCGACCGGCACCTCCCTGAAGGCCGTGGGCTCGGGCACCGTCGTCTCCGCGGGCTGGGCCGGCGCGTACGGCAACCAGGTCGTCATCAAGCTGAACGACGGCTACTACGCCCAGTACGCCCACCTGTCCTCGCTGTCCGTCTCCGCCGGCCAGACCGTGACCGGCGGCCAGCAGGTCGGCCTCTCCGGCTCGACGGGCAACTCGACCGGTCCGCACCTGCACTTCGAGATCCGCACCTCGCCGAGCTACGGCTCGGACGTGGACCCGGTCTCCTACCTCCGCTCGAAGGGCGTCGCCCTCGGCTGACCCCGGGAGAACCCGCCCGACACGCCGCCGAAGGCCGGACCCCGATGGTGAGGGTCCGGCCTTCGGCGTGCCCTCCAGGGCACGGCAGGCTCGGCAAGTGGCTTATCTCACCGCCCGTCAATCCCTTCCTACGTTCGCGTAGGTCACATTCGAGAGGGAATCATGGTCGGCCGTGGCAGACGATTCGAAGAGTGACAGCAAAGCAGTGATCGGGTCGTACGTGGCGGTGGGGGACAGCTTCACCGAGGGAGTGGGCGATCCCGGGCCCGACGGGGCGTTCGTCGGCTGGGCCGACCGGTTCGCCGTGCTTCTCGCCGACCGCCGGCCCGAAGGCGACTTCCGGTACACGAACCTGGCGGTGCGCGGCAAACTGCTCGACCAGATCGTGGCCGACCAGCTTCCGCGGGCCGTCGCACTCGCCCCCGACCTGGTCTCGTTCTGCGCGGGCGGCAACGACATCCTCCGGCCCGGCGGCGACCCGGACGAGGTGGCCGAGCGTTTCGAGCGGGCGGTCGCCGCGCTGACCGCCGCGGCCGGCACCGTCGTGGTGGCGACCGGCTTCGACACCCGTGACGTCCCCGTGCTCAAGCATCTGCGCGGCAAGATCGCCACGTACAACGGCCACGTCCGGGCCGTCGCCGACCGGTACGGCTGCCCCGTGCTCGACCTGTGGTCCCTGAAGAGCATCCAGGACCGCAGGGCCTGGGACGCCGACCGGCTGCACCTCTCGCCCGAGGGGCACACGCGTGTGGCGCTGCGCGCGGGCCAGGTCCTCGGCCTCGGCGTCCCGGCCGCCCCGGAACAGCCCTGGCCGCCGCTGCCGCCCCGCGGCACCCTCGAGATCCGGCGCGACGACGTCCACTGGGCACGGCAGTACCTGGTGCCGTGGATCGGACGCCGACTGCGCGGGGAGTCCTCCGGTGACCACGTCACCGCGAAGGGCGCGCTGTCCCCGCACGACATCAGGGAGCGGATCTCCTCCGTGGCGTGAGGGCCCCGTGGACGGGGGGCACGGGCCACGTCGACGGTGGTGGACGCGGCCCGCTCCCGGCCCGGCGGGCTCAGCGCGGCGGAGCGGTCAACACCTCACGTTCCAGGTTCAGTTCACGGGCCAGGGCCTCGTCCACCCAGGCGCGAGCCCGGGCCCGGGGCACCGTGCCGCCGTAGGACGTCAGCTGGACGGCGAGCCCGTCGAGCAGGGCGGTCAGCCGCAGCGCCGCGGCGGCGGGGTCCGGGCAGCGGAACTCGCCCGCGGCCACACCCTCCGCGACGACCTCGGTGAGTGCCGCCTTCCACTGCCGGTCGAGGTCCCGGGCGACCTCGCGCAGCGCCGGCTCGCGCAGTGCCGCCGCCCAGCCCTCGATCCACAGCCGCCAGCCCTTGGCCTGGCCCGTCGGGGCGTACCAGCGCACGGCCGACCGCAGTCTGCGCAGGGCGGTCGTGCGGCGGCCGAGCAGCTTGCGCAGCCGGGCCAGGTCGTCCTCGGCCGCGTGTGCGAACGCGGCGGCGACCAACTGCTCCTTGGTCGAGAAGTGGTAGAGCACCAGCGCGTTGCTCACCCCGAGCGCGGAGGCCACGTCCGCGATCCTGACCGCCGCCACACCCCGCGCCTCGATCTGCTCGATGGCCGCCCTCAGCAGTTCCCCCCGCCGCTCGGCCACGCTCAACCGCACCCTGGTCACGATCGTCACCCTACACAGACACCGACAACCCCCGACCCCGCGAAACCGGCCGGTCGGGCGCGGACGGATGTCCGTCCCGCCCCTCAGCGGTACGAGCCGAACCGCTCCGCGATCACCGGCAGCCGTTCCTCGGCGAGGGCGTGCGCGGCGGCCCTGGGTGTGGTGCCGTCGGTCTGCGCGCGGGTCAGCATCGACTCGACCAGGCCGCGCATCGAGCGGCGCAGGTACGCGAACGCCTCGGGGGCGTCCGGGCCGACGTCACCGAACAGGGTCCACCACCACCAGGCGTTGGTGCCGGAGTTGACGACGACGTCCGGCAGCACGGTCACACCGCGCGCCGCCAGCAGCCGTTCGGCCTCCGGCAGTACGGGCATGTTGGCCGCCTCGACGATCCAGCGGGCCGTGATCCGCTCCTGGTTGCTCGTGTCGACGGCGTACGACACCGCCGCCGGCACCAGCACCTCCGCGTCGGCCGTCAGCCAGGCGCCACCGGGCAGCTCCCGGTCGCCGGGGCGCAGGGCCGCGCGGTCCACGGTGCCGTGGCCGTCCCGCGCGGCCAGCAGGACCTCGACGTCGAGACCGGCCGGGTTGACGATCGTGCCCTTGATGTCGGCGACGGCCACGACCGTGAGTCCCGCGCGGGCGAGGAAGCGTGCCGTGGCCCCGCCCATGGTCCCGAGCCCCTGCACCGCCACCCGCGTCCCCCGGTGCGGCACCCCGGCCCGGTCCAGCGCGGTGAGGGCGGCCTCCGCCACCCCGCAGCCGCCGACCAGCTCGCCCAGGCCGATGCCGTCCACCTCGACGGCGAACGCGTCGGCGAGGCGGCGCCGCGCCCCGGGCTCGTCGTCCAGCAGCGGATACACCGCCTGGATCGACGACACCAGCCCCGCCTCGGCGGCCGCCCGGTCCACCAGGTCCTGGCTCAGCCCCAGGTCCTCACCCGTCGTCCAGCAGCTCTCGACGTACGGCCGCACCGCCCGGAGGTAGCGCACCAGCACCCCGTACGCCTCCGGGTCCCGGGGGTCGCAGTCGATGCCGCCCTTGGCGCCGCCCAGCGGGACGTAACGGGCCTCCGGGTCGTAGTGCAGTGCCTCCTTCAGCGTCATCCCGCGCGCCAGCCCGGTCACCTCGTCCAGCGTGCACCCCGGCCGCATCCGCAGCCCGCCGCTGGCGACGCCCCGCACCAGCCGGTCCACGACCAGGAAGCCCCGGCAGCCGCTGAGGTGATCGGTCCAGGTGAGTGACAACGAGGGGGCGGAGGCGGGCATACGGGCTCCTTGACTGAACGGCGAGTCAGTATCCGGGGCGGCGCCGGGCACTGTCAACGGCGTGGCCCCTCGGCCGGGACCGGGCCGGCCGCCGCCCCGCGGACGGTGTCCTGTCCGGTCCGGCACCGCCTGCCGGACCCGCCGCCCATAATGGAACGTCTCACCGATCCACCTGGAGGTACCGTGGCCGGTTTCCGTTCCCCCAGCCCAGGGTTGCGCGGGTTGCGCCCTGCCGCCTTCGGCGCGGATCCCGGCGGTGAGCGCATGGCCCGCATCCGCCGTTCCCCGCACTTCCACAACGGCGTCTTCCGGAATCCCGGAGGGACCGCCCGCACCCGGCCCTCGGGCTCCGCACTGGACGTCGCGAAGGTCTTCCTCGACAAGGAGACCCGGTCCCGGCGGACCCCGACGGGTGCCGTACCGGTGCACTCCACGACCCTCGCCGACCTCTCCCGCCCGCCCGCCACCGGCCTGCGGCTCACCTGGATGGGCCACTCGGGCGTGCTGGCGGAGATCGACGGGCATCGGGTGCTGTTCGACCCGGTCTGGGGCGAGCGCTGCTCCCCGTTCCCCTTCGCCGGGCCGAGGCGGCTGCACCCGGCGCCCCTGCCGCTGGCCGCGCTCGGCCCGGTCGACGCCGTCGTCGTCTCGCACGACCACTACGACCACCTGGACCTGCCCACGATCCGGGCGCTGGCCGGCACGGACACCCTGTTCGCCGTGCCGCTCGGCGTCGGCGCCCACCTGGAGCACTGGGGCGTGTCCGCCGGCCGGCTGCGCGAACTGGACTGGCACGAAGCAACCCGGATCGGCGGACTCACCCTCACGGCCACCCCGGCCCGCCACTTCTGCGGGCGCGCCCTGCGCAACACCCAGCACACCCTGTGGGCCTCGTGGGTCGTCGCCGGTGAGGAGCACCGCGTCTTCCACAGCGGCGACACCGGCTACTTCGAGGGCTTCCGGGACATCGGTGCGCAGCACGGCCCGTTCGACGCCACGATGATCCAGGTCGGCGCGTACTCGGAGTTCTGGCCCGACATCCACATGACCCCCGAGGAGGGCGTCCGTTCGCACCTCGACCTCCAGGGCGGCGCCCCGGCCGGTGTGCTGCTGCCGATCCACTGGGGCACCTTCAACCTGGCTCCGCACGCGTGGGCGGAGCCGGCGGAGTGGCTGAAGGACGCGGCGGGCGAGGCGGGGCAGGCGGTGGCGTTCCCCCGCCCCGGCGAGCCCTTCGAACCCGAGGGGAAGCTGCCCTCCGACCCCTGGTGGCGCGGGGTGTCCCGGCCCGTCCCCCACTCGTGGCGCCGGCCCCGGCCGGCGCGGGCCGTGGCCGGGAACCCCGGCCGCGATCTCGATCCCGCCGGTGACCGATGACGCGGTGGGGTGCGGCGGAGCGGAGCAGGCCGGTGCGGCCCGCCGGTGGGTGCGGGGGAGGGCGTCCTTCGTGACCCCTGTCCTGGACACCGCCTCCATACCACCGCGGGACCGCGAGGAAGTCCTGCTCAACGTGGTGCGGGAAACCATGGTGGCGGTCGACATCGAGCACACCCTTCCGGCCCCGGACATCTCCGCCCGGATACGGCTGGGGGAAGTCGGGCCTCTCGGCATCTTCTCCGCGCGGGCCACCGCGGCCACCGTCCGCCGGACGGGGCGGCTGGCCCGGCAGGACCAGGAGCCGATCGTCCTCGTCGGTCTGCAGGTGACGGGCACCAGCGTGGTGGTGCAGAACGGCCGCGAGTGCCTGCTGAGGCCCGGCGACTTCGCTCTGTACGAGTCGACCTCGCCCTACACGCTGCTCTACGAAGAGGGAGTCGACCACCACTTCCTGCGTTTCCCCCGCGCCGCCCTCGCACTGCCCGACCGGTCGCTGCGGGACATCACCGCGGTCTCCCTCGGGCCGGGCAATCCCCTGGCGCGCCTCGCGTTCACTTACTTCTCCCAGTTGGCACTCAGCGACGAACTGCACCGGGGAGCGCATGCGGGCGCAGCCTTCGAACCCAGCGTCGAACTGCTCCGCGGCGTCGTGGCGTCCCACCGCGGCGACACCGGTTCGGCGAAGGCGTCGTCGGAGGCGACGCTCGGCCTGCGGATCACCCAGTACATCCGGGAGCACCTGGCGGACCCCGATCTGTCGGCGGCACGGATCGCCGCCGCGCACGGCATCTCGGTACGTCACCTCTACGTGGTGCTGTCCCGGTCGGGCATCAGCCTGGGGGACTGGATCCGCACGCGCCGCCTGGCCGAGCGCAGAAGGGAGTTGGCCGGCCCGGGCGGCCGGCTGCGGACCATCGCCGCCATTGCCCGGAGCTGGGGTTTCGTGGACGCGACGCACTTCAGCAAGGTGTTCAAGCAGGCCTACGGAGTCACCCCTCGCGACTGGCGCGATCACCACCACCTTCCGTCCCGCTCCGCCCGTGACGCTCCTCGCCCGGCCCGTGGTCCGACCCGTCGGGCCGTTCCGGTGGGCTGCGACCCGTCCTCGGGCGGGCGTCGGCGGGGGTGACGGTGATCGAGAGGGGGCGGTACGGCTCGGGCCCCACGGCGTCCCCCGGGGGTGAGTGCTGACGCAGGCCGTGAGGGGTGCGCTTGGTGCTCGTCCGGTCGTGGGCCGGGGGTGGCAGCCGGTGATGAGAGGTGCGGCCGTGTTCCGGATGGGTGTCCCCCGGGGGCGCGCCCGTGCGCCGGGTGGGCGGTCGGCCCGACGGTGCGGTAATCACGGTGAGTGACGCCATGGCCCGAGGGGTGGGGGTGTCGACGAGGCCGGTGCGCCCACCTGCCCCGGGCGGTGCGGGTGGACGGAGCGGGCGGTGGCGGGCGGGGCGTGCGACGGCGGGCGCCCGGCGGACTGCGCCGTGCGCGCGATGTCCGTACGCGACCACTTCTGACCAGGCTGGACCGGTCCTCCCTCAATCCCTGCCGCGGACTCGGGTCGGTTATCGGTCTGTCGTACGAGGGCTCATACCAGAGCGGGACGCTGTCCGTACGAGTTTGTCAACTGCCCACCGCCGATGGTGCGGTGACGACTACGGTGAGTGTCGGTCGGGCGGCGCAGGGCCGACATCCGTGGCCTCCCCCTGCCCTCCCGACCGGTACCGCGACACCGCGACGGCTCACGCCAGGCACGAGGCGATACCACCGTGAACCCCCCTGGTAACCAGGACCGACGGACCCGTTCGAGGACACCGATGTCTGACCTCCGCGCTCCGGCCGCCCGCGCAGACCGGCGTGAGGGCGGACGGCACGGGCGCCCACCCGCCCGGACCGCGCCCGCCCTGCCCGAGACCCACATAAGGCCGCAGCTGCTGCGTCTCGCCGTGCTGCCGCCCGTCGCGGTCGCCCTCAGCGCCTGCGCCGCCGTCCTGTTCATCGTGCGCTCCACGGGAGTCCGGCCCGGCCCGACACTGTGGGGCGTGCTCGGCGGAGCGGTCTCGGTGACGCTCGCCGGCATCGTGATCGCCGCAGTGGCAGCCAATCGCGCCGCGCGGTCCGTGTACGACCGCCTGGGCGCACTGCGCCGGAGCACGGCCCGGCGCGAGGCCGACCTGCGCGCCCTCGTCGAGGCCCTGCGCCGGGGGGACGCCCCGCCGCAGCGCGGGCAGCACGGTGAACCCCCCGCGGACGCCGACGACTTCGACCTGCTCGCCGCCGAACTGGCCCGCGCGCACGACGGCGCCGTCACCGCCGTCGTGCGGGCCGCCCAGCTCTCCAGCCAGGCGGGCAGCGAACAGAAGCTCGAGGTGTTCGTCAACCTCGCCCGGCGCCTTCAGTCCCTGGTGCACCGTGAGATCTCGATCCTCGACGAGCTGGAGAACGAGATCGAGGACCCGGACCTGCTCAAGGGCCTCTTCCACGTCGACCACCTCGCCACCCGTATCCGCCGCCACGCCGAGAACCTCGCCGTCCTCGGCGGGGCGGTCTCCCGCCGGCAGTGGAGCAATCCCGTCCCCGTGAACGAGGTGCTGCGCTCGGCCATCGCCGAGGTCGAGCAGTACTCGCGGGTCAAGCTCGTGCCCCCGATCGACGGCACGCTGCGCGGGCACGCCGTCGCCGACGTCATCCACCTGCTCGCCGAACTCGTGGAGAACGCCACGGTCTTCTCCGCGCCGCACACCCAGGTGCTGCTGCGCGCCGGCCTCGTCACCTCGGGCCTTGCCGTCGAGGTCGAGGACCGCGGACTCGGCATGCCCGCCGGCGAACAGGACCGCATGAACCGCCTGCTCACCGACCCCGACCAGGTCAACGTCGCGAGCCTGCTGGCCGACGGGCGCATCGGGCTCTACGTCGTCTCCCAGCTCGCCAAACGGCACGGCATCCACGTCCGTCTCCAGACCAACATCTACGGCGGGGTGCAGGCCGTACTGGTGGTCCCGCAGGCGCTCCTGGGCGGCGCCGAGCAGGGAGCCGCCGAGGGGACCGTGGCGGGAGCGGCGGCGGGGAGCGTCCGGGCGCACGAGGGACCCCTCACCGCGGTGAGCACGGGAAGCCCGGGGCCACCGCGTGAGGGAAACGCGGGGGAGGGGGCCGGAGACGGGGCCGGGGCCGCCGCGGGGGTGGTGTACGGCGATGACCTGCCGTCCGTCCCGCGGGCGCCGCTCGCGCCCGTGCCGGCACCCGGAGTGCGCCGAGGGCATCGCCGGGAGGCAGCCCCCGACAGCGGAGCGGCGCCCGCCCGGGCCGCGGCGGTGAAGGGCGGCGCACCCGCCCCGCTGCCCGTGCGCGGTGCGCGCGAGACCCGGACCGGCCCGGCCCCGACCGGGTCCGGCAGCGGGCCCGGCACCGACGACCGTCGGCCGTCCGCCGAGGCCGGCACCGCGCCGCTCGCCCCTCGCGGTGGCCCCGTGCGCGGCACCATGGACAGGCCCCAGCTGCCGCGCCGCCGCGCCCAGGAGCACATCGCCCCGCAACTCCGCGACGGCCCGGCTCCACGCCAGGAGCCGGAACACGTCGCCGGTCACGACCCCCACCTCGTGGCGGCCTTCCAACGCGGCGTCAGCCTGGCCGAGGCCCAACAGCACATGGAGTTGGGGCACGTGGACTTGGGGCACTTGGAGTCCGGGCACATGGATGTCGACCACATGGGACCCGGACCCATGGCCGACGACCACACGGCGGCGGACCACACGGCTGGCGACCACAGGGAGCGCCGCCATCCGGAGCCGACTCCCTCGTCCCCGAACCACACGGCGTCGGACTGCACGGCGTCGGACTACACCGCTTCGAAGCACACGGTCCCGGACCACACACCTCTGGGCCACGCGGACACCGGCACCGGCAACGCGCACTACATGGATGCGCACCGCACGGATGGGCACCACGGGGCCTCCCGTGCCCAGGAGTCCATGTCCGCGGCGCCCCCGTCCGCCGCGCCCGTGTCTCGCGCACCCATGTTGCCCGTCCACAGAGCATCGGCCTCCGCCCTGGACGCGCTCTCCCGCACCGCACCGGCCCCCGCCCCCGCCGCGGGGGACGCCGAGGTGCACCCCGCCCGGGACGGCGTGCCCGTGCCCCGCACCGAACACACCACCCGGCGCGACGGGAGCACACCCGCCGGATGACCGTTCTCCATGCCCCCACCCCCAGCGCCGCAGACCTTCGTACCCCAAGGAGTCGATCCGCCATGGCGAGCGATGCGCCGACCGCCCATGTATCCGACCTGGACTGGCTGATGAGCGGCCTCGTGCAACGCGTACCGCACACCACCAGCGCCGTACTGCTGTCCTGCGACGGGCTGGTGAAGTCCGTGCACGGCCTCGACCCGGACAGCGCCGACCACATGGCCGCCCTGGCCTCCGGCCTCTACTCCCTCGGGCGCAGCGCCGGCATCCGGTTCGGGGACGGCGGCGAGGTCCGGCAGGTCGTCGTCGAACTGGACGCGAACCTGCTGTTCGTCACCACCGCCGGTTCCGGCACCTGCCTAGCCGTCCTGGCCGGGCGCGAGGCCGACGCCGCGGTGCTCGGCTACGAGATGGCGATGCTGGTCAAGAGCGTACGGCCGTATCTGATGACCGCGCCCCGGCAGCACACCGTCGAACCCCCGGCGATGAGGCCTTGAACGTGACGGCGGCCGGCGACGGGCCATGGCTCGACGACGCGGCCGGGCGGCTGGTGCGGCCGTTCACCGTCAGCAACGGCCGCACTCGCCCCACCGTCGCGCTCGACCTCATGTCGCAGGTGATGTCCACCGGGGCCACCGCGCTCGGCTATCTGGGGCCCGAGCACGCACAGGCGCTCGACCTGTGCCGCGCCCCCGTCCCGGTCGCCGAGGTGGCCGCCCACCTCACCCTGCCGGTGGCCGTCACCAAGGTGCTGCTGGCCGACCTCGTCGACTGCGGGGCGCTGACCACCAAGCCCCCCGCGTTCCACCACAGCCCCACGGACCGGGCCCTTCTGGAGGCAGTGCTCGATGGACTACGACGCCAGCTCTGACCACGGCGACCCCGCCCGCCACGGCCCCGGCCACCTCGGTGCCCGCCACGACCCGGGCCACCACAACGCCCACCACGGCCCAGGTCCGGGCACGGCGCACGGCGCGGACCCGTTCCCGACCGCGCTCAAGATCCTCGTTGCAGGCGGCTTCGGCGTGGGCAAGACGACCTTCGTCGGTGCCGTCAGCGAGATCGCACCGCTCAGCACGGAGGAACTGCTCACCACGGTCAGTGCCGCCACCGACAGCCTCGAGGGGATCGAGAACAAGGTCGAGACGACCGTGGCCATGGACTTCGGCCGCATCACCCTCGACCCGCGGCATGTGCTGTACCTGTTCGGCACCCCTGGCCAGGAACGCTTCTGGTTCATGTGGGACGAACTGTGCGAGGGTGCCCTCGGTGCCGTCGTCCTCGCCGACACCCGCCGCCTGGAGGAGTGCTTCGCCGCCGTCGACTTCTTCGAACAACGCGGCCTCGGCTTCGTCGTCGCCGTCAACGAGTTCGACGGCGCCTTCCGCTACGACCCCGCGGAGGTGCGCGGCGCCCTCGACCTCCCGGACGGGATCCCCGTCGTCCGCTGCGACGCCCGGATCTCCAGCTCCGGCATCCAGACCCTGCTGATCCTCGTCCGCCATCTCCTCGCCCATGCCCCGGCCACCGCCAGCGGGTATGGCGCCCACATGTGATCCCCGCACACTCCCACGGAGCCCGTACATGACGTTCGTCCCCAGGGCGGGAGCCCGCCCATGAGCTACGACCCGCCCCGCCCGGCCGGTCGTCTGCTGCTCACCCCCGAGGACAAGGAGGCCCCCGCCCGCACCGCGCGGTTGCGCCGCATGGGACTGGGGGCGCACCCCGAGCCCGCGCTCGACACCTTCGCGTACGGCCTCGCCGAGCTCACCGGGGCCCCGTACGCCATGGTCAACTTCCTCGGCGAGCAGGGACAGTTCTTCGCGGGCCTGCACGTCCCGGCCGTCGCCCCGGTGGTGCGTGGCGACGGGACGAGTGTGCGTCTGGGCCGGGTGCTGCCCCGCGACCATGGTTTCTGCCCCCATGTGGTGGCCCGGCGCAAGGCCCTGGTGCTCGAGGACGTGAGCGACTACCCGCGGTTCGCGGGCAATCCGGTGGTGGACGAGTTCGGCGTCCGCTCCTATCTCGGGGCGCCGCTCATCGACAGCGCCGGCATGGTGCTGGGCACCGTCTCCGTCTGCGACGTCCAGCCGCGCGCCTGGGGCCTGCCCGGTCTCGCCGCCATCAAGGACCGGGCCGCGGATCTCGCCGTACGGCTCGAGCGCCGGGAGCGCGACGGGCTGCCGTGGTGAGTCCCGTCGCCGTGGCCCCGTACGGGTGACGGCGTGAAGGAAAGCTGTGGCCGCGCTTAAGAAAACCTCGATGGACCGGTGAGGGTGTTGTACGGCAGATTGCAGTGCGATTCCACTCCTCTTCCCGGTCAGGGGCGTCTTCGGCATGCCCGGAGCCGGGACTCACCCACAGGAGCCGTAGCGTTGAAGGCGCTGGTCAAGCAGAAGGCGGAGCCCGGGCTGTGGCTCGCGGACGTCCCGGAGCCCGCCGTCGGACCCGGCGACGTGCTGATCAAGGTGCTGCGCACCGGTATCTGCGGCACCGACCTGCACATCCGGTCCTGGGACGGCTGGGCGCAACAGACGATCACCACCCCGCTGGTCCTCGGGCACGAGTTCGTCGGCGAGGTCGTCGAGACCGGGCGGGACGTCACCGACGTCAAGACCGGTGACCGGGTCAGCGGCGAGGGCCACCTGGTGTGCGGCAAGTGCCGCAACTGCCTGGCCGGACGCCGTCACCTGTGCCGGGCCACGGTCGGGCTCGGGGTCGGGCGCGACGGCGCGTTCGCCGAGTACGTGACGCTGCCCGCCACCAACGTCTGGGTGCACCGCGTCCCCGTCGACCTCGATGTCGCCGCGATCTTCGACCCGTTCGGCAACGCCGTGCACACCGCCCTGTCGTTCCCGCTGGTCGGCGAGGACGTCCTGATCACCGGGGCGGGCCCGATCGGCCTGATGGCCGCCGCCGTGGCCCGGCACGCCGGTGCGCGGCACGTCATGATCACCGACGTCAGCGAGGAGCGCCTGGAACTCGCCCGCAAGATCGGCGTGAGTCTCGCGCTGAACGTCGCCGAGTCGACCATCGCCGACGGCCAGCAGACCCTCGGTCTGCGTGAGGGCTTCGACATCGGCCTGGAGATGTCCGGCCGCCCCGAGGCCATGCGGGACATGATTGCCAACATGACGCACGGCGGCCGTATCGCCATGCTCGGTCTGCCGGCCGAGGAGTTCCCGGTCGACTGGGCCCGGGTCGTCACCTCGATGATCACCATCAAGGGGATCTACGGCCGGGAGATGTTCGAGACCTGGTACGCCATGTCGGTCCTGCTCGAGGGCGGCCTGGACCTCGGCCCCGTGATCACCGGCCGTTACGGCTACCGCGACTTCGAGGCGGCGTTCGAGGACGCGGCGAGCGGCCGCGGCGGCAAGATCATCCTCGACTGGACCGCCTGACCACCTGCTCCCCCCCCTCACCCGCAAGCACTTTCAGGAGCCCTCCATGTTCGACTCCGTGCGCGACGACCTGCGTGCCGCCCTCGATGAGATCCGCGCCGCCGGTCTGCACAAGCCCGAGCGCGTCATCGGCACGCCGCAGTCCGCCACCGTCAACGTCACCGCCGGCGGCCGCCCCGGCGAGGTGCTGAACTTCTGCGCCAACAACTACCTGGGGCTCGCCGACCACCCCGAGGTGATCGCCGCCGCCCACGAGGCACTGGACCGCTGGGGCTACGGCATGGCGTCCGTGCGCTTCATCTGCGGCACCCAGGAGGTGCACAAGGAGCTCGAGGCGCGCCTCTCGGCGTTCCTCGGCCAGGAGGACACGATCCTGTACTCCTCCTGCTTCGACGCCAACGGCGGCGTCTTCGAGACGCTGCTCGGGCCGGAGGACGCGGTGATCTCGGACGCCCTGAACCACGCGTCGATCATCGACGGCATCCGGCTGTCCAAGGCCCGCCGCTTCCGTTACGCCAACCGCGACCTCGCGGACCTGGAGCGGCAGTTGAAGGAGGCCACCGAGGGCGGTGCGCGCCGCAAGCTGATCGTCACCGACGGCGTCTTCTCCATGGACGGCTACGTGGCCCCGCTGCGTGAGATCTGCGACCTCGCCGACCGGCACGACGCCATGGTCATGGTCGACGACTCGCACGCCGTCGGCTTCGTCGGCCCCGGCGGTCGCGGCACCCCCGAGCTGCACGGCGTCATGGACCGTGTCGACATCATCACCGGCACCCTCGGCAAGGCGCTCGGCGGCGCCTCCGGCGGCTATGTCGCCGCGCGCGCGGAGATCGTCGCCCTGCTGCGCCAGCGCTCCCGCCCGTACCTGTTCTCCAACACGCTGGCCCCGGTGATCGCCGCCGCCTCCCTGAAGGTCCTCGACCTGCTGGAGTCCGCCGACGACCTGCGGGTGCGGCTCGCGGAGAACACTGCCCTGTTCCGGCGCCGCATGACCGGGGAGGGCTTCGACATCCTGCCCGGCGACCACGCCATCGCCCCGGTGATGATCGGAGACGCGGCCCGCGCCGGGCGCATGGCGGAGCTGCTGCTGGAGCGCGGTGTCTACGTGATCGGCTTCTCCTATCCGGTGGTGCCGCAGGGGCAGGCCCGTATCCGCGTCCAGCTGTCGGCCGCGCACTCCACCGAGGACGTGAACCGCGCTGTGGACGCCTTCGTGGCCGCGCGGGCGGAGCTGGACGCCTGACGCGGGCGGACTTCGTCGCCCGACGGGAGCGGACCGCATCGTTTGAGACAATCGATCTCATGATCGAGGCACGGCGGCTCCACATCCTCCGTGCGGTGGCCGACCACCGCACGGTCACGGCGGCTGCCGCCGCTTTGTATCTCACCCCTTCGGCCGTGTCCCAGCAGCTCACCGCGCTGGAGCAGGAGACGGGTCACCGGCTGGTCGAGCGCGGCGCCAAGGGTGTACGGCTGACCCCGGCCGGCGAGATCCTGCTCAGCCACACCAACGCGGTCCTCGCCCAGCTGGAGCGCGCCGCGGCCGAGCTCGCCGCCTACGGCTCGGGCGCGGCCGGCACCGTCACCGTGGCGTCCTTCGCGACCGGTATCGCCCAGGTCGTCGCCCCCGCGGTGGCCCGGCTCGCCGAGTCCGCGCCCGGCATCCGCATCCGCGTCCAGGACGCCGAGGGCGACGCGAGCCTGCCCATGGTGCTGGACCGGCAGGTCGACGTCGCCGTGGCGGTCGAATACCGCGGGGCGCCGCCCGCCGACGACCCCCGGCTGGCCCACGTACCGCTGTACGCCGAGCCCTTCGACGCGGTCGTCCCGGTCACCCACCGGCTGGCCGACCTGCCCGAGGTGCCGCTGGGTGAGCTGGCAAAAGACTGCTGGATCGGCCCCTACCCCGGCAATCCCTGCCATGACGTGGTGGTCCTGGCCTGCGAGAACGCCGGGTTCCAGCCCCGTCTGGAGCACTCCTCGGACGACTTCCGCGCGGTGGTGGCCCTCGCCTCGGCGGACGTGGGCGTCGCCCTGGTGCCGCGCTCGGCGCTGCGCGGCATGGACCTCACGGGCGTGGTGGTCCGCCCGGTCGACGGGGTGGCGCCGACCCGCCGGGTCTTCGCGGCCGTGCGCCGGGGCGCCGAGGAGCACCCGCTGATCCGTCCGGTGCTGGACGCGCTGAGCGAGGCTGCCGGGGAGGCGTAGGGAACCGGCCCCCGTCCGGGCACAGTCTGGGGTGTCATGCGTGTGACGATGATCCTCCCGGCCCTGACCGAGGCGACCGGCCCGCTGTTCCGGCCCATCAAGTACTCGCTCTTCCCGCCCCTCGGCCTGGCGACGCTGGCCGGACACCTGGACCCCGACGACGAGGTCACGCTGTACGACGAACACGTCGAGCGCGTCGACCCGGAGGCCCTCGGCACCCCCGACCTCCTGGTGATCCAGCCGTACATCACCTCCGCCCGACGCAGTTACGAGCTGGCCGACCACTTCCGTGCCCGGGGTGTGCACGTGGCGATGGGCGGGCTGCACGTCACCTCCCTGCCGGAGGAGGCGGCGGAGCACGCCGACACGGTCTTCACCGGGCCCGGCGAGGACACCTGGCCGCTGTTCCTGAAGGACTTCCGCGACGGCGTCCCCGCCCGCCGCTACGACTCCACGGGCCGTACCCTGACCGGACTGCCCCCGGTGCGCCGCGACCTGATCAAGCGTCACCTGTACCTGGTCCCCAACTCGCTCGTGGTGTCGCGAGGCTGCCCGCACCACTGCGACTTCTGCTACAAGGACGCCTTCTTCGAGGGCGGCAGGTCCTTCTACACCCAGACCGTCGACGACGCCCTGGCCGAGATCGACCGCCTGCCCGGCCGCCACCTCTACTTCCTCGACGACCACCTCTTCGGCAACCGGCGCTTCGCCGAGGCACTGTTCGACGGCATGGCCGGGAGCGGCCGGCTGTGGCAGGCGGCGGCCACCGTCGACTCGGTCATGAGGCCGGGCCTGCTGGAGCGCGCGGTGGAGGCCGGTCTGCGGAGCCTCTTCGTCGGTTTCGAAACGGTGAACGACGCCAACCTCGCCGAGCGCCGCAAGAACCAGAACGTGGGCGCGGACTACGCGGCGGCCGTACGGCGGTTGCACGACGCCGGGGTCATGGTCAACGCCAGCTTCGTCTTCGGCCTCGACCAGGACGGCCCCGACGTCTTCGACCGCACCGTGGAGTGGGCCGTCGAGCAGGGCATCGAGACGGCGACGTTCCACATCATGACCCCGTATCCGTCGACGGGGCTGTGGAAGCAGCTCGCGGCGGAGGACCGGATCGTGCACCGGGACTGGGACCTCTACGACACCCGTCACGTCGTCTTCAGACCCAAGGGGATGACGGCCCGTCAGCTGGAGGACGGCTACTGGCGGGCCTACCGGGACTTCTACCGCTGGCCGAACATCTGGCGCGGCGCGGCCGCCCAGCCCGGTCGGCCCGAGCGGATGCGGCACCTCGCGTACGCGGGCGGCTGGAAGAAGTTCGAGCCCGCGTGGGACCTGCTGATCCGCTCCAGACGGGTGGTGCGCGCACTGCCGGTGCTCGAGCGGACGCTCGCGGCGTTCGGCGGCCGGGACTGACCGGGTTCATGACGTCGACGTCTCCAATATGGGATATCGTCCCGCATGTGAGACGAGATGACACCGGGACGGACCCGCACCCGGACCCCATGGACACCCGGCTCGGGGCCCGGCTGGCCGAACTCAGGGCGCAGCACGGCTGGTCCCTGGGCGAGCTGGCGGACCGCACGGGCATCAGCAGGTCCACGCTCTCCCGTGCCGAGCGGGCGGAGACCAGCCCCACCGCCTCCCTCCTCAACCGCCTGTGCTCGGTGTACGGACGGACCATGTCCCAGCTCCTCAGTGAGGTGGAGGCGGAGCCCGCGCCGCTGGTGCGGGCCGCCGACCAGCCGGTGTGGCAGGACCGGGCCTCCGGCTTCGTCCGCCGCTCCGTCTCCCCGCCGCACGGGGGACTGCGCGGCGAACTCGTCGAGGGGCGACTCGCCGCGGGCGCCGACATCGCCTACGACCGTCCGCCCGTGCCCGGCCTGGAGCAGCACATCTGGGTCCTGCAGGGCACCCTCGGCGTCACGGCGCAGGAGACCGAGCACCACCTCGGCGCGGGTGACTGCCTGCGGCTGCGGGTGTGGGGGCCGACCCGGTTCCGCTGCGCCGGTCCCGAGGACGCGCGGTACGCGCTGGTGGTGGTGGGCCCGTGACCGTGAGCCGCCTGGACCCGGCACACCTGCTGGACGCCGCTCAGGACCTGGCCGACCTGCTCGCCGACACCGTGGACGGCGGCTCCTCCGTCGGCTTCCTCGCCCCGCTCGACCGGGCGGCGGCCGTCGCCTGGTGGACGCAACGGGCCGAGACCGTCGCCGCCGGACGGCTCGCCGTGTGGGTGGCGCGCGGGGAGCGGGGCAGGGTGCTGGGCACCGTGAGCCTCGCCCTGCCCGACAAGCCCAACAGCGGCCACCGCGCGGAGCTGGTGAAGCTGATGGTGTGCCGCGCGGCGCGCGGCCGGGGGCTCGGCCGCGCGCTGCTGGCCACCGCGGAGGAGGCCGCGGCCGCGCGGGGCATCACCCTGCTGCACCTGGACACCGAGACCGGCAGTCCCGCCGAGCGCCTCTACCGCTCGGCCGGCTGGACCCCGGTCGGTTCGATCCCCGACTACGCGGCGGACCCGACCGGGGTGCTGCGACCCACGACGATCTACTACAAGCGCCTGGCGGCCGGGGGCACCCCCGCCGCCGGGTGAGTGCCCGTGGCAACGGCGACGGTGTCCGCCGGACTCCCGACGGGCGACGGTGTCTGCCCGTCGCCCGACGGGCAACGGTGTCTGCCGGGCCGGACGCCCGGCGACTGCGGCTGCAGAGCCAAGGGCTGCGTCACCCGGCGACGATGCGGTGGTGCAGGTGGACGATGCCGGGCACGGCGGGGTGTATGCCGTCGCCGTCAATCACCGAAAGCCCGCTCGGCCTCCTGGTAACGCGCCACCAGCAGCGGGTCCATCACCGTCGACCCCGGACCGAAGAACTTGCCGAACTTCTCCCGGTACTGCCGGAACCAGTGCGGCCGGTCGGACAGGAAGAAGACGTCGTGCAGGGCGATGGCGCGGATGGCGAGAAGGGGGATCGGTGCCCTGCTCACCGCGAAGCGGGGGTTGCGTGCCGCCGTCACCTCGCAGTTCTCGTGGAACTGGCCGATCATGAGACCCCGCGCCACGAAGACGTCCTTCACCCGGGCATGGGCCTGGTCGAGCAGTCCGGTGTCCTCGCTGCGCAGATCGGGAAGTGCGACCACCATGGCCTGGAGCATGGGGTTCCTGCCCTGCCAGTTCGTCAGCTCGTACTCCCGCAGGCTGCTGTGGGCCATCTCCTCGATCAACTCGAGGGTCGGCGCGGGGCCGACCAGCCGCAGGCGGATCTCCATCGTCCGGTTCTTGCGGGAGGGAGCCACGAAGGGACAGATGGGCCCCGAACGGCCGATCTCCGGATGGCTCGCGGAGATGTACTCGGTCAGCCAGGCGTTGACCGTCTCCAGCGTGGACGCGAGGTCGACCGAGGGGACCGTGGACGTCATGACGCACCCGTGAGATCGGCGATGCGGTCGACGGCGATGCGTGCGAGCCGGTGGATCTCCGACTCGTCCGGGACACGGGCGTTGACAAAGGTGAGGATGTCGTCCTGCGCGACGATCACCCAGGCGGTCTGGATACGGAAATGGTCGACGCAGGAGAGCCAGCGCACCAGAAAACCGCCGTCCCCCAGGTCGACGGGCACCAGGTCCACCCTCGTGATGTCGAGCCGTACGCCGTCGTTCAGTTCCATCCGGTACTGCGCGCACGCGTGCACCGCGTCGAAGAGCTCCTGGTAGACCTGCCGGCAGGCCCCGTTGCCGAACTGAGCGACATGGTGGAAGACCACCGACCCCACGATGTTCGTGAACAGCGCGGAGGCGTGGTGCGTCGTGTCGGGGTGCGTGCCGTGCGTGAGCATGTTGGTCAGGTCGACGATGACCCGTCCCGACTCGTCGCCGGAGACGAAGGCGGGATCGTAGGCGGCGCTCGGCTCCTCGCCGAAGAACGACTCCTCCAGGTCCTCCTCACGCAACAGCAGCTGCTGGAATGCGGCGTCGTCCATCGAGGTCTCCTATCGGCGCACGAGGCTCAGCGGACGCATGTCGGTCCAGTGCTCCTCGACGTAGGCGAGGCAGGTTCGACGGTCGCTCTCACCGAGCGCGACCGTCCAGCCCGCGGGCACCTCGGCGAACGAGGGCCACAGCGAGTGCTGGCCCTCGTCGTTGACGAGCACCAGGAAGGTGCCGTCGGGGTTCTCGAAGGGGTTGCTCATCATGGCTCCCTGCGCGAAGAGGTCGGGTGGGGGAGAAGGTGCGTCACTGCACTCGCAGCACACCGTTCACGTACGTGTGGATGCCGTCGATCGAGGTGAAGAGCGCCATGTCCTCGAACTGCGGGTCTATGACCACGCCGTGCCGCTCCTCCAGGGCGTGCTGGAGGACGACCAGGGTGAACGAGTCGATCACCAGCTCGGCGTCGTCCGTCAGCTCCGCGGGCGGCCCGAGTCCCGCGTTCTCGGCCAGTATCGTTCTGATGTCGTCTTTCGAGATCACCGGTCCCCCTGTGCCCGCGAAGGCGATTCCGACATGACGCGTCCGTGCATCAGTGCACGGTCGCGGACCAGCTTCCCCATCGAGTTCCGTGGCAGCAGTCGCGTGATGTGGAACCGCTTGGGGACCTTGACGGGGCTCAGCCGTTCCCGGCACCAGACCGTCAGCTCGTCCGCGTCGACGGTCTGTTCGGCGCCCACGAACGCCTCGATGGCCTCTCCGTGCGTCACCACGGCCTCCGTCACCCGGGCATGGGCCAGCAGGACGTTCTCCACTTCCGTGAGGTCGACCTTCAGCCCGCCGACCACGGTCAGCGAATCGGCCCGGCCGAGCATGCTCAGGACCCCGGTCGCCGGATCCTGCCGGACCCGGTCGTACGTCCGCAGCCAGCCGCCCGCGAAACGGTCGGCGTGCTCGCCGTACAGGTACGGCGATCGGTCCATCCGTACGTACAGCTCCTCGTCGACGACCTTCACCTCGGCCCCCGGCACCGGGAGTCCCACCTGCGGAGGGACGGACGCGCCGGACAGGTCACCGGCGATCAGACCGATCTCGGTCAGGCCGTAGACCGGGCTGATCGGCAGGCCGAAGCACGCGCGGAACCGCTCGTACGTCTCCTGCGGCACCCGTTCGCCGCCGGACACCGCGAGCCGCAGCGCGGGCACTTCGGGCCGGTCGCCGATGCGGGACAGCAGGTCGTAGTGGACGGGCGTTCCGTACACGGCGGACGTCTCGGTGGATGCCATGAGCCGTACGACCTCGGCCGGGCGCAGCGTGGGCGGGACGACCAGTGTCGCCCCGGACGCGAGGGCGTGCAGGACGCCGCTGACCAGACCCATGTTGTGCATGACCGAGTTCAGCAGCATCAGCCGGTCGCCCCTGCCGGGGATTCCGGGAAGCGCGGCGTGCCGGTCGAGTTCGGCCAGTACGGAGTCGGCCGGGCGGCCGATCACCTTGGGCCGGCCCGTCGAGCCCGAACTGAACTGCACCAGGCGTATGCCGTCGAGGGCGGGCCGGCCGTTTGGCAGCGGCCGGACGGAGAAGTCGGACTCCTGCCGGAAGCCCGCCACCGGCCCTTCCGCGCCCGCCGCGGCGACGAGGTACTGCGGACGCACCAGCTCGGCCAGCGGCTCGTACTCGGCCGGTTTCAGCCGGAAGTCGACCAGAACCACCTGCGCCCCACGGCTCCACAGGGCCAGCAGCACCTGAAGATACGTGAAACTCGGCTTCATCCTCAGGAGAACCGAGCTGTTCTCCCCGATTCCCTGGTCCCGAAAACGCTTCTCAAGATCAGCGACCGCCGTGCGCAACTGCCCCCGGGTGACCGGCGAGCTCGAAATGGCCCACACCTCGTCGTTCGTGCCCCGGCTCAGCAGATGACTTCCCCACCACGTCTTTGCCATACGGGTTTCCTTTTGTGGAACAGGTCCGGCAAACGTGCGATCCGGCATTTGTTGAGAGCGAAGCTAACACTGCCGAGAAACGGCGGGCAAGCGCCCCGCGATCAATGCGGCCGGCCCCCGCCGTCAATGCGGCCGGCCCCCGCGATCAATGCGGCCGCCCCGGCGACGACCGGCGTTCCGACACTGTGCCGCCCGCGGGAGAGGCGCCCGTCCCGGGTGCGGCGGGCATCGCCCGCGCCCCGCCACCAAGGGAGTTGAGTGGGCCTCCACCAGCGACACCAGGGGGCCTTTGCCCTGCCTGACCGCCCAGGGTGCATCGCGGGCCGACGCCGGGCCCACGCGCCGGCCTCGCCGGGCGGTCCCGATGTCCCGCCGGCGGGACATGCACGGGACATGCACGTGGCATAGCCGATTGATCTCCTTGACCCTCCAGATCTCCCGGGGTTAGGTTTCCCTCGGTTGTGTTTCCGGGCGGGTGCGCCCGATTCCGATGCGTACGGCGGTCCACGTCGCTCCGGTAGGCCGACGGTCGCCGTTTTCACTGTTGCGCGGTCGAATTACCGACGCGTTTTCCGAGCTGTTGCGAGTTTTTCATTCTTGTCTCTCCGGCCGTCCGTGCGGGGGAAATTTCGGAGGTGGAGACTTGTCCATCAGTGCTGGCACCACGCTGCCCCTCACGGCTGCGCAACGCGAAATATGGATCGCCGAGCAGCGGCTGGGGAAAGGAAATCGGGTTTTCCGGGTGGGCGAGTACCTGGAGATCCACGGACGCGTGGATCCAGTGCTGTTCGAACGAGCCCTGAACCTGGTCGTCGCCGAGGCCGAGGCGCTGCACGTCCGCTTCGTCGAGGAACACGGCGAGGTCCGGCAGACCGTCCACGAGCCTCCCGACCGGTCGCTCGCCGTCGTCGACCTCAGCGCGGAGCCGGATCCCGAACGGGCCGCCCGCGACTGGACGGACACCGCGGTCGCCCGGCCGATGGACCTCGCCGAGGACCGGCTGTTCGCGTACGCGCTCCTGAAGCTGCGCGCCGACCGCTTCTGGTGGTATCAGGGTTACCACCACGCCGTGATGGACGCCTTCGGGTCGTTGCTGATCACGCGCCGGGTCGCCGATGTCTACACGGCGCTCGCCCGGGGCGGCCCGGTGGGAGCGAGCCCGTTCGGCTCACTGTCCGATCTGGTCGCGGCCGAGCAGAAGTACCAGGCATCCGACCAACTGGCTCAAGACAGGGCGTACTGGACAGAAAACTTCGCCGATCGCCCGGAGCCGGCCGGGATGGTCGGCCGACCGTCGACCACCCCGGAGCGCTACCTCCGGCACACCACCGCACTGGAGCCGGCGGAACTCACGGCACTGCGTGACGCCGGCCGCCGGGCCCGGGCACCCTGGTCGCACCTGGTCATCGCCGCCGCGGCGCTGCACGTCCACCGGATGACCGGCGCCTCGACCGTCGTCCTGGGCCTGCCGGTGACGGCACGCCTGGACCGGGTTCAGCGGCGGACCCCCGGTACGGCCTCCAACGTCCTCCCGCTCAGGCTCGCCCTGCGACCGGAGCTGACGCTCGGTGAACTCCTCGCCCAGATCGGGAAGCGCGTGCTCGAACTGGGCCGCCACCAGCGGTACCGGGCCGAAGACCTCCGGCGTGACCTCGAACTGCCCGGCCGGGTGGGCACGTGGTACGCCCCGGTCGTCAACGTCATGTCCTTCGACTACGCGGTCACGTTCGCCGGTCTGCCGACCACCGCCCACAACCTCTCCTCGGGCCTGGTCGGCGATCTCACCCTCGCCGTGTGGGACCGACGCGACGGCACCGGGCCGACAGTCGACCTGAACGCCCATCCCGAGCTGTGTTCGGATCACGAACTGGCCGCTCATCATCGGCGTCTGCTCACCGCCTTGCGGGCGGTCACGGCAACGGATCCCGACCGGCCGATCGGACGGATCGATCTGCTGTCCGAGGAGGAGCGGGCGGCGCTGTTGGCCGTGCCGGCCGTCGCGGTGCCGTCGCGGGCGACGCTGCCGGAGCTGTTCGA
>NZ_JBIAIG010000030.1:0-26703 GCF_042871235.1 Streptomyces sp. NPDC005931
TGGCTCGACGCGTCCACCGCTCCAACATCGCCCGCTCATCAGCAGACAGCAGCAGCGGTTCCAGCTTCGGGCCCCGACGAGGAACTGGCGCACCACCAGCAGAAGTCACACCGCAACTAACGATCAACTACTGGCGCAGGACACTAGTGGCCACGCTGCAGAACCGACGACGACGCACCTCAACGTCCTTCTCCGATACCGGCGCCACACTCTCCTGCCTGCCCCGCGGGATGAACCCCAGGGCCGTGGCGGACAGACCGGTGACCCGCTCCAGGGCCCGGCGCTGGCGCTCCTGAGGCCACCGGTTCTCGCCGGACAGCCACCGGAACACGGTGCGCTCCGACGTCGCACCCGGACGGCCCGTCAGCTCACCGACGGCCTGGTTGACCGCGCCGGCAAGCTCCCCGGCCGACATCCGGTGCTCGGCCATCCAGGCGGCTAAGTCTGCGTTCCTGCTCTGCGCCACGACAGCACCGTAGGCGGTGCCCGCCTCCCACAGCCGGTAAAGGGAAACCCAATTCGTCAGTACCGGCGCGAGCAGCCCGCACCGTTTCGTCATACCCACGCCTTGCTGACGGACGGTTAGGTTCTCGTGTACGGCCCCGCCGTGCCTCGTTCCCCCGTGGGGCACGGCGGGGCACCATCCCGATCAACCCGCTGAGGCAGCAATGACCAGCGCAGGCACCACCCACCGGACCGCCACCGCGCACATCGCCGCGCACGCCGCCGCCCACCCGGCCACGGCCGTGCTGTACGTGTGCGCCGAAAGGAGCCTGTACACGCCCGCCCTGGCCGCCGTCCGAGCCGAGGAGGAGGGCCGCGCGTTCGACGCGGCACGCCGCATGACGATCCTCGAGACGATCACCGACCCCTACGGCATCCCCGACCCCTTCCACCGCGAGGGCTGGCAGCGGGTACGCATCCTGGCCCGGGATGCCGCGATCAACACGGTCATCGTCCGCTGGCCCGCGGCCATCGCCCCGGACCGCTCCAGCGACCTGCGCCACCAGACCGTCAACGACCTCGCCGAACACGCCGTGCAGGTCCTGTGCTCCTGGGCGCCGCTGGCACCCGGCGGGAGACAGTCGTGAGTGACGGTGGCCTGCTGCACCAGCCTCACCGGCTCCTGGGCCGGCTGGTGCGTGACACCGCCCACGACCGTGTGGGCGTCCTGAAGGCCATGGCCCCCGACGTCGGCACGGGCACACGCGTCGTCGCCTGGCTGCGGCCCCCCGGCGGCGGCACCGAGTGGACCACATCAACCGTGCAAAGCCTGCCCCGTCCGCCCAGACGAGTTCGCACGGCCTCCGTGCGGCACGCCCTGCGCCTCCTGCGCCGAGAAGCCGCCCCGGCCGCGGCCGCCGCACGAGCACAGCACAGGGCACTGCCGCGCCGGGATGGTCATCGGCTTCGGCCGTGCCGGACCGGGAACGGTTCCAGCCGCTTTACGGCTGTGGGGCGCCGGTGAGTGCTTCGGGCAGGTAGGGGGAGCGGATGTCCAGCTGCCAGCCGTGCGCGAGGCGGGCCAGGGCGGTCAGTGTGACGGCGCGCACCGGCAGCAGGCTCCGGGCGGCCGGGTCGGTGCCGGCGCTGTCGCGGTGCGCCACGAGCCGCTCGTGGAGAGCCTGCTCGAACGCGGGCTGGTCGTCGTCGAGCAGGACGCGCAACAGCCGCTGGTCCGGCGCCAGGGTCCCGGCGGCATCGAGCTGCTGCGCCGCACGTGCCCGCTCGGCGGCGTCCGGCCTGCCCAGCGGCACCGGACCGGAAGACGCACCGGGGTAACGCCCCTGGGCGACGGTCAGGTAGCCGCACAGCGCGTCCATCTCGGCCAGGTCGGCCGCGGTGGACACCGACTCCCGCTTGGAGTACGGAACGCCGTCACGGATGGCGGGCGCGTAGTCCTCGCGCAGCAGAGGGCCGATCACCCGGTCCCGCTGCCATATCAGCCCGCTGATGACCGACCATGCGAAAGCGTCGGTCCACGTGCGGGCCGTGGTCTGCGGGAGGGCCGGCTCCCACTGCTCCTCGTAGTGCAGTTCCTCGCTGCTGAGCGTCTCGTCCACGAGGGGGAGGGGGACGCAGAAGTCGCCGTCGGGAAAACACGCCAGGCTCAGCACGCCCATGGCGCACTCGGCAGCAGTGACCAGGGCCGTTTGGGAGCCGGGCGTCTCCAGGGTGGGGTCGGACACGGTGCGCGCGCCAAGGTGGTCGGACAGTTCCTCCCCGAGCTCCCTGAGCCCGCGCCGCAGCGGCATGTCGCCGTAGCGCATGTCGTGCCACCTGCCGAAGGCCCGACTCCACATGTCCTCGAGGGCCTGCTCGATCCGCTGTGCGGCGACCGCGTGACGCGTCACTTCCTTGATCGTCATGCCTGCCATCCTGGCAGCACCCACCGACAATATGGGCCCTGCCGCCCGTGCGATCAGCCGACGCAATCGTTCAGGGGGCAGCCCAGTCGCGCAGTTGCCGGGCGATCCGTGCCACGCCGAGGGCTCCCGCGGCAGCGTCGCGTACCAGCGCGACGGCTGCCTTGGGCGGATAGTCGAGGGCGCGTGCGTGGAGGGCCAGGTAGGCCTCGGTCGCGTGCCAGGCGAAGGCCTCGTTCGAGTGTTCCAGGCACGGCAGCTTCGCCAAGGTGTGCAGCAGTGCGGCGGCCTTGAGGTACGGCGAGCCGTAGATGTCGTGTTCCATCGCCCGGGCGTTGACCCGGGCGACGGCCGCATACAGCGGCCCCAGGTCGTCGACCTGCGGATCACCGTCGAGGAGCTCGGCGGCGTGCAGCAGGAACGTGACGTCCAGGGGGTGCACAGGTTCCTGCTCACTCACGCGGCGCGGCCCCGCTCCTGCTGATCCAGCTCCCGCAGCGCCTCCTGCTCGATCGCCCGCTGCTCCGCGCCGGCGTCGAGGGTGCCGGGCTCGGCCGCGAAGGCCGCGCCGCTGCGGGCCATGGACGCCTTGAAGCCCTCCAGGAACCGCTGCTCCACCGCGGTCGCCCGGTCGTAGGCGGCCGAGAGGATGTACTCCTGCATGCTCACCCCCGCCTGCTTGGCAGCCGCTGCGATGGCCGCCCGCTGCGCAGGGTCCGGGAAACGCAGATTCATCGCCTTGGGATCCGACATGGCACCCACGGTACCAGCGGTACCATCACGACGTCACCGTGCACTGCAGAGGCAGACCCATGTGCCCATGTCCCTGTCGCTCGCCGCGCACCCGCATGGCGTGCAGAAACCGCACGCGCGGCGTGCGCCTTGCGTTCCGCTCTCCCGCCTGCGGTGGCGGCTCTGCCCGATCAGCCGCGGTAACTCCCGACAGCATCCGGTTCGGAGTGTGGCGTTGCCGTCCTCGGCGATAACGCCGGTGTCCGTCATGGTCTCGGACATCAGAAGGGCGATGTAGTCCTCCTGCGGCAGTCCTTCACAGGCCGCGGGGCGGTCCTCCTCCGTGGCCCCGGCTGTGCTCCTTGCGAGGGTCTTCTGGCAGCCGGCGGCGATCTCCTCTTGAGACTTGCTGTCGCTACAGCCGGTGAGGGCGGCGAGTAGCAGGGCGCCGACGGGGCATGTCGCTTGGCTGCGAGGGCGGCGACGTCTTTGGGCGGCGTACCAGGGTTGGCCGCGCCGGGCCATCTGCCGGACGGCGTCCAGACCGACGCCGAGGACCCGCGCGGTCTGGTGTGCAGTGAGGTGGCCTGGCCGGATGATCTGCGACGGCCCCAGTGTGGCCGAGGTGCGCGTTGATGAGGCTGGTGGTGCACTCGGAAGCGGGGGCTGATCGGCTGGAGGCTGTGATGGCTGGCAGTGTGAGAGGCGACGGTCCGATACGGCGACGCTGGGCGCGCATGGGGCTGTTGGCCCGGGTGGTCGCTGTCGTGCTGGGGTTGCTGGTCGCGTTCATCGTGTTAGGCGGCGTGCTGGAAGCGTGCGGGTCCGCAGAGGACAGACCCCAGTCGCCTGCGACGACGAGCGACGCGGAATCCACGCCCCCTTCATCGCCTGACGTGAGGGAGCAGCCGACTGCGGATACCGAACTGCCGGCGGCGCCCACGGTCACGGAGACGGAGACCGTGACGGAGGAAGAGACGACGGGCGACGAGACGAGGGAACCTGCGCCGAGCACTTCCGCAGCGGATGTGTACTACGACAACTGTGACGAGGCTCGCGCGGCCGGGGACGCTCCGCTGCACGCCGGGGACCCAGGCTACGGGCCGCACCTGGACCGTGACGGAGATGGAGTCGCATGCGAGCCCTACGCGGGGCAGTGAGTGACCTGCTCCAGGCGCTTAGAAACGGCCCAGCAGCCCTCTGAGAGGGCCACTGGCAGCGGCTGCGGTCGCTCAGACTTGGTGCCTGTCGAGGAAGCAGAGTAGACGGTGACGCCCCCGGCCCTTCCAGGACTGGCCGAGCACAATGCGGTCCAGGCCCAGCGCCGCGAGCGCTAGGCCCAAGATGCGCCAGACGCTCTGCTGGTGACGTCTGAACCACACATCGCGATAAGCTTCAGGACAGCGGGGGGCGTACGACGTCCTGCGCGGCCTCCAGCCACGTGACCTGATGTGTCTGTCCCAGAGGATCCCGAAAGCACGCGTTGACCCAGCCGGGGTGCACAGCGGCGGCGGACACCTCGAAAACGCCCGGGCTCGGGTATGGATCTGCGCCGCCTGGCCATCTCAGGTGCGTACCTTCTTTGGAGTCGGAACCCGCCGTAGTGGGCAGCTCGTCAGGCGACAGCCATGCCGGGAACGACGGCCGGCGTGGAGTGGCTCTCGTCCCGCCCGCCGAGGACACGCGCCTGAGGGTTGTCCCGTGACTGGGCTCCCGGAGCGCGGACACGGCCGGGCCTCGGCCGGGGTCAGGCCGGCCGCACGGTCTGGCTTCAGGAGCGTTGTGCGTTCTGCAGCCGTTCGACCTGCCGGTCGATCAGGTCGGCGGGGAAGGACGCCCTGCCGCCGACGTTGAGCTTCTGGAACGTCACGATGGTGTTCCCGGCCCGCACTACGGTGAACTGCTCGTTGCGCTCTTCGCGGTCCTCAGTGTTCAGGGGCATGGTCTCCCGGAATCGCACGGCTTCGTCTCCAACGTGCGGGGGCTGTTCCATTGTCAGCGTGCAGGTGAACTTCCCTGCCCAGCCGGTGCCTTGAAACGAACGGCAGGAGGCGAGTGCCTTCTTGAGCCGGGCGAAGGTCTGCTGGGCCTTGCCGTCTTCGTAGGCGGCAAGCGTCGAGCTGCCACCCCAGATGTCGCCTTCCCAGTTGAAGATCTGGAAGACGACGGCGGACGCGTGCTTCCCGTCACGGATGTCGATCATGGTTTGGCATGTGGGGTCGGACACCGGCGGGAAAGAGCGCTGTTCCTCAGGCGGCACGGGGTCCTTCACCGGAATCCCCGCCTCGTGCACCCCCGCGACCTCGCTCTCCATGAGGGCGAGCGCACGCAACTGTGCCCGTGTCAGAGGCTCTGCGGCGGCCTCGGCCGAGGCGGTTGCCGGCGGTCCCACCGAGTGTGATCCCGCCTCGGGCTGCCCCGAGGAACACCCGGCAGCCATCAGGGCGCCGGCAGTCAAAGCGCCGAGTACAGGCACAGACCGCAGCATGCGGACACACATGGAAGCCCCCCAAGGACGTGAGTTCGAGGACGCTGACGGTAACTGTGCGGGGTTTCCCTGACCAGGGGCTTGTGGTCTCCGAGGTGTAGGTTATCAGGGAGACGTTGCACACAGGGTGCCCGTCGCCGCCCGGTCATGCCGTCCCGTGAGCCGGGGTGCGGCCGCAGCCGCAGCAGTCGCCGCGCTCGTCGCGGCAGACCACGGCATCGGCCTCGAAAGCGGCGCTCCTCGCCCAGCGCACGCCGCAGGGTGACGACGCCGGCCCACGGTGTGTACTGCCGAGGCCGCTGACGCCTCGGGCAGTTCGGCTTCGAAGACCGGTCGCTGTCGTAGCGGCTGTGGACGTCGAGTGGCCACGCGGCAGGAGCTCGTGCGGCCCGCGGCCGTTGACCTGAGCGCCTGAGCGCTGTGCATGTCCGGGTTCGAGTGAACTCTTATGAATCGTGCGGCCCAGTAGCCAAACAGTGATCACGGTGAGGGCTGTTGGTCCCTTGACGCATTCTCATCAGGCGGTTTGAATCGCTCCACTTTTGAAGATCGCGTGAGGGTGGGGGCGGTTTCGTGCTGGTGTGGTGGCGGCTGGGTGAGAGGCGACGACACAGACAGGCGCGGGGTGCTGCCGCTGCTGCCGCGTTGGCTGTGCTGGCCGCCATGGCAGCCGCGCCTCCGCTGCCGGCAGTTGCCGCTGAGCAGGAAACGCCGTCCTTGTCGGAGGGGCAGAAGGCTCTGCAGGAGGCTCAGCAAACGGGCCGGCGAGTGGAGGTGGTGGGGGAGCGCACGGAGCGCACCACGGTCTATGCCAGCCCTGATGGTCACTACACCCTTGAGGAGTCTGCTGTTCCGGTCCGTGTCACCGCGGCTGACGGGAGCTGGCAGGCGCCGGATGCCACGCTGATCAAGCGTGCTGACGGATCAGTCGGGCCCAAGGCGGCCGCCGCGGAGATGACGTTTTCCGGCGGAGGCAACGACGACGCTCTGGTGCGCATCACCGAGGCCGGCAGAACTTTGGAACTCGGCTGGCCGGGCACATTGCCCGCGCCACTCCTGGCTGGGACCAGCGCGGTGTATCCGGAGGTCCTGCCCGATGTGGATCTGAAGGTCACCGCTACACCGGAGAGCTTCCAGCAGGTCCTGGTCGTCAAGACACCCGAGGCTGCCTCGAGCGAGGCGTTGAAGAAGCTGACCTTCGGGCTGAAGACAGATGGTCTGTGGGTCCAGGAGGGGGCATCCGGCAACCTTGCGGCAGTCGACGAGAACGGCCGTACCGTGTTCAAGGCGCCGCCGGCCCGTATGTGGGACTCCGCCGGTGAAGCCGGCCCTCAGGTCCAGACGGCCTTGATGGTGGAGGCCGCTATCGGCGAAGGCGAGCCGTCCGACCCGTCGGAGGTCGCGCCGTCGGGCAGCGGGCTGGAGCCGGGACAGGGCGACACGGTCGCCTCGATGGATGTCGAGGTCGGCAAGGAGACGCTGACGGTGGTCCCTGATGCGGAGATGCTGTCGGGCACGGAGGCGTCCGCGTTTCCCCTGTTCATCGATCCGAATGTGACCTGGGGCGAGTCCGAGCGGACTCTGCTGCGCAGTGACGGCTATGAGTCCTACGACTGGAGCAACGGCGACGACGGCCAGGGCAAGGGTGCCGGCAAGTGCGGCACCTGGAACGGCTACTACTGCGGACCCGGGTATGTGCAGCGCCTGTACTTCGAGTTCTCGCCATCAGACCTGAAGGGCAAAAAAGTCTTGGACGCCACGTTCCGTATCACGGAGCCGTGGGCGTTCCAGTGCGATCCGCGCTGGGTCGATCTGGTGCGGACCAGCAACATCTCCTCCTCCACCACATGGTCCACCCGACCGATGGAACTCGACTGGATGGTGGACCGCCACGTGTCGGCGGGGCGGGGGTCTTTGTGTGACCCGGACTCCCCGGATGCGCCCATCGAGTTCAACGACAACCCTGAGGAGTCGAACGAGAATCTCACGCCGACGGTCAGGGACTTCGCTGCGGGAAAGTTCTCCCGGCTGACGCTGGAGATCCGGGCTCACGACGAGTCGGACACGGCGTCGTGGAAGCGCTTCAAGAACGACGCCGTTCTCTCGGTGGACTTCGTGGGCCTGCCCGACAGACCCAGCCAGGTCGGCATCATGGCGGGTACGACCCAAGTGTGCGAGAAGGATGCGAGCGACCCGGCGGTGATCTCGACCCCCGCTCCGACGCTGACCGCCCAGGCCCAGACCAAGCCGGGTGGCGAGAAGGAGGCCGAACTGCGTGTCTACTTCGACGTGGACGAGCGCAGGAGTGACGGGACGTGGGTTGACTCCCCGGCCACCGACGGTTCGCTGCGGCCGACGTCGCCCAACATGGCCCTCGACGACGCGACGATAAGGATGACCTGGCCGGAACTGCCAGAAGGGCCCCTGTACCGGTACCACGCCTGGACCTGGTCGTACTACAACGGCGGATCAAGCCACCTCAGCAGTGCGGCATCGGACGGCTACTGCTACTTCAAGATTGACTCGTCGCGCCCCAAGGCACCGCGCATCACCGTGGGCTCCCCGTACACCGAGTGCACCACCAATGACTGCGCCGCCCACGGCGGACCGGGAGTGAAGGGAACGTTCACTTTCGCTCCGGCTGTGGGAGACACGGGCAACGTTGCCTACATGTACAGGCTGTCGACCGAGATTAGATGGTCCGACCCGATACCGGGCTCGACGGTGTCCGTTCCCATTACCCCGACCCGGTCAGGCACACAGACCATCTATGTGCGCGCCAAGGACTCCATCAGCTGGGGAGCCCAGGCGGCAGTGGACTTCCTCGTCGGCTCTGGATCAGGTCCGGTGGCCCGCTATCACTTCACCGAGGCCACGGGCGTGGCGGTGGACGAGGCCACCCAGGACGGCCCGGACGACGCAACGCTGGGCACCGGGGCGGTGCGCCATCACAGTGGGCGGCGGGGCCTGCTGACCCATGACGCGCAGGGCCAGCCGCTGGCGCAGGCCGTCACCGACCAGGGGCTGCTGCTGAACGGCACCAGCACCGGCTACGCGGCGACGGCCGGCCCGGTGTTGGAGACCCGTTCCTCCTATACGGTCTCGGCGTGGGCGAGGGTCGATCCTGCGGTGACGCAGACGGTGTCCGTCCTGAGCCAGACCCCGACGGGCGCGAGCCCCTGGACGCAGAAGTACAGCCCGTTCGTGGTCTCCTACAACGGCAAGTGGAGCATCCGCGTGTACTCCACCGATGGCGCCTTCGCCCGCGAGGCCATCGCTCAGGACTCCCACCCCAAGGGCGTGTGGACCCACGTGGCAGCCGTCCACGACGCCACGGCCAAGAAGATTCACCTGTTCGTCAACGGCAAGCGGCAGGCGTCCGTGGATGCCGGCACGCCGTGGTCGGCCGACGGGAGTCTGGAGATCGGCCGGGTGATGTCCGCGGACAGCTATGTGAACCATTTCAAGGGCTACATCGACGAAGTGGCCGTGTGGCAGCGCGCTCTCACCGATCAGGAGATCAGTGATGAGGCGCGGCTGATGACGTCGGAGAGATTCGCGGGCGTGGAGCTGGTGGGCGGCTGGCGCCCGGACCAGGGCAGCGGGACGACCGTTCCCGACACCCTCTCCGGTTACGGACGCACCATGACCCTGGCCGGGGGCGCCTCGCTCAGCGGCGAGGAGCTCGTGCTGGACGGCGTAGACGATGCGGCGTCGGTGCCGGGGCCGCTGGTGGACGGATCCGGCTCGTTCACCGTGACCGCGCTGACCGCGCTGGACGGGGACAGGATTGCGGGCAAGTCCGTCGGCTACAAGGGGCAGGTCGCCGGTCAGCGCACCGCCGACGGTTCCGCGTGGGGCCTGTGGTACGAGCTGACGGACAAGCAGACGGTGCTGGACCCGGAGACCTCCACGGAAAAGACCGTGCCCGTCGGCTTCTGGCGGTTCGGCAGGCTGAACGCCGACGGCACGTTCAGCGCGGTGTCCTCCGACGAGAGCGCGCTGATGGACGGCACGGTCAGACTGACCGGCATCTTCGACGCCCAGGACGGCACCATCAGCCTCTACGTCGGCGGCGCACAGAACGACGCGCCGCGCTCGTACACGGCGCAGCTGGGCACCGGCGAATTCGCGGTGGGCAGGGGCTTCACGGGCGGCGTGTGGCAGCACTACCTGCCCGAGCGGATCGCTGACGTGCGCGTGTGGGCCGGGGCGATGGCGGGCTGGGAGCAGATCGAGCAGGCCGTGGGCGACTGATCGAACCGCAGGGATGAGGGCGGCTGTCGGTGACGGCTGCCCTCACCCAAGAGGGCCTGGCAGACGAGGCGGTCTGCGGGCGGCTTTTAGCGAACTCTTCACTGTGAACTGGGCGGACGAGAACGATGGCATTTGGCATAGGCACCTCAAGACAACGCCGGCGCGGTGTGCGAAAGCGCGGCAGCCGGCTGGTGGTGCAGTCACTGGCACTGGCACTGGTAGTACCTCTGGGCTGGGCTCAGGTGGCCCAGGCAGCCCCGAAACCAGGCGGGCTGGGACGACCCGAGGTTCCCGAACCGCGGGTGAGCAAGGTCAAGACGTTCAACGGGCCCGCAGCGAAGCAGGCGCGGGCCAAGGTCGCCAAGGACCGCGCGGCCAATGCCGCCCAGGCCAAGCGCGCAACCACGGAACAGAAAGCCGTCTGGCCGAAGCAGGCCGAGGCCAGACTCGTACTCAACCGAGGAAAGACCGCCAAGGCCAGTCTCGGCGACATTCCTCTCACGCTTGCTCCGGCGCGCGCCTCGGCCAAGCAGGCCGCAAAGGGCGAAACGCGCATCACTGTGCTGGGCCAGAAGGCTGCCCGCAAGGCGGGTATCACCGGCGTCCTGCTGACCGCCGAGGCGCATGAAGCGGGCACCGCCGAGGTGAGCGTCGACTACAGTGCCTTCGCCTCGGCCGTCGGCGGCGACTGGTCCCAGCGGCTGCGCCTGGTTCAGCTGCCCTCCTGCGTGCTGACCACGCCGCAGAAGAAGGAGTGCAGTACCCAGAAACCGCTGAAGTCGCACAATGACATCAAGGACCAGAGTGTCTCGGCAGCGGTCCTGCTGAACGCGGCGGAGCCGGCCGGAGCAACCACCCAAACCGTGCGATCCGAGGCCGACGCTGCCTCCGGGATGACCGTCCTCGCGGTCACTGCGGCCTCCGCCGGTTCCGGCCAGTCCCCGACAGGAGCCGGCGACTACTCCGCCACTCCGCTGTCGGCGTCCTCCGCCTGGGAAGCAGGCGGCAGTTCCGGTGCCTTCACCTGGTCCTACGGGTTCACGGTGCCGCCGGCGGCCGCCGGTCCCACGCCGCCGCTGTCCCTGTCGTACGACTCGGGCAGCATCGACGGCCGCACGGCGACGACGAACAACCAGGGCTCCGCAGTCGGCGAGGGCTTCAGCTTCACCGAGTCCTACATCGAACGCTCCTACGGCTCGTGCGACGACGACGGGTACGCGGACGTCTTCGACCTGTGCTGGAAGTACGACAACGCCCGGCTGGTGCTGAACGGCAAGTCCAACCGTCTGGTGAAGGACAACACCAGCGGGCAGTGGCGCCTGGAGGACGACGACGCCTCCAAGGTGACACGGTCCACCGGCGCCGACAACGGCGACGACAACGGCGAGTACTGGACCGTCACCACCGGCGACGGCACCAAGTACGTCTTCGGCCTGAACAAACTGGACGGCGCCGCAACACAGCGCACCAACTCCACCTGGACCGTTCCGGTCTTCGGCGACGACTCCGGCGAGCCCGGCTATGCCGGCGGCGGCACCTTCGCCGACCGGGCCCTCACCCAGGCCTGGCGGTGGAACCTCGACTACATCGAGGACACCCGCGGCAACGCATCCACCTACTGGTACACCAAGGAAACGAACCACTACAAGAAGAACAAGGCGACGACGGCGAACGCCTCCTACACCCGCGGCGGATACCTGGCGGCCATCGAGTACGGGCTGCGCAAGGGCGAGCTGTTCACCGACAAGGCCGACGCCAAGGTCACCTTCGACCATCTCGAGCGCTGCACCGCCGCCGACTGCTCCAGCCTCACCCAGGCCACCGCCGAGAACTGGCCTGACGTCCCCTTCGACGCCATCTGCTCGGACGGTGACACCGAGTGTTACGCAGCGGGCCCGTCGTTCTTCTCCCGCAAGCGCCTGACCGGCATCGACACCTTCTCCTACAACGCCACCACCAATGCCTACGACCCGGTGGACTCCTGGGCCCTCGTCCAGCAGTACCTGGACGGCGGCGACATCGGCGACAGCTCCGACCAGGTCCTGACCCTGAAGTCGCTGAAGCGGACCGGCAAGGCCGGCGCTACGAGCATCGCGCTGAACCCGATCTCGTTCACGTACCAGATGCGGCCCAACCGGGTCGACGCCACCGACGACATCCTGCCCCTGACCCGCCCCCGCATCTCGACCATCACCTCCGAGACCGGAGCGATCACCACCGTGACGCTCTCCTCCACGGAGTGCGTCCGCAGCGAGGTGACCGGCGCCGCCGAGGACACCAACACCCGCTCCTGCTACCCGCAGTACTGGCATATTAACGGCGCCGAGAACGCAGCCGTCGACTGGTTCCACAAGTACCGGGTCCTTGGCGTGACCGTGTCCGACCCGGCCTCGGGCAACGAGGCGGTCGAGCACTCCTACTCCTACAGCGGTGCCGCCTGGCACCACAGCGACGATCCGTTCACCCCCAAGACGGAGCGCACCTGGTCGGACTGGCGCGGCTACCAGAAGGTCACCGCCTACACCGGCGCGATCAGTACCACCCGCCTTAAGACGCTCTCGCTGTACCTGCAGGGCATGGACGGCGACAAGAAGGCGGACGGCACCACCAAGAGCGTCTCCGTGGAACCGCTGCTGGACACCGACGTGGACTTCACCGCCGTCGCCGACAGCGACCAGTACAAGGGACGGCTGCGCCAGCAGGTCACGTACAACGGCGGCCAGCCGATCAGCAGCAGCTTCATCAACTACACCTACCGGCGGACCGGCACCCAGACCGTTCCCGACGCCACCGCCCATGTCTCCCAGTGGGTCCGCGACACCGTCACCTACACCAGCACCCACCTCACCGCCACCAACGGCTGGCGTACCCATGTCGCCACCAAGCGCTACGACACGCTCGGCATGGTGACCTCCGTCGACGACTACGGGCAGAAGGGCCTGGGCGGCGACGAGACCTGCACCCGCACCTGGTACGCCCGCAACGACGCCGCGGGCATCACCGGACTGGTCTCCCGCAGCCGCACCGTCGCACGGGAATGCTCGATCACTGACACCAGCCTGGACCTCCCCGCAACGTCCGGCTCGCGCGGCGAGGTGCTCTCCGACACCGCGGTCGTCTACGACAACCCGACGGCTACCACCTGGTCGGCAACCCAGCAGCCCAGCAAGGGCCAGGCGACCTGGACCGGCCGCGCCACCGGCTACACCGCGACCGCCGACGCCAGCGGAGAACGGGTACCGGCCGGCTGGCAGACCGTCACCACCTCCACCTACGACACCCTCGGCCGTCCGCGCAGCATCACCGACGCGGCCAACAACACCACCTCCACCGCCTACACGCCCGAAGCGGCCGGCCCGCTCACCAAAACGATCACAACCAACCCCAAGCTGTACAACGCGGTCAGCTTCCTCGACCCCCGCCGCGGCCTGACCCTGCGCAGCTATGACATCAACCAGAAGAAGACCGAGCTGAACTACGACGCGCTCGGCCGTCTGACCGAGGTATGGCTGCCCAACCGGATCCGCGGCAGCCAGGCACCGAACACCAAGTTCGCCTACCACCTGGACAACACCAAGCCGTCCTGGGTGTCGGCGTCGACCCTGAAGAAGGACGGCGACACCTACAACACCAGCTACTCGCTCTACGACGCCCTGCTGCGCCCGCTGCAGACCCAGGCGCCCACACCGCAGGGCGGCCGGCTGCTCACCGACACGCGCTACGACAACCGCGGCCTCGCCAACGAAACGTACGCGGACATCTTCGACACCACCAGCACCCCCAACGGCACCTACACCCGCGCCGAATACGGCGCAGCCCCCACCCAGACGCAAACCGTCTTCGACGCCGCGGGCCGCCCCACCACCAGCACCCTGCTCATCTACGGCGTAAAGAAGTGGTCCACCACCACCACCTACACCGGTGACTCCGTCGCCACGACCGCCCTCGAGGGCGGCTCGGCCCAGCGCACCATCACCGACATCCGCGGCCGCACCACCGAGACCCGCGAGTACGCCGGCACCAACCCGGCCGACACCACCTTCGGCACCGGCCCCGGCGCCACCTACGCGGCCACCAAGTTCACCTACGCCCTCGACGGCCAGCAGACATCGATCACCGGCCCCGACACCGCCAAGTGGACCTACGCCTACGACCTGTTCGGCCGCCAGACCAGTACCAATGACCCTGACAAGGGCACGACGAGCACCGAGTACAACACCCTCGACCAGGTCATCAAGACCACGGACGCCCGCGGCAAGTCGATCCTGACCGACTACGACGTCCTGGGCCGCCCCACCGGCACCTGGTCCGGCTCCAAGACCGACGCCAACCAGCTCACCGGTTACACCTACGACGCCCCCCTCAAGGGCCTGCCCACCTCATCGACCCGCTACGCGGGCGGCAGGACCGGCCAGGCCTACACCACGACAGTCACCGCGTACGACAGTCTGAACCGGGCCACCGGCACCGAACTCACCCTGCCCGGCAGCGACCCCATCGTCACCGCAGGCGCACCGGCCACGCTGGCCTACGAGAGCTACTACAACATCGACGGAACCCTGCAATACAGCAAGGAACCGGCGATGGGAGGCCTGCCGTCCGAGAACATCGGCTACACCTACGACGGCCTGGGCAACCTGACCTCCATCGGCGGCTCCACCGGCTACCTGCGTGACGTGACGTACTCGGCGCTCGCACAGCCGCAGCAGCTCACCCTCGGCACCGGCGGCACCGACAGCAAGAACATCTACGTCACCAAGCGCTTCGAGGAAGGCACCGGCCGCCTCACCCGCAGCCACGTCACGGACCAGTCCCACCCGTACATGCTGCAGGACCTCAACTACGGCTACGACCAAGCCGGAAATGTCACCTCGATCAAGGACCCGACCACCCTCGGGGGGACGAGTTCTGCCGACACTCAGTGCTTCGCCTACGACGGCCACCGCCGCATGATCGAAGCCTGGACCCCCACCTCACAGGACTGCACCACCACACGCACCGCCACCGGCACGGGCGGCCCGGCACCGTACTGGACCAGCTACACCTACAACTCCGCCGGCCAGCGCACCACCGAAACCCAGCACGGAGTCGGCATCCGCGCCGGCCAGGACACCCAGCGCGCATACACCTACCCCGCCTCCGGCCAGCCGCAGCCGCACAGCCTGACCAAGGTCGACACCACCGGCGACGGCACCCGCACCCAGAGCTTCACCTATGACGCCACCGGCAACACCACCAAACGCGCCACCTCGGTACAGCACCAGTACCTGCGCGCCGGCTGGAAGCTCACCGCCGGCCAGGAGGTACGGAGCCAGAAGGCCCGCCTGGTTATGCGCGAAGACGGCGACCTCGTCATCTACAACCGCGACACCGGCGCCGTCCGCTGGCACACCAACACGGCCGGCAACCCCGGCGCATGGGCCACCATGCAGGACGACGGCAACTTCGTCGTCTACTCCGCCGACAACGCCAAACTCTGGTCCACCAACACCACCAAGGGCGCAGGCTCCGGCTACTTCGCCACCTTGCAGGACGGCGGAAGCTTCGCCGTCTACTCCGCCGACTGGACACTGCAGTGGACCGCCGGCTCCTGGATCGGCACCGCCCCCATATCCTCCGGCACCCACACCCACACCTGGGACGACGAAGGCCGCATCGCCACCACCACCGCCCCCAACGGCATCAAAACCACCTACCTCTACGACGCGGGCGGTCAGCTACTGATCCGCGCCACGGAGAACGGCGAGCGCATCCTGTACGCCGGCGCCACCGAACTTCACCTGCGCGCCGACAACACCACCTGGGCCCAGCGCTACTACACCGCCGACAGTGTCACCGCAGCCGTCCGCTCCAACGAATCAGGCACCAACACCCTCACGTACCTGGCGGGCGACCACCACGGCACCTCCAGCCTGGCCGTCACCCCCAACGGAACCCAGGCCTTCACCAAGCGCTACACCACCCCCTTCGGCGCCGATCGCGGCGAAGCAGCCGGCGACACCACCACCTGGCCCGACGACAAGGGATTCCTCGGAAAAACCCGCGACGAAGGCACCGGCCTCACCCACATCGGCGCCCGCGAATACGATCCCACCCTCGGTCAATTCCTCAGCGTCGACCCCGTCCTGGAAACCGATAAACCCCACACCCTCAACGGCTACAGCTACGCCAACCAGAACCCCGCAACTTTCTCCGACCCCACAGGGCTGTGCCTGGACCCTGGGAACGGGCGCTGCCATCAGAGCACAACCAGCGGCTCCGGCAAGGGTGGCGACACACGGGACAAGTCCTTCCCGCTCAACCCTGGCGTCACGCACAGCGAAAAAGATAAAGGCACTGCGACGCAGCAACTCGGACGCATTGTGCAATCCGAGATGCCAGGCACTCCCACCGTCGACTTCATTGATGCTTTCGCTATCCAATTGGCGGAAGCGGAGAGCCGGTGGTGGAAGATATACAGTGAGCCTCTGCCACTGGACCAAATCGGTGCCGTCGGAGCGGCCGCCTGTCATAGGGGATTTGGCGACAGGATCTGCAGCCAAGAGCAGATGAGCTACTTCCTCTATGAGCTCTACTGGACACCGGAAAAGGTGGTCGAACTCGCCCTGGGAAGTGGCCGCGGAGGATATCAGGCCTTCGCCACGGGCAAGGGGGCGAAGGCACGCACGACGGGGACGGCATGTAACTGCTTCCTGGCCGGCACCGATGTCCTCATGGCGGATGGCAGCACTAAAGACATCGAAGACGTCGACCTCGGCGACAAGGTCATGGCCACCGACCCGGAAACCGGCGAGGAAGGCCCCCGTGAGGTCACGCGCCTCATCCGCACCGAAGATGACAAGCACTTCAACCGCCTCACCATCGCAACATCAGACGGAGTTGAAGAACTCACAGCCACACACGAACACCCCTTCTGGTCGCCATCCCAGAAGAGCTGGATGGAAGCCAGCGACCTGACCGCCGGCATGACACTGCTCACCGACGACGGCGACACAGTCATCGTCACTGCAAACAAGCCCTTCACCAAGCACGCGCGCACTTACAACCTCACCGTCGCCGACCTCCACACGTACTATGTGCTGGCGGGGGCCACGCCGGTCCTGGTCCACAATTCCAATTGCGCGCCAGGGACGCTGCCGGGAACGCGGTTCGACGTCCCTGAGCAGCCGGGTATCTACACCATTCACCTGAATGACGGAACGAAGTACGTAGGAAGCTCTACCTCAAGCATCAGAGAGCGAGTGAATAAGTCGATGCGGTCCAAGCATGCGGTCCGCAAGGCCGGATATACGGCCGACGACGTGGTGAATGTCACCTACTTCACTCTGCCTAGCGGTACGAGCAAAACAGCGATTCGCCGTATGGAGCAGACGATGATGGAAGGGGTAAAGGCGAGGGGTGGGACTCTCTTGAATCGAAGAGACCCAGAGATCGAAGTTCCATTCGGCGGATACTTGCCGTAAGTCTCGACTGGAGTGTGTGATGGGAACCTGGGGATCAGGCCCGTTCGACAGCGACACCGCTGAGGACTTCCTCGATGAGCTGGAAGAACAGCCTTCATCGCGGCGACTGGCGGTCGTCGAGAGCACGTTCCGTTCCGCCATCGAGGCGGGGGGCAGCTCAAATTCCTCTGTGCTTCCTGAGGAAGTAATGGCTGCTGCTGCTGTGGTTGCGGCCAATGTCCCAGCGGGGAGTTCTTTGGCTTGGAACGAGGATTATCCGAGCATTACGGAATGGCTGGCGAAACCAATTGCGCCCGCCCTCGCCTCATCTGCGATTCAGGCGCTGGAAGTGACGTTGCCCGCAGACGGCTGGTTCTGGAGGAGCTGGGTCGACGCTAGCGAGAGGGAGGAGGCTCAGGCTGCGATTGACAGTCTGAGGTCTGTATTGCGTCCCGTCAGTGAAGGTGACTCTCGGTAGTCCTCTGGTCGATGTCGACCCGAGAGCCCACTGCATGCGAGGAGCCCCATCGAAGCTTGATTCGGTGGGGCTCCTCAGCGGTTTGACGGCAACGCTGACGGCAACGTCAGCGGACGACGGCTGCGACGGGTGGGGCGTCAGGGCCGTCGTCGTCCTGGCCGAGGGCGTTGCCCAAGGCGTCGATGGCTTGGCGTTGGAGGCGGAGTCGGACGTGGGCGTAGACGCTGGCCGCGACGCCGATGTGGGCGATCGCCGCCTCGTGTTCTTCGCGGCTCTCGCGGCGTTCCAGGGTGCGGCGGACGTGGTCGAAGGTGAACGCGGTGAACGGGCGCCGTACCGCCTCCGCGTGGACCCACGGCACCTCGAGCCATCCCTCGGGCAGGCGTACCCACACCCGGTTCGGGTCGTAGGGGTTGTGGTTGGACCTCCCACCGTCCGTTCTGGTCCGCCCGCGGTGAGCGGCGGCGCCGGTGGGGGTTCAGGCCGGGGTGGTCGTAGGTGCGGTAGCCGAAGCGGATGCCGTAGTCGTTGACGGCCTGCCACCGCACCGGCAGCAGCTCGACATAGTCGTCGGCTGACAAGGGCACCGGTACATGCCCGGTCACCGCCACCAAAGCCGCCCACATCTCGTTCGGAGAGACGGCGACCCGCGGCATCATCGGGTGCCGCAGCGCTTCGTGCCGGCGCTCCTGCCACCCGCAGATGACCCACTCGTCCAGCAGTGCCTGAAGCTGCGCCAGGCTCCAGCAGGCATCCTGTTCCGCGGCCGCGCCCCGCTGGGAGACATAGGAGCCGGTGTGGCCCGGCAGGTACTGGCTGAACCCGTCGGCAATCGCGCGGAAGGTCCGCTCCACGTTCCCTTTCGCCGGGCCGTTCGCTGGCGGCACCGGCTGCACCGACACCCCCAGGCTCTCGCACGCCGAGACGAAGGAAGCCGACACATACACTCGGCCCTGGTCCACGATCACCGTCTCCGGCATGATCACCGGCCGGGCGGCAGCCTGCTCCAGCCGTGCGTCCAACGCGATTAGCCGCTCATACGGGATGACCGACCGCTGCTTGGACAGTGCCGCATCCCAGCCCGGCCGCATCGCCGTCGGCACCACCATCTGCGCCAGCAGCATCGCCGCGTCCACCGACGTCGTGCCCACCGGACGCACCACCGCGGCGCAGATGCTGCGCGTCGCCACGTCCAGCGCGATACACAGTTCAAGACGGCCGGTCACACCGTCGTCCAGCACCGCCAGGACATCCAGCGGCGTGCTGTCCAGCATCACCAGCTCACCCGGCCGCAGTGCCACCGTCGGCGTGAACGGAGGTGCTGGCCGCGACGCATGCCACCGCCGCTGCGCCGCCGTCCCCAAAAGGCCCTGCCCGTCGGCCACCGCGTGCACCAGCCGGTTGAACGTCGACGCCGGCGGCAGAGCCACCGCCCTGGCGCCGTACTCCTCCTCCAGCAGCCACCCCACCCGGCGGCGCAGCCGCACCAGCGTGCCCGTCGACCGCTCCCGCTGTCCCTCCAGCACTTTCCTGACTGCCGCGACCACCCGCTCATCGGCCCGCCCCAGGGCCGATCGCTGTCGCACCGCCCGGCCGTCGACCAGCCCCCATAAGCCCTCGCTGCGGTAGCGCGCCCGCATCCGGCGCACCGTCGCCGCGCTCGCCGCCTGCGGAACCGAGCGGACAAGCGTCGGCGGACTACAAAGCGGGCCCGCTGACACCGCCGAGGCCCGGCCCAGCCTCATGGAGATACTGGACAGGGTCGAACAGTCGTGTCCCCCGAGCGCCCCGCCGGAGCCGCCGCCGAGCGGTCCGGTGCTGCCGATGCTGCCCGGCGCGGTGGAGATACCGCCGGACGTCGAGCCCATCGCCCCCACGGCGGGGCCGGAAGTGGAGTTGAACGCTCGCGACTGGTGCGCCAGCAATCTCCATGAGGAGCGCATCGCCCAGGCGCTGGGATCGGGCCTGTCAAACGAGCGGTGTAACTGGGGTCGTTGGGGTTACTGACGGGCCGTGTCGGCGTACACACGATCGTCCCCGGTCGCGTACGAGTGAAAAGGGACGCTTGATGGTGCGGTGATTCGTGGTGCCCGGCACTCTGCTGCTCGTCCGGTGAATGGTGGCGGAGGGCGGTGGCGCGGTGGTGTTGGATCCGCAGCGCTGGCTGGAACTGCGGCGGTTCCGTGCTCTGGTCGAGTCAGGAGCGGTCAGCCTGACGGAGGTGGCCAGGGAGACTGGGCTGGACCGCAAGACGGTCCGCAAGTACCTGTCGAGCACGGCGGCGTCGGTGCCGCCGAGACGGACGTCGAACGGCCGGCCCCGGAGGAAGGTGGTCGACGAGGTTGCCCCGTTGATCGACGCGATGCTGCGGGCGGAGATCCTCATCAAGGGCGCCGTGGTGCACGAGCGGTTGGTGAAGGAGTACGGCTCGACGATCAACTATCAGCGGGTCAAGCTGTATCTGCAGGAGGCCCGGCCGCGGATCGCGGGTGAACTGGGCATCGAGCCGCGGGAGCTGGCGGGGATGCACCGCCGTTTCGAGGTGGTCCCCGGGGCCCAGGCTCAGGTCGACTGGGGCGATGAAGGCAAGATCCTCGCCCACCTGGGCATCCCGAAGGTCTACTCGTTCCACATGGTTCTGTCGTACTCGCGCGACCCCTTCTGCTGCTTCACCACGAGCCAGGACCTGCAGACCTTCTTCGACTGCCACCGGCGGGCATTTGCGCACTTCGGCGGGGTGCCGATGTCGATCGTCTACGACCGGACCAAGACAGTCGTGCGCCGGCATGTCGCCCCGGGCGAGGCGGTGCCGCTGCATCCGGAAGCGGTCGGCTTCGCCGGCCACTACGACTTCGACATCGACGTACTGGCCGCCTACCGGCCCACTGGGAAGGGCCGGGTCGAACGCCAGGTGTTGATCGTGCGTGATCACGTGCTGGCCGGGCGGGCGTTCTCCTCGATCGAGGAGCTGGATGCCGCCTTCATGGCATGGGTGCCGCAGCGACGCGCCCGCACCCACGCCACCCACCACGAGGTCATCGGACACCGGGCCGCACGGGATCACGCCGCGCTCAAGCCGTTGCCGCCCTCGCCTTATCTGGTGGCCGAGCGGCATCTGCGGCCGGTCGGCAAGGACTGCCTGGTCGCGTTCGGCGGAAACCTCTACTCGGTGCCCGCCCGCAAAGTCCGCCCACGTCAGCTCGTGGAGATCAGAGCGACGAAGTCCCAGGTCATGCTCCACACAACCGTCCCCGATGCCAGCGGCGAGACGCTGTTGTCCAGCCATCCGCGGGCGGTCGGCCGCGGCGTGGTCGTCAAACAGGACGAGCACTGGGACGGCCTGCCGACCGGCAAGAACCGCCGCACCACGACGGGCGACGAGCCGCCACCACCACAGAGCGAGTCCTCCGCGGCCGGTCGCATCGGGCCGTTGCAGGCCCTGTTGAACCGGGCCGCTGCCACCCAGATCGAGGTCGGGAGGCGGCCGCTGTCGGTCTATGACGAACTGACCGGCACCCGCCCCTTCACCACCAACTTCCCGACGAAGGAGTCGTCTTGAGCGAGCTGACCGGCAACCGCATCCGCACCACGGCCGGCAAGCTCGGCCTGCCCCACCTTGCAGAGACCATCAACGAGTACACCCGCCGGGCCGACGAGGCCAAGATGGGCTACCTCGACTTCCTCGGCCTGGTCCTCTCCGAGGAACTCGCCGTCCGCGACGACCGCCGCTTCCGCCAAGGCCTGCGGCTGTCCAAGCTGCCGCACCACAAGACGCTGGACGAGTACGACTTCTCCTTCCAGCCCGAGCTCGACCCGCGCAAGGTCAAAGACCTCGCCAGCCTCTCCTTCGTCGACGGCAAAGCGAACGCCGCACTGCTGGGTCCGCCTGGGGTGGGCAAGACGCACATCGCCGTCGCTCTCGCGGTCGCGGCCTGCCGGGCCGGCTACTCGATCTACTTCACCAGCCTCGACGACATGGTCCGCAACCTGAAGGCCGCCGAATCGGCCGGGCGGCTGATCAACAAACTCGGCACCTACCTGCGGCCGAGCGTCCTCGTGGTCGACGAAGTGGGCTACCAGCCCCTCGAACGCGCCGAGGCGAACCTGGTCTTCCAGGTCATCTCCAAGCGTTACGAGAAGGGCTCCATCATCCTGACCTCGAACAAGACCTTCAGCGAATGGGGCCAGGTCTTCGGCGACGAGGTCCTCGCCACCGCGATCCTCGACCGGCTCCTCCACCACTGCGAAGTGATCGCAATCAACGGCCCGAGCTACCGACTCAAGAACCGCCTCCAGGCCATCGAGCGAGAGACGGAAGTGGCCTGACAACTGGGGACGTTCAAACGTACCGGCCCGGCCCGAAGGGAGAGTACGCCGACAGCCCCCGAGATCGTCAGCCGGGTGATCGCCGACGCGGACCAGGACCTGCCCCTGGACACGCGGCTTCGCTACCGATCTGCGGCCTATCCCCGCAGGCCAGACCTCACAGATGCCGACATCCGGAAAAGGGCGGACAAGATCCCGACAGCCCTCTGGCCTTCCTGGACTCTCCGGCTTCTCCCCAACACCCCCATCGATCCGCGCACCGTCGACGGCTTCAGGCGAGGCTGCCGCAGCAAGCTGCTGCTTGTCGGCGCCAAGTCACAGCACCACCCTTGGGCCCAGCCCTCCAACCGGTTGATCATTCGGATGGCATTTCGACGTGTGATCGCCTCGCCCGAGCACGAGACCGCCATCGCCAGCTGCCTCACCCAGCTCGCCAGTCACCTCGACGATGAAGGCTCCCCGATCGACTACGGCAGACGACGCCACTTGTTCACGTCCGAGAGCATCACGCTCAACCTCGACGAGTACACGCAGCTCTGCCGCCAGCAGGGCTGGGCCCGCGGTGGAACCGGACGAATCCACATGCTCAGGTGGATGCTTCTGAGTTTCCTCCTCGGCACACACGCGGACCTGCCTCCGAGGAACATTCACGCCCGTGACGAGTTCCGCTACCAGGTCCCGCCGCTGATGCGCGCGTCCCTGCTGGAACAGGCGGCCACAAACCTCGCTGCCCACCGGATCGACGAACCCGTGCTCTGGGAGCCCCCCACCGAATGGTGCGACTGGACCGACTGGGCTGGGGCTACCCCCGAACAGATCTCCGACAGCGACTTCGATACCTTGATCGCCGACCGGACCCCGGCCGAGGAGACGGCCGCCGCCCTCGGACTGACCACAGAGCACGTCCGGCTCTACTGCGACGCCACCGGCACCACCCAACCGCCGCCCCCTCCCGCATCCCCCGGCCTCGGCCTCGACGCGGGATGCTCGACCCGGGCTTCCTCCGCACCACTCACTCCAGCGGAACTCTCAACCAGAGCCTGATCGCCCGCAGTGCCGGCTGCAGCCTCTCAACCGTCCAAAACGCCCTGGAAGAAGCCGGGATCCCAGCCACACCACGCCCCGAACCGCTCAGCCATCGCATCACCCGCGAGGAACTCGAACAGGCCTACCTGCACCGACGCCTCAGCATCCTCGACATCGCCGAACAGTTCGGTCTCGACAGGCACCGCCTCAACCTGCTGGCCAAGAAGTGGGGCATCGAAATCCGCCCGAACAGCGCCACCAGCAACCCGTTCGCGCTCCTGCCGGACGCACCGGCCCTGTCCGAGTCGATGGCGGCCATCAGCAACGTCCGCAACTGCGTCGAACGCCTCAGACGCCTGGTCCGACTGACCGGCCAACGAAACCTCTACGCGGCCGCCAGAAGCCTCGGAACGCTACCGGCGACGCTCACGCATCAGCTCCATGCCCTGGAAAAGGCCGCAGGCGTTCAACTGATCGAACGGACCAGCCCCCTCGCAGCCACCCCGGCGGGCACCGCTCTCATCCACGAAGCAGAGCACCTGCTCAGCCTCCTGGACGCAGCGCAATCCTCCGTCACCTGACCGGCGGCTCGACCATCATCACGACGCGGTCCGCCTCGACGGCAAACGCGCCCCGGACCCAACTTCGGTCACTATCAGGTCGTTTATGAGAGTGGCTGACCCTTTCAACGTAAGGTCGGTGCCGACGTGGGATTGCCGAAGCCCTGGTTCGGGCACCGAGGAGCCGTCGATGCTGGACCAGGGTTTGCAACGCGCCGCGCGCCTGGCTGGTTACGAGACCGTGAGCACTCAGCTCTCCTTGCTGAGCGACCACCGGCTCGGGGAGGTCGTGGCAGCCGCTACCCCGCTCGGGTCAGGCATCGGCGGCAGGTCGGCAGAGCTGGACGTCAACGGAACGCGCGTCTTCGTCAAGCGGATCCCTTTGACGGACATCGAATTGCGCTCGGAGAATGTGCGATCGACGGCGAACGTCTTCGAGCTGCCGATGTTCTACCAGTACGGGGTGGGCTCGGCCGGGTTCGGTGCCTGGCGGGAGCTTGCCGTGCACACCATGACCACGAACTGGGTTCTCGGCGACGAGTATGCGGGATTCCCGTTGATGTATCACTGGCGGGTTCTTCCTGACTCCCCTCCCGAAGGATTCACCGATGAGTTCGGGGGCCTTGAGGGGGCCGTTGCCCACTGGGAGGGATCACCCGCCGTTCGTGACCGGCTGGAGGCCATCGGCCAGTCCTCATGCAGCCTGGTGGTCTTCCTGGAGCACGTGCCGCATACACTCGCCGGATGGCTGGCTGACCACCGCGAAACTGCCATGCCGGAAGGCGGGGACGGCTTGCCCTTCCGCTGGGTGGAGGAAGCTCTGATGGACGGAGCTGACTTCATGAGTTCTCGCGGACTTGTCCACTTCGATGCTCACTTCGCCAACATCCTGACCGACGGCCGTCAGCTCTACTTCGCCGACTTCGGACTTGCCCTGAGCTCCCGCTTCGACCTGACGGCGGACGAGTCCAACTTTCTCGCGGACCACCTCGGCTACGACCGCTGCTACACCGCGAGCCACCTGCTCCGATACCACTTGCTCGACGGCGTGCGCGGTGACACGGAACGCGAAGTCTTCCTGCACGACTGGATCGCGGGCCAGCGACCTGGCGACATCCCGCCCGAGATCACGGCCATCATCGACCGGCACGCACGCCCTACCGTCGTCGTGGACTCCTTCTTCCGCCGCCTGATTACCGAGAGCAAGCAGACGCCGTTCCCGGCCGCGGAGATCGAGCAGCAGTTGGGCGCTGGCGCCACAACCCTGAGCTGATCCACGCCCTCGCCTCGGTACTTGTAGCTGAGGCCCGCTCAGCGGACTACGCAGAGCGAGACCGCCGACTGAGACCACTGTCGGGCGTCCGAACCGGGCCTCAGTCCAACGATCCCTCCCGGCGAGCGGCACGATTGCTAAAGATCAGCCGATCGGCCCACTGCTAACGCAACATGGAACCCCGAGTTTCCGCGGGACTCACTGCTAACGGAGCGATTCAACCTACAGTGGCGGCGATGAGGTGGTTCGCGCGAGGCTCCATCAGGGGATTCGAACCCCTCGGTGGCACCGGAGGCCGTGCGCTGGCGGGTAAGTAGCCCGCCCGGATCAGCTCCAGGTGGTGCGGGGAGCCTCGCGCAACACCACGTTCCCGTGCCAGGGCCAGCATGTGCAACGGACTTGTGGTGTCGGTTTTGAAACGCCCGGGCCGTTCCGTCAGCAGGGCGTCAACGCCCCGTTGGGCTGCGGCTCGCTGTTCAGCAGGGTCTCACCCGCTGCTGCCTGCACACCCATCGAGGTCGACTAGCCGGGGAAGGAGACCGGCAGAGGGTCTCATCTCGGTCACTGACTCTGGCACCGTACGGGGAGCTGTGCTCTCGTTTAGTCGACCGCCAGGGGTGCGTATCCAGGCTCGACCGCGAGAGTCAACAACGAACAGCTTCCTGATCGGCCAGGGTGCGGCGCCCTTCTGAGGGAATTCCATCTCCAAGCGTTTGCAGGGCGGCAGTACGCCGAGCGAGTGGTAGCCAGTGCCCGGGTGACCTTTGAGATCCAGGTAGATCCATATATGAGCTGGGTCGAGCGAGCGATTGACGACCACCAGGTGGTCATTTACTGGCCAGCGCCCAGCCTCGCCCCAGAAGTTGATCAGAGCAATCTGAGATCGCTCCTTTTCCTGCTGTTGCTTCTTGGACTGGGCGAGTTGGTCGTCGGCTAGTGCGTTGCTCTTGATGCTGCTGACGGCCTGGATCCCTAGGCCAGCGGCTGCCACGAGTGCCGCAAGGACCATCGTGTGTCGTGCCCAGTCAACCCGCCGGTACCACGCGAGGCTGGCCCTTGCCCATCTGGTCACACGCCCTGTGGATGGTTCTGGGGGCGAAGGATCTGGCGGAGGAGCCGCGTGGGGCGGTCTTACAGGCGGCCGCGGGGGCGTGGTGCGGATTCGGAGACGCGGAGGACGAGGGTGTGGCATCTGGCCTCACAGGACGACGCAGCTTGCTGAGACAGACAACCGCCATGGGGATGCCGGTTGCACAGGTACAGCGCACACTTCCAGGCAGCACCACGGGCTCTTCCCCGGCCCTCTATACCTAGGTCGGGGTGTCGAACGCCTGGTTCGGGACGGTTGCTGTCAGGGCAGTGCTGGCGGCCGCGCCCGGCCACGGGGTCGCCGGGCGCGGCTGGGAGGGGTGTGTTGGCCTCGGTGAGGTCGGCGGCGGTCATTTCGGCGCCGGCGAGGTGGAGGCCGTGAAGGTGAAGGGTCGCGCGGGAGTCGACGTGGGTTCGGAAAGGCACCCCCAGGCCGTGTCCGCAAAGTCCCGTCGTCCGCCCGGAGGGCGGGCCGAGCGGCGTCCGGTGCGGCGAGTGGGGGTCCCCCTGCTCGAAGAGCTTGGGGGGCGTGCCGGGCGTCGGGCGGCAGACGGGACTTTGCGGAAACGGCCTAACCCTGGTACCCGTCCCGCACGATGCCCCGCGCCACCTCGGCGCGCGCCGCCGCCAGTTCGCCGGCGATACGGCGCTCGCGGTCGGCGTCGG
>NZ_JBIAIG010000031.1:0-18244 GCF_042871235.1 Streptomyces sp. NPDC005931
CGGTTCCAGCTTCGGGCCCCGACGAGGAACTGGCGCACCAGCAGCAGAAGTCACACCGCAACTAACGATCAACTACTGGCGCAGGACACTAGGGCGCCGTCGGCGGGACGGCGCTGCGACGGGAACGAGGGCGCATGAGGGAGATCCCCGGGGCGGGACGGCCCCGAAAGGCGGCCGGCTCGCCGTTGGCGGGGCGGGTCGCGGTCGTGACCGGAGCCGCCCGCGGTGTGGGCGCGGCCCTCGCGCGGCGTCTGTCGGACGCCGGGATGCTCGTCGCGCTGACAGGACGTGAGGAGGCCACCCTCCGCCAGGCCGCCGACTCCCTGCCCGGCCCCAGCCTCTGCGTCGAGACCGACGTCACCGACCGGGACGCGCTCGATCGCGCCGCCCGCGAGATCAGCAAGACGCTGGGAGAGGCCAGCGTCGTCGTGGCCAACGCAGGGATCGCCGCCGGCGGGCCCTTCATCCACACGCCGGCCGACCTGTGGCAGCGGGTCGTCGACGTGAATCTCACCGGATCCGCCAACACCGCCCGCGCCTTCCTGCCCCAGCTCACCCACACCCGCGGCTACTTCCTCCAGATCGCCTCCACCGCCGCCTTCGGCTCGTCCCCGCTGATGAGCGCCTACTGCGCCTCCAAAGCGGGGGTGGAGTCGTTCGCCCTGGCCCTGCGCAGCGAGGTGGAACCGGACGGGGTCGGCGTCGGCATCGCCTACCTGCACTGGACCGGCACCGACATGATCACCGGCGTCGACGACCACCCCGTCCTGCAGGCCCTGCGCCGCAACCAACCCGGTTTCGCACGGAAGGTGCACAGCACCGCCGAGGTCTCCGCATGGCTGGCCTCCGGCATCACGCGCCGTGCCCGCCACATCTACGCGCCCCCGTGGCTGCGCTGGTGCCAGCCGCTGCGACCTGCCTTCCCCACCCTCGTCTCCCGCCTCGCCCGCAAGGAACTGCGCCGGCAGCCGCCGAGCCGGCTCGCGGGGGAAACCGGGGTGCTGGGCACGGGCGGCCGAGCCGACCTCGACGCCTACCAGGCAGCCACACGCCCCTCCCCGCCCGAGCGTCCCTGACCGGTCGGGACACCGTCACGTGTCCGTCCCGGGGTACTGCGCAAGAGCACCGGCGGCGCCAAGTCGCCCCGGGTCTGCCCCTCGACCACCACCAAGGAGTTCCAGGGCCGCTTCCTGGAGATCGCTTGCCCCGGGTTCGCCCCCGGCGTGTCCGGCGGCCCGTTCCTGAGGAACTTCGACGGGAAGCGAGGCGAGGTCATCGGCGGCATCGGCGGCATCGGCGGCTACAAGACCGGTAACAAGTACGACGACGTCTCCTACTCCTCCCAGTTCGACGCCGACGTGGTGCGTCTGTACAACCAGGCGGTCAACGACTACGCCCCGGACCAGCCGACCGGAATCGACGGCATGGGCGACGCCAACCTCTGGACACATGCCGAAACCGCGGCCACCGGCCAGTTCCACACGTCCTCGCAGAAGACGAAGGACGGCGACCTGATCGGCAAGTGGTCCGACGGCGAGGTCACCCTGTATCCCGGCGACCAGTCCCAGGGCTTCTACACCGGCTGCACCGCCGGCCAGCCCTGTGAAACGCAACGCCGAACAAGCTCTGGGCGGACTACGCCGAGGTCATCACCGCGGGCGACTACACCGGTTCCAACGCCTACGACCTGATGGTGAAGTGGGCAGACGGCGAGGTCACGATCTACAAGGACATCGACGAGCACACGAAACTGCCGACCGCCGGGGATCAGCATCCGGCGAACGAGATCAAGATCGCCGCTTCGGGATCGGTCTGGAAGCACGCGAAGGGTGTGGCGACCGGGAAGTTCGGCGGCAACCAGTGGCCCGACGACCTGATCGTCCGCTGGGTGGACGGCGAGGTCACGAAGTACACCGACGTCGACGGCAAGGGGTTCCATGCCGAGCAACAGCTGCAGGCCCCGAACAACCTGTGGAAGAACCACGCCGCAATCATCGCGGGCGGTGACTTCGACGGCTCCACCAACTCCGACTTCGACCTCTTGGTCCGCTGGTCCGACGGTGAACTCACGACCTACGAAGACCTCCGTGCCAACGGCCTGAAGAAGGAGCGGAAGCTCAAACCCCCGAATCAGCTGTGGACCCACTCCCGCGTCATCGTGCCCGGTGAGTTCGGCGGCAATCTGTGGGAGGACGACATCTTCGTGCGGTGGCCCGACGGAGAAGTGACCGTCTACGGAAACGCCCAGGCCGACGCGCTGGGCCGCGAGTACCAGCTGGTGCCCCCAGTGGCCAGGAGTGCGGCGCTCACCCTTGCGGGGCGGAGCGACCGGCCCAGCGTGCGGGAACCGATCGCCCCGGATCCGTGCGACTCGGTGTGCGGCCCCGGTCTGCTGCGCCGGGTTGCCGCACAACAGTGAGCGCCCAGCCGAGTCGAGCCGGTGGCAGAGCCCTCGTTCCGCCACCGGTCCGGCCCCCAACCTACGGTGGACCCTGTGCACATACGCCAGCTCACCCTGGCCGTCATGGCTTCGACCTCTCTGCTCACCGGCTGCACCGGGGAAACAATCCCTGACCAGTCCGGAGACCGGACCTCGGCCCGGCCGGCGGCGCCCTCACAGCAGCCGGGCGTGGGAACCGGACGACGCCCTGCAACGGGCGGAACGGGCTGTGAAATCCGCCCTCGACGACGGGGCACGACCCGAACTCGTCGACTCCGCGAGCCCGTCCGTCGCGTCAGGCATGGACAGGACCCTCAAGACGCCCGGTACCCGGCCCTACACCCTCACCGTCACCTGCGACACCGACGGCATCGAGGAACTCACCCTCACTCTGTCCCGCGGCGAGCAGGAGCAGGCGTACGGAATCGAGTGCGGTGACCCGCAGGCCGACCAGTTCAACTTCCCTGCGGGCGTGCCCTTCACAGCGCAGATCGACCCGGTTGAGGACGGCATCGGCCTGATCTTCTGGCGCCTGGACACCATCACCCGGATGCGGTGGCGGGCTGCGACGACGACCTCGACGGCTGCGAGAACTGAAGGGACGCAGTCCGTAGGTTGAGGAGCGACCGCGTGTCGCTGTGGGTCAGCGGCGGGTGAACGCTGTCGGTCAGCGGCGGGTGAAGTCGTGGAACCGGTCGGCCGGGCGCCGGTCGGGGCGCTGGACGATGATGCACGAGCCGGCCTTGACGGTGGCCAGGCGGTCGACGTCCATCTCCAGGCTTGCGGTGGGGGCGCCGGCGAGGCGGGTGCCGGTCTTGCGGACGTGCGCGGCGACGGCAGCAGGAACCACCCCGCGGGCCGTGCGGTTCCACGAAGAGCGCGGCCTGCTGCCCCCGCCGCCGCGCACGGCCACCGGCCGACGGCGGTGCGGCCGAGATCGCCCGGGTCCGTGTCATCCGTGAGCTGCTCGGCCTCGGCCTCACCGTCGAGGACCTGTGCGGCATCGCCGACCGAATTTAGTTCTTGGCCGAGGATCCGGGGCGGCGCTGCGCGAACGCCGACGCGGCGTCCCCCGCCTCCGGCGTGGTCGAGCCGAGGCCGGCGGCCATCGACGCCGAGATCGACCGCCTGGGCCGGCTGCGCGCCCGGCCGGCGCAGTGGACGGGGCGGGTGAAGGCCCTTCCCGTGCGGTGTCGCGGGCGCTGGCAGATCTTGCCTTCCGTCCACCGAAAGCCCAGGTCAGCGACGTATCCGGCGATGCGTCAGGTGGCGCAACACTTCGGCAACACTACTATCCCTACCGGATCGGTATGGTTCCGAGCATGCCACTCACCGACCGCATCCGAGACCACGCCGGCCAGGGCGCGCCCACCGTCGCCGCCCAGCGCACACGGCGTCGGCTGCGCGCGGACCAGGCACGCCAGCTCGCCGACCTGCTGCGTCACCAGCTCCTCACCGGGGGCTTCCCTGCCGGCACCCTGCCACACGAGTCGACCCTCGCCACGGAGTACCGGGCCTCGCGCAACACGGTCCGTCAGGCCCTCGACCTCCTGCGCGCCGAGGGCCTGGTGGAGCGCCTCCCCGGCGTCGGTACGGTGGTCGTCGCCCAGAAGTACCCCCATGGGCTCGACCGGCTGATGGGCCTCGCGGAAACCCTGCACGAACACGGCCGCGTCACCAACGAGGTCCGCACCATGGGTCCGGTGCCGGCCCCCGCCCCCGTCGCCGGGCGCCTCCGCGTCCCACCGGGCACGGACGTGCTCTACATCGAACGCCTGCGCCGCCTGAACGGCCTCCCCCTGTCCCTGGACCTCACCTACGTCGCCCTGGACATCGGCACGGCCCTGCTCGGCTGCGACCTGGAGAACACCGACGTCTTCCGCCTCCTGGAGTCCCTCACCGGCCGGCGCCTGGGACACGCCGACATCACGCTGGAGGCGGTCAACGCCGACGCCCATTCCGCCGCCGTGCTCCAGGCCCCGCGCGGTGCCGCCGTCCTGATGCTGGAACGCCTCACGCACCTCGCCGACGGGCGACCCGTGGACCTGGAGTTCATCCGCTTCCGCGGCGACCGCATCACGATGAGCGGCCTGCTGCACCGCTCCCCCTGACACCGCCCTCTCCCCACAGCACGACCTACAGCGCGACATTTCTGGAGACAGCCATGCCCTTGGCGCCCCAGCGGGCCGACGTGCCCGTGACCATCGACGAGTCGAAGTGCATCGACGGCTGCACCCTCTGCGTGGACATGTGCCCGCTGGACTCCCTCGCCATCGACGCCGACAGCGGCAAGGCGTTCATGCACGTCGACGAGTGCTGGTACTGCGGTCCGTGCGCGGCCCGCTGTCCCACCGGAGCCGTCACGGTCAACATGCCCTATTTGCTCCGCTGATCCCTTGACCTGCTCCGGTGAAAGGCCGAACCACCATGAAACGAACTGCAGTCGCAGCATCCGCCGTCGTTCTCCTGCTCCCTCTCGGCGCCTGCGGCGGTGACGCCGAAGCCGGCGACGGCTCCACGGTAACCGTCACCGTCGGCTACCAGTCCAAGACCATCAACACGGTCACGGCCGGAACCCTGCTCCGCTCCCTCGGATACTTCGAGCAGCAGCTGACCTCGCTCGGCGACGGCCGCACCTACAAGGTCGTCTGGCAGGACTACGCCACCGGCGCCCCCATCACCGCCCAGATGACCGCCGGGAAGATCGACATCGGCTCCATGGGCGACTTCCCGCTGCTCATCAACGCCGCTCGCGGCAAGCAGCTGAACCGCCCCACTCACCTGGTCTCGGTCACCGGCTACAACCTGCGCGGTGGCCTCAACACCATTGTCACCGCACCCGACTCCAAGCTCACCTCCCTGAAGGACCTGAAGGGGAGGAAGGTCTCCACGAGCGTCGGCTCCGCAGCCGACGGCACCCTGGTACGGGCCCTGCAACGCGCCGGCATCGACCCGAACGACGGCATCGAGAAGCTCAACCAGCAGCCCGCCGTGGGCGCGTCGGCCCTGGCCGCGGGCAGCGCGGACGCGCTGTCGCAGTTCGTCGCCTGGCCCGGCCTGCTCACCTACCAGGGCAAGGCGAAGGCCCTGTACGACGGTGCTCAGCTGAACCTGCCCACCTTCCACGGGGTCACCGCCCGCGAGGACTTCGCCGAGGACCGACCGGCCGTCCTGGAGGCCTTCCTGAAGGCCCAGGCGCAGGCCACCGACTACCTCGACACCCACCCCGTCGCCGCCGCCGAGAAGGTCGCCGAGGCCACCGGTCTGCCCGCGGAGGTCGTGTACCTCTACAACGGCGCCCACGGCATCTCTACGTTCGACCCGGCGGTCAAGCCACAGCTCGTCTCCGCGCTGAAGCAGGACGTGTCGGTCCTGAAGGCAGCGAAGCTGACCGGCGACGTGGACGTGGACGCGTTCGTCGACGACCAGTACGTGAAGAAGGCGCTCGGGGCGTCGTACGGGAAGCAGCTCGCGGCCACGCCGCCGGCCGCCGCGAGCGAGGCGTGGCCAAAGGGCGCCAAGGAGACCAGGACCTTCAAGTCCCCGGCGGGCCTTCTGGCTCACGTGGCCGCCCACCCCGACGGCATCCGCGCCGCCTACGTCCCCGACGCCACGACCGGCACCCTCTGGTTCGCCGACAAGGCCGTGTGGGTGGCCGACGGCGAGAAGTTGCTGCCGTTCGTCGCCCCGGCGACCGCGCAGGCGTATGTCGATCGGCACGACGGGGCGGGTGTCATCACCTACGCCGACGCTCTGGAGCGTGTCTCGTGAGCCGGCCCGCACCAGGAGCCGCCCGGTACGCACTGCGGGCGGCCGCCCTCGCCGCGGTCCTCGGCCTGTGGCAGCTCCTGACCAGCCTGGACGTCGACGTGTGGCTGCGTTTCTCGCAGTTCCCCACGGTCACCGACGTCGCCCACGCCTTCGCCGACCGCCTCGCCGGGGCCGACTACTGGACGGATCTCACCGACAGCCTGACCCGCATCCTCACCGGCTTCCTGCTGGCGGCGATGCTGGGGGTGGCAGGGGGCGTGCTCGTGGCACGCTCCCGGCTGGCCGAGGACCTGCTGGGCCCGCTGCTGGAAGTGGTCCGCCCGATCCCGGCCATCGCCCTTGTCCCCGTCGCGATCCTCCTCTTCCCCTCCGACGAACAGGGCATCGTCTTCATCACTTTCACCGCCGCCTTCTTCCCGGTCCTGGTCTCCACCCGGCACGCCGTCCGCGCGCTGACGCCCGTGTGGGAGGAGGCCGTGCTGACGATGGGCGGCGGCCGGTGGCGCATCCTCGGCTCGGTCGTGCTGCCGGGCGCCCTGCCCGGCGTCTTCGGCGGCCTGTCGGTCGGCATCGGCGTCTCGTGGATCTGCGTGATCTCCGCCGAGATGATCTCCGGCCAGTACGGCGTCGGCTACCGCACCTGGCAGGACTACACGATCGTCGACTACTCGGGCGTCTTCGTCGGCATGGTCACGATCGGCGTCCTCGGCTGGCTCACCTCCACGGCCGTGGAACTCCTGGGCCGCCGCCTGACCCGCTGGCTGCCGCGCACGTCGTACGTCCCCGGCGTGCGCGTCCCCCGGCGGACGCGCCAAGCCCCCTCCCCCGCACCGGTCGGCTCCAGGCCCAAGGAGGACATGTCCCATGACCAGCTCGTCTGACGTCCGTTCACCGCCCCGTACCGGCACCGGCACCCGACTCGCCCTGCACGACGCCGCTCTCGGACGCCCCGGCGCGCCCGTGCTGGACAAGGTCGACCTTGACGTGGCCCCCGGAGAGATCCTGACGGTCGTCGGCTCCTCCGGCTGTGGCAAGTCGACCCTCCTGCGCACCCTGGCCGGCCTTCTGCCCCTGCTCTCCGGAGAGATCACGCAGGACGGACGCCCCCTGACCGCCCCGTCCGCGGAACGCGCCCTCGTGTTCCAGGAGGGCGCCCTGCTCCCCTGGCGCACCCTTCACGCGAACGTCGAACTACCCCTCTCCATCAAGGGGTTGCCCCACTCCGAACGCCGTGCCCTTGCCGACTCCTGGCTCACCCGCGTCGGGCTCACCGAACAGTCCCGGCAACTGCCTCACCGCGTCTCCGGCGGGCAACGCCAGCGCGCCCAACTGGCCCGGGCCCTCGCGGGAGCACCCCGTGCCGTCCTGATGGACGAACCGTTCGGCGCCCTCGACGTCCAGACCCGCGCCGACATGCAGGACCTGCTGGTGGAGGTGCTGCACGGCACGCGCGCCACCGTCGTCTTCGTCACCCACGACGTGGACGAGGCCCTCTTCCTCGGCGACCGCGTGGCCCTGCTGGGCGCCGGCCGCCTCATCGCCGTACGGGACGTACCGCGCCCGCGCGAGCGCGCCGCCCACGACGATCCGGCGCGTATCGCCCTGCGGCGCGACATCCTCACGTCACTCGGTTCTTGAAAGGCACCCTGGTGGACACCCTCTTGCAGATCCCGGCCCTCACCGACGCCGAGGAGATCAGCTGTGACGTGCTCGTGATCGGCGGCGGCACCGCCGGCACCATGGCCGCCCTGACCGCAGCAGAGCACGGTGCGGACGTCCTGCTGCTGGAGAAGGCGCACGTCCGCCACTCCGGCGCGCTCGCCATGGGCATGGACGGCGTCAACAACGCGGTCATCCCAGGCCGTGCCGAGCCCGACGACTACGTCGCCGAGATCACCCGCGCCAACGACGGCATCGTCGACCAGTCCACCGTCCGGCAGACCGCCACCCGTGGCTTCGACATGGTGCAGCGGCTGGAGTCGTACGGGGTGAAGTTCGAGAAGGACGAGCACGGCGAGTACGCGGTCCGCCAGGTCCACCGCTCCGGCTCGTACGTGCTGCCGATGCCGGAGGGCAAGGACGTCAAGAAGGTCCTGTACCGGCAGCTGCGCCGGCGGGAGATGCGCGAGCGGATCCGGATCGAGAACCGGGTGATGCCAGTGCGCGTGCTCACGGTGGAGGGGCGTGCCGTGGGCGCGGTCGGCCTCCACACTCGCACGGGGGGCTTCGTCACCGTCCGCGCCGGCGCCGTGATCCTCGCGACCGGCGCCTGCGGACGGCTCGGCCTGCCCGCCTCGGGCTACCTCTACGGCACGTACGAGAACCCGACCAACGCGGGTGACGGCTACGCGATGGCGTACCACGCGGGCGCCGAGCTGACCGGCATCGAGTGCTTCCAGATCAACCCGCTGATCAAGGACTACAACGGTCCCGCCTGCGCGTATGTCGCCAACCCCTTCGGCGGCTACCAGGTCAACCGGCACGGCGAGCGCTTCGTCGACTCCGACTACTGGTCGGGCCAGATGATGGCCGAGTTCGCGGCCGAGGTGGCGAGCGACCGGGGCCCGGTGTACCTGAAGCTGAGCCATCTCCCGGAGGAGTCGGTCTCGGCACTGGAGTCGATCCTGCACTCGACGGAACGCCCGACGCGCGGCACCTTCCACTCCGGCCGCGGCCACGACTACCGCACCCACGACATCGAGATGCACATCTCCGAGATCGGCCTGTGCGGCGGCCACTCGGCCTCAGGCGTACGGGTCGACGACCACGCCCGTACGACCGTTCCCCGTCTGTACGCCGCCGGGGACCTGGCCTGCGTCCCGCACAACTACATGATCGGCGCGTTCGTCTTCGGGGACCTGGCGGGCGCGGACGCCGCCCAGTACACGTCCTACGAAGGGGAGCTGCCCCTTGACCAGCTCCAGGAGGCGCACGAGATGATCTACCGCCCGCTGCGCAACCCCGACGGCCCGCCGCAGCCCCAGGTCGAGTACAAGCTGCGGCGCGTCGTGAACGACTACGTGGCTCCGCCGAAGTCCGGCGCCCGGCTGTCGCTGGCTCTGGAGGCGTTCGAGCGGATGCGGGCCGACATCGCCGCGATGGGCGCCCGCACTCCGCACGAGCTGATGCGCTGCGCGGAGGTGAGCTTCATCCGTGACTGCGCGGAGATGGCCGCCCGGGCCTCCCTGGCCCGCACCGAGTCCCGCTGGGGCCTCTACCACGACCGTCTCGACCATCCGCGGCGTGACGACGCGTCCTGGTTCCACCACCTCGATCTGCGCAAGTCCCCCGCGGGGGCGATGGAGTTCACGGCACGTCCCGTGGCTCCCTATCTCGTCCCCGTCGACGAGTTCAGGCCGGTCGGCGGGCCCTCCCGTCATCTCGGCGAGGTACACCCGGAACAGGTGGCGATCGCGGGGGCCCGAGAAGCGGCGCCGGTGGCGATGCGGCAGGAGCCAACCGGGGCCGGTACGGCCGGCCGCCCCGGTGCCGACACGGACGCGCCGGCCACACCGCGCCTGCTCGAACTGCTCTCCCTCGCGGAGGACGAGCCCCCGCTCCCCGCCCTCACGCCCTACCTGACCGACCCCGATCCCACCGTCCGCCGAACCGCCGTCACGGTCCTGACGGAGACGGTGCCGCCGGGCACCGGCCCCGCACTGACGGCGGCGCTCACCGACACCGACGCCGACGTCCGCGCCACCGCAGCCGCCTCACTTCGCGAATTGATCGAGACGCTCGCCCCCGAACCGGCCCTGCGCGACGGCCTCGCGGCCGCCCTGTCCGAGGCCGACCCCGTCGTCCGTGCCGCCGCACTGGATGCTCTGCACGTCCTGCGCCTCGGTGACACCGGGCTGTTCACGGCCTCCCTGTCGGACTCCGACATCGCCGTTCGCATCGCGGCCGTGCGAGCACTCGTGTCGGTCGACGCCGCCGGAGAGCTGGCCCGCGCGGCGACCGCCGACCCCTCCCGCGAGGTCCGCGTCACCATCGCCAAGGCCCTGGCCACCGTGACCGCGGGACAGCCCGACGGCACCACGTCGGCCGGCCCCGGACCCTACATGGTCCTTTCGGCCCTCGCCGAGCTCATCGACGATCCCGACGCCCTGGTGCGTGCGGCCGCCTACGAAGCACTGGGCACGACCGGCTGCCCGGCACCACTGGCCGCCCGCGCGGAGGCAGCCCTGTCGGACCCGGCCTGGCAGGTGCGGGCCGGCGCCACCACCGCCCTGTCCCTGGCGACTCCCGGCCTCGCCGTACCTGCCCTCGCCAAGTCCCTCGCCGACCCGAACGCCGACGTCCGCAAGGCCGCCGTGACGGCACTGACCCGGCACCGTGCCACCGAGGACGCACGAGTGGCCCTGGCCACGGCGACGACGGACCCGGACGCGGACGTCAGGGCCTATGCGGCCCGGGCACTGTGACGGCACGCGAAAACACACTGGGGATGTGTCCGTGCGCTGACTGACGACGCCGCGGCGGGTGGCCTGCGGGGACCGCCTCGGCGTCGTCGACATTCACCTGGTGCATCGTGGGCTTGCGGCGCCGTGAAGGGATCTGCGCCGAGGGGACGGCCTGCTTGCCGAAGGGGTGCTGCCACAGGCCTTGGGCCTGGAGCCTCGGCAGGAGAGCGCCGCCACGGTCCTTCCACACTCGGCCAGGTCCCCTTCACCCAACCCTCCACCACCGCCTCGTCGCGCTCCACCGCCCGGCGGGCCGGCACCTGGCAGCTCCACCCATGCCGCTTGAGCAGAGCGGCAACACCCTGGACGGTGTAGCTCTTGTGGAACCGACGCCCGATGAGCGTCTTGATCCGTGACAGGGTCCAGGTCTGGTCCGGCCAGCCGTGCGCCACCGGCCCCTTGGCCAGCTCCTGCCCCAGCACGGCGAACAACTCGTCACTGAGCAGCGGCAACGACGCAGGCCCCTTGGGGGCCAAAGCTCTCGGCCCGCCCAGGCACAAGGCCCTGCGACAACGCTGCACCGACCGGACACTGACCCGCAGGTCGCGCGCGATGCGCGTTCTCATCGCCCTGGACGAACCGCTCGCACGCCTCCAACCTCAACTTCTCACGGAAAGCTCGCCGCTCGTCGGTCAGCCCGCCCCCTTGCGCATACCTCATGCAGTCGGCATACCGCAGGGATCACGGGCCGTCAGCCCCTCCGACACCGCGCTTTGAAACTCAGTAGCTGCTGTTAGGCCAGGCCGACCCCGCTGCGCGAGTCGGCCCAACGGGCCTGCGGCCCTGGTAACAAGGTGAGGGGTGATGCCTGTCGGCAGGGCTATGATCTGGAAGCCGATCACAACTCAATGCAGGAGATTCCATGTCAAGAAAACACTGGGTCCAGATGACCGTCATATTGAGTGTCGTCATAGCCTTCGTGGTCGGCGGTCTGATACTCATCAACGGTCAACTTTCTCCCCTTGAGGAGTCCGCTTCCCGCTACCTCGGCCTCCTCAGCAAGTCGGACGGCAACGCGGCTTGTTCTGCCATGACTCGCAACGCCCAGGCCGAAATCACCGCCACCTACCGTACGGAGAGCTGTCCCGCAGCGATTGACGAACTGCTCGCGCCGCTCACCGCGGCCGAGCGAAGCCAACTCGCGGAGACCGGCACAGGATCCCTCAGGACATCGGGGCGGCAGGGGTACGTCTCTCTCGATGGCAATCCTCTGGACCTCTCACAGCTGGTCTTCACAAACGTCGAAGAAAAATGGCTGGTAAGCGAGCTTCAGTGACGATCCATACGCCCGTTCCCGTTATTTCGGGGTAACAGACAGTCGAGTGGGTGACGGAGCCTCAAGGCGTCCCCGGAGGTGCCTTGAGGGACTTCTTCCTCTTCGAGTGATTCAAGATAAACTTTGAACTCGGATAGTGGCACTGCTGAGATGCTGGATGAGTTTCCGCTCACGCTCCCCATCACTAGTAAGTCCGAGGCATAGATCCAGTTGCAGTGAGGCTCACGGCAACCGATTGCAGCCCCAACTTCGTGCATGTTTCCTGTTTCCTGCCACGTGATGACCCGCACGTGGCCCGTCGGAGAAGGCAGGTCGAAAATGGCATTGAAGTGCCTCGTCCTGACCAGCGTGAAGCCGTGGACGCAGTACTCCAGGCTCTCGAACTTCCTGCAGGATCTACTGTGCCCCCGCGAGGACTCCGAACTCAGGTGATCAGGGCGACCGGATCGGGCAAGAGTCTCGTGGCCACCCGGAGCGCTGAGGAGCTGCGTGCGGGCCGTGTGCTGGTGCTCGTCCCGTCGCTGGACCTGCTCGCCCAGACCGAGGCCGCGTGGCGCGAGGGAGGCCGTACCGGCCCGATGATCGGGGTGTCGTCCCTGCGGGGCGAGGACGTGACCTTCCCCAGCACCACGGACGTGGACGAGCTGGTCGACTGGGTGCGGCCGTTCGACAAGGTCACCGTGTTCGCCACATACGCCTCCCTCGGACTCGGCACGCTAGAGCGGACGCACCGGGCCGGCCTGCCGGGCTGGGATCTGATCGTGGTCGATGAGGCGCACCGGACGTCGGGCCGGATCCCAAGCCGTGGGCGGTCGTCCACGACAACACCCGCATCCCCGCCCTGCGCCGCCTCTACATGACCGCCACGCCCCGCCTGTGGCAGCTGGACGAGGACTCCGAGGGCGCGCCGGGCAAGGTGGTGGCGAGCATGGCCGGTTTCGCTCCAGACCCCTGGCTGGCTACCCCGGCGAGCAGCCCGCGCTGCTATCCCAGGCGTTCGCCCTTGCCTGCGACCACGGCCTGACAATCACGGAGCTGGCACGTGAACTGGCCTGGAGCGTGCCCCAGGTCCGTCGGATGCTCAGCGCCGAGGAAGACCGGCCAGCCCTCCGGCTGGTCGGGAGCGCACCCTGAGTGACGCTTCGCTGGCGCTGGCCATGTCCCAGCGGCAGGATTCCCGGGCCTTCACAGATGACCAGTTTTCTCACTCGGCGCGAGAGGCTTGTTATCAGCGGCAGCGAGACGCCTGCGGCTTATCTAAACGACGTCGTTCAGGTCGAGGTCACGGTCGAGCGCGACGATCAGCAGCCGGACCGGCCGGTATAGCGGCGGGCGCCGGCTGCCGCGCTGAGCGCCTCATCGCCGGTCGGAAAACAGGAACTCGCCCAGCTCAGTCGGGCGGGGTCGCCGAACCGACGGTACCGATAAATGATCCCTTCGATGATGCGGCGGTGGTCGGGCGAACAGACGCCCTGCCTTCCCCGCGCTGCAGGGAAGGCAGGGCACCAAGCGTGCCCCATTGCTCGTCGGTCAGCAGGCGCGTGCGCCCGCTCGTGGTCACCGAGGCCGGTAGGCGGTGGCCAGCACGGAGACAGTGACCTGATCGGGCAGGACGCCGCCGTCGTTGAGGTCTGCGCGGCTCACGTGGCGTGCACTCGGCGTCATCCCAACCAGATCCAGGGCATTCAGCTTGGCCAAGGGAACGGAGTACTCCACCTGCTCGGTGACGACGGCCTCGAAGAAGGGGTTGAGCGCTCGGTGCAGGCGCTGTTCCTTGGCCGGGTCGATCGTGACCATTGCAGGCATCTGGCCACGCAGCTCGGCCAAGTGCCGCCCGGTGGGTCGGACCACGATCAGCCGACCGGTTGGACGTAGAACGCGGTGGAACTCGGTCGAATTGCGTGGGGCGAACACGTTCAGCACGACATCGGCCGCCCCGTCGGCCAGTGGGAAGGGACGGAACACGTCCCAGGCCACCGCGGCAGCTCGGTCGTGGGCACGGGCTGCCGAGCGCAGTGCGCGCACCGATGTGTCCATCCCCAGACCACGGGCGCAAGGCAGCTGGTCGAGTACGCCGGCCAGGTAGTAGCCCGTGCCGCACCCCACGTCCACCACCGTGCCTTGCTCGGACACCACGTCGGCCGCCAGGCGGGCGCCGACTTCGCGGATGGGCGCGTAGGCGCCGGTGGACAGAAATCGGTCCCGGGCCTGGACCATGCCCGCGTCGTCGCCGCTGGTGGCGCGGGGGCCCGTCAGCAAACTGGCATAGCCGTGACGGGCGATGTTGAAGGTATGACCCACCGGGCAACGCAGTGCACCGTGGTCGGGATGCAGGCGGCGCGTACGACACGTCGGGCAACGCAGCAGTCCGAGGGACAGATCGAGGGCAGGGGGAAGCGACACGGGCACGAGGCACTCCTGGCGAGGGGGAAGAGAAGGGATCGTGCCTGCGCGGTCAGAGCGTCACTGCCTCAGAAAGGAACGGGCAGCATGGGACGTTCGCGCAGCAGGCACACCACTGAGGGCGACGCCGACCGGCATCGCCCTCAGCGCCTCCCGATCACAGGAAGCAGCAGTGTGGGTACTCATGAATGCCACGTCATAAGTCTGCGAGCACGGCGGGGACCCTCATGCATCAGTGCCCAAGAAGAGTTGGGAGCAGTCGACCAGGTCATCGGCCCTGTTACTCCTGCCTGCGAACTGAGACTTAGAGCACTCGGCAGAGAACGTATCGTGCGCTGGGTGTGTACTGGATGGTCTGGTTGACATGCAGCCGCGATACCTCGTCGAGGTAGCCACTCGTGTTCACCAAGAAGACGCGGAACTCGCGGTTGCTCCTATTGCGAATCTGGTCAATTCCGGCGAAGGTGTGCATGTCACCCACAATTGCGTTGCAATCGTCGATGGCCATGGGGTCAACGTTGTTTATGCTGCCTCCGCTGTAGAAGCAAACCCGACCACTGTTGCACGATGCGGCTGATGCCGCTGGGGCCGTCACCAGGGAGCCAGCCATCACGGCACCCACAGACGCCGCGACAGCGAGCAGGCTGACATTCTTCTTGAAAACGTTCATTGCGTCCTCCTCAATGGGAAGTACTGCTACCAGCGTTCGGAACTCTTCTGCTGCTGCCGTGGCCACTGAAGGCCGCAGCCTTATGCAGGTAAGCGGCTCGGCGAGGTTTCTGCACTCGTCGACTCGGACGTTGTCGCACCCTCCCTTCCCCGCCACCTAGCCGTCACGTCATTGACGCGACAGCTCCCCGTTCATGTGTCACATGACCTTTGGTCCGCCAGGCGTCGGGTTGGCCAGCGGTTGCAAGTGCGGACCGCGTCGCGGAACCACAGCCTCCGCAAGGGTCGTTCCGCCCTGTCCGGCGACGGCAACTCGGGACCACCGTGCGCGCCGTGCCGGTTCCTGCTGCTCTTGCCGTCGCCGCGTTCCTGCATGGCGTTGGCGGTCGGCGCCAAACACTGGCGAGGGCGCTTGTTAGTCCCCACTGCACCGCAGAAGCCGGGGGATCGGGAGATGTTGCGGTAACTGCGCATGTCGCCTCCCCTCCATATACGGGGCGACCGCCCTTGCGGTAGCCGAGAGTGCTCACGGCCTGATCGGTTCGATCGGCCGACCGATGACTAAACTAGACGATACGGATCGTCTCGTCAAAGAGGCTGGTAGCAGTTGTCCTGCCGTTCGGACCGACCAGCGACTGCACCGCGACTTCGCCTGTAGGGACCGCCGTCTGGCGGTTCAGCAGGACGCCGAGTCTGCGTCTGCCCTGGCGGAGCCGGTCCGCCGTATCACCCAGCCGCAACGGCGGCACCGGGCGTGGACTACAACCGGCTGTCAGCCCAGGAGCACAAATGGGTGTTCGAGAAGCTGATCGCGTCGTCGTGCCTCAAACGGAACCCGGCCGGTTTCGGCTGGTTTCCGGCGGCGGCAGGGTGCGGTTGCCAACGACCCTTGCCTCTATGCCTTTCCCGCTAATCGTGCCGAATGAAAGCAGACCCCCCGCTAGCATCACCCCAGGTCAAGAAGTGTCGTCCCCGCGCCCGCGACGACAGTCCTCGGACAGCGGGCCCGCGGGCAGTGACCACGGCGGCGGGAGCCGACGGCCGACCACCAGGCGGCGGGACGGTGGCAGTAGCGGAGGGCTGGGACGCAGATGGGGGCGAGCGTGGCAACACGGCCGGGGCGCGGGCGACCGGCACGAGGTGACCTGCCTGTCCCAGAAACGCGCGTCTTACAGCGGCTAACGCAATGAGGTGGATCGGTCCTGGTTGCCGTGTCCGGGGCATGAGTTGAACGTTCGGTCCGATGTGGGAACGTTGCCCTGGCAGAGGCTGCACGAGGTCTTACTCGCCGAGCTCAACGCCGCCTCGCGGCTGGACTGGTCCCGGTGCGTAGTCGACTCATCCCGCGTCAGGGCTCCAAAAGGGGGATCCACACGGGCCCCTCGTCCGTCGACCGGGGTCGGGCCGGCTCGAAACACCACCTGATCACTGACGGGCACGGCACTCCGCTCGCCGTCGTGCTGACCGGCGGCAACCGCAACGACGTCACACAGATGCTTCCTCTGCTCAACGCCATCCCACCGGTCCGCGGCCGGGTCGGCCGCCCCCCGGCGATAGCCGGACTCCCTGTTCGCCGACCAGGGCTACGACCACGACATCTACCGGTGCCAGGTCCGCGATCGAGGCATCGTGCCGGCGATCGCTCGACGTGGTACTCGGCATGGCACTGGTCTGGGCACCTACCGGTGGGTGGTCGAGAGGACATTTGCCTGGCTGCAGTCCACGTCTCCGCGCGAACCCAGCTCGTCAGGGGATGAGGCGGTGCAGTCTCTTGCGTCAGAGGCCATAGGCAAGGACACCCTGGCATGGCAGTTGGTGACCTTGCCCGCGGTGCCAGTGCACTGCCGGGCCACGCATGCCAAGGCGTCCCCGTCCTTGAGGAAACCAGTGCAGTGGTCAGTCGGCCAGGGGCAGAGCGGCCGCTATCGCGTTCCGGTCCTTGCGACCGACCAAGGGGAAGATGATCTTCAAGCCTTGCTCGCAGTCCGGTGAGGAGACGACGAAGGACGAGTTGAGCACACGCTCCTTGATTTCCGAGCGGACGAGACCGATGCGCGAAATGGTCATCAGGTGCTCTTCAGGCCGGGCAAACGTCGGGTTCGCCCGGAAGATGAAGATGCGACGGTCCGTCATTGCCAGGTACATGGGGGTCGGTACCGGGATCACTGCCATTCCACCACTCATAATCGCCGAGGCTGCCGCGAACGCTGCTGTCCGGCCCACGGAAACGGAACTCAGGTTCACGATGGTCGCCACCTCAACCTGCTCCTCTGGCTCGAGCATGGGGTTGATGGCGGCCAACAGCTCTCGACGGCGTCTTCCATTCACGGGTGGTACTCCTGAAGGTTGGGCGTGGACTGGACGGGTCGCTCCCGTCGAGCTCGCCGGGCGTCGCCTCAGGGCCCCGTGCCCGCAAAGCAGCAGTGGGGCCGGACTCCTTCGCGAGGCCCGGTCGACGTGAGTCGTCGGCATACCCTGCCATACGCCATTAGGGCTCCCGCCCAGGGCACCCCGGGCATGAGCAGAAGGGCTGTCAGCGGGCGTCGTGCGGATGGAGGCCGAAGCCCCAGCCGTGACCGCGCTCCAGCCGGCTCCTGGCGAGTTCTTCGCTCCGTCGGGGCAGCCGAGGCGGCGACCACCAGCCTTCGACCGCGAGACCTACAAGCAGCGCAACACCTTCCAGCGGTGCACCAACCGTCTGAAGCAATGGCGAAGCATCGCCACCCGCTACGGTGTCCAGTACCCCGCCGCGTGAAAGAGAGCTCCCGTGTCTGCCGTCCCGCCCGTTCCCATGGCCGTGCCACTCTGCGACAGGGATCCCTTCGGCCGCCGTCTGGCACTTGTCGATGGCGCGGGACGTCTGGTGCGGCCCCCGGAGCTCTCCGCGGTCGGGCCCTTCCACCAGGACGGCCGGGGCAGGCTCATCGCCCCGCAGCGGACCTCTCGGGACGGTGGGGCTACCTGCACTACCTCGGACGGATACCCGCGCGGCCACCTCGATGCGACCGGGGCCTGGGCGATCGCCCGAGAGTACTCCTGGACTGACCGCTTCGATGGCGCGGGAGCCCGCGGTTGCACGCCACCACGTCACGTCGTCGTGGGGGTGCTGCGCGCCGACGGGCTCCTTGGTCACGTCCGCTGGAGTGGTGTATCGACGGCCACTCGGTGATCTCGTTTTGAGGCTATGCGGTGAGTTCGGTGGGCAGGACGGTGTCGTCGGTT
>NZ_JBIAIG010000032.1:0-17646 GCF_042871235.1 Streptomyces sp. NPDC005931
GTGGAGCAGCTCGGTAGCTCGCTGGGCTCATAACCCAGAGGTCGCAGGTTCAAATCCTGTCCCCGCTACTGAAGGCCGAGGGCCGGAATCCGAAAAAGGGTTCCGGCCCTCGGTCATTGCCCACCGTGCCCACCGTGCCCACCGTGCGGACCGTGCGGGGTCCCCCTCCGGGCTCTCGCCGGGCGGGTGCTTCGGCACCGATGTCACCGAGGGTGAGCGTCCCGCCCCGCTGCGCATAACAACTGATAAACCGTCAGAAAAACGTCCTTCGCTGAAGCACAGTCAACTCGCCCGATTTAAACCGTCCCTGGCAGGTAAGTCCCCGCGAAAATCATTAACGATCAAGAGGAACGACTTGGAATCCGGGGCTCGCGTCTATTAACGTTCGATAACGCAGCGCGGTCGTCCCAGCCGTCACAGGAGTCGGCTCCGTGCGCACGCGCCGAATCCCGCAAGGGAACCGGGGAACCACCACCTTGGGGTGAATCGTGTGGATGCCGCCGTGGAGACACGGCTGGTATACGCGCGTAGGAGACCTTCCTGCTCCGAACCCGTCAGCTAACCCGGTAGGCGGAGAAGGAAGGAAAGGAGTACGCCCCACGTGGCGTCCAACCGGCCTGCCCCCGAGGCCCCGTTCATGCCGAGCCAGCGCGACGGCGAAACCTTCGGCTACGGCGCCGTCCGCGCCGACGAGGGCCCGTTCGAGGAGTGGAACCCCACCGCGGAGTCCATTCGACCCGTACGCGGCCGGCACCGCGTCGCCAAGCAGCGCGGTGGCGGGCTCGCCCGCAGCTCCACGGTCCTCGGCGTCGGCGTCATAGCGGCTGTCGGCGCGGGCGGCATGGCCAGCGCGCAGACCGGCAAGCCGCCGGTGTCAATCTCCATGCCCGACCTCGCCTCCGTGGGCTCCCTCCTCTCCGACGACGAGGAAACCCCCAAGGGCTCCGCCACCCCGCTCAGCAGCGTCGGCATGACCACCGTGGACAGTGAGCAGGGCTCCGCCGACGCGGGCGAGGCGCTGCGCGCCCGGATCATGGCGCAGGTCGAGCAGCAGCAGGACCAGGCCCAGAGCAAGGCCGAGGCCGCGGCGGTCGCCGCCGCCGAGAAGGCGGCCGCGGAGGCCGCGGCCAAGGCGGAGAAGGAGGCGGAGGCCAAGGCCGCCGCCGCGAAGAAGAAGGCGGAGGAGGAGGCCGCGAGGAAGGCCGAGGCCGAGCGTCTCGCCCAGCTGGCGAAGCAGTACGCGCTGCCGACCTCCTCGTACACCGTCACCTCGACGTTCGGTCAGGCCGGGGCGTACTGGTCGTCCGGCTACCACACCGGTCTGGACTTCGCCGCGCCCACGGGCACGCTGATCAAGGCGGTGCACACCGGCACGATCACCGCTGCCGGGTGGGACGGGTCGTACGGCTACAAGACCGTGCTGACCCTCGAGGACGGCACCGAGATCTGGTACGCCCACCAGTCGTCGATCAGCGTGAGCGTGGGGCAGAAGGTCAACACCGGTGACGTGATCGGGCGCGTGGGTGCGACCGGCAACGTCACGGGGGCGCACCTTCACCTCGAGGTCCACCCGGAGGGGTCGTCCTCGGGCGTGGACCCGATGGCGTGGCTGCGTGAGAAGGGCCTCAGCGTCTGAGACGCGCTCTCCTGAACCTGGCGCTCCTGCAATCCCGCGCTTCCTGAATCGCGCTTCTGAACTCGGCGCTTCCTGAACCCGGCGCTTCCTGATTCCCGGCAGTCCCGACGGCGACCCCACGACGTCAGGGCTGCCGGTCAGGTGTTTCTCGGGGCATGCCTCGTTCGTCGTGCCCGGGTCAGGGACGGTACGGGTTCGCGTACGGGGTGTACGCGGGGTGGCCGTAGCCGTGGCCGTAGCCGTGGGGCACCGCCCGGGGTGGCCAGGGGGGTGCGGTGGCGCGGGCGGCGTGGTCCAGGGCCGGGCGGGCGGCGTCGCGGCGGTGCCACAGTTGCCGGAGGAGTTCGCGTTCGCGGGTGACGAAGTCGGCGTTCGCCCGTCCCTGGCGGCCCCGGTGGCGGAGGAAGGCCAGGGAGGTCGCGCACGCCTGGTACTCGGCCACTGCGCGTGCCGCGGGTCTGCCGCCGTGGCGGCGGGCGTACTGGCGGGCGATGCGGCGGGCGCGCATGGAGCCCAGGGCGAAGGGTTCGGCCGCGGTGAGCCAGCCGGCGACCGCGTAGGCGGGCAGTTCCCCACGCACCGTGCGCAGTTCGCGTTGGCGGGTCCAGACCACCAGCCAGGTCAGGAGGCCGAACATGGGGACCATGAAGGCCGCGTAGACCGCGAAGAAGCCGTACTCGCCCAGCGTCGCGGAGCCGTTCCACAGGGCGTGCATGCCCATCGCGAGGAGCAGGCCGGCGAGCGGGAGCAGCATGCGGCGGGCCCGGTGGCGGTCCGGGGAGAGGGCCGAGATGCCGAAGCCGATGCCGGTGAGGACGGTGAAGAGGGGATGGGCGAAGGGGGACAGGATGATGCGGACGAAGAACGTCGCCGCGGTGACCGAGGCCATGCCGCTGCCGCCGGTCAGCTGGTCCGTGCCGAAGGCGGTGCCCAGGTAGAGGATGTTCTCGGTGAACGCGAAGCCGGTGGCGGAGAACCCGGCTGTCACCGCGCCGTCGAGGATGCCGGTGAAGTCGCGTCGGCGGAAGAGGAAGATCAGGAGGACGGCGGCCGCCTTCGCGGACTCCTCCACGACGGGCGCTATGACGGTCGCGCCCAGGGTGTCCGCGCTGGAGGGGTCGGCGGTCGCCGTGGCTATCCACTGGGTGGCGAAGCTGTTGGCGACGATCGCTATCAGTGCGGCCGCGCAGGCGCCCCAGGCGAAGGCGAAGACGAGGTTGCGCCAGGGGCCCGGCTCCACACGGTCGAGCCAGCGGAACGCGGCCAGGAGCAGGGGGACCGGGAGGGTGGCCAGGCCAAGGCCGACCAGGAAGCCCTCCGTTCCGGTCTGCTCCCGGACCAGCGCCAGGATGACCAGGCCCGAGAGCGTCAGGAGGGTGATCAGCGCTCCGTAGCGCACCCACGGGCGCTGCCACCAGTGCGGGTGGCCCGGGGTGGTGCCGGTCCGGCCGGTGGGAGGCGTCGGGTACGGAGGGCTGGTGGCCACGGCATCGTCCCTAACGAGGGAGGGGCGCCGCCCGCACAACGGCGAGGCGGGCTCGGCGCCGGCGGGGAGCCGGAGGGCTCGGCTGGGCGTCGTGTCGGTCAGCTCGGCTGGGCGGCGGGTCTGTCCGCGTGGGGTACGCGACGGAAGAGCAGGTCGTTCACGACATGTCCCTTGTCCAGCCCCTGACCCTCGAAACGGGTCAGCGGCCGGAAGTCGGGGCGTGGCGCGAACCCGCCGTCCGCCTGGGAGTTCTCGAAGTCGGGGTGTGCCGTCAGGACCTCGAGCATCTGCTCGGCGTACGGCTCCCAGTCGGTGGCGCAGTGCAGGACCGCCCCCGGCTTGAGGCGGCTCGCGGCCAGGGTGAGGAAGGCGGGCTGGATCAGCCGGCGCTTGTGGTGGCGCTTCTTGGGCCAGGGGTCGGGGAAGTAGACGCGCAGGCCGTCGAGCGAGTCGGGGGCGAGCATCTCGCGCAGCAGGATGATCGCGTCGCCGTTGCCGACGCGGACGTTGCTCAGGCCCTGCTGGTCGGCGAGGTTCAGCAGATTGCCCTGGCCGGGGGTGTGGACGTCGACGGCGAGGATGTTGGTGGCCGGGTCTGCGGCGGCCATCAGCGCCGTGGCCTCGCCCATGCCGAAGCCGATCTCCAGGACCACCGGGTTGTCGTTGCCGAAGAAGTCGACCAGGTCCAGGTGGCCGCGGCCGTCGATGTCGAAGCCCCACTTGGGCCACAGACGCTGGAGCGCGTCCGCCTGGCCCGCGGTGACGCGGCTGCGGCGCGGCTGGAAACTACGGATCCGCCGCTCGAAGTGCGACCCGGCGGGATCGGCCTTCGGCCCGTCCGGGAAGCGCGGCTCCCCCTTGCCCCGGGTACGGCGGACGGACACCCCGGACGTGTGCGGGGAGTCGTGGCCGGGGGCGGGCCGGCGCTCTGCGGGGGGATTCAGGGAGTCAGACACAGTGGCACCGATTTTACGGGGAGGCGGTGGGCGGGCGGTCTAGGGCCGGGGCTGCGGGACACGGGTGGGGTGGCGGGTGCCGTCGAAGGCCTCGAGTGCTCGGCGGGCGATCTCCCTGCCGATCGGCAGGGAGGCCGTCGCCGCCGGTGAGGGGGCGTTCAGGACGTGGACCGCGCGAGGGCTCTCGTGGATCAGGAAGTCGTCGACGAGGGTGCCGTCGCGCAGGACCGCCTGGGCCCGCACGCCCGCCGACGTCGGGATCAGGTCGTCCTCCCGCACGGCCGGCAGGAGACGCCGGACGGCGCGGGTGAAGGCGGACCTGGAGAGGGAACGGTGCAGTTCCCCGGCGCCGTAGCGCCAGTGGCGGCGGGCGATCCGCCAGGAGCCGGGCCAGGTCAGCGTGCCGGTGAGCTCGCGGGGGCGGAGGGTGCGCCAGTCGTAGCCCTCGCGCGCCAGGGCCGGTACCGCGTTGGGGCCGACGTGGACGCCGCCGTCCGTGCCGCGGGTGAGGTGGACGCCGAGGAACGGGAACGCCGGGTCGGGGACCGGGTACACCAGACCCCTGACCAGCTGGGGGCGGGCCAGTTCGTAGTACTCGCCGCGGAACGGCACGATGCGCACGCCGGGATCCTGCCCGGCGAGACGGGCGATCTCGTCGCAGTACAGGCCGGCGCAGTTCACCAGGACGCGACCGCGCACGACGTCGCCGGTGGCGGTGCGGACGGCGGCGCCCAGGTCCGGGCGGTGGTCGACGCGGATGACCCGGGAGCCGTAGCGGATCTCCGCGCCGGACGCCTCGGCCAGCCGGCGGGCCACCGCCGTGAAGTCGCAGATGCCGGTGGTGCCCACGTGAATGGCGGCCACGCCCTCGACCTCGGGTTCGTACTCCGCGATCTGCGCGGGGCCCAGCTCGCGGACCGGGATGCCGTTCTCCCTGCCGCGCTGGACCAGGGCGTGCAGACGGGGCAGCTCCTCGCGGTCGGTGGCGACGATCAGCTTGCCGGTGACGGCGTGCGCGATGCCGTGCTCGGCGCAGAACCTCACCATCTCGGCGGCGCCCCGCACCGCGTAGCGCGCCTTCAGGGAGCCGGGGCGGTAGTAGATGCCGCTGTGGATGACGCCGCTGTTGCGCCCGGTCTGGTGGCGGGCGGGGCCGGGCTCCTTCTCCAGGACGGTGACGCGGGTGCCCGGGGCGGCACGGGTGAGCGCGTACGCCGTCGACAGGCCGACGATTCCGCCGCCGATCACCAGCACGTCGCAGTCGTACGCCGGCCGCACCTGCACCACCTCCCGGGTTCGATAGTGCACTGCGCCACTGACAGCGCGCTCAAACCCGGGAGCCGGTTCCGTCAGGCGGGGGCCAGGAGGGGGCGGGCCCGCTCGCGCAGTTCGACCACACGGGGTTCGTCGCCGTAGGGCTCCAGGCGTTGCAGGAGGTCCTTGACGTACTCGGTGGTGCGGGCCGAGGAGATGCGGCCGGCCACCTCCACCGCGCGGACGCCCTGCTCGCACGCGGCGTCCAGGTTGCCCGACTCCAGCTCGGCGACCGCCGAGACGACGAGCCGCAGCCCGTGCGAACGCACGAACTCCTCCGTCGGGCTGGAGAGGGCCTGCTCGGTGAAGCGACGGACCTGGCGGGGCGCCTTGAGGTCGCGGTAGCACTCGGCGGCGTCGGCGGCGAACCGGTCGTAGGAGTAGAAGCCGAGCCAGGACGGGTCGCTGTCGCCGGGTCGTGAGCGCTCCAGCCAGCCCTCGGCCGCCTTCAGGGCCGCGCCGGCCGCCGGGGCGTCGCCCGCCCGCGCGTGCGCGCGTGCCTCGACCAGGCGGAAGAAGCTCATCGTGCGGGCCGTGGCCAGGCCGCGGTTGCGCTCCAGCGCGGCCTGGGCGAGGTCCACGCCCTCGTCACCGAAGCCGCGGTAGGTGGCCTGGAGGGACATGGACGCCAGCACGTAGCCGCCGAGGGGCACGTCGGCCGCCGCTCGGGCCAGGCGCAGGGCCTGGATGTAGTAGCGCTGGGCGGCCTCCTGCTGGCCGGTGTCGAAGGCCATCCAGCCCGCGAGGCGGGTGAGTTCGGCCGCCGCTCCGAACAGGGCCCGGCCGACGTCGTCGGAGTAGGAGCCGAGCAGCAGCGGGGCCGCCTCGACCCTGAGACACTCGGGGACCATCGACGAACGCCAGTCCCCTCCGCCGTACTTGGAGTCCCAGCGCCGTGCGTCCTCGGCGGCCTCCCGCAGCTTCCGCACATCGCTGTGGCCGACTTTGATCGGTGCGCCGGAGCCCTCGGACGGGTTCGCCTCACGCGCCACCGAACTGTCGGCCGGGGTTATCAGCCATCGGGACGCGGGGGTCGCGTAGGCGCTCACGGCGAACGATCCGGCCAGTGACTGCCAGATGCCGCCGGATCCGGCACGGCGGCCGGCGAGGTCCAGGCGGTACAGCTCCGTCGCGGACTTCACCGCCTGGCCGACGTCCCGGGGGAAGGCGAGGCCCACTTCGGGTGCGGGGTCCGCGTCCGCCAGGCCGATCTCGTGGAGCGGCACCGGACGGCCGAGCTTCTGGCCGATGGCGGCCGCGATCAGGTGCGGCGCGGCGCCCTGCGGCACCATGCCCTTCGACACCCAGCGCGCCACCGACGTCTTGTCGTAGCGAAGTGTCAGTCCCCGTTGCGCGCCAAGGTCGTTGACGCGTCGCGCGAGGCCTGCGTTGGAGATTCCCGCGAGGGCGAGAACGGCGCCGAGCTTTTCGTTCGGCCCGCGTTGCTCCCTGGACATGCGCCACCCCTCGACACAGACGGCTGCCGCGCTGGCATAACCACGCGGCATTCGTAAACCCAGCGTAGTTCGCCGCATCCCAAGCGTTAAGGGGCATTCTTCCGGATGGCGGGATTGTGGTCCGTACTGAAGTGCGGGTCCGATACGCGCAGTTGCGGCGTGCCCCCGGCGTGTGGCCGTGCGCCCGTGCGTGCGCTCTTCTCCGGCCATCACGGGAGCGATTCCATGGTCGGTGCGTGGGTCGGCCCGCTGTACTGGATCCAGTGGGCTGGGGGACACCGCCGCCTTCATCCCCGCGGGCGGCGGAACGGTCCGGGAGGCGTGCCACGTCTCCCGGACCGCGCGAGCGCCCGAGGGTGCGCAGAGCCTGTACGGAGCGTGTTCGAGCGTGGTCTCACCGCTTCGATTCGGCTGAAAATCGACCCCACCGTTCGAAGGGTATCTCCGCGTTTGCCAAGGCAGTTGAGGGCGCGTTGGTGGCTTTTGGGGCGCGCTGCGGGGGCGCATTCGCGTCGCGGCGGTGTGGGCGTCGCTGGGTCGGCGCTTGGCGATCTCCTTGCGGCGGGCGGGTGTTCGGATCGGGGGAGACGTATCCGCCGGGGCGCATTCGGCGGAGCACATGCGGCTCCGGCACCCCTCTGGAGCGCCTCCTTCATGGCAGCATGGGGACCGGTTCGTACCGTGCACTGGTTGTCCACAGCCTGTGGAGGCGTCGATGCGGTGGTTGGTGGGATGGAGCAGCGCCGCCGCGGGAACCCATGGGTTCGGATCCGCCGGAGCCACCGGGAGCGACGGTGAGACCCTGCAGCCCGTGGGATCCCAACCACTGTGGGGCGACCCCGATCCGCTGTGGGCCGTCGGCGACTGGCGCCCCGACGAGGTACGGATCGTCGCGGCCGACCCGCAGACCCGCATCGCCGTCCTCGGCACCTGCGGCGCCTCCGACGAACAGCTGCGCGTCGCGCTGTTCGCCGCCCGCGGTGGGGCACTCCGGCACCTGACCGCCTGGCCGGGCAGCTACACCGCCGTCGTCCAGGTGGGCCGCCGGATCACCGTCTGCGGCGACCTCGCGGGCGCACGCCCGGTCTTCCACACCCCCTGGGCCGGCGGCACCGCCTACGCGACCGCCGCTCTGCCGCTCGCCGACCTCGTCGAGGCCAACCTCGACTTCGGACACCTCGCCGCGCTGCTCGCCGCCCCCGACGTGCCCGCCGCGCTGCACGACTCCACTCCGTACGACGGCGTGCGGCGCGTCCCCCCGGGGCACGCGCTCATCCTGCGCGCCGGGGCACGTGAGGTCGCCGGGTACGAGCCCGTCGCCTCGCTCGCGGTCGCGGCGCCGCCGGCCGACCCCGACCGCGCGGTGGACGCGGTCCGGGACGCACTGGTCGAGGCGGTACGCACCCGGCTGGCCGCGCCCCGGCACGTACCGGGCGCCGACATCGACCCGGGGCCCGTGCCCGGGATGGGGCCGGCCGAGCGGCGGGCGGCGCGCGGGATGCCGGTCCCGGGGATCGGGGCCGACCTGTCCGGGGGGCCGGCGTCGGGGACGCTGGCGCTGCTCGCGGCGGGGCTGCCGGGAATGCCGGGGACCGTGCTGGGGCACGGGACGGGGGCGGGGGAGCGGCTGCTCGCCGTCACCTTCAACGACCTCGTGGTGGGTGGTTCCGGCGCTTCCGGAAGCGGTGGCGGGGATGATCCGTGGGGTGCGGGGGGCGGTGGCGCCGACGAGATCGAGCGGGCGGGGGCGCTCGCGGCGAATCCCCGGCTGCACCACGTGGTGGTGGCGGGCGGCGAGGAGACCCTTCCGTACGCCGACCTGGACGGGCCGCTGACCGACGAGCCCGGGCCCTCGCTGGTGACCGCGGCCCGGCACCGGACGCGGCTGGCCGCGGGGAGCGCGGACCACTTCACCGGGTACGGGGCACGGCAGGTGCTGGACGCGCACCCGGCGCGGCTCGCGGATCTGCTGATGGACCGCAAGCGGAGGCATCTCGTGCGCCCGGTCGCCGCCCTGGCGAAGGCCGACGGGTCCGTGATGGTGCCGGCGCGGGTGTACGCGGCGGCCCGGCGGCTGGCCCGCACACCGTACCGAGCCGGCCTCGAGACCCTCGCCGAGCGGCTGATGGACCACCGGTTCGACGCCGACCCCGGTGGGGCCGGGGACGCCTCGCTCGCCGCGCTGACCTGGGGGAGACCGGGGCCGGCGGCCCGGTGGCTGACCGGGGAGGCACTGGCTGAAGTATCGGTTCGTCTCCAGGCGTCGAGGCACCGGTCGGACGTGGGGCCGGGACAGCGGCCCGGCGACTTCCGGGCACGGGCGGCGCTGGCCCGGCACGCCGCGGACCTGCGGGTGCTGGAGCAGGCCGCCGAGATCCGGTTCCAGCGGCTGCACGCGCCGTTCCTCGACAACCAGGTCGTGCGGGCGTGCCGGGCACTGCCGGAGGCGCTGCGGGTGCAGCCGGGGGCGCGGGCGGCGATCCTGCGGACGGTCCTCGAGGGGGCGGGCGTGCGGGAGCTGCCGGCCGGGTGGGGGGCCCCGACGCAGGGAACGTCCGCGGCGGCGGCCCGCACCGGTCTGCGGGTGGCCGCGGATTCGCTGATGGCGCTCTTCGACACGCCGCTGCTGGCGGAGGCGGGGCTGGTGGAGGCGCGGGTGGTGCGCAAGGCGCTGCGGGGGGCGGCGGAGGGGGAGGCGCTGCCGTTGGACGGGCTGGCGGATCTGGTGTCGCTGGAGTTGTGGCTGCGGCGGCTGCTGTCCCGGCGGGGAACGTGCTGGACGGGGACTCCGGGCCGCCAGCGGGCGGTGCCGGCGGGGATCGCCCCGCAGCGGGGCGCGCTGGGGGCGGCGCGGTAGGCATCGACGCGGGGCCTGGGCGCGGGGTTCGGTCGGGTTCGGGTGCGGGTGCCTGGGCGCGGGGTTCGGTCGGGTTCGGGCGGTGGGGGTCTGAGGCCGGGTGCGGGTGCCTGCGGTGTGGGGTCCGTGCGGGTGCGGGTGCGGGTGCGGGTGCGGGTGCGGGTGCCTGTGGCGTGGGGTCCGTGCGGGTGCGGATGCCTGTGGCGCGGGTGCGGTGTCTCGGCGCGGGGCGGGTTCCGCCGCCTGCGGTGGTGGGGTGTGTGCGGGATGGGTGGGCGGTGCCTGTGCGGGTGTGGGGTGCGCAGGGGTGCGCTCCTTGCCCGCGGCGCGTGGTTCGGGCGTGGGGGCCCTGCGTCCGCGAGTGGGGGCCTGCGGCTCGGGTGCGGGGCCGGGGAATGGGATGCGGATGCGGGTTCCGCCGCACTGGGGCGGTGGCGCCTGTGCGGGGTGCGCAGGGGTGCGCCCTGGCTGCGGTGCGGCGCCCGTTGCTCCTCGTGGGCGCGGCCGGCCGGGACGCGGGCGCGCGGTGGCGTCCGGGCCGAAGAGGGTGGTGGCCTCGCCCGGGACGTGTCGCCGCCCTCGGTGCGCCACGTCCCGCCCACTGCCGGCGCTCCGACAAGGGGCGGGACGCCCGCCTCGCAGGGACCTTTCGGCTCGTGCGTCACCGGTGCGTCGCCCGCGCGTCCGCGCCCGGACCAGAGTGTCGCTTCCGGGGCCCAGGCAGGCGTCCCGGGCCACGGAGAGCCTGAAGTCGTCGCCAGGTGCTCGCGTTTCGCCGTCCGGGGCACGGTGGCCGCCACCCGGCGGACCGAGGTCGGTGGACGGGCGCAGCCGGCGCACCACCGGGCCCGAGCCGCCGCACCTCGCCCGGGACAGGTGGACGCGGACCCCGGTGGTCAGGTCGTCCGATGTGTGGACGTGCCCGCGCAGCAGGTGCGGGCACAGCGGCACACCGCCTCCGCGTGGCGCCGGTACGGTTCCTCGTACGCCGTGCGGCGCCCGAGCGCGTCCGGGTGAGAAACTCGGAACCCGTCCGCGGCACGCCTGGGCGCCCGCTCCGACCGGTCACCCGCGGTGGACTGCCGCACCCGTCACCGGACTCCCGTCCCGCCCGGTGACGCCGGCCGCCGCCTCAGGCGCCCGCCACCGGCCCGGTTTTCCGGTGGGTCGGCGAGCGGGGTCACCCGTTCGGGGGGCGGCGTCGTCCGGACGTGCGCGCCGTGCCGCCCCCTCGGCATGCCCCTGAGCCTGCCTCAGGCAGGACGGGAGCGCAGGCCCTCCAGGAGGATGTCCAGGAGGCGGGCCGAGGCGGCTGCCTGCTGGGCGGCGTCCGGCAGGGACGGCGCGGCCGTGGCGATCACCAGGAGGACGTCGGAGACCGAGACGTCCGGGCGCAGTTCGCCCGCCGCACGGGCCCGCTCCACCAGTTGACCCACCACGTCGAGCAACTCGGCCGCGCCGGCGTCGTCCTCCGGTGCCACCGTCACGGGCTCCTCGGGCACCAGCCGCAGCTCAATGTTGCCGGGCTGGGTCCGCTGCTGCGGCACGCGCGCGTGATCCTGCGCGAGCGGCTCGTCCGCCACGCCCACCCGCAGTACCTGCGGCGGCAGCAGCCGCCCGGCACCCGACGCGACCGACGTGCGCAGGAAGCGCGACAGGGCGGACCACGGCTCGTCCTCCTGGCCGAGCGCCGCACGCGCCTGCTCGGTGAGCCGGGAGGTCTCCTCCTCGGCTATCCGCCGCACCAGGACGTCCTTGCTCGGGAAGCGCCGGTAGACCGTGCCCACACCGACCCGTGCCCGTCGTGCCACGTCCTCCATGGGCGCGCCGTAGCCCAGCTCGCCGAAGACCTCGCGCGCGGCACGCAGCACGTGCTCCAGATTGCGCTGTGCGTCCACGCGCAGCGGCGTCGTGCGCGCCCGGTCCGCGCGCCCGTTGCTCGCCGCCGCGCTCATCGCGCCGCCGGTGGCCACGGCGGACGCGGAAGACCAATGAGAATCCTGAACATGCATACGCTTTCCCCCGGTAATGACGTCTCCCCCCGGAGACTTCTCCCCGCCATTGATTCCCGGGGCGTACGGATCGAGCCCGGTTCCCGAACCCGCCCGTCGCGGACCCGATGAGCGCATCCCCCTACACCCCGTCGACACACGAACATAGTTGAGAGGGGGTCAATTCAGAAGAGGGAGGTTCCGCACGGAGCGCCCCCCGATCGGAGTACGGGGCGCAATCGTCCCGTATGTCCTCCCGTGCCGGGTCGCGATCACACGGGCTGACCTGCGGGCACGGAGTGTGGCCGGGCCTCCCGGCCACCCCGGATTCTCAAGGCGTCCGGTCACACAATTCGTCGAGCCTGTGGACAAACGCAAGCGGCGGGTGCGTCATGGGATGGTGAAGGAACGTGCGCGCATTCTCGTTGTCGGCGGCGGCTACGTCGGGATGTACACGGCCCTGCGCCTCCAGCGGAACCTGAAGGGGGAACTGGGGCGCGGCGAGGTGGAGGTCACCGTCGTCACACCGGACCCGTACATGACGTACCAGCCCTTCCTGCCCGAAGCGGCCGCCGGGGCGATCTCCCCCCGGCACGTCGTCGTACCGCTGCGCCGCGTCCTGGGCCGGTGCCGTGTCGTCATCGGCGAAGTCACCGCCGTCGACCACGCCAGGCGCACGGCCACCATCACGACGCTCGCCACGGAGGAGGAGGGCACCGGGGGCCGGCAACTGGCGTACGACGAACTCGTCCTCGCGCCCGGATCCGTCTCGCGCACCCTGCCGATCCCCGGGCTCGCCGAGCACGGCGTCGGCTTCCGGACCGTGGAGGAGGCCATCGGCCTGCGCAACCACGTCCTCGAACAGATGGACATCGCCTCCTCCACCCGTGATCCCGCCGTCCGCGACGCCGCCCTCACCTTCGTGTTCGTCGGCGGCGGCTTCGCCGGGGTCGAGGCGCTCGGCGAACTGGAGGACATGGCCCGGTACGCCACGCGCTACTACCACAACCTGCGGCCCGAGGACATGAAGTGGATCCTCGTCGAGGCCACGGACCGCATCCTGCCCGAGGTCGGCGAGGAGATGGGGCGCTACACGATCACGGAGCTGCGCCGACGCAACATCGACGTGCGCCTCGAGACCCGGCTGGAGTCGTGCGCCGACCGGGTCGCCGTGCTCAGTGACGGCGCCCGGTTCCCCACCCGCACCCTCGTGTGGACGGCCGGTGTCAAGCCGCACCCCGTACTCGCCGCGACCGACCTGCCGCTGACAAGGCGCGGGCGCCTGAAGTGCACCGCCGAGCTGACCGTCGAGGGCACCACGCACGCGTGGGCCGCGGGAGACGCCGCCGCCGTCCCCGACGTCGCCGCCGGGGAGCCCGGCCGGGAATGCGCCCCCAACGCCCAGCACGCCCTGCGCCAGGCGAAGGTCCTCGGCGACAACATCGCGCACTCCCTGCGCGGCGAACCGCTCGAGACGTACGCCCACAAGTACGCCGGGTCCGTCGCCTCCCTGGGCCTGCACAAGGGCGTCGCGCACGTCTACGGACGCAAGCTCAAGGGCTACTTCGCCTGGTTCATGCACCGCACGTACCACCTCAGCCGCATCCCCACCTTCAACCGCAAGGCGCGCGTGGCGGCGGAATGGACGCTGGCCGGGCTCTTCAAGCGGGAGATCGTCTCCCTTGGTTCACTCGAACACCCCCGTGCGGAGTTCGAACTGGCGGCCGGTGGAAAGCCTTCCCAGGACCCCCCGCACAACCCGAAGGGGTCGTCCTGACCGGACCACGGAACTCCAGCGGCCGGCCCGGCGTCTGACGGATGTCGGCCCGGTCGGCACCCTGCCAGACTGGTCCACCACCGCGGGCGGGTCACCGCCCACCCGGTGCGGCCCTCCGGGGCTCCGGCCGGTCCCGGCTTCCGGCCGCCGACAACGACACGAGGCAAGGATTCGTGAACTTCACGCGCTGGAGCGCCCGGCTCCCCGGAACGCAGCGCCGCGCCGCAGCGCGGACCGAGCACACGGTCTCCCCGGACCGGCAGGGAGACGGCTCCGTGCCCGCGGCCCGCGCCGAGCGGTTCACCGACGACGCGCCGCCCGTACCCGCCGTCGACGACCTGCGGGTGCGCGAGGTGCTCGACCGCGTCCCCTCCCTCGTCGCCCTGGTGCACGGCCCCGAGCACCGCGTCGCCTACGTGAACGACGCCTACGCCGCCGCGTTCGGCGTCCGCCCGGTCGGCGCGCCCGCGCGCGGCGCGCTCCCCGAGCTCGACCGACTCGGCCTGCTGCCCCTGCTCGACCAGGTCCTGCGCAGCGGCAGGCCCCGCACGGTCAAGTCCCGCAAGGCCCCCGACGGCCGCTCCTACACCTTCACCTGCACCCCGGTCGGCCAGGGTGACGCCCACGGTCCCGGAGTCCTCGTCTTCGCCGCCGACGTCACCGACCACGCCGAAGCCGCCGAACGCCTGCGCGCCAGCGAACGCCGCCAGCGCGAAACCGCCGTCACCCTCCAGCGCTCCCTGCTCCCCCAGGAACTCGAGGAGCCCGACGACCTGCGCATCGCCGCCGTCTACCACCCCGGCGGCACCGAGGCCGCGGTCGGCGGCGACTGGTACGACGTGATCACCCTCGGCGGCGGCCGCACCGCCCTCGTCATCGGCGACGTCATGGGCCGCGGCGTCCGCGCGGCGGCCGTCATGGGGCAGCTGCGCACCGCCGTGCGCGCCTACGCCCGCCTCGACCTGCCCCCGCACGAGGTGCTCCAGCTCCTCGACGGCCTCGCCACCGAGATCGACGCCAACCAGATCGCCACCTGCGCGTACGCCATCCACGACCCCAACGAGGGCCGCCTGGTGTACGCCTCGGCCGGCCACCTGCCGATCCTGGTCCGCGACGAGAACGGCACCGTCCAGCGCGCCGACGAGCCCACCGGCCCCCCGCTCGGCACCGGCGGCTGGATGCACGCCTCCGGCTCGATCACCCTCGGCCCCGGCTCCACCGCCGTCCTCTACACCGACGGCCTGGTCGAACGCAGGAACGAGGACCTGGACGAGGGCATCGCCGCCCTGGAGCGGGCCCTGGCCGGCGCCACCGGCACCCCCCAGGTCGTCTGCGACCGCCTGGTCCGCTCGGCCGGCGTCACTCCCGACCACGACGACGACGTCGCCGTCCTGGTGCTCCAGCATCCCGCCCGCAAGGGACCGGAGGGCGAGCTCTTCCGCAACGCCGCCCTGGAGCTGCTGGGCGGGGTCGAGGCGGCGCCACGCGCGCGTGCCTTCGCCTCCGGCGTGCTCACCAGCTGGCGCTTCCCCGCCGACCTGCACGACCTGGGCGTCCTGGCGACCAGCGAACTGGTCGCCAACTCCCTCCAGCACGGCACCCCGCCCATGCGGCTGCGCCTGCGACGCACCGACCGCCGTCTGATCATCGAGGTCACCGACGGGGACGACCACCTGCCCAGGCGCCGCCGCGCGGAGCCCGTTGACGAGTCCGGCCGGGGCATCGCCATCGTCGCGACGATCGCCTCGAACTGGGGGTGCAGACGCACCCCCGGCGGCGGCAAGGCCGTCTGGTGCGAGTTCGCCCTGCCGCGTGCCGGGGGCTCACCGGGGTGATGCTCAGGCGTGCGCCGGAGCCTGCCCCGCCGACGCGCCCCCCTGCGCCACCACACGGCCTTTCACCACCGACGGCTGGTCCTGCACGTCCGTGAGCTGCCGGCCCAACCGCAGCGCCAGCCCCGTGATGCCCAGCGAGAACAGCAGGAACGTCACGACGTACGGCGCGTGCAGCGAGGCGCCCAGCGGACCGCCCACCGCCGGGCCGACGGCCAGCGCGAGCTGCTTCACCAGGGCGAACGCGGAGTTGTACTGCCCGGCCATCCCGGTCGGCGCCAGATCGGCGACCAACGGGGCCAGCGTCGGCGACAGCATGGCCTCACCGAGCCCGAACAGCGCGTACGTCGAGACGAACGCGGCGGTCGCCATCGCCTGGCTGCCGTTCCCGAGCCCGGCGTACCCGGCCACGGCCCAGGCAACAGCCCAGATGAGTCCCACGGACGCGATCATCCGCGAGCGCCTGCGGCGCTCCACGAACCGCAGCACCGCGAACTGCGCGACCACGATCACCAGCGTGTTCGCCGCCAGTGCCGTCCCCAGCGCCGACGTCGAGATCCCGGCGGCCTCGACCCCGTAGGCACTCAGGCCCGACTCGAACTGGCCGTAGCAGGCGAAGAACAGCACGAAGCCCAGCACGCACAGCTGCACCATGGCCCGGTTGCCGAGCAGCTGCTTCCAGCTGCCCCTGGCCGACTGCCCCGGGGCGTCCTCGACGCGCGGCGAGTGCGGCATCCGCACCGTCGCCATCACGGCGACCAGCACCAGGAACATCGCCGCCTCGAGCGAGAACAGCAGGGTGAAGGAGCCGGGCTTCGTGGTGTCCACGAGGTGTCCGCCGATGAGACCGCCGACACCCAGACCGAGGTTCTGGAGGAAGAACTGCATCGCGAACGCCCGGGACCGGGTGCCGGCGGTGGAGCAGTCCACGATCATCGTCGCCAGTGCGGGCTGCATCACGGCCTGCCCGGCCCCGAGCGCCGCCGCGGACAGCAGCACGGTGACGGCGCCGCGCGCCAGGCCGAGGCTCAGCGCTCCGATCGCGGCGGTGACCAGGGCGGCGAGCAGCACCGGCAGCGGGCCGCGCCGGACGATGGCCCGCCCGGCGAACGGCAGCACGATCAGCGCGGCCACAGCGAAGACGGCGAGCACGAGACCCGCCGTCATGGCCCCCAGCCCCCGCACCTGCGCCACATAGACGTACAGGTAGGGGACGGTGAAGCCCAGCCCGAACGCGCTGAGTGCGTTGCCCACGTGGATCCGGCGCATCGCTGCGCCCATCGCCCTGGTCACGTTCACCTCTCTCACTAGTTAGTCCTGAACACTTAGAAGCTAAAGTTCGAAGCTAAAGAGTACACAGTGAAGAACTTCAAGGCAAAGTAGGGGCGTGCGATACTGCGCCCCATGGGCGACACCTCCGGCCTCAGCGAGCCGACACTCGAAGAGCAGATCGCCGCGTATCAGCGCGAGTTCCAGGACCTCGACCCCCAGGTCGAGAAGATCGTCTCGGCACTGTCCCGCCTGAACCGCCGGATGAACGTCGCCTACGGCCGGCAGACCGCCGAGCTCGGCATCAGCAACGCCGACTGGGAGGTCCTCAAGGCCCTCGTCCTGTCGGGCGCCCCCTACCGCATGGGGCCCAGCGACCTCGCCAAGCGCCTCGGTCTGACGCCGGCCGCCATGACGCACCGGATCGACCGCATGGTCGCCGAGGGCCTGGTCACCCGGGAGCGCGACGAGTCCAACCGCGTCCGCGTCATCATCGAGCTGACACCCGCCGGCCGCGAGAAGTGGCTGGAGGCCATGCGCCTCGCAACGGTCTTCGAGGAAGACCTGCTCCAGGACCTCTCCCCGGAGGAGCGCACGGCCCTCGGTGAGGTCCTCACGCGACTGCTGCGCAGGGTGGAGCACGCCCAGCCGGACGCCGGTGGACGCCTCTCCGACCTGGACTGACCCGGGTCTGCGGGCAGCGACGTAAAGATCTTGACAGGGGCCGCTTGACAGCCCCCTGCCCGGTCCGTAGAGTTCTTCGGGTTGCCGCGGGGCCGTAACGGTTCTGCGTCAGCACCTTCCGCCGCGACAGCGGCACTCACACCATCAAGCATGATCTCCCAGCCGGGTTTTTGGGCGTGCCCGAATTCAATTCGCATGGGACTCGGAGTCTTGAGCGGGACCGGAAACGGCGCCGATTTGAGAAGCCCCGAGAGAATCCGCTAAGGTTTGGGACGTCGGAACGGCCCAGCGCCCGGGAAGACAAACCCCGCTGACTGGGGGTCAGGTCGAGAAAAGGATCTGATAGAGTCGGAAACGCAAGACCGAAGGGAAGCGCCCGGAGGAAAG
>NZ_JBIAIG010000033.1:0-17109 GCF_042871235.1 Streptomyces sp. NPDC005931
AACACCCCCCCCCCCCCCCCCAACCCCCCCCCCCCCCCCCCGGGCCCCCCCCCCCCGCCCCCCCCCCGGGGGGGGGGGGCGGGGTTTGGGGGGGGGGGGGGGGGGCCCCCCCCCGCCCCCCCCCCCCACCACCACCTCACGCGTACGGCCTCGCCCCGCCGGGCGGCCTCACGTCGTCGACCGCCGCCTGCGCGCCCCCGGCCGCCGCTCGCTCGGCCGGGTGACCGGATCGCCCGCCTCGAGGGCCGCCGCGCGGCGCCGCATGCCGAAGTCGGCCAGGGCCTCCGCCAGCTTGTGCACCGACGGCTCGGGAGCCATGACGTCGACGCGCAGGCCGTGTTCCTCGGCCGTCTTCGCCGTCGCCGGGCCGATACAGGCGATCACCGTCACGTTGTGCGGCTTGCCCGCGATGCCGACCAGGTTCCGCACCGTCGACGACGACGTGAACAGCACCGCGTCGAAGCCGCCGCCCTTGATCGCCTCCCGGGTCTCCGCGGGGGGCGGCGACGCACGCACCGTGCGGTAGGCGGTGACGTCGTCGACCTCCCAGCCCAGCTCGATCAGCCCGGCGACCAGCGTCTCCGTGGCGATGTCGGCGCGCGGCAGGAACACGCGGTCGATCGGGTCGAAGACCGGGTCGTACGGCGGCCAGTCCTCCAGCAGACCGGCGGCCGACTGCTCGCCGCTCGGCACCAGGTCCGGCTTCACACCGAAGGCGATCAGCGCATTGGCCGTCTGCTCGCCCACCGCCGCGACCTTGATACCCGCGAAGGCACGCGCGTCGAGGCCGTATTCCTCGAACTTCTCGCGGACCGCCTTCACCGCGTTGACCGACGTGAACGCGATCCACTCGTAGCGGCCCGTCACCAGGCCCTTGACCGCGCGCTCCATCTGCTGGGGGGTACGCGGGGGTTCGACGGCGATCGTCGGCACCTCGTGCGGGACCGCACCGTAGGACCGCAGCTGGTCGGAGAGCGACGCCGCCTGCTCCTTGGTGCGCGGCACGAGCACCTTCCAGCCGAACAGCGGCTTGGACTCGAACCACGCCAGCCGGTCGCGCTGGGCGGCGGCGGAACGCTCACCGACCACGGCTATCACCGGCCGGCCGCCCTCCGGGGAGGGCAGCACCTTCGCCTGCTTCAGCGTCTGCGCGATGGTGCCCAGCGTCGCCGTCCAGGTGCGCTGCCGGGTCGTCGTACCGGCGACGGTCACCGTCATCGGAGTGTCGGGCTTACGTCCGGCGGACACCAGTTCGCCCGCGGCGGCGGCCACGGAGTCCAGCGTGGTGGAGACGACCACGGTGCCGTCCGACGCCCCGACCTCCGTCCAGCACCGCTCGGACGCCGTGCGGGCGTCCACGAACCGCACGTCCGCGCCCTCGGCGTCCCGCAGCGGCACACCGGCGTACGCGGGCACGCCGACCGCGGTCGCGATGCCGGGGACGACCTCGAAAGGCACCCCGGCCGCGGCGCACGCCAGCATCTCCTCGGCGGCGTACGCGTCCAGCCCCGGATCGCCGGACACCGCACGCACGACCCGCCTGCCGCCCCGCGCGGCCTCCATGACAAGATGTGCCGCATCCCTCACCGCGGGGACAGCGGCGGCTGTTGACGCTCCGTCAACGACCGTCAGCTGGGGCGCGCCCGTGCCCGGAGCGGCCGACGCGGAGGAACCCGGCGCGTCCGTGTCCGTGTGCACCTCGGCGACGCCCTGCCTGGCGTGCCGGCGTACGACGTCGAGCACCTCGTGCTCGGCGACGAGGACGTCCGCGTTCGCCAGCGCCTCGACGGCGCGCAGGGTCAGCAGTCCCGGATCCCCGGGTCCGGCACCGAGGAAGGTGACGTGCCCGTGTTCCAGACCGGCGGCGGGAAGGGTGGTGGGGCTCACTGTGCTCGCTCCCCCATCAGACCGGCCGCGCCCTGGGCGAGCATCTCGGTGGCGAGTTCGCGACCGAGTGCCGTCGCCGCCTCGTGCGTCTCGGGCACGGGACCGGTGGTGGACAGCTGCACCAGCGTGGAACCGTCGGTCGTGCCGACGACGCCCCGCAGGCGCATTTCCTTGACAATCTGCGCGCCGGCCTGGGGCTCTCCCCAGGCACGAGCGAAGTCGAGATCGGGAGGAAGGTCGGCCAGCGCGCCCACCGGGGCGCTGCAACCGGCCTCCAGGGCGGCGAGCAGGGAACGCTCGGCCGTCACGGCGACCCGCGTGAAGGGGTCGTCGAGCGCCGCCAGCGCGGCGATCAGGTCCGCGTTGCCCGCGGCGCACTCGATCGCCAGGGCCCCCTGGCCGGGAGCGGGCAGCACCGTGTCGACCGACAGGAAGTCGGTCACCTCGTCGCTGCGGCCGATCCGGTTGAGTCCTGCGGCGGCCAGCACCACGGCGTCCAGCTCACCGGCGCGGACGTATCCGATCCGGGTGTCGACGTTCCCGCGGATGGGCACCGTCTCGATGTCCAGGCCGTGGGCGCGGGCGTACGCGTTCAGCTGCGCCATGCGGCGCGGCGAACCGGTGCCTATCCGGGCGCCGCGCGGCAGGTCCGTGAACTTCAGCGCGTCCCGCGCGACGATCACGTCCCGCGGGTCCTCGCGCTCCGGCACGGCGGCGAGCACCAGTTCCTCGGGCTGCGCGGTCGGCAGGTCCTTCAGCGAGTGCACCGCGAAGTCGACCTCGCCGCGGATCAGCGCCTCCCGCAGCGCGGCCACGAAGACCCCGGTGCCGCCGATCTGCGCGAGGTGCTCGCGCGAGACGTCGCCGTACGTGGTGATCTCGACGAGCTCGACGGGCCGCCCGGTCACCTGGCTCACGGCGTCCGCCACCTGCCCGGACTGGGCCATGGCGAGCTTGCTGCGCCGCGTCCCAAGCCTCAGTGCCTTGTCACTCATGCCGGCCCTCGGTTCTCTGGGTTCTTCTCGGTGCTGTCCCCGGCCCGGGAGACGGAGGCCACCGTCTCGGGGTCGAGGTCGAACAGGGTGCGCAGCGCGTCCGCGTACCCGGCGCCGCCGGGCTCGGCCGCGAGCTGCTTGACCCGTACGGTCGGCGCGTGCAGCAGTTTGTCGACCACCCGCCGCACGGTCTGCGTGATCTCCGCGCGGTGCTTGTCGTCCAGGCCGGGCAGCCGTCCCTCGAGGCGCGCCATCTCACCGGCCACGACATCGGCGGCCATGGTGCGCAGAGCGACCACGGTCGGCGTGATGTGCGCGGCCCGCTGCGCCGCGCCGAAGGCCGCCACCTCGTCGGAGACGATACGCCGGACCTGGTCCACGTCGGCAGCCATCGGGGCGTCCGCGGAGGCCTCGGCGAGCGACTCGATGTCCACGAGGCGCACCCCGGCGAGGCGGTGCACGGCCGCGTCGATGTCGCGCGGCATCGCGAGGTCGAGCAGGAACAGGACCGGCTCGGGGCGCGGCGGCTCGGCCACCGGCTCGGGGCGGCGCCGCTCGGGGATCCGGCCGACGCTCGCCGCGGTCGCGGCCAGCGCGCCGATCAGCTCGGCATCGGCCTCCAGACCGCGCCGACCCGCCTCGCGGCGGTCGACGGTGCCCCCGGCGACCCATGCGGCGTGCTGCTCCAGCGTGGCCGCGTCCAGACCGGCCACGGCGGCCTCGCCCATCACGGAGAAGCCGGGCTGCACGGCCGACAGGTCCAGCGGGCAGCCCTCGTCCGTGCCGACGGACGTGGGCGGCAGGGGCGCCTCCCGCACGTCCTCGGCCGGGACGCGCTCGGCGGCCGGACGGCCGGTGCGGCCCTCGACCCCGGCGGCGACGACGTCGGCACCGAGCACCAGCCCGGTCGCGCCGGTGCAGGAGACGACGACGTCGGCACGTGTCAGCTCGAACGGCACCGATCCCATGGGCACCGCGCGGGCCAGCACGGCCGTGTCGTCGCCCTCGGTGAGGCGCTGTCCGTACTGCTCGTCGAGCAGGGCGGCGAGCCGCTCGGCGCGCTCGGGGGTGCGGTTGGCGACGACGATCTCGGCGACCCCGGCCCGCGCGAGCGTGGCCGCGGCCAGCGAGGACATCGAACCGGCGCCGATGACCAGCGCCTTCTTCCTGCGGGACCAGGTCCCGACCGGCGTGCCGAGGGCGAGCTGCTCCAGGCCGAAGGTGACGAGGGACTGCCCGGCCCGGTCGATCCCGGTCTCGGAATGGGCACGCTTGCCGACCCGGAGCGCCTGCTGGAACAGGTCGTTCAGCAGCCGTCCGGCGGTGTGCAGCTCCTGCGCCCGCGCGAGGGAGTCCTTTATCTGGCCGAGGATCTGCCCCTCGCCGACGACCATCGAGTCCAGCCCGCACGCCACCGAGAACAGATGGTGGACGGCCCGGTCCTCGTAGTGCACATAGAGATAGGGAGTGAGCTCCTCGAGGCCGACCGCGCTGTGCTGGGCGAGCAGCGTGGACAGCTCGGCGACACCGGCGTGGAACTTGTCCACGTCGGCGTACAGCTCGATGCGGTTGCAGGTGGCGAGCACCGCGGCCTCGGTGGCCGGCTCGGCGGCGACCGTGTCCTGGAGCAGCTTCGTCTGCGTGTCCGCGCCGAGCGAGGCCCGCTCCAGCACGCTGACCGGGGCGCTGCGGTGGCTCAGTCCGACGACGAGGAGGCTCATGCCGGCATCACGGCGGGCACGTCCCCGTCGGGTCCCTGGTCGGCGGGGCTCTCCTCGCGGGGGGCGGCCGGGACGGCGGCGGCCTCGGCCGCGGCCTCCTCGCCGGCCTTGCGCTGCTCGTGGAAGGCGAGGATCTGGAGTTCGATGGAGAGGTCGACCTTGCGCACGTCGACGCCGTCCGGGACGGACAGCACGGTCGGCGCGAAGTTCAGGATGGAGGTGACCCCGGCGGCCACGAGCCGGTCGCAGACCTGCTGGGCGGCACCGGCGGGGGTGGCGATCACGCCGATCGAGACGCCGTTGTCGTCGATGATCTTCTCGAGCTCGTCGGTGTGCTGCACCGGGATGCCCGCGACGGGCCTGCCGGTGAGCGCCGGGTCGGCGTCGATCAGCGCGGCGACGCGGAAGCCGCGCGAGGCGAACCCGCCGTAGTTGGCGAGCGCGGCGCCGAGGTTGCCGATACCGACGATGACAACCGGCCAGTCCTGGGTCAGGCCGAGTTCACGGGAGATCTGGTACACGAGATACTCGACGTCGTAGCCCACGCCACGCGTCCCGTAGGAGCCCAGGTACGAGAAGTCCTTGCGCAGCTTCGCGGAGTTGACCCCGGCCGCGGCCGCCAGCTCCTCGGAGGAGACGGTCGGCACCGAGCGCTCCGAGAGCGCGGTGAGGGCGCGGAGGTACAGCGGAAGCCTGGCGACGGTGGCCTCGGGAATCCCTCGGCTACGGGTCGCCGGTCGGTGAGTTCGGCCAGTTGCCACGGTGCTCCTGCGGGTAGCGCGGGGCTGCGGGCGGCCATACGTCCCCGGACCGCCCCGTCGAATGCAGGCTATGTCTTTGTGAACGCGTGCACAAAGATTGTGTCCGATTTGCCCGGGCAACGTGACCGGGGTCACGCGCCCCCGGGACCCATGCGGGGAACCGGCGCGCGAGCACCGTCGTTCCTTTTCTTCTGGGGGCAAAACCGCACACTCTCCTCTGTCAACCCCGCCCCCGAGACCGAACCACCATCGATCCTAAGCGACTTTTCGCCACTTTGGACTGGTTGGTCAGTCAGTTGATCAGTGGCTCGGACCACTCGGCGGGGGCGGCACCGGAGTCCGCCGGGAGGTCGCCGGGGCCGCGTTTCAGGCGTCCGTCAGGGCTTTGCGCAGGCGGTCCTCGTCCACCCGCCAGAAGGTGTGCTGGCGACCGTCCACGAGGACGACCGGAATCTGCTCCCAGTACTGCTCGTGCAGCTCCGGGTCCTGGGTGATGTCCTTCTGTTCCCAGCGCACACCGAGAGCACCGCACACCTTCTCCACCACCACCTGCGCGTCGTCGCACAGATGACAGCCGGGCTTGCGGATGAGGGTGACGACACGGTCCTGCGGGGGCCTGCGGCGGAAGAGGGCGCTCATACGGCCATTCTCGCGCGCGTGCTTAACGACACGGACGCGGTAAGTTCACAGGCTTCGAACCTCTCGGCTCCGGAACCACCGGACGGACTGGCTATGCTCACGCCATGGCCGCTCTCGGATGGCTCACTCCCCGTAGGCGCTCCGCCACGGCGCGGAGCGTGTTGGCAGGCGAGGCCTCGGCGGAGGCAGCCCGCAAATCGACCCAGGAGGTCTCCGGAGGGGAACCCGAGTTCCCCGTCCACGGCGACGACCGGGCCGCAGCCTTCTTCGACCTGGACAACACCGTGATGCAGGGGGCCGCCCTGTTCCACTTCGGGCGGGGCCTGTACAAGCGGAAGTTCTTCGAGACCCGCGACCTGTGGCGGTTCGCCTGGCAGCAGGCATGGTTCCGGCTGGCGGGCGTCGAGGACCCCGAGCACATGCAGGAGGCGCGGGACTCCGCGCTGTCGATCGTGCAGGGCCACCGCGTCTCCGAGCTGAAGTCCATCGGCGAGGAGATTTACGACGAGTACATGGCGGAGCGGATCTGGCCGGGGACGCGTGCCCTGGCCCAGGCACACCTCGACGCCGGCCAGAAGGTGTGGCTGGTCACGGCCGCCCCGGTGGAGATCGCTCAGGTGATCGCCCGACGGCTGGGCCTGACCGGCGCGCTGGGCACGGTCGCCGAGTCGGTCGACGGCGTCTACACCGGCCGGCTGGTGGGAGAGCCGCTGCACGGGCCGGCCAAGGCCGAGGCGGTCCGCGCGCTGGCGGCGGCGGAGGGGCTCGACCTGTCCCGCTGTGCGGCCTACAGCGACTCCCACAACGACATCCCGATGCTGTCGCTGGTGGGGCACCCGTACGCGATCAACCCGGACTCCAAGCTCCGCAAGCACGCCCGCGACATGGACTGGCGGCTGCGCGACTACCGCACGGGCCGCAAGGCGGCGAAGGTCGGCATCCCCGCGGCGGCGGGGGTCGGCGCGGTGGCGGGCGGCACGGCCGCAGCCATCGCCATGCACCGCAAGCGCGTCCTGAGCCGCTGACCCCGCGGCCACCGGGCGGCACCGGCGGGGTCCGGCGTGTTGACGCGCCGCCCGCCGCGGGCGGGGCCGCCCCGGACCGTCCTCTTTCCGCCATGCGCGACCGCGCGCAACCAATCCAACTGCCGTACCCCGCAACCGCCCTGTCCAGTCCTGTTGGCTGAACACGGCCACAACACGCCCTCACCGGGACCGAATGCGAACCATTTCGGTCAACAATCGTTCATGTTGCGGCACCTGATCGGGCGCCAACCGGTTACGGAAGCGACGTAATCGTAGATTTGAGCAACTGGGTGTAGCAGCGCCTACACGAAGCGTTATTCTCCTCAGACGCAAACCGGTACCCCTCCGTCGCTACGACGGGTGAACGGTCCCGCACTGCACGTGATGGAAGCTCTGCCTCTGGGAGTCCCGTGTACCCACACGTCGGGGTTGACGCCTCGGGCCTGGCTACGCTGCGCGCGACGGTCGCGACAGTCCGAGACAAGTTGCGCGGCTTCGTCCCCACCGCGTACGCCGTCCCCGCCTTCGCCACCGCGCCCGTCGGCCCGTGCTACGCCCTCGCCGACGGCCTCGAGCAGGTGCCGGCGCGCAGCGCCGTCGCCGACGGGCGGCGGTCGGGCGACGGGCGGACGGCCGGCAGGCGCGGCCGCCCGTCCGGCGCGGCCACCGCGCGCCGTCCCGCCGCGGACAGCGACAGCGCCCGGATGATGGACCTCGTGGAGCGCGCCCAGGCCGGCGAGGCCGAGGCCTTCGGACGGCTCTACGACCAGTACAGCGACACCGTGTACCGGTACATCTACTACCGCGTGGGGGGCAAGGCGACCGCCGAGGACCTCACCAGCGAGACCTTTCTGCGGGCGCTGCGGCGCATCGGCACCTTCACCTGGCAGGGGCGCGACTTCGGCGCCTGGCTGGTCACCATCGCCCGCAACCTGGTCGCCGACCACTTCAAGTCCAGCCGGTTCCGTCTCGAGATCACCACCGGGGAGATGCTCGATGCCAACGAGGTAGCACGCTCGCCCGAGGACTCCGTTCTCGAATCGCTGTCCAATGCCGCCCTCCTCGATGCCGTACGACGACTCAACCCCCAGCAGCAGGAGTGCGTCACGCTCCGGTTTCTCCAGGGGTTGTCGGTGGCCGAGACCGCACGGGTGATGGGCAAGAACGAGGGTGCCATCAAGACCCTCCAGTACCGGGCCGTACGCACCCTGGCCCGACTCCTCCCCGAAGACGCCCGCTGAGCAACAACGCTCAGCGACGCTCAACTCACGCTGCGTGAGGCTTCGTTGACTTGCCGAACCGGTCATTCGCCGTCCGTAACCCAAGTGCCGCGCCGCTCGTTGTGCGGGATGCAGGCTCCCTGTGGTCACCCTCTGGCCGACTCCGATCACCCGATCGTGTGTACGCGGTCAGGGTGGGGAACCCTCAGGACCCCCTGGGGAGTCGACCGTCATGACGAGAGGAGGTGCCGCCAGTGATCGCGAACGTATCGGCGCACCGGCGGGCGAACGCCTTCGCCCAGGCCCTGGAGGATCAGTCCGATCGGGGCACGGCGGCCGAGCAGACCGAAGGACCGGCCCCGGCTGCCGCGGCAAGACCCGAGCAGGCGCGCATTCTGGGTCTTGCCACCGGGCTCGGCGCGCTACCGAAGCCGGAGCTCGATCCCGAGGTGAAGGTCGTCCAGCGGGCCCAGTTGGTGGCCGCGTTCGAGGCCATGCTCCAGGAGGGCACCGCGGCGGGCGAGGCGACGGACCCATCCGTGCCGGAACAGCGCTCACACCGGGCCAGGGGCGCCCACCGAGCGACTCCGCTGGGCAAACTGCGACCGCGCTCACGCCTGGCCAAGGGCCTCACCGCGGGCGGCATCACCGTCGGCGTGGCCGCCGGTGCCCTGGGCGGAGTCGCCGCCGCCAGTTCCGACGCCCTGCCCGGCGACTCGCTGTACGGCCTCAAGCGCGGCATAGAGGACGTCAAACTCGGCCTCGCCGACGGCAACGACGAGCGCGGCCGGGTCCACCTCGACCACGCCTCGACCCGGCTGAGCGAAGCCCGCCGGCTGATGGAGCGCGGGCGCGGCGGCCACCTCGACCACGAATCCCTCGGCGAGATCCGCCGCACCCTGTCCGGCATGCGGCACGATGCGTCCGAGGGCCACCGGCTGCTGCGCGAGGCGTACCAGCGCAACCCCGGCTCCCTGGGCCCCATGCAGGCGCTCTCCTCCTTCTCCGCGTCGCACCGGGACACCTGGGGCGCCCTGCGCGACCGGCTGCCGGTGCAGCTCGGGGACGTCAGCGAGCAGGTCACGTCGGTGTTCGACGCCATAGACCAGGACGTCGCCCCGCTGAAGTCGCTGCTGCCGCAGCGCCCGGCGGGTGACGACGACGGCAGCGGGCAGCCGAGCGGCTCCGGGCCGACGCCCGGCGACCCGTCGGCCACGGGCAGCTCCGAGCCGTCCGGCGCCGGCAGCGGCACCTCCGGCGAGAGCGGCCCCAGCAGCGACGGACCCAGCCGGTCCGCCGACACGGGCAGCGAGGAGGACGGTCTGCTCGGCGGAAACACCGGCGGGCTGCTCGATCCGCCGGAGGAGAGCGGCGACAGCACCACCTCGGCACCCTCCACGGACGCCACCGCACCCGCCCAGCCCGACGTCACCCTCCCGCCGCTCCTGCCCGGCCTGCTGCCGGGCCTCGGCATCGATGCCGAGGACGCCCCGTAGCGGACACGCGGTGGAGGACGCGCAGGAGCCGTCACGCAGGAGCGCCCCCGATTGCTTCGGGGGCGCTCCCGTCCGAAGGCGCCCCCGTCGCCGTGTGCGGCACGACCTCCGACGGGCGCTAGAAGAACACCGACCGGCGCTGCACCAGCAGCTTGTACAGCGTGTGCTGGATCTGCTCCCTGACCTGGTCGGTCAGGTTGAACATGAGCATCGGGTCCTCGGCCGCCTCCGGCGGATAGCCGTCCGTGGGGATCGGCTCGCCGAACTGGATGGTCCACTTCGTCGGCAGCGGGATCGCGCCCAGCGGACCCAGCCACGGAAAGGTCGGCGTCAGGGGGAAGTACGGGAAGCCCAGCAGCCGGGCGAGTGTCTTGGCGTTGCCGATCATCGGGTAGATCTCCTCCGCCCCGACGATCGAGCAGGGCACGATCGGCGTCCGCGCCCGCAGGGCGGTGGACACGAAGCCGCCCCGGCCGAAGCGCTGGAGCTTGTAGCGGTCCGCGAAGGGCTTGCCGAGGCCCTTGAAGCCCTCCGGCATCACCCCGACCACTTCCCCCTGCTCCAGCAGCCGTGCCGCGTCCTCGGCGCACGCCAGGGTGTGGCCGAGCTTGCGGGCGAGTTCGTTCACCACCGGCAGCACGAACACCAGGTCCGCCGCGAGCAGCCGCAGATGGCGTCCGGCAGGGTGGTGGTCGTGGACGGCGACCTGCATCATGAGCCCGTCCATCGGCAGCGTCCCGGAGTGGTTGGCGACGATCAGCGCGCCACCCTCGGACGGGATGTTCTCGATGCCCTTCACCTCGACCCGGAAGTACCTGTCGTACACCGGGCGCAGCAGGGACATCAGGACCTGGTCGGTGAGCTCCTCGTCGTAGCCGAAGTCGTCGACCTCGTAGTCCCCGGTGAGGCGGCGGCGCAGGAAGGCCAGCCCGCTCGCGATCCGCCGCTCCAGGCCACCGGTGTCGTCGCCGGGCGGCTCCTGGGGCTGCTGTGCGTCACGGGTCACGGGTCCATCCTCCTGCGCGGGCGCCCGGCCGGGCAGGGGCTGCACCTCACCCACCGACGCGGGCTGAGTGCCCGGGCGCCTGCTCCCGGCGCCCCGGCGTCGCGTCGGGCGCTGCGCGGCGCTCCCGCGGGACCGGTCGTCGTCGAACGGAATGACCTTGGCGTCCGCCATCGTTGCTGCGCTCCTCAGTTGGCGCTCTGCGTCGGGTGGTGGCCGCCGCCGGCGAGCGGCAGCGCGGCGATCCGGTCGACGGCCCCCGCGAGGGCCTCCGGCGGAAGCAGCCCCGGGCCACGGCTGCGGGCGAAGTCCGCAAACGTTTCCCCGGTCGTGTACTTCGGCGTGAAGCCCAGCGTCTCGCGCATCTGGTCCGTCGCCACGACCCGGCCGTGGGTGAGCAGCCGGATCTGCTCGGGCGAGAAGTCCGTCATACCCAGCGTACGCACCAGGGAGCCCGCCCAGGTGACCGCGGGAAGCAGCAGCGGCACGGTGGGCCGGCCCAGTCTCCTCGAGCACTGGGACAGCAACAGCACGCCGTCTCCGGCGATGTTGAAGGTGCCGCTGTTGAGGGTGCCGCGCCGCGGTTCGTGCGAGCCGATCCGCAGCACCTCGATGACGTCGTCCTCGTGCACGAACTGGAGCCGCGGGTCGTAGCCGAACACGGTCGGCAGCACCGGCAGCGAGAAGTACGAGGCGAGCGGGCTGTCCGCGGTCGGGCCCAGGATGTTGGCGAACCTGAGCACGCACACGGCGACGTCCGGCCGGCGGCGCGCGAAGCCGCGCACATAACCCTCGACCTCGACGGTGTCCTTCGCGAAGCCGCCGCTGGGCAGCGACTTGGGCGGGGTCGTCTCGGTGAACACGGCCGGGTCGCGGGGCGCGGAGCCGTAGACGTTCGTACTGGACTTCACCACCAGCCGTTTGACCTTCGGTGACTTCTGGCAGGCACCGAGCAGCTGCATGGTGCCGATGACGTTGGTCTCCTTCAGCACGATCCGGCCACCGCTGGCCAGCGGAGTGCCGGTGACGTCGAGGTGGACGACCGTGTCGGCGCCCGTCTCGGCGAGCACCCGCGCGATGGTGGGCTGGCGAATGTCGGCCTGGACGAAGTCCGCGCCGCCCAGATGGTGCTCGGGCGGGACCGCGTCGACGCCCACGACCCGCTCCACGTCGGGGTCACGCTGGATCCGCCGGACGAAACGGCCCCCCAGCTGACGGGCCACTCCGGTCACGAGCACGACCTTTCCCAAGATCAGCGCCTTCCTTCCCGCCTCGTCCTCACCGAGCGTTCACCTGGGGGCCGTGGGGCCCTCCCCGGCGCGCCCTCCCTGACGCGTACCCTGCCGGGTTCCCCGTGTGACGGCCAACTTAGCGGCTCGCCGTCGCTCTGTGATGTCCACCGGATGCGTGACGTGACGACGGCCCCGTGGAAGCGCACACTCCGAGCCAACCGGCCGCACGGGCCGACCGGGCCCCGACACAGCAGTGGCCCCCCACCGTCAGTGCGGTGGGGGGCCACGGGACACGCTCTCGCGCCGTCGCCTACTTCTTGTTGCGACGCTGAACGCGCGTGCGCTTGAGCAGCTTGCGGTGCTTCTTCTTGGCCATCCGCTTGCGCCGCTTCTTGATAACAGAGCCCACGACTACCCTCGCTCACTTCTCATCACTCGGTGTTTGGGCGCCATGGGCCCACACGACCTACGAGGGGCTAGCCTACCCGCCCCAGCGCTGAGGTCGTAATCGAGGTGACCGGAGAGCCCCACCGGTGCCCTGAGAGGGCCCGGACGAGCCTCCCCGGTTCGCCGTCAGACGGTGTCCACCCCCACATAGCTCTCGCGGAGGTACTCGTGAACCGCTTGCTCGGGGACGCGGAAGGACCGCCCCACCCGGATCGCGGGCAGATGACCACTGTGCACCAGCCGGTACACGGTCATCTTCGACACTCGCATCACCGAGGCGACCTCCGCCACGGTAAGGAACTGAACCTCGTTCAGAGGCCTTTCGCCAGCTGCAGCCATGACACACCTGAACCTTCCGCACTCGACGGCCACCGGCTTCCCCTTCCGGTGACTCTTCGTCGCTGCGTGCTCACTCCCCAATGTAGGGGCGGGTGATGCGAGTGGGGAAGAGGTGCACCCATCGGCGGCCTACTGTGACAGACACGCTCGATTGAGTACGTAGCGGGTCAACGGCAGGTAGTAATCGGCCCGCACGCCGTCATCAAGTGGAACGACGACGGACACGCGCCCCTCCGCCTCCCCGACGAACGGGGCGGGATCGTTCACATCGGCCAGGGCGACGGCCTCGAACCCCAGCTGACCTGCTCCGCAGACCCAGCCGTGGTCTCCGATCACCAACTCGGGAAGCGGTCCGCCGGCGTCGGCGGCCGCGGCGAGCGCGGTCCGAACCGGGAGGGGGGAGTGCGTGTGTGCGCCGGTCTCACAACCGGGGCGTTCGGGGTCGGCACCCCGGACGAGCGCGACGCCCCGTACGTAGGCGAGGTTGTACGTGCGTAGACCGAACCGGGTCGTTATGTCGACACAGCGACCCTGCGCCGGTGTGAGGACAGCACATCCCGCCGCCGACAGGGCGTCTGCCAGTACGGCGTAGAAGTCGAGCAGCCGATGGGGGTGCCCGGTGCCGATCAGCACGGGCGCACCCCGCCGGGCCACGTCCGCGAGCCTTTCCGCATAGGCGTCCAGGGCGGCCAGCGTCCGCTCCGGGTCGATCACATCATGGCCGGAGGTGTGCCCAGGATCGGCCGAAACACCACACCTGTTCGCCATCAACTCGATCAGTTCCCGCTGCCCCCACGACGATGCGGGGTCGAGCCCGATCAGTGCGCGCGGATCCCGGGCGGCGAACAGCCGATAACTGCGCAGGCTCTCCTCCCGCGTGGTCCGCACCGCCCCGGCCAGCCCGGCGGCCAGCAGATGCCCCCGCAGCTCCTCGACGTCCACCACGCGACCGATCCTCCGGGATACCCGCCCGGCATACCCGGGGATCGCGCGAGCACCGCCCGGTCGGCGTAACGGGCGGCACGGCCACCGGTGGGCGATGCCCCGACCGCGGTGCGGCCGGCGCCCGTCGCGGGGATCACGCCGCGGACGCGGGGCGGTGACGAGGCGCCGTCGCCTCCCCGCGTCCCGATACGAACGGCAGGCCCTAGGTCAGGAGCCCCCGCAGGGGGAACACCGCCCGGCGGGTCGCCAGGACGGCCTGGTCCAGGCGGTCCGCCGGGTCGTACCCGTCCTCCCAGGAGGCCCAGGACAGGGGCCAGCGGCCGTCGGTCATCCTGATCGGGGCCAGTTGGCGGGTGCGGGCGTAGACCTCCTGGCGCCAGCCCTCGGGGATCACCGTCGCCGGATCCACCGGACGCCCCGCCGCGATACCCACCAGGTGGGTCCAGGACCGCGGAACGACCTCCACGACCGCGTATCCGCCCCCGCCCAACGCCACCCACCGCCCGTTGGCATGCTCGTGCGCGAGCTCGTGGCAGGCCACCTGGACCGCCCGCTGCGCGTCCAGCGACACCGCCAGGTGCGCCAGCGGATCCTCGAAGTGGGTGTCGGCCCCGTGCTGCGTCACCAGTACCTGCGGCCGGAACTCGGCGAGCAGTTCGGGCACCACGGCGTGGAACGCCCGCAGCCACCCGGCGTCCCCGGTCCCGGCCGGCAGGGCCACGTTGACCGCGCCGCCCTGCGCACCGTCCGCGCCCGTCTCCTCCGGCCACCCGGTCTGCGGGAACAGCGTCCGCGGGTGTTCGTGCAGCGAGATCGTCAGCACACGCGGGTCCTCCCAGAACGCCGCCTGCACTCCGTCCCCGTGGTGCACGTCCACGTCGACGTACGCGACCCGCTCGGCCCCGAGCTCCAGCAGCCGCGCGATCGCCAGCGAGGCGTCGTTGTAGACGCAGAACCCCGACGCCGCCCCCGGCATGGCGTGGTGCAGCCCACCCGCGAAGTTCACCGCGTGCCGGGCATCCCCGCGCCACACGGCTTCCGCCGCCCCCACCGACTGCCCCGCGATCAGCGCCGACACCTCGTGCATCCCGGCGAACGCCGGATCGTCCACCGTCCCCAGCCCGTAGGCAGGATCGGCCGACGCCGGGTCCGCCGAAGCGGCCTTCACCGCGGCGATGTAGTCCTCGCGGTGCACGAGCCGCAGCGTCGACTCCCCGGCCGCCTTGGCGGCGACGACGTCCACCTCGCGGTCGAGCCCGAGGGCGTCGACCAGACTCCGGGTCAGCGCGAGTCGTACCGGGTCCATCGGATGGTCCCGGCCGAAGTCATAGCCCGTTACTGCCTCGTCCCACATCAGCTGTGTGCGGCCGCTCATGCCCGCCACCGTATCGGCTCGGTTGAGGCTCGAACGACCGGGCGTACACCAGTGTCACCAGCACCAACACCATCGGCACGAGCATCGCCCCCCGATAGCTCCAGGCCTCGCCGAGGGCCCCCACCAACGGCGAACCGATCAGAAACCCCACGTAATTGAAGACATTGAGGCGCGCCACGGCCGCGTCCGAAGCCCCCGGGAACATCCTTCCCGCCGCCGCGAACGTCTGCGGCACCAGCACGCACAGTCCCAGCCCGAGCAGCGTGAACCCCAGCATCCCCACCCGGGCCCCGGGCGCCCCGGCCACGACGGCGAACCCCAGAGCCGCCACCAGTGCCCCGCCCCGCACCACGGCCACCGTCCCGAACCGCCGCACCCCGAAGTCCCCGAGCGCCCGCCCCACCAGCGTGGTCACCATGTACACGTTGTACGGCACCGTCGCCATCTGCTCCGAACTGCCCAGCACGTCCTGGAGGTACTTCGCGCTCCAGTTGGAAACCGTCGAGTCCCCGATGTACGCGACCGTCATCACCAGACACAGCGGCAGCAGCCACTTGAAGACGACGATCCCGCCCTCACCCGCGGCCCCCGCCCCCGCTTCCGTGTCCGCTTCCGTGTCCGCCCGGTCGCCCGCGTCGGCATACCACCGGCTCCCTACCAGCACCGCCGGCAGCAGCACCCCCACCACCGGCAGATACGACACCCACAGCGCGAACCCCCAGTGCGCGCCCGCCCACGCCAGCGAGGCACCGACGATTCCGCCCAGGCTGTAGGCGGCATGGAACCCGAGCATGATGCTGCGTCCGTACGCCCGCTGCAGGCTCACCCCGAGCATGTTCATCGCGGCGTCCAGCGCCCCCACCGCCAGTCCGAACGCGGCGAGCGCCCCACCCAGCGCGGCCATGCTCTCCCCCGCCCCGACCCCCAGCAGCGCCAGCAGCACGACCGGCTGGGGCCACCGCAGCACCCGGCTCGGCGGCACCCGCTTCACCAGCCGCTCGGTCGTCACGCTGCCGATGCCGGCCAGGACGGGCACCGCGGCCAGGAAGACGGGCAGCAGCCCGTCCGACACCCCGTAACGGTCCTGGATGGCCGGAATCCGCGTCACGAGCAGAGCGAAGGCGACCCCCTGCACGAGGAAGGCGAACGCCAGCGAGACCCTGCCGCGCCGCAGCACATCAGTCATGGCGGCGAGCGTAGGGCCCCGGCATACCCGTGGGTAGATCCGGCCAAAGATGAATTCCCCTCACCTTCGGGCCGGTCCGTTCACACCAGCAGCGCTGGCAACTCCCTCATGTCACCGAAGAGTCCGGTCGCACCGACAAGCCTCTCGCCCGGTGTCATCGCGGTGAACCCGTACACGTCCATCCCCGCCGCGACCGCCGCCTGCACGCCCAGCGGGCTGTCCTCCACCACCGCACAGCGCTCCGGCGCCACTCCCATCCGCCGGGCCGCGTACAGGAAGAGGTCCGGCTCCGGCTTCCCCCGCCCCACATCCTGTGAGCTGAAGATCCGCGCGTCGTCGAACCACTGCTCCAGTCCGGCCGCGCGATGCCCCACCCGAATCCGCTCGTGACTGCCCGAGGAGGCCACGCAGTACGGCACCTCGTCGGCGGCCAGCTTCTCCAGGACGTCCACGGCCCCGGGCACCGGCGTCAACTCCCGCTCGAACGCGGCGAACACGCGCGTGTGGAAGACGTCGTCGAAGTCCGCCGGCAGCTTCCGCCCCGTCCGTGCCTCCACCATCTCGTGCACACGGTGCATGGCGGACCCCATGTAGTCACGGATCGAGTCCTCGTAGGACGTCGGGTGCCCCAGTTCCGTGAGGTAGGCGGCGAGATGCCGGTTGGAGAGGGGCTCGCTGTCCACGAGCACACCGTCGTTGTCGAAGATGATCAGGTCATAACGCATACCCCCGACCCTAAACGTAGAAAACCCCGCACCATATGGTGCGGGGTTTCCCGTAATAATCGTTCGGCGGCGTCCTACTCTCCCACAGGGTCCCCCCTGCAGTACCATCGGCG
>NZ_JBIAIG010000034.1:0-14813 GCF_042871235.1 Streptomyces sp. NPDC005931
CCCGCGGAGCGGGTCCCCTCCGGGCTGCGCCCGGAGGCAAGCGAACCCCGCGCTGCGCGCGGGGTTGCGCTCACGCTCCGCGTGAGCGCAAGGCGGAACGCAGAGCGTTCCGCCTACCCGCCTTGCTGCGCAAGGCGGGTGACGTCCCGTTCGCTGCGCTCACGGGACTCACCTGGGGGCTGCGCCCCCAGGTGAAGGTGGCTTCCGCTGCGCTCCAGCCACCGGGGCGCTGCGCGCGCAGGGGCCGGCCCCGCTGCGCGGGGCCGTCAACGGGCCTTCGGCCCGGGCAGCGAAAGGGCGGAGAATCACCACTGCCACGGTCTTGCACATACTCATCACGCTCGCCCCTTGCAGAAGCAGGGTGAGGCACGCGAAGACCGTCACGCATGAGCACCAAGACCCATGACATCCAGACGCGACCGTGGAACAGGCTCCTGGTGCTGTTCCTGTCAGGCCTGTGGGTGTTTACGCCGAGCGGACCGGTTGGCGAGCAGAAGACACACCCACACCAGAACATGGCAGGAGGACAAGGCAATGCTCGCCCCGCTGGCGCCCTCGGCTATCCGCCAGGACAGGAATCCGAGGGCTATACACAGCATCGGCCAGTAGAGCCAGGCCCTCCATCGTGCGCCCGGCATGGTCCATGAAGGCGGGGTACGCGAACTCGAACGCCGCTGCATTGAGGCTCCGTTCTCGCTTCCCGTCCACTTGTACGGGCTTCTTGCCCGGGAAGGGGTGTGGTCCAGGTGCCGAAAGACAGTGGGAGACAGGAAGCGGGTAGGCCGAGATGGTCAGGCAGACGGGCGGCCGGTAATAGCCGGCAGGGTCGTTGTCCTGATCCGGCGGTAGGTCCTGAAGCCGTGCACGGTCAACGCTGTCCAGATGACGGTACTGACCAGAGGCCACCACAGGTCCCAGCCCTGCTCGCCCTGGATGAGATTGACGACCCAGTTCACCGCCCAGCTGACCGTAAGAACAAGGGCCGCCCACCTGGCCCACCGCCAAATCCACATCGTTCCTCGGGCGCGGGTTTCCTGTGAGTTCCGATCATCCTGTCGAAGTCGTGTGCCATCCATACCTACCCGCCTACCCGCTGCCCGTCCCTTGCTTCCCGGGCCCTGGGAGAGGGCCGAAAACGGGCGGCCCCGCCCGGCTTCAGGGATACACAGAGGCGGCCTGGGGAGGGACTGGCTGGCAGTCAGGTGTGGGGCACGGAAACACGATGAGCCCCGGGCCGGCGGGGGTGTTGCCTTGCCAGCGGTGGGTCAGGCGTGCGCGTGGCGTGGTGCAGTGGTCTTTCGTGATGCGGCGTGGTGCGCGGGACGTCGCGAGTCTGCGGTTTGGAGGCGCTGCAGCCACAAGGAGGCTGTGAGCAGGAGGCCGCTGAAGACGGTCAGGAGGAGAGCGGACACCCACATCTGTCGGCTGCCGGGCAACTGCCAGGCGGTCCAGGCGGTCAATACCGCCCACAGTAGGACGCCACCTGCGTAGAAGGCGCGGACCCGGCGCAGCTGCCGCACGGCCCGCAAGGACATGACGCGATCAGTTGTGGATGCCATGTCGGCCCGTGTACCCCAATGCACGCTGTTCAACGGAGCGGGTGGGTCGGGTTCGTCCTCCGGTCGCCGTTCACTTCTGCTGCTGAGTGCGTCCTTCGAAATCGCGGCGTACTGCCGAGCCTTGGTCCTCGACCAGCCCTGCACTGTCGGGGAAGTCCAGGGCGGCGCCGCAGTGGCTGCACAGTTTCCCGTCCTCGGCCGGCGTGCCGCACGCCTTGCAGAACCGGTTGCCTTCGTCGGTTTCGGGCTCGTGCGTCATTGATTCTCCTGTGTCGGGTTTCGGGGTCGGGTGGACGGTGATGCATGCGGAGTACCCGAGACTTCGGTGTTGATTCTCCCGTGTGTGCTTCATTCTTTGTGTGGGATAGACTCTGGAATTGGTCCTCTCCTGCGTTGTGGGTTCTGTGGTCGGTTTGAGGGGGCGGTCTGCGGGTCTGTATCGGAGGCGTCGATCGGATGTCGCGGTGCGGGTGCCGTGGCGGCTTTCCCGACAACCATGTGTGTGCGGTGAGTTGGCGCTTACTGGTTATGGGGACTGTTGTCCGGCTGGCTGGAGAGGGGACATCGAAGTGGCGGTGAAGGAAGTGCGTCCGCATCAGCGGGAAGCCGTGGACGCGGTACTTCGAGCGCTCGAATTGTCTGCAAGATCTACGGTGCCCGAGCGGGGGCTGCGGACCCAGGTGGTCATGGCCACCGGCTCGGGCAAGACCCTCGTCGCCGTACGCAGCGCGCAGGAGCTGCGGGCGGGCCGGGTGCTGGTGCTGGTGCCGTCGCTGGACCTGCTTATGCAGACCGAGGCTGCATGGCGTGAGGGCGGGCGTACGGGACCGATGATCGGGGTGTCGTCCCTTCGGGGGCCGGAGGCCGCCTTCCCTAACACCACGGACGTGGACGAGCTGGTCGCCTGGGTGCGGCCATTGGACAAGGTCACCGTGTTCGCCACCTACGCCTCCCTCGGGCTCGGCACGCTGGAGCGCGCCCACCAGGCCGGTCTTCCGGGCTGGGACCTGATCGTGGTCGATGAGGCGCACCGGTGTTCGGGTCGGATCGGGAAGCCGTGGGCGGTCATCCACGACAACACCCGCATCCCCGCGCTGCGCCGGCTCTACATGACCGCCACCCCGAGGCTGTGGCAGCTCGAGGACGACTCCGGGGCTGCACCGGGCGTGCCGGGTGAGCTGGTGGCGTCGATGGAGGACGATCCGGATGGTCCGTTCGGGGCCCGGTGCTACACCCTCACCCTGTCGGAAGCCATCGACCGGGGGATCTGCGCGCCGTACCAGGTGGTGTGCGTGGACATCACGGATACCCAGCTCCAGGCGGCGCAGCTGCTGGGTGTGGAGGGCCGCTCGGACGAGGTGCGGGGGGCGCGGCTCGCTGCTCTGCAGACAGCGCTGGTGAAGGCCTCGGCGGAGGAGGGCTTCCAGCGGACTCTGGTCTTCCACCACCAGGTGAACGAGGCCGAGGCGTTCGCGGCCGGTCTCCCCCGCGTAGCAGGCCGGCTTCATGCCGCGGATCCTGGGCTGTACCCGCGCGCGGTGTGGGCGAACTGGCTGTGTGGCGACCACGGGGCGCTCCACCGGCGCCGCGTCCTGGACCAGTTCTCCAGGGGGATCGCCGCTGACGGCACCGTCGTGGAGAAGACGTTCCTCAGCTCCGTTCGCGTGCTCGGCGAGGGGGTCGACACCCGCGAATGCGACTCCGTGTACTTCGCCGACGTCCGCGGCTCCATGCCCGACCTCGTCCAAGCCGTCGGCCGCGCGCTCCGGATCCAGCCCGGTGAGGGCAAGACCGCCTCGCTGGTGGTGCCGGTCCTGCTCGGCCCCGGCGAGACGGCCGACAACATGCTCACCTCCCGGGCCTACGGCGGGCTCGCAAAGCTTTTGGAAGCGCTCAGAGCACACGACGCCAGGGTCGTGGAGGCTCTGGCGCAGCCCCAGGCACCAAGCCGTGTCAGAGGCGTACAGAGCCGCAGTGCAGACCAGGAGGGCGAAGGAGCCGAGAGCGACCGAAGCGACCGGCTGTCGGTGCCGGCCAGGGAACTGCTGAAGTTCTCCGCCCCGCGCGACCCGGCACAGCTGGCCGCGTTCATCAACCTGCGCGTCCTCAACCCTGAACACGCCCACTGGCGTCGCGGTGTGGAGGCCGCCGTCCTCTACCACCGGCTGCACGGCGACCTGAAGGTGCCGTTCACCTACCGCGTGCCCGGCCGCGCCGACCAGGAGGCCGAAGCCGAAGGGTGGCCGGCCTCGCTCGCCGGTTTCCCACTTGGGCAATGGATCGCCGACGCTCGAAGGGTCTACGCACGCGGGGAGATGGACGCCGACCGTGTCGAGCAGCTGGACAAGCTCGGCATGATCTGGTCGCACTACGACATCGCCTGGGAAGAAGGCCTCGCAGCGGCGCGCGGATGGGCAGCCGAAGCGGGCCACCTCCTGGCCCCGCTGGACGCCACCTACCAGGGATACCGGGTGGGCATCTGGCTGAAGAACGCCAGGGCCGCCGCCCGCAAGGCGCAGGAGATCGAGCAGCGGCGCGCCGAGGGACTGCCTGTTCCGTCGGCGGCCGGGGCACTGTCGCACGAGCGGCGCGAGCAACTGGAGGACATCGACCCGTCATGGTGCCCGGCCTGGCCGGTGGAGTGGCAGCGCGCCTTCCACCTCGTCCGGCAGCACCTGCAGGCCGGCGGCGAGCTGCCATCGGAGCCGGGCGTCGTCGTGCATCAGGGCGAGGATCTTGGCCGGTGGGTGCGGGCGCAGCGATTCGGCTGGGACAAGCTGACGACCGTGCAGCAGTGGATGTGCGAGCACGTCCTCGGTATCCAACCCGCGACCGAGGACGAGAAGCCACGCCCGCGCCGCACGCAGGCCGACAAGTGGGCGCTCAACTATGCCGCCGCCAGACAGTTCTACGAGCGCGAGGGGCACCTTCGGGTACCGAGGCAGCACATCGAACGGATCGCCGTCGCCAGCGGGGCCGGCAGTCGCGACGGCGAAAGCAGCGGGGAGCAGGAGGAACGAGAGATCAAGCTCGGGGCATGGGTCGGGAACCAGAGATTTAGAGCCGCGACGCTGTCGCCGGAGCGGATCGAGCAGCTCTCCACCATCGGCATGCGCTGGACATAGGTCCCGACGGTTTGGCTTTGGAAGCGCCTCCAAGTCGATCCGTGGGCGAGCAGACCGCCGCCGGCGCGGCGGCAGGTCGGGCGTGGAAGGACCTCCTCACACCACAAGGGCTGTGCCCATTACCCGATGAGCCGACAAGCCGTTGAGCTTGGTGTGCATAGTGCGGGGCGGGACACGGAGAACGACGAGCGGACCGATGTTGAGTCCGTGGACGTGCTTTTCCTGGCTGCCGGCAGAACGACGGAGTGTTCTAGGTGGCCAGCGGCTGCTTCCGAGGTGGCCTTTGAGTGGTGCCCACCGCTGCAACCGTTCCCAGCCCGCAAGGGTAAGCGGCTGGCGCCGGGATGGTGGTGGTCGTCAACCACTGGGCGGCTGGTGCACTACGGATCCGCGGCGATGCGACTGCACGTGATGCTCCTCGATCGCGACTCGCGCGTCAGCGGCTTGGCGGCCCGGCCGCTTGAACTGCGGTGGCGCGTGCCGAGCGGGGTGCGGGCGCATGCTCCTCAGCTGATGCTCCGGCTGGCCGGTGGCCAGGGGGTGCTCGTCGACTGTACAGCGAGAGGGGAGCTGTCTCGGCGTCAGCGGTCTCTTGCTGCGGTGGTGGAAAAGATCTGTACGGCGGCGGGCTGGCAGTACTGGGTGCTCGGGCCTGTCGACCCGATATACCGGCGAAATGTGACCTGGCTGGCCGGGTACCGGCACCCGCGGCACCACGGTGGTCGGTTGCTGACTGCCGCGCTGCAGGAGGCGTTCGCCGAGCCCGCGCCGCTGTGGGAGGGCGTACGCAGGGTCGGGGATCCGCTGGTCGTGCTTCCCGCGCTGTTCCATGCCCTGTGGGTAGGACGGCTGGCGGCGGACCTGGGGGTGCCGATGCATGAGCGGATGCCGGTGTGGGCGCAGGCGGCAGAGTGAGGGCAGGCAGCGGAGTGCCGGGCAGGCCGGTGGTGGAGCTGGGGTGCCAGGTGCGGTTCGAGGGGCGTACCTGGACGGTGGCGGGCCTTGCTGACGGTCAGGTGCGGCTGGTGGCCGAAGAGGGTGCAGTAGCGGCGGTTTTGCTGTCGCTGCTGTTCGCCGATGAGGGGTTCGAAGTCCTGGATGCGCCGGGAGAGCCCAGCGTGCCGCCGCTGGGTTTGTTGGAGTCGTTGCCCGAGGCGGTACGGGAACGGGCCTTGGCGTGGGAGCGGCATGTGCGGGAGGTGGAGACGGGGCGGCCTGGTGGGTCCGGTGCGGCAGGACCTGCGCGGGCGGAGTACGACCCGCGGGCGCGGACGCTGGCGCAGCGGGAGGGGGCGAAGGCTGCTGAGCTGTCGGCGGCGGGGATGCCGACCAGTGTGGTGACGGTGCGGCGGATGCGGGCCCGTTACCGCAGGGAGGGGGTGTGGGGGTTGGTGGACCACCGTGCTACCCGGCCGCGGTCCGTTCTGGGGCGTGCGGACGAGCGGGTGGTGGCCGCCCTGCGGGAGGTGTTGGAGGCCGGGCGGGAGCGCTCTAGCGGGACGCTGGGGCGGCTGCGGATGTACACCGAGCGCCTGTTGGCCGAGCGGTACGGGGAGGGGGTGGTGCCACTGCCCTCGAGTGCGGCGTTCAACCGGCTCGTGCATGCCCTCGCCGACCGGAGCGGGCTGCTGGGCAGCGCGCGGCAGCGCCGGTGGCGCTCAGCGAGGCCGGCTCCGCCGTTCGTGCCGACGACGGTGATGGCGCCGGGTGAGCTGGTGATGATGGACAGCACTGTGCTGGACGCCTTCGTGGTGCTCAATGACGGGGTGGTGGAGCGTCCGGAGCTGACCATCGCGCTGGATGTGGCCACCCGCACCATCTGCGCGGCCGTGCTGCGTGCGAAAGGGACCCGTAGCGTGGACGCGGTGCAGTTGCTGGCGCAGATGATGGTCCCGGCGCCGATGCGGCCCGGCTGGGCCGAAGCGCTGGCGATGGAACACTCAGTGGTCCCCTACGAGCGGCTGCTGAGCAGGGACGCCCGGCTGGAAGGCGCAGCGGCGCGGCCAGTGATCACCCCGCAGACCATCGTGGTCGACCAGGGCAATGTGTTCATCTCGTCCTCGTTCATCGCCGCCTGCGAGTCGCTGGGCATTTCCGTGCAGCCCGCACCGCCGGGCAACGGGCCCGCCAAAGGACACGTGGAGCGCACCTTCTCCTCGATCAACACACTTTTCGTGCAGCACGTGGCCGCCTACACGGCCTCGCACACCGGCGAGCGCGGCAAGGACGCTGAAGGCGAGGCGGTGTGGACGCTGGCCCAGCTGGAGGACCTGCTGCAGGAGTGGATCATCTGCGGGTGGCAGGAGCGTGAGCACGACGGGCTGCGGCACCCGATGATGCCGCGCTGTGCGCTGTCGCCGAATGAGATGTGGGCGGCGCTGGTCGCCGTGTGCGGGTACGTCCCGGTGCCGCTGGGCCGTGAGGACTACATCGAGCTGATGCCCCTGAAGCGGCAGAAGATCAACGACTACGGCATCCGCATCGACCACCGCACCTACGACCACAAGGTCCTCAACCCCTACCGCGGCGAGCGCTCGCCGGCGACGGACGGCCTGTGGGAGATCCACTACAACCCGCACGCTCCCGGCCAGGTCTGGGTGCGCCTGCCGAAGCCTGACCAGCCGCGCGGATGTGGGTGGGAGGCCGTGCCGTGGATCCACCACACCCTGGTCAGCGCCCCGTTCACCGACTTCACCTGGCAGCACATCAAGCGCACCGTCGCCCGGCGTGCAGACCGCGCGCAGCACGAACACGACCTGGCGCTCGCCCTGCGCGAGCTGCTGGAACGCGCCGCCGCCGGACATGGCACCCGCCGGGAGAAAGTCGTCGCCGCCCGCGCCCGCACCGCCGCAACCGGTGGTGCGGTGTGGGGAATCCTGTACGGCCAGCAGCCGGAGGCGGAAGCCGATGAGCCCGAGGAGGACATCTTCGGCGGCGACAGCGAGGACGACGAGAAGCCCTTGACCGGGGACGGCGCCCTGAGTGTCTGGCCAGCTGGACACACACCAGTGAGCGTTTCCCCAAACGGCGCGGCGCAGGAAGTCGGCGTGCCTGCACCAAGGCATCCCCGGGTCACGGTCTACGACCCCTTCGAGGAATCCCTGCGATGGTGAGCCCGATCTCCACCGATGCCGTCGGGTTCGCCCCGCTGGCCCCTCCGACCGTATGGCAGGGCTGGGACGCCTTCGTCCACCGAGCCCCGACGCCCGCGCGTAACGCCGACGACCCCGCCTGGTCCCAGGCGGGGCGCGAGGACTACCACTCCGAACTCGCCGTCATGCGCACCCCAGCCATGGACAGCGTGTTCACCGCCGTACGCCGCCTGCTGCTCGTCAACCGCCGCCAGCAGGCCGGCGCCCGCCGCGGGTTGATCATCTCCGGCCCTGCAACGACGGGTAAGACCACCACGATGATGGCGCTCGGGCGTTCCTTCCAGCTGGCCGACACCCGCCAACACCCAGGACAGGCAGAACGCAGACCTGTGCTGTTCATCAGCGTGCCGCCCGCCGCCACCCCGAAGATGCTCGTGAGCGAATTCGCCCGGTTCCTCGGCATGCCCATCACCGACCGACTCAACCAGACCCAGATCACCGGCGCCGTGTGCGACCTGCTGTGCGAACTGGGCACCCAACGGTCCTCGTCGACGACGTCCACCTCCTGGACACCCAGCGGCGCGCCGGCGCGGAAACCTCCGACCAGCTCAAGTACCTCGGCGAACGCATCCCGGCCACCTTCGTGTACTCCGCCATCGACATCGAGACCTCCTCGCTGCTCAGCGGGGTGCGCGGGGCGCAGATCGCCGGCCGCTTCAAAATCTTCCGCCACCGTCCGCTGGCGTATGCCACCGAGCAGGACCGGGCGGTCTGGGACGACCTCGTCCAAGCCATGGAGAATCTGCTGAGACTGCGCTCACACCGGCCCGGAACCCTGGTCAAACACGCCCCCTACCTGCATGCCCGCACCGCAGGGCGCATCGGCAGCCTCTCCCACCTCATCCGGGAAGCCGCCCTAATCGCCATCACCGAAGGCGCCGAGCGGATCACCAAGCATCTGCTGAGCGAGGTCGAGCTCGACGCAGCCGCCGAAACCCAGGCCAGGCTGGCCCGCCCTCGGCGGTCCTGAAGCGCGCTCAGATGGCACACCAGCATCCGCCCCGTGCGAGAGCCCGCAGCAGGGCCGGCGGCGGGGAACGCACGGCAGCGTCCGGCGTCCTGGTCACGGCCCTGGCCGGCGGGGCGGCCGGACGCGTGGCACCGCTGCGCGGGGAGCTGACGCTGTCGTTCCTGAACCGGCTCGCCGCCCGCTACCACCTCGGCCTGCGCGATCTGCTCGCCGCTATCACCGAGACCGATGGCCGGCAAAATGTCGCCGGGATGCTCTACCCGGACAGCGAGATCCACCTCAACGCCCAGGCACGCGAGCGCGTGTGCGCCCTCAGCCGCGTTCCAGCGGCGGTACTGGAACGGGCTCTGCCGGCGTGGACACGCGCAGAACCACACGCGCACTACCCAGGCGGTCCGGCCGGCCGGCTGACCTGCGGTGAGGAAGCCGTCGCCCCGTGGGGCCCTGCGTGCCCCGCCTGCTGCGCCGCCCGCACCGGACGCCGCGTGCCTGCCCGGCGATACCTGGCACCTCAGGAGCGCGTCTGTGGCCACCATCGGTATTGGCTGATGTTCCTGCCCTCAACCGGCGGGCTGCCGGTGCCCCTTGCTTCCTGCCCCGAGGTCCTCCAGGCCCATCGGCGGCACGCCCGGCTGCTCCGACGTACGCCGGAGGGTGAGCAGGCCTTCGACGTCGCGCGCGCCATCACCGGAGCCTGGTGGCACGAGCCCTGGACGGCCGACGAAGACATCTGGCCGGCCCGCCTCGAGGCCACCCGGCCCGCCGGCACCAATCCCCGCTGGTGGAGGACGGCCGCCCGCGACCTGATCACCTACCCCGAGACCGTCGCCCTCGCACGCATGCTGGCCAGCCGCGCCCTGCAGCAGCGCACCGTCACAGAATCGCGGGGCCATCTCCCCTACAAGCTGGGCGAGTTGCCCCGGCTGCTGGCCGAACTCGCCGACCATCTTGGGCGGCCGTGGCTCGCCCACCACCTCGCCGCCGTCACTCACGGGCCGCTGTTCACCTGGGCCCACTCCTGCGTACGCGGCCACACGGCCTCGGCTTCTGCCGCGCGGAAGGCACTGTGGGCGGTGCACTCGGCGCACCGGCCCCGCCCTCTGAGCGACCTCCTCTCCCACTCTCCGGCCGCCGATGGCACCCCGCCCGCGCCTATGACCGCCAAACGGCTGCGCGGCCACAGCCTGCAGGCCGAGCGCGCCTTCGCCCATGGACTCGCCCACGCCCGCACCTACTACGAGGAGCACGGGCACCTCGCCGTACCCAAGGAAGACACCCCCGCCAGCTATCCGCTGGGCCAATGGCTCGCCAACACACGCGCACGCCACACCCGCATGCCCGCCCACCAAGCCGCCGCCCTCACAGCGCTGTATCCGTGGTGGAATGCGCCCTGGAGCACGCTGTGGCAGCGCATCTGGCACCAGGCCCGCAGCCACCACCAGACCCACGGGCCGCTCACGCCATCCCGTGGCTTCCCCAGCACTAGTTACAACCTCGGCGAGTGGCTGTACCTGCAGTGCACCCGCTACCCCGCGCTTCACCCCGAACAGCAGCGACTGCTGGCCGACATCGGTATCGACGCCCACGCCGCGGCGGCCGCCCGGCCACGGCGCCGCAACCTCAAGGCCAGTGCCGAGGAAGCCCTCGCCCACGCCCGCTCTTACGCCGTCGAACACGGCGGGCTGGCATCGGTGACCTCCACCACCGTCCACGAAGGCTTCCGCTTGGGACAATGGCTCGCCAACCAGCGCAACTACCAGCGCACCGGCAACCGGCCCCTACCCGCCGGCCGCGCTCAGGCCCTCAACGCCATCGACCCCTGGTGGTGCCCGCCCTGGCACCTGACGTGGCAGCGCCGCTACTACCGCGTCCGCGACACAGCAGCTGGCCGGCCTCTGTACCCGCAGAACGGCCTCGACGACGCCACCGCGCGCTGGCTACGCACCCAGTGCCGCATCTACGAGCAGCTCCACCCCGACCAGCAACGCCTCCTCACTGAGATCGGCGTCACCGCCGAGGCGGCCCGCACAGTCCAGAGCCCTGCGCCGGCAGCCAAGGCACGCAAGAGAGCCATCACGCCTCCGGAGGCCAAGCCCACCGCCCGCAAAACCTGCCGTGCCCCATCAACAAGACCCCAGCGAACACAACGGGCACGGCCAGCAGCTAAGGCGCCGACAAGCCCCGCCGCTGCGCCCGCAGCCCGGCCTTCCCCCAAGCCCTCCGCAGCCCCCAAGCCGCCCGCCGCACCCCGCAGCCGCCTCGGACACCGCCCCGACCTGGTACCCGGATTCGAAAGAGCCCTCGCGCACGCCCGCGCCTACGCAGCCGAACAGGGCCACCTCGCAGCACCCCGTGACACCCTGCACGACGGGTATCCGCTGGGGTGGTGGCTGTTCAGCCAGCGCAACCGAGCCAAGGACCGGGCACGCCGCGGTCTGCCGCCCTCACCCCACCTGAGCGAGCTCGCCGCGATCGACTCGTGGTGGAATCCGCCGTGGGACCTGCACTGGCAGCGCAACTACTACCGCGCCCGTGACCACGTCCAAGCGGGCCGCCCCTTCGACCCCGCCGCGCTGACCCCCTCCCCCAGCACCGCCCTCGGCACCTGGGTCACCCGGGCCTGCCTGCAATACCACCAACTCCACCCCGGCCAGCGCCACCTCCTGACGCTGATCGGCATCACACCTGAGGTCGCCCACGCACGCACCCGCCGCGCGCACCCCTGGCGCACCGCAGTCGAACACGCGCAGATCTTCGCCGACACCCACGGCCACCTCGCCGCCCCTCGCGACACCACCCAGGACGGCTTCCCACTCGGCCAATGGCTGAACAAACAGCGCTACCGCACCAAAACGAAAGGCCCCACCCCCGCAGCCCACGCCCTGACCTCCATCGACCCCTGCTGGAACCCGCCCTGGGGCATGGCCTGGCAACACGCCTACCAACGCGCCCGCACCCAGCCCCACACCACTGCCAGCCGCCGCTGGCTGACCAAACAACGGCGCGCCTGGCCCCTCCTCCACACCGACCAACAACACCTCCTCACCACAGCTGGCCTGATCAGCATCTGAATCCCTCTGGCCGGCACCATCCGCCCCTGGGCGGCGGCCTCCCTCAACCAGCAGCGATCGGCGAGTACTTCGGGACTGATCTGGCCGAACAGGCCCCAGCTGGCGCTGCGATGCCCGATACTGGTGGCACGTCCGGCGTGCCTACAGAAGAGCACACCGGCCGGATTAAGAGAAAGGCGGCGCGGAAAAGGTTAATGAACCGGCTTAAGGGCTTTATCAGCATTCTTTTTGTTACGAACGCTATATAGCCCGCCCTGCCCAAAAAGCCGAAGAAAACCTCCCCCGCAAGACCCGCCGAAAAACCCCTCTAAACGACCCCACGGGAACAGCGAACCCACGCCCCAAGGGGCTACCAGGCCTGCCGTAGAACAACACCGGCCCGCCCTACGGCGGCGCTGGCCCTTGGCATGCCCTCACATCACGGCACACCTGTGCCGCCTCTCCCCGTCCCAGCCGTGCCCGCACGGCTCGTTCAGGCATGAGGCGGCCCAGCCGTCACGTGCTGGAAGGGCATCCACGCGATGAACTCGTCCTCCGTCGGCCCCATCGCCAGCCTTCTGGCCGGACTCCCCGCCGTCCTCGCCGGCGCCCTGGGTGGCGCACCCTGGTGGGCCGTCGGAGTCATCGTCATCGCGGCCTACCTCGCCGTCCCCCTCACCAGCCTGATCCTCGAACACTCACGACAACGAAAAGGAACACTCGTCGATGAGAAATTCGCAGCCACACTCGACCAGATAACAGACCCCGAGAAAAGAATCCAAGCCATCATCAGCTACCGGCAAGCCACAGCCCCCGCCGCCACCCCCCAGCCACCACCCGACCCGCCACCAGGAGCACTACCGCCCGCCAGCCCAGACAGCGGCAGCCAGTCACCAGCATCCGCATAGACAAGAAGACGGACAGGCTCTCGGCCCTTCCCTTCGATGCAGCAGTTGGCCAAGATGCCGACAGCCTCGGCCCTCAGGGCCCAAGGAGGTCGACAACGAGGCGCGGGACTCGAGCTGTTCTTGCAGCAGTGCAGAATCAGCCGTGCTCAGCTGTTCAGGAACCGACACGGTCCGATCACTGGGAGACTCTGTCTGGTAAGCAGTCGCACTGAGCGGGGGATGTGTAGCTGTGGCGCAGAATCGCAAGGGGTACTACCGAGCAGGGCATTATGTGAAGCCGTCGTCGGCCTCCAGCGGGTGGAAGAAGCCGTCCACGGGTCTTGTCCTGGTGGTCGCTCTGGTGGCCATAGCCGGGTGGAACACCCTGTTCGGAGACGAGTCCGACGACTCGGGGAAGACGCCCCCACCCCAGCCGTCAAGCTCCTCGGCCTCTGCCGTACCTGGTCGCTAACCCCGTTCCCGGCGGAAGACCGAGAAGGTCCGCTGCCACGCCCTTCCGCTATCGGGCCCACGCCGAGGGGGGACTGCGGGGCCCATCGCGTCCGCTTCCGCTGACGTGGCCTCCGCACGCAGTTCCTGCCAGACGGCCTGCCACTGCGTGATCTGGTCTTCGGGGAGACCGCAGGCCGAAAGGTAGGCGGCCATTGTGCCCCAGGTGGTGGGGAGCGTGCTGCGGTTGAGCAGACGGCCGACGGTGCCGGCCGATATGCGTCCGGCAGAGCGCTGGCTGACTGCTCGGTGGGTCAGTCCACTGATCACGCGTACGTCCGCGAGGGCCGTGAAGAACCCCGTGACGGTGCGGATCGAACGCGGGTCCGGCCACGGACGCTCGCCGCTCCCCGCACCCGGCGAAGTGGTGACCGGTGGGGCGGGGAGATCCGCTTGGTTGCGTCCTAGTGCCACCTGGGCGCCGCTGTTGCGGTCCCTGGCCTGCGGAACGGGAAATCCCCGGGCTTCCAGCGTCAGGCGCAGGTGCCGGTAGAGGGCTCCGAGATCGAGCAGGGTGGGACCACCGGGTATGCCGTGACGCAGTGTGTCGAGCAGTGCGCCGGTGAAGGCCGTGTAGGTGTTCCCGACCGGCGCCAGGGCGGTACGGGTCTCGGCGGCGGCAGCCAGGAGGAAACTGCCCTCTACGGCAGCCTGGTCGGCGAGCCCGGGCGAGGCGCTCATCCTCCCCAGAGCCAGGCCGCTGTAGCAGCAGTCCAGAATCACGACGTGTCGCTCGGCCCGGGAGTCCAGGAGGAGGACCTGGCGCAGCCAGTCATAGGGGAGGCCGGTCTCGATACGACCGTACTCGGTGTCCGTCAAGGCCAGACTGAGCGCGTCCTGCGAATCGACCAAGCCATGCCCAGCGAAGTAGACGATCAGCGTGTCGGTGGCTTCGGCAGCCGCCTGTCTCACCGCACCCACCACGGTGTGCGCGACGGCCGGATTCTCAACGACGGTCACATGCTGGTCAGGCAGTTGCAGTGATAACGGGCTGCTCAGGAGACCGGCGAGGGCCTGCACATTGTTGGATACGGCCGGCAACTGCTCAAGGTGCTGATAGCGGCTCGTGCCCACCAGAACCGCCCGCGATGCCCCCGGGTCGGGCAGCACGCTCACCGATCCCCGTCCCCACCGCCGTCGGCGATGTCAAGCGCCCGCGTCGCCCGCTCGATCTCCTCATCGGAACAGTCCGTGAGGACAATGACTGTGTCCCCACGGCGGATCTCCACCCGCGGCCGCTGCGGCCGCGTCTGCCGCCACGCCACCACCGCCAGCACGAACGACGCCGCACTCCACCCGTTACCCGTCACCAACTGCAGCACATCAAGCGCCGTGCCCATCTCCCCCGGCTCCGGCACACCGCCCCGCGCCCCGACCGCCACAGACCGACGCACCTCAGGATCCGCACGCAACCAGCCCTGCAGCGAACGCAACTCTCCTACAGACGACTCGACCCGCACCTCTAGGTCACGTCCGCTGGAGTGGTGTATCGACGGCCACTCGGTGATCTCGTTTTGAGGCTATGCGGTGAGTTCGGTGGGCAGGACGGTGTCGTCGGTT
>NZ_JBIAIG010000035.1:0-14588 GCF_042871235.1 Streptomyces sp. NPDC005931
GTCAGCCCGCCCCCTTGCGCATACCTCATACGGTCGGCATACCGCAGGGATCATGAGGCGTCAGCCCCTACGACACCACGCTTTGAAGGTCAGTAATTCCAATGACGATGCAGACCTATCCCCTTTGAACCCCGGAGAATCCAAGTCCCTTGTGCCGACCCCGCCGACACTCCGTCCGTCTCCCATTCGTGCGCGCGACGCCATGCCAACGGCACAACGCGATATCGCTGAGGTCAGGGCGTTGGGCACCCGCTCGCCAACCTACGGGCGCCAGATCCGCAGATGGTGACGGACTCTGGACACCCACCGCCTTGGCCGGAGATCCCTCGTATTTCTGGCCAACAGGCGACGATCCCGGTCACGGTTCTGCTCCATCTCCGCCGCCGAGTACCGGCGGCTCCAGTGGACGCGACCGTCACGGATCCAGTAGTGCGACCAGCACGGAAGTGACCAGTTACCGATCGAGGGGGTGAGGGACACGCTCTCGCCGTCGTAGGTAAGGGACCACTGGGCCGGGGAGAGCGGTGTGACTTCGTGGCCGCATCCACAGCAGCACAGGTGGCCGCAGGTGCGATAGGGGATCGAGACGTACAGCACCCCTGCGTCCATCGTTGGGGGGAAGGTCTCGGTGAAGACCGGGCGCAGGATGTCTTGTGCGGTCACGGCAGGTCCTCGTTGGCGATCTCGTTGGTGATCAGTGAGTATGTGGTGTGGTTCTCGTCGGTGGCGTCGGCGTAGATGCCGATGGAGCGTTTCCAGCGGATCACGGCCAGGACGGCGTTGAGCGCGTTGAGATCCGCGGTCTGGATGTTGCGTGCGTAGGCGTCGCGTTCGGGCGCCGGCTGGGGGATGCGGTGACGGGCTGCGTCTCGGCGGCCCGGGAGGCTGGTGGTGACGCGCAGGAGTCCGCTGAGGCGGCCGTCGATCTCTTCGATGCCCATGCCGACGTCGATGAACGGTACGTCGTGGGCTTCGAGCCAGTCGATGATCACCGGTTTGCTCGCCGCGTCGTCGGAGGCGAGGAACACGAACGTCGCGCCTTCGAGAAGGTGGAGGTTGTCCTCGTCGAGGTACTGCGCGCAGGCGGACAGGCCTCGGTGCATGTTGGCGTAGATCGAGGCAAGGTAGGTGGCCTTGAGTGGGCGGTCACGCAGGGTGTCGAGGGTGGGGGCGCCGGGGGCGCGGAAGGCGTTGTGGTTGTCGAAGGTGTCGCCGTCGATGAGGAGGATCGAGTCGACCTCGGTCTTGGCGACCTGGTCGAGGATGTAGCTTCCGCTGCCTCCGAGACCGACGATCACGATGTGCTGTCCTCGGAAGCGGCGGTTGACGGCCGCGATGCCGGCGCGGGAGGTGGCGGTGTCGCGGTAGACGAAGGGGCTGTCGTTTTCGATCTCCTGCCATGCGGCGCCGGGGGTGGGGGTGGCGGTGGAGTCGAGTGCGTGTGCCTGGTCGGCGATGATCCTCGCGTACGCGGTGATCTTTGTGTATTCGTCGGGGTAGCCGTCGGGGCCGGGTTTGCTGGAGAGCATGAAGTTCGCCTGCATGCCCTCGGCGATCACCCGGGTCTCCGGGTTGGCGGGGGCCAGGGGGCGGCCGTGCTCGTCGCAGGGGGTGGAGCCGCCGAACCAGATGCGGTGGTCGGTTCCGGAGACCAGGCGGTCCCCGCTGACGGTCATGGGGTAGGCGAGGAAGCCGTGTTCGACGGTGCGGTTCTCGGTGACGTACGGGATGTGCCGGACGATGATGTGGCCTGCGTGGACGACGACGTCGTAGCCGTCATCGAGGAGGCGGGCCAGGTCCGGGTCACGAGCGAGAAGTGCGATAGGCATCGAAGACCATTCCCTTCTTCACTCTGACGCTGTGGCCGGCGGTGAGGCTGCCCGTTCCGTGGCCGTCGTGGCCGCGGCTGTAACGGACGGTGTAGGTGTCCTGGTCATTCGGGGGCTGGCCGGGGTAAGCCAGGTCGACGACCTGCTCGAAGGTGATCTCCTTCGCCTCCCAGGTGTGCGGTCGGGCGTTGATGATGATCGTGACGGGCGCGGGCCCGTGGCTGTCCTGGGACATGGGTCCTCCTAGGTGAGGGGGTCGTGTGTCCGCCCGGAAGTGCCCCGGGCGGGGCGGCGTCCGGCGGCCACCGCAGGGGCGGCGCGCCGGACAGCCGTGTTGGTGTGGCGGGTCAGCGCCGGGGAAGGGCGAGGAGGTTGTTGGTCCACACGCCGTCGGCGCGGGTCCGCAGGTACTTCTCCCCTCGGGCGGGCGTCACCACGGCGACTTCCGTCCGGTGCCCGGCTCGGTCGCTGGTGTAGGCCTTGCCGGCCTGGTTCTCGATCCAGTCGACGATCTGCGCCCGCGTGTTGTCGCCGGTCTTGCCGGACGCCTGCTCGGTCCACCACAGGTGGGTGATGTGTTCGTGCGTGGTGCCGCCGGTCGACAGGCGCACCGCGGTGATCTGGATAGCCATCGTTCTGTTCCTGCCGGCGATGTTCCAACGGCGCCCGCGGCCGGCGCCCGGGTTCCGTGAGCACCGTGGGTGGGGTGCTTCGCCTGGGACGGACGACATAACTCGCGGGTAGGGGTGATGCTGGTGCGGATGGGGGTGCGAGGCGTCAGTCGCAGTTGAGGCAGCGGTCGCTGTCCGAGGGGAACATCGAGGGCGGGTGCAGGGTGAAGCAGCCGGGGCAGAGGCGTTCGGGGACGCGGGGCGGGCAGGTGCAGCGGCCACAGTCGGGGCACGGGGGGATGTGGCAGCGCCGGCAGGCGGGGTCGAAGGAGCGGTACTCCTCGCCGCAGTTCGCGCAGATGTAGTCGCGTGACTGGGGGCCGGTGTCGGGGGTGGGTGCGGTGAAGGTGCGCCAGGGGGCGGAGTCGGTGACCAGGACGGCGACGAGGTAGCCGTCCATGGGCGCGGTGTCGGCGTGCAGTTCCCGTCCGAGGATGCCGTCGCGGTAGCGGATCTGGGTCAGCCCTCGTGCGTGGCCAGAGCCGGTGAGTGCGCGGTCGATGACGGCTATGTCGCCTTGGAAACTGCCGCGTCGCAGGGGCGGAAGGCCCTGGGATGCGGCAAAGGCGAGGTGTCCTGTGGTGTCGACGAGGAGGATGTGGCCGGGGGCAGGGAGATGCTGGGCGGCTCGAACGCAGACCGCCATGCGGGAGGCGTTGCTCGCCTGCCACAGCTGGGTGACCGTCGACGCGGTGGGGCCCTTGGTGTCCAGGTGCTGGTTGACGAGGGGCGCGGGGAGCAGGATCTCGGCTGCGAACGCGTCGCAGGCTGCATCTTCCAGGAGGAGGCCACCGTCGGGTTCCCTGCCAAAGGGCTCCATGAGGGCGAAGCTGTTCTTCTGCAGGTGGTGGCCCAATTCGTGCAGGGCGGTGAAGTCCCGCCGTGCACGGCTGGCGGACGTGGCGACGGACAGGTGGGGTGGCGGGCCGAAGTCATACGCTCCGGCGACGCTGCACCCTCGTTCCGTCAGATCCTCGTCGACCTCCAGGACGGTCAGCTCGGGCCAGGTTCTCAACTCCGCGAGGGCGCCTTGTGCTAGGCGCTCGACCGCGCCGGGACGAGCCACTTCGACTTCCTGGATCATCGCAGCGGCCTGGGTCCGGGCAGCACCAGCGAGCACGTAGTTGACCACGCGGTGTGCCCCTATTCGCCCAGACGCAGTTCGAAGTAGCGGTTCGTGCGTGCCGTCCAGTTCGGCTGCGTGCGGTCGTCGTCGCGTGCCGCGAGCGTGTAGATACCGTAGGCGGCCCGCAGCCGGGCATCGCGTTCGGTCTCGTCGTGCTGAGTGGCAAGAGCCTTCACCTGCTTGCGGCGCAAGGGGCGGTTCAGTTCGTGCACGACGGCGGACGGCAAGGCGGGGTTGGCCTCGAGCAGCCGGCTGGCCGGCTGCCCGAGGCTATCGGCGAGCGTTTCGGCCTGGTCGGCGGTCAGGGCCAGTTGCCCCCTCCAGACGGCGAGAGCCTGAGGCGGTGGCAGTTTGAGTTCGGCCCCGAGTTGCGGAGCGGTGATGCCGTGGTCACGAAACAGCTGGTTGAGGCCTCCCGATCCTTGAGGGGCCCACTGTGCCGAGGCAAGGAGCACGAGCTGGTCGGCCAGGACGGCGCGGTACTCGATAGTCGGCGCGGACGGTGCTGTGCCGCTCCCCCACCGTGTGCCGGGCACTGCGGCGGCGAGCGTACGGGATTCAAGGGAGAAAGGGCGGCTGGTCAGCTCGCTGACCTGCCGGTCCAGCACACACCACGGAAGGGTGGCTTCCAAGCCCCACCACAGGGCCAGTGGCTGTTCCAAGGTGGTCGCCTGGGCAGGCAGGAGCAGGGTGTCGGTGTCGGCGTACTGTTCGAAGGAGGCCGGCACGGCGCGCAGGGTGTCATTGTCGCCATCCGCCGTGATCAGCAGCAGCTGGATGGTCTCCTCCCATACTGCGCGCCAGATCTGGCCCGGTTGCGGGTCCTGGGGTGGTGCGGTGGCCACCTGGCGGACGGCGTCGGGCACCTTCAGTCCCGCCGCGGCGGCCACCAGTCGTTGGTAGGCAGTGGTGTGGACAGAGCTCATACCGTCTCCCCCGTCTCCTCGGCTGTGGTCCATCAGCGCATTCTCTTCTCAGTGGATCCAGACGACGTAACTGGGGCTGTTCACGAAGGAGCGTCGCCGCAGCGCCGCAGCAGGGCGGTCATGACCGCGTGGGGGTCACTGTCCGCTGATAGAGCGGTACGGATCGTTGTCTTGAGGTTTGCCAGGACGGCAGCGGCATGGGTTTGCCGGATCTCCAGCAACTGCGCCGCGTGATGTGCGTCCTCGTCGAGGTAGGGAAGCAGCAGGCGCTCGTTGGGTGAGAGGCGCTGCCAGATGTCCTCGGCCACTCCGTCGACCCCCGTGGGGTCCGATGCGGTGGTAGCCGCGTGCTGGTCGACGAGTTCGGCGACGGTCCCTTCATCGGCGTATAGCGCGGTGAAGCGGGCCGACGCCAGGAGCTCGAACCGGGCCTCGAGGACCTTGGCGAGGTCTTCCTCCCGCACCGCTCCCTGGGCGTACTGGAGCACGCACGAGAGGATGGTCTTGAGGGCATAGACCGTCTGCTTGGGGGTGGGGCCGGAATGATTCCAGCGGGTGATACCGACACCTGTTATCCGTGCCGCCTGTGCGATGAGATCGTCAAGGTCTCCCTGCCACACAGCTCCTTCGGCATGGTCGGCCAGTGCCCAGCGCGGCGGTGAACCGCTGCTCTTCCGGTAGACCGTGTCCTCGTCCATCAAGCGGGCGATGCGGCGCCGGAGCTTGCCCCGCGGCGTCTTCTTCGCCTCATCGATAAGAAAGTTCTTGATCGACGTGAGGAACAGTCGCTCCAGGGATGCCTCGTCGGCAGCCTGAGCGAAGCAGACGGTCACGAACCGTTGTCCCGCTCCCTCCTGGGACAACATCGCACTGATCACGTCGTAGGCCGCGTCATCGCTCCAGGCAGTGTGCCCTTCCGGGGGCGGAAAACCGGAGGCACGGCGCACCTGGTGGACCAGCCGCCGCAACAGATCAAACGTGGCCGGCCCGAACTCGCCGGTCTGCAGCTCCTCGAAAGCACCGCTTGCCACGAGCCACCCCGATCCCCTGCTCCCCGCTCGGCGCCAGCAGCCGCGAGGCTTCGAGTCTGCATACACCAACATCCACGCCCCAGGCGCGCGACGCGCCCAAGGAATGAGGCAGGCACGGCGGTGACCAGAGGGTCCGTAGCGTCGTCGAGAAGGCCGTGCTCGCCAGTCGGTGTGGCCTCGCCGAACGCTCACGGGCGAACCCCTCAGCCTCTGGGGCTACCGGGCTTCCACACCAGTGACGCCCTCGCCTCCGCCTTCGCTGCACAGAAGCGATCGACCAGCTCTTGGCCGACACCCCAGGGCCCATCCGCAACTGGACCGCCCGCGACATCGACACTGCCCTGCACTGGCTCACCGCCCCGCCAACACCACAACCAGCACATACCAACAGTCAGCGAACCTGAACAGCATGCAAGGAAACTGACCACTTCTGACCAACACTCACTCCACTTGACAAAGCGACAGCTCAGGACACAGCCCAAGCCACCACTCCTCCACCAACGAGCCCGGCCTCAAGCCCCTCATTACCAGCAGCGCCAAACTGATCAGCCCAGGCCAACCCACCCCTCACTGATCAGAAATATCGCTCGTGGACAGCAGCTCTCCGCCATCGACATGCGCTGAACCTGCCGATGAGCCGGATCGGTCCGGGTCTCGTTCGTAGAGCGTTCTTTTTGCGTACGAAGTGCGTACCGGACGTCCCTGCGGGGTGTACCGATGCCGGCTGGGCGTGGACCCCGTAACCAGGGCGATGAACTGGTGTCGGCGCAGCGGCGGTGGGCGTCGGTGGCGCGGCGGGCGGTGCGGGCCGGTGCGGAGCCGGAGCGGGTGTTCGCGCTGGCGCGGGCGGTGGTGACCCGGTGGTGGGAGCAGGCTTACGGCTGGGAGCGGGAGACGATCTGGCCGCGGCGCCTGCACCTGGTCGCGTGCGGGGATGCAGGCGGTGATCTGGAGCGGTGGCGGATCGTGGGGCGGGACGCGGTCGTCTTCCCGGAGGTGGTGGCGGTGGCCGACGCGCTGCTGGACCCGGCCATGGCCGAGCTGGTGTGTTCGCCACCAGGTCCGCACCCTGTCACCGGACCCGCCGCAGCCGGGAAACCCACCGCCCTGCTCAACGTCGGCCGCGCCTGCCACCTCGCCCGCATCCGCAAGAACCCCGCACCGCCCGGATCAGCGCACGCCGCAGTCGCATACGTCCTCGTCCCGCCCGGCGCCACCGCGAAAACACTCATCACCGAATTCGCCCGCTACCTCGGCATCCCCGTCACCACCCGCATGACCCAGACCCAGATCACCGACGCCGTCTGCCACACCTACACCCAAGCCGGCGTCCAACTCGTCCTCATCGACGAAATCCACCGCCTCAACCCCCGCACCACCACCGGCGCACAAACCGCCGACCTGCTCAAAGACCTCACCGAACGCCTGCCCGCCACCTTCGTCTACGCCGGCATCAACGTCACCGACACCCCCCTGTTCACCGGCACCCGCGGCGCCCAACTCGCCGGCCGCGCCACCATCATCACTTGCGGCCCCCTCCCCGCCCGCCACGGCACCCGCCACCCCTTCTGTGACCTCATCACCGACATCGAAAACGCCCTCGACCTCACCCACCACAAACCCGGCACCCTCCCCCGCCACGCCGCCTACATCCACCAACGCACCGCCGGCGCCATCGGATCCCTCACAAGGCTCATCCGCCAAGCAGCCATCACCGCCATCCACGACGGCACCGAACGCATCACCAAAACCACCCTCGACGCCGTACAACTCGACCACCTCGCCGAACAACACAACCGCCCCACCCACAACCGCTAACCCCACCCCCACCCGACCAGCAAAACAGCCCTGACGAGCACAAACACCAACCGATCCCTCACGCGCTAGCGAAACCCACAACGAACCCCGACCCACTCAGCTCACACGACACAACCCCAGCTCACACCCCGAACTACCCGCTGGAACCGCGCACCCGGCCACTCTCAACGAACCCCCAACACACCAGGCCAGCAAGACCGTGACACACCAACAAGCCCCCTCCGAGCGTTAGAACGTCGTACGGTGCGCCCAGTCGGCGTCAGGCCCGCAGGTAAGTGAGCACGGCCAGGACCCTGCGGTGGGTCTTCTCCGTCGGAGGCAGGTCCAGTTTGGTGAGGATGTTGCCGATGTGCTTGCCAATCGCCGCTTCGGAAACCACCAGCTCCTTGGCGATTGCGCCGTTGGACTTGCCTTCGGCGATCAGTGCCAGCACCTCGCGTTCGCGCGGGGTGAGCTGCTCCAGCGGATCGCGGCGGCGGCGCAGCAATTGGCGCACGACCTCGGGGTCGACCACCGCCCCGCCGTCCGCCACCTTGTGCAGCGCTTCCACGAATTCCTCAACCTGGCCCACCCGGTCCTTGAGCAGATAGCCGACACCCGATCCGTCGCCGGAGTCCAGGAGTTCTGCGGCGTATGTCCGTTGCACGTACTGGCTGAGGACCAGGACCGGCAGTGTGGGGCGCTTCGCGCGCAGCCGCACTGCCGCGTGCAGGCCCTCGTCCTGGAAACCGGGCGGCATGCGCACGTCCGTCACCACAATGTCGGGGGCATGCGCCTCGACCGCGGCGACGAGTGCCTGCGCGTCCCCGACGGCCGACACCACCTCGTGGCCGCAGCGGCTGAGCAGGCCGATGAGCCCTTCCCTCAGCAGCACACTGTCTTCGGCCAGCACTACGCGGAGTGATCGGCCGCCTTGGTCAACTCGCAAGGAAACTCCACACGCAACAGAGTCGGTCCACCCGGCGGACTGGTCAGGGCAAGTCTGCCATCCAGGACCGATACCCGGTCCGCGAGACCGGTGAGGCCGCTGCCTGCCGAGGCGTCCGCGCCGCCGCAGCCGTCGTCGCGCACCTCGAGAAACAGGCGTCCGTCGCGGTGGCCGCCGCTCACCTGCGCGCGATCGGCCCCGCTGTGTTTGGCGACGTTGGCCAGCGCCTCGCAGACCACGAAATACGCAGCGGATTCGATCGCCTGGGTTGGCCGGCCCGGCAGTTCGAGGTCGACGTCGACGGGGACCACACAGCGGTCCGCGGCGTCGGCGACCGCGGCTTGAAGGCCGTAGTCCGTGAGGACCTTGGGGTGGATGCCGTGGATGAGTTCGCGCAGTTCCGCGAGCGCCTTACCTGCCTCCTCGTGGGCCTTGGTGAGCTGGTCGGCGAGCGGGCCGGGAGGGGCGTCGAGGCGGGCCAGCCCGAGGGCCATCGTCAGGGCTACGAGGCGCTGTTGGGCGCCGTCGTGCAGATCGCGCTCGATACGGCGCCGCTCGGCCTCGAAGGCCTCGACCAACCGGACGCGGGAGCGGGCCAGTTCGACCACCTTGGCGCCGAGCTCGCCCTCGCGGGAGGCGATCAGCAGCCGGGCCAGCTCGGCGCGGGCGCCCGCTGTGACGCCGAGCACGTAAGCGCACGGGACCATCAGGAGCAGGCCCAGCACGGCGACGCCGAAGGCGGTCGGCCAGGTGGTGACCGTCCACTGCTTAAGCACCGTCGCTTCGTGGCCGTCGCCGACCGTGGCCATCAGCAGCGGGGTCGAGACCATGGACAGCGGGAAGAGCAGGGCGACCGTGATCGCCAGGGCATCGACCGGCCACAGCAGCCCGGCGAACAGCAACGCGTACCCGAGCTCCCGCCAGGTCGCCTGTTCACGTAGCCGGGTGGTCAGCCAGGCCCACAGTCCCGGCGCGACCGGCACCTGGTGCCGACTGGAGACCGGGTTGCGGTCGATCAGGCGCAGCCTGCGCCGCTCCACCCCGGCCACTGGGATCCCGCTGAGGGCGACCACGACGAGCAGCGGCAGCCCCACCAAGACGATAGCGAGCGCACCGCAGACCGCTGCCACCGTCACGATCCCCACCAGGGCGGTGGCGCCGGTCATCGCGCCGGTGAGCAGATATACGGTGACGCGCCAGGGCCAGGCCGACAGCAGGAAGCCCGGCCGGGACATGGCCTGCCACACGTTCCGAGAGTGCACGTGCATGACCGTAAGCGGCCCCACCGGCTCGGTGCCATCGGTCCAGGGTGTGTATCAGGGGTAGGCCTGGCACTACCCCAAGTCTCGTTCGCGCCGTACTGCGTCACGCGGGGCTTCCGCGGTTTCGTGGAGGATCCAACGAGCCAAGGAGCAAGTACGGAAATGAGCAACGACGCTATCCGGTTGCGCTCCGTGACCCGGCGGTACGGCTCGGGCGGTACGTCCGTCACCGCCCTCGACGAAGTATCGCTCGCCTTCGCGAGGGGGACCTTCACCGCCGTGATGGGCCCGTCCGGATCCGGCAAGTCGACCCTGCTGCAGTGCGCCGCGGGCCTGGACCGGCCCACAACGGGCTCGGTCACCGTGGGCGACACCGAGCTGACCGGCCTGAGCGAGACCAAGCTGACCCTGCTGCGCCGCGAGCGCATCGGCTTTGTGTTCCAGGCCTTCAACCTACTGCCCTCGCTGACCGCCGAGCAGAACGTGGCCCTGCCGCTGCGGCTGGCCGGCCGCCGCCCGAAGAAGACCCAGGTGCGCGAGGTGCTCGAACAGGTCGGACTCGGCGACCGGGCGCGGCACCGCCCGACGGAGATGTCCGGCGGGCAGCAGCAGCGGGTTGCCCTGGCCCGCGCCCTGATCACCCGCCCCGAAGTGCTGTTCGGCGACGAGCCGACCGGCGCGCTCGACTCGCAGACCAGCCGCGAGGTGCTGACCCTGCTGCGCGGCATGGTCGACCGGGACGGTCAGACGATCATCATGGTCAGCCACGACCCCGTCGCGGCCTCCTCCGCCGACCGCGTCGTCTTCCTCGTCGACGGCCGGGTCAACGGTGAGTTGATCGGCGCCTCCGCCGAGGACATCGCGGCGTGCATGACGAAGCTCGAGGCGGCGCCGTGCTGAGCACCACGCTGCGCACCCTGCGCACCCGCTGGGTCACCTTCGTCGGCAGTTTCGTCGCCCTGTCCCTGGGCGTCGCGCTGATCGCCGTGATGGGGCTGGCCCTGGCGTCCTCACTGGACGCTCCCGACCGGGGGCCGGAGCGGTTCGCCGCCGCGCCGGTCGTCGTCAAGGGCCAGGACACCTTTGAGGTACCCACCTCCATCGGCGACCGCACCCAGAAGCTCGCGCAGCCGCGTGCCGTGCCCGCCGACGCGATCGCGAAGCTGCGGAACCTCGGGACCGTCGTCGAGGACCGGTCGTTCGCCGTGCGGGCCGAGGGCGGCCCCGCCGATCTGGTGGGCCACCCCTGGTCCACGGCGGCCTTCGCGCCGTACCACCTCGACGCGGGACGCGCGCCCCACGCCGCGGACGAGGTCGTCGTCAGCGGTGACTGGGCCCGTCCGGGCACCCGGGTGCGGACCGACGGCAGCACGGTGCGCGTCGTCGGCACCGTGGCCGGGCTCGGCTTCGAGAACGCCGTGTTCTACACCGACACCCGCGCCGCCGAAGTGTCGCCGCGCAGCCTCCAGCTCGTGGTCGACGCCGATGCGGCGGCCGTGCGCGAGGCGGTACGCGGCAGCGAAGGCGTCCAGGTCCTCACCGGCAACGCGCGCCGGTACGCCGACGCCGACCCCGACCGGGACAGCGAGGCGCTCACCGCGATGAACGCCATGTTCGGCAAGGCCGGCGGCGTCACCGGATTCGTGTCGGTGTTCGTGGTGGCCTCGACCTTCGCGTTCGCGGTGGCCCAGCGGCGCCGCGAGTTCGGGCTGCTGCGCACCGCCGGGGCGACCCCGGGCCAGATCCGCCGCATGGTCGTCTCCGAGGCGCTCGCGGTCGGTGTGCTCGCCTCGGCCGCCGGCTGTGTGCTCGGTTCCTACGGTGCTCCGAAGCTCGCCGAGTGGGCGGTCGACGAGAGCCTTGCGCCCCGCTGGTTCATTATCGGCGACTACACCTGGCCCTACCACATGGCGTTCTGGACGGGTCTGTTCGTGGCCCTGTGCGGGGTGCTGGCCGCGTCCTGGCGGGCCGGGCGCACCGGTCCCACCGAGGCACTGCGCAAGGCGTCCGTCGACACTCGGCCGATGACATGGGGCCGCCGGCTGTTCGGCGCGGCCCTGCTGATCACCGCCGCGGTGACGCTGGCCCTGGCCCTGGTGACGAACCCGGGCGACCTGCTGCAGCGCAAGACCTATGTGAGCCGGCCGATGCTGCTGATCACCGCGGTTGCGCTGCTCGCGCCGGTGCTGGTGCGGCCACTGGCCCGGCTCATCGCCTGGCTGCCGGCCCAACTGCCGGGCGCCGGCGGGATGCTGGTGCGGGAGAACGCCGCCGCCGGGGTGCGCCGCACCGCCGCCGTCGCGGCGCCCGTGCTGGTCACGGTGGCGCTGGCGGGCTCGCTGCTCGGCGCCACCGCCACCCTCAACGAGGCGAAGGCCACCGAGGTGCGCGAGCAGACGGCCGCCGACTTCGTGGTCACCGAGGCGGGCGACACCGGCTTCGACGAGGCGACGCTGCAGCGGCTTCGGGCCGTGTCCGGGGCCGAGGTCTCGGCCAGCTCGTCGAGCGCCGTGTACGTCCTGGAGGACGGTGTGGCGCTCATCAGGTCCGACGCCAGGGCCGTCGAACCGGAAGGGCTCACGGCAACGGCCCGTCTCCCGCTCGCCGCGGGGAAGGCGAGCGAACTGGACGACGACTCGATCATCGTCAACGAGGAGTGGGAGAAGCACACCGTGGGCGAGCGGGTGGACGTGTGGCTCGGTGACAGCACGAGGAAGTCCCTGAAGATCGCCGCGGTCATGACCATCGGCACCTGCAACAACGGCGTCTACGTCACCCTGCGCAACGCCCCCGCGGCACCCGTCGACCGGGTCGACGTACGCCTCGCGGACGGTGCCGACACGGGCGCCGTGGCCGCCGGTCTGCGTCAGGCGGTGCGCGCGTCGGGCGGGGAGGTCCTCACCAGGGACGCCTGGGTGCGGGCGACGTACCCCGAGACCAACCGGACGACCCGGATGGGCTTCTTCCTGGTCCTCGGGACAGCTCTCCTCTACACCGGCATCTCGCTGGCCAACACGATGGTCATGGCGACCTCCGACCGGGTCCGCGAGCTGGCTGTGCTGCGGCTGGCCGGCGCCACCAGATGGCAGGTGCTGCGGCTGGTGGGCGCCGAGGCGCTGATGGTGGTCATGGTCGGCGGACTGCTGGGAGCGCTGATCACCGGCCTCAACCTGGTGGGCATGTGGAGCGCGCTGGGCCTGCTCTCGGTGTGGACGTCCATCGAGATCCCGTGGGCGACGCTCGCGGCGGCCCTGGGTGCCTGCGCGGTGCTCGCCGTGATCTCGGCGGTCGCCCCGGCCGGCCTCTCCCTGCGCCGCAGGGCGGTGGAGCTGGCGGGCGTACGCGAGTGACCTCTGACCGGCGCTGGCCTGCCGGATGCCGCGTGCCCCAGCAACCGGGCCTCCGCCCCCACCAGCAAGCGTCGCTGCTGAGGCGTGTGGGGAGCGGTGAGCATGATCGGCCCTACTTCGAGTGGCGGGTGTCCGTTCAACGAGCGTCGTCAATGCTGGGTTGGCAGGGAGCAGATAGTGGCCGTGGAACTATCGGAGGTGGACCGCAGGTGCTCCATCTCCGCGTACTGCGCTGCAAGTTGCCTGATCGCTCACTGTTTGAACTCGGTGAGTTGGTTGATCACGGACTCCTGGCGGGCGAGACGCGCCCTCAGTTCCTCGACCTCGTGCTTGAGTCGTTCGGCCTGAGCGGCGCGCGGGTCAGCGAGGGTTCCGGCCTGCTGCAGAGCGGCCAGGCGGCGCTGGAACTCTCGGGCGAGGTGCTGGTAGGGGCCGGGGCGGACTGACCCGTCTGCGTTCTTTCTGGGGTGGAACCCGGTCCGGGCGACTCCCGCCTCTTACACCGTGTCCTACATGGTCAGTTGGCGGAGGCGTTTGTAGCAGCAGAGGGCCGCTGCGAGGCCGAGGAAGGCCAGGTAGTTGCGGTGATGTCGCTCGTAGCGGGGTGACAGGCGGCGGTAGCCGGTCAGCCAGGAGATCGTGCGCTCGATGACCCACCGGCGGCGGCCCAGTCGTTCGCTTGAGTCGATTCCCTTGCGGGCGATGCGGGCGCCGATCCGCTGGCTGTGCAGCCATCGCCGCAGGTCAGGCACGTCGTACGCTTTGTCGGCGTGCAGGCGCTGAGGTTTGGAATGGTGGCTGTGGGATTCGTGTCCTGCGTTGTGGTGCTCGCCTCATCCCGTTCGCCATGGCTACTACACGGCAGGTCCCTGGGCCGATGGGGCCATGACGCCCGGGGGAGGACTGGCCTGTGGACTGATGCTCCCGGTAGCCGCGAGAGCGACTCGGGAAAAGAGCGTCCCGGAGAACCCGAACAGAAGAGAAAGGGCGAGAGCGAATGGGCTGAGAGGGCTGCTCCATGAATTCTTCAGGAAGACATCGCCGAGGAGGTTGAGACCTGGATCGGCGAGCATGCGGATCAGGAGGAGACCGCCCACGGCGGCAAGAGCACCACCTATGGGAGAGAGGACCAGAACACCGCCAAGCTGTACCGCGCCTGTAGGGGATCGAAGAACGGTGGTGGCTGGTGAAAGAAAACCGCCGAGGGAGCCGATCAACATGGTGACCTCATGGTTGAGCGTCACTCCGACGAGGAGTATTCCCGCCAGCCCTACGGTAGTCAGCCACAGAGAGATGCGGTGTCGCTCGTAGACGCCTGAGTTGATTCCCAGCTGCCCGCCGCTCTCCTTGTGGGCCGGCTTCCCTCACGGAATCTGGCGGTCGTGCACCGCCGCGGCTCCGACTCTATCGGACCGACCCGCCCGCCCACAGAGCTCCTTGGTCACTGAGCGCGCGGCGCATCGGGGTAGCCGACCGCGTCTGCGTACCGGGAGCCCGCGTTCACCAGACAGGCAAGCTGCTTTGCCACGCCCCCTAAGGGTTGCTCCCGCCCCGCCCCGCGTGATCAGCTCTCCCCTTCTGTCATGAACAGGCGGCTTCGGGGAGAGGCCGCAGGGGAGGGAAAGGCGCCATGACGAGCGCTGCGGA
>NZ_JBIAIG010000036.1:0-8618 GCF_042871235.1 Streptomyces sp. NPDC005931
CAACCGCGTCGGCCACCCCCTCATTTTGCGCCCCCCGGGGGGGCCCCCGCCCCGGGGGGGGGGCGCCCGCCCCCCCCCCCCCCGCGCCCCGGGGGGGGCCCCCCCCCGGGGGGGGCCCCCCCCGCCGAGCTGCCTGCACCCTGCTGCCCGTCGTCCGTCGTCCGTCGCCCCTCGCCGGTCGCCCCTCGCTTGTCGCCCGCGGCCACGAGGGCGGCGGCCCGAAAGTCCCCGCGCCCGACGGGTATGCGGTCGGCGTGCCGCCCGGGTCAGCCGAACTGGCCCAGCTGGTAGTCGCCGGCGGGCTGGCGGTTGATGACGTTGACACGGTTGTAGGCGTTGATCAGGGCGATGAGGCCGATGAGAGCGACGAGTTGGTCCTCGTCGTAGTGCTTGGCGGCGTTCTCCCAGGCCTCGTCGGTGACCCCGCCCGCCGCGTCGGCGATGCGGGTGCCCTGTTCGGTGAGCTCCAGCGCGGCCCGCTCGGCCTCGGTGAAGACCGTGGCCTCGCGCCAGGCGGCGATCAGGTTGAGCCGCAGTGAGGTCTCCCCGGCCGCGGCGGCTTCCTTGGTGTGCATGTCGGTGCAGAAGCCGCAGCCGTTGATCTGGCTGGCACGGATCTTCACCAGCTCCTGGGTTGCGGCCGGCAGCCCCGAGTCCGACACCGCCCTGCCCGCCGAGTTGACGTGCTTGAGGAACTTGGCGGCCAGGGGGTTGGCGAAGAGGTTGACTCGCGCGTCCATCACGATCTCCTTGGTTCCGATTCGTGGTTACGTCCAACTGACGTATTCGGTCCGCGAGATGTGACAGCATCACGAATGTGACGCCCGTCTCGTCCGGCGTGGGGGTGCCGGCTGCTGCCGGACGACGCGACCGGGTCCGGGACCCCGCCCGCCGCGGGCCGGGCGTGAGGAGCCAGGATGTCCGGGAACAATGGGAGGGACGAGGGACGAAGGGTCGATGGACGGGCCCGGACGGGGGAGCGGAGCGTCGGTGAGCGAGCGTCAGGAACGTGACTGGACGGACATGACGCCGGGTGACTTCGACCGAGACGCCCCGCTGTGCCTGAACGTCGGCACGGGGCCCGCCGTCGTACCCGCCGAGCCGGACGAGTACGGCACCGAGCCGCTGTTCGGCGAGGAGACCCCGGCCCGGCGCCCCGGTCCGCGCCGCTCCCCGCGCCGGGCTGCTCCCGCCGAGCAGGAGCAGCTGTTCTGACGCCTGGCGCAGGGCGGCACGCCAGGGCGTCGGACACACGGCGGACGCGGGGGGCGGCACGGCCGCGCGAGGCCCGCCGGACGGCAGGCGGCGGGCGGGCCGGGCCGCAGAACCGTGCCGCGGCCTTCAGCGTGTCCTCGTCGGATCCTGACTTCCTCCCGCCACGCCCTCGGATCGCGCTTCCGTGCCGGGCCAGGTGTGCGCGGTCACGGCGCGGCGGGCGTCACCGCGTTCGGTGACGGCGGCGGCGGCTCGGGTGGCGGCGCGCACCGGACGCCCGGACAAGGCAGGGTGAGCGAGGCCAACAGGGCGGGGTGGCCCCGGTGTTCGGCGTGGGTCGGCTCCACGGCCTCGACGGTTCCGCCGTCGGCCGGGAGTCCGGCAACCCAGGTGCGAACTGTCCGGGGGGAAGCACGGGCTCGTGTCTCGAGTGGCGTGCTCTGGGTACGCGCACGGGGCGGCCGGGCCGGCGCGGGTGTCACCCCCTCGAGACGCGCGCCCTGCGCGAGGCCCCGCGGCGTGAGACATTGACGCACTGAATGCCCTCTTTTGGAGTGGTTTGTGAAGCGGAGGAGTGTCACCCATGAGTGAGGCCAGTCCCCTCAGGCGTGCGGCCCGGAAGATCACCGAAGGTCTCCAGGGCGATGCGGCGGGTCCCGAGGAGGGGATCCCCGGCAAGCCCGGACCCGAGTCGCCGTCCGTCGCCGAGCCCATCGAGCCCCGGGAACCCCTGCCGCCCAAGCCCGACCAGAGCGGTCCGGACACCGTGTCGCCGACCGGACAGCCCACGGGCGCCGACCGGGCCCGGATGGCGCAGTCCGGGAGCAGCCTGACCACGGCGCAGGGTGTCCGGTTGTACGACACCGACCACTCGCTCAAGGCGGGGCCGCGCGGACCCGTCCTGCTCCAGGACCATCATCTGCGCGAGAAGGTGATGCACTTCGACCACGAGCGCATCCCGGAGCGCGTCGTCCACGCGCGCGGTGCGGCGGCGCACGGGACCTTCCGCGCCTACGGCACGGCGTCCTCCGTGACCAAGGCGGCGTTCCTGGCCAAGGACGTCGAGACGCCGGTGTTCGTACGGTTCTCCACTGTCCTCGGCTCGCGCGGATCGTCCGACACCGTGCGCGACACCCGGGGTTTCGCCACGAAGTTCTACACCAGTGAGGGCGTCTTCGACCTGGTCGGCAACAACATCCCGGTCTTCTTCATCCAGGACGCCATCAAGTTCCCCGACGTCATCCACGCCGGCAAGCCGCACCCGGACCGGGAGATCCCGCAGGCGCAGAGCGCCCACGACACCTTCTGGGACTTCGTCACCCTGCACACCGAAGCCACCCACCACACCCTGTGGAACATGTCCGACCGGGGCATCCCGCGCTCCTACCGCATGATGGAGGGCTTCGGCGTCCACACCTTCCGGCTGGTCGCGCAGGACGGCTCCACCACCCTGGTCAAGTTCCACTGGAAGCCCAAGCTGGGCGTCCACTCCCTGGTGTGGGAGGAAGCGCAGATCATCAACGGCGTGGACCCCGACTTCCACCGCCGGGACCTCGCCGACGCCATCGAGGCGGGCGCGTACCCCCAGTGGGAACTGGGCATCCAGACCTTCCCCGACACCGCGGACCAGACCTTCGAGGGCATCGACCTCCTCGATCCCACGAAGATCGTCCCCGAGGAACTGGCCCCCGTGCAGCCGATCGGGCTGCTCACCCTCGACCGCAACCCCTCGAACTTCTTCGCCGAGACCGAGCAGGTCGCGTTCCACGTCGGCCACCTGGTCCCCGGCATCGACATCACCGACGACCCCCTTCTCGCCGGGCGCCTGTTCTCCTACCTCGACACCCAGATCACCCGCCTCGGCGGTCCCAACTTCCCTCAGCTGCCCATCAACCGCCCGCACGCCCCGGTCAACGACATGCTGCGCGACGGCATGCACCAGACCGCCGTGCACCGGGGAGTGGCCCCCTACCGCCCCAACTCCCTCGACGGCGGCTGCCCGTTCACCGCGGGAGCCGACACCGGCGCGTACGTCGAGAGCCCCGTGCGCGTACCCGAGGCGACCAAGGTGCGCGAGGCCCCGGAGTCCTTCGCGGACCACTTCAGCCAGCCCCGGCGGTTCTGGCTGAGCATGAGCCCCGTGGAGCGCGAGCACATCATCGGCGCCTACACCTTCGAACTCGGCAAGTGCTACGAACAGGCGGTGAAGGAAAGGGCCTTGCAGGTCCTGGCCAACATCGACCCGGAGCTGTGCGCCGGTGTCGCGGAGGGACTCGGCCTGCCCGAACCCAAGCCCACCGTGCCGCCGGCCGAGGTCGAACGGAGCCCGGCACTGTCCCAGGTGGGGCGGACCTGGCCCGCCGACGGGCGCATCGTCGGCATCGTCACCGGCCCGGACGGCGACCTGGAGGGCGTGCGCGCGGTGCGCGACGCGGTGCTCGCGGCGGGCATGGTCCCGCTGGTCGTGGCGCCGAACGGCGGCAAGCTCGGCACGGGCGACGAGGCGCTCACGGCGCAGCGCACCTATGTCACCGCCCGTTCCGTGGAGTTCGACGCGGTGCTGCTGGCGGGCGCGCCGGCCGTGGGCAACGACGCCTTCGGCGCCCGCGACGCCAAGGGCGTCCCCTCCGCCGCGCAGCGGCCGGCCACCGACCCGCGGGTCACCCTGCTGCTGTCCGAGGCCTACCGGCACGGCAAGGCGATCGGCGCCTGGTCCGGTGGCGAGGCGGCCCTCGCCTCGGCCGGGGTGCCGGTCGACGCGCCCGGTGTCGTCGTCGCCGACTCCGGAGCCGGCGCGCTGGAGCGGGTCAGCGAGCTGATGGGCTCGCACCGTGTCTGGGAACGCTTCAACATCCCGGTGTAGCAAGGCACTTCCTCGGGCGAGCGGACGGCCGGGACCGGCGGTGACCACGCCGGTCCCGGCCGTCGCACCGCTCCCGGGTCGCCGCGTCCCGCACGCAACCCCGCGCCCCCTCTTCCCCTCCTCCTGCGCAGAGGGGTCTCCGCACCGGGCGGAGCACCCGACTCGAGGCGCTGAGGAGCGGATCGTTGATACGCGCCCGCAAGACATGGGTCGCCGCGGCAGCGGCCCTGACAGTGGTGGGGTCGGCACCCGCGGTGGCCCAGGCGGCACCGCAGCCCCCCAAGGTCCCGCCCGCCACCGCACCGGGCAACGACACCGGTGACCTGCCGCCCGGCTGGCGGGTCACCGACGAGGGCAGCGCCCTGGAGTGGCGCGCACCACGGCGCATTCCCCCGGGCGACGCACGGGTGGAGTTCCGCGCCGGCGGCACTCTGCTCGGCGTACCCGAGCCGGACGAGGACGGCCGGACCTTCCGGCTGCCCCTGGACAACGCGCGACCGGCCGGACTGACGGACCTTCAGCCCGTCTCCGGCGGACGCCGGCTGGACCGGCGGGCCGAGGCGGACGGCGGACCCCAGCAGGCCGCGAAACTCCCGCCCAAGCTCCCCGCCGGGGCCGTCGACCCCGGCAGGCCCGGCAGGTTCTCCACGGTCACCGGGGAGTACGCGCTCGACCCCGTCCGGCTGCCCGGCCTCAAGGCCCCCGTGGAGATGCGCGGCGAGGTGGTCGCCCCCAAGGGAGTCACCGGCAAGCGCCCGATCGCGCTCTTCCTGCACGGACGGCACGCCACCTGCTACGTCCCCGGCAAGGGCGAGGACGAGGTCACCATCGACTGGCCCTGCGCCAAGGACGCCCGGCCCATCCCCAGCCACCGCGGCTACCTGCGCGACCAGAAGCTGCTGGCCTCCCAGGGCTACGTCACCGTCTCGATCTCCGCCAACGGCATCAACGGCCAGGACGGCGAGGCCGAGGACGGCGGAGCCCAGGCCCGCTCGTCGCTGGTCCGCTCCCACCTGGCGCGCTGGGCGGACTGGGCCGCCCGGCCGGCCGCCGCCCCGGCCGCCGTGCGCCGCGGCCCGAGGGCCGATCTCTCCCGGGCCCTGCTCGTGGGCCACTCGCGGGGCGGCGAGGGCGTCGACCGGGCCGCCATGGACAGCCTCTACCCCCCGCCGCCCGCCGTGGACGGCCACCCGAAGCCGGCTCGCTGGAAGATCCGCGGCACCGTCCTCATCGGCCCCACGATCTTCGGCCAGAACCCGGTCCCCGACGTGCCCTCGCTGACCCTCCTGCCCGGCTGCGACGGCGACGTCTCCGACCTCCAGGGGCAGGTCTACGTCGACGGCACCCGGGGTGTCAGCCGGGGCCGGGCCCTGCACAGCGCGGTCCACATGACCGGCGCCAACCACAACTTCTTCAACAGCGAGTGGACCCCCGGCCAGTCCCAGGCCCCCTCGAGTGACGACTTCTGGGACGACCCCGACGCCCGCGACCCGGTGTGCGCCAAGAGCGCCGCGACCCGGCTCACGGCCGACCAGCAGCACCGGGCCGGCGCCACCTACATCGCCGCCGCGGCACGGCTGTTCGTCGCCGGCGACGATCGGGTGCGCGAGCTCGTCGACGGCACGGGAAGGCGCGCCCCCTCGGCCGATCCCGCCCGGGTGCTGACGCACGCGGTCGGCGGCGGCCGGGGCCCCGGCCTCCTGCCCGACGACGGGGTGAGGGTGACCGGCGGGCGGCTGTGCTCCGCCGTCGACCCCGATCCCCGTGTCGCCTGCCTCGACAGGGAGAAGTCCCTCGGCTCGTCACCGCACTTCGCGCACTGGGCGCTCGAACGGGAGGTCGGCCGCGGCGCCGTCGCGCTCACCTGGTCCGCACCCGGCAAGGCGACCCGGATACGCCCCGCCCGGCCGGTCTCGCTCAAGGGCGCGAAGAGCCTGGCGCTCCGCCTCGTCGTCCCGCCGAACAGCACCGGCACCCGGATCGACGTGGCCGTCACCGACTCCAGCGGCAAGCGTGCCGTCCTCGGCAGCGTGCGTGCCGACGGCCTGCCCGGCAGCGGGAACACCGCGTCGTACTGGGCGCAGGAAGCGCGCGTACCGCTCACCGCGGCGGCCCGGGCCGGCGTCGACCCGGGCCGCGTCACCACGCTGGAACTGATCCCGCGTTCCCGCTCGGGCCGGGCCTGGCTGATGGACGCCCACGGCTGGCGGCCCGGCACGCCCGAGGTCCGGCCGGCCCCGCTGGCCCGGGTCGACGTCGGGCGCCTGAAGGTCGTGGAGGGCGACTCCGGCGTCCGCACCCACCGGGTGCCGGTGCGGGTCTCCGGCAAGGGCAGCGGCACGGTGCGGATGTACGTCCTGGACCCGGTCACCGGAGCCGCCCGGCACCGGCTGGTGACGGTGCGGGCGGGCGGGCCCGCCGTCGACGTGCCGGTGAAGGTGGAGGGGAACACCCGGTACTCCGGGGACACCTCCCACGACGTCGTGGTGAAGGCGGTGCGCGGCTCGCTCGTCGGCTCCTACTCCGGCGGCGTCCTGGTGGAGAACGACGACCCGATGCCCCGGATCGCCGTGACCCCGGTCGCGGACGAGGTCACCGAGGGGCAGCCACTGCGCTGGAAGGCCACCCTCTCCGAGCCCGCCGACGTCGACATGGCGGCGTTCCTGACGCCGACACCCCCCGCCGGTCGTCCCGAACTGTCCAGCAAGGACCTCGACCCCGAGTGGCTCCGGGAGATCCTGGGTGAGCTCCCCGAGGGCGACGTACCGCTGTCCCGGCTGGAGCACTTCGCCCTGTGGGCCGTGGTCCCCGCCGGCAGGCGGAGCGCCGAGGTGCACCTGCCCACGGTGGCCGACCGGGTGGCCGAGCCCACCGAGCACGTCGGCCTGCAGCCCAGGGACGAGACGGGCGAGCCGCACGGCCCGGCGGTGACCGGGACGGTCCTCGACAAGCCCTGAGCCGGAGCCGTCCGACGACCCCGGGTGCCGCCGGTCCCACGGAGGGACGGCGGCACCCGGAAGACGCCGCCGGGACGCGCCGGGGCACAGCGGTCCGTAGCCGCCGCCCGACCGACGTGCGTAGCGCAGTCACCGCTCCCCGGACTCATTGACAGGTCCGGACCAACGCGGGACGCTCTGAGAGCGCTCTCACCCCCACCGCGTCTCGACACCCGTCGAACGGAGACAGAGCATGCCCTCCATCCTCAGACGCCCCGCCACGGCCGTGGCGACCGTCCTCGCCCTGCTGCTCGCCGGCACACTGTTCGCGGCGGGCTCCGCCGCGCCCGCCCACGCCGCCGTACCGGCCACCATCCACCTGAAGATCACCAACAACTCGGGCCGCGGCGAACAGGTCTACGTGTACACCGTGGGCACCCTGCTCTCGACCGGCCGGCAGGGCTGGGCCGACGCGAGCGGCGCGTTCCACGCCTGGCCCGCCGGCGGCAACCCGCCGACTCCCGCTCCGGACGCCGCCATCGCGGGCCCGGCCCCGGGACAGTCGAAGACCATACAGATCCCCAAGCTCTCCGGGCGGATCTACTTCTCCTACGGGCAGAAGCTGGTGTTCAGGCTGACCACCGGCGGCCTGGTCCAGCCGGCCGTGCAGAATCCCGCGGACCCCAACCGCAACATCCTGTTCAACTGGGCCGAGTACACGCTCAACGACGCCGGACTGTGGCTCAACAGCACCCAGGTCGACATGTTCTCCGCGCCCTACGCGGTCGGAGTGCAGCGCGCCGACGGCAGCACGGCGAGCACGGGCCGGCTCAAGCCCGGTGGCTACAAGGGGTTCTTCAACGCGCTCAGGGGGCAGCCCGGAGGCTGGGCCGACCTGATCCAGACCCGGCCCGACGGCACGGTGCTGCGGGCGCTGTCGCCGCTGTACGGGGTGGAGACCGGCGCGCTGCCGGCCTCCGTCATGGACGACTACGTCAACCGCGTGTGGCAGAAGTACACGACCTCGACGCTGACCGTCACGCCCTTCGCGCACCAGCCCGGCGTCACGTACCACGGCCGGGTCTCCGGGGGCGTCCTGCACTTCACCGACGGCACCGGCGCCGTCGTCACCAGCTTCCAGAAGCCCGACGCCACCTCGATCTTCGGCTGCCACCGGCGACTCGACGCCCCCAACGACCAGGTCCGCGGCCCGATCTCACGCACCCTGTGCGCCGCGTTCAACCGCTCCACCCTGCTGACGAACCCGAACCAGCCCGACACCGGCGCGGCCGGCTTCTACCAGGACGTGGTCACCAACCACTACGCCCGTAAGATCCACGCGCAGATGGCCGACGGCAAGGCCTACGCCTTCGCCTTCGACGACGTCGGCCACCACGAGTCGCTCGTCCACGACGGCGGCCCGCGCCAGGCGTACCTGACGCTGGACCCCTTCGACTGAGCGGCGCAGCAACCCGGTCCACGCCGGAGGGGGGGCCCCCCCCCCCCGGGCCGGGGGGCCCCCCCCGGGGGGCGGCCCCCCCCCGGGGGGGCCCCGGCCCCCCCCCGGGGGGCCCCCCCCCCCCCCCCCCCCCCCCGCCCCCGTG
>NZ_JBIAIG010000037.1:0-8335 GCF_042871235.1 Streptomyces sp. NPDC005931
CCCAGGCCAACCCACCCCTCACTGATCAGAAATATCGCTCGTGGACAGCAGCTCTCCGCCATCGACATGCGCTGAACCTGCCGATGAGCCGGATCAGCGCTACTGTGGCGTTCCTTTCACGTTCTTGCAGCTCAAGGCAGTGCTGGCCATCTGCCCCGAACTGGACCACTTGCCGGGCATGTCCGCTCCTTCGCCCACATGCTCACTCAGCTGCAAGGTCACCAACTGCCGGCATGGATCGAAGCGGCAACCAACGCCGACCTGCCCAGCCTCCAGCGATTCGCCCGGCGTCTGGAACGGGACCTCGACGCCGTTACCGCCGGGGTCCTCGCACACCAGCTCAAGCGGCGGGCCGGAGAACTCGGGTTCATGCGCACACGCGGCCGACACCAGGCGACGGTCCCCTTGAAGGCGAGGTGGTGGCGGCACCGGTCGATCCGGGGCAGCTGGCCCCGATAGGGGGACGAACTATCCGAAACCCCCGCCCAGTTACTCACCGACGTCCAGCGCCACGTTCCCCGCATCCCCGACTTGAGCACGGAGCGACGCGGCCGGCACGACGAACGAACCAGACTCACCTCCGACCAGCTCCAGTGGCTCGCCAACCACGGACTGTCGTGGGCGCGACAGGCACTGACCCAGTCTCGCTGACCGTGACTGGCCACCTCACCGCCTTCCAGACGCGGAGTCTGGGCTCTGGCGCCCCACCCTCCCTCCTGCCGATGCATCCTGCTTCAGCCTGGATGACCGGTCCGGCGGTGTTTCCGCCCACCGTGGACGCTCGAGTCATCCAGAAGGAACTTCATAGAAGGCCAGGTACCCCAGGCGTTCGCACATATCGATGGCGTGCCCACGGCAGGCATAGAGGCCGTCGCCCTGTGAGGTGGTGACCTTGAAGGTGCGCGGTTCACTGCAATCAGTGTCCTTGCGCTCATAGTCCCATGCACGTGTGCAGCCTTCAGCGACGCACCAGGAGCGTCCAGCTGCGGAATCCAGCGTCCTGCCGTGATCAGGGCACACTCCGCCAAGAAGGCCGCATGGCGACGGTTGCGGCGTTGGAGGCGGTTGCTCTGCCGGCGCGGCAAGGTCACCGGCTGCGGATACTAAAGGGCTGCGAGGCATGGGGGACTCGGGCGCCCGGGCGGGTTCACCGTGTACAGAGGCAAGTCCACGTCGGCGAGCAGCGCGCAGGGCGTCGAGGGCGAACCAGCGCTCACGCCAGGGGGTGAGCACCGTGTCGCGCCGACCGGGCGGATCACACTCTTCTCCGTACTCATTCCAGGACATCACTGAGCGGACCAGCCACAGCAGGTTGTCCAGGGAGATGTACTGCTTCCCGTTGAACACCATGCTCATGGTGCCTTTGGAGCAACGCCCGGCGTCGGGCATTAGTTCCTCGCCGCGTTTGAGGATGCGGTCGTAGGGGGGAGCGCCGCGCTGTCGTCGTAGCGTGGTGAGTTCTTGCCCCAACTCGGCCAGTGCCTTATCTAAGTCGCTGTTCTGGTTGTCGGTCATCTCCGGTGCCATTCTGTCCCCCAACCGGGCCTTGGCATGAACCAGCACCTTAGGTGCCGCGGAAGCGGACTGTGCTGAACTTTGCCGAACAGTATTGAATGTGAAGGCGCTCGGTCAGCTTCGTTCGGCGCCGTGCAGGCTTCGCCGTCCATGTTCGATCTATGCAGGTCAGCGGATACGCTCGTCGAAAGTTGGTGGCATGACTTCGACGACACCACCAAGGAACCCCAGTCCTGCAGACGGGTCCGGTCCAGAGCCGCCCTTCCTGTCCTTGCACACCACCGTCGTCCTGCTCACTGCCCTTGTCATCGGGCTTGTGGTGGGCGGGCTGAGTGTACTGAGCGGTGCACCCGTTGCTGCCGCCGTGCTGATGGGACTGACAGCGGCCGGCTCCGCAGTGCCCGTGCTGCGCTCCCTCATCGGCCGCGGCAGGTGACCGATTTCCCTCTGTCGCACCTTGGCACCGGGCGGAGGCCACGATGTAACGCTCAGACGGCAAGATCGGCGTCCCTGGCCCTTCACCGCCGAGGTCTAATCTGGGTGTTTGGCCTGGCGTCGGAGTGAGGGTCCGGATATGAGAACGGCCACCGGCTGATCTTCGAGTTGTCGAAGCTCGAAGGAAATCAGCACGATGACCGCACCCGACAGTCTGCCCCTGCACGCCCTCATCGCCGAGGAGAACCTCGCCGCGGCGAGTCCCGATCTGCTGCGCGCGATGATCAAGACATTCGCCGACGCCCTCATGTCCGCCGAGGCTGACGCCCTGTGCAACGCCGAATACGGGCAGGTCAGCGACGAACGCGTCAACCACCGCAACGGCTACCGCCCACGCGAGTGGGACACCCGCGCCGGGACCGTCGAGCTCGCCGTTCCCAAGCTGAGGCAGGGCAGCTACTTCCCGCACTGGCTCCTCGAACGCCGCCGCCGGGCCGAGCAGGCCCTGATCTCGGTGGTCGCCACCGCCTACCTGCTCGGTGTCTCCACCCGCCGGGTCGAGAAGCTCGCCGAGTCTCTCGGGGTGACGCAGCTGTCGAAGTCCCAGGTCAGCGCGATGGCTAAGCACCTGGACGAGCAGGTCGCAGCCTTCCGCAACCGGCCCCTGGACGCCGGCCCGTACTCGTTCGTCTGGGTCGACGCGCTCACCCAGAAGGTCCGCGAGGGCGACCGCATCATCAACGTCCACGCCCTGATCGCGGTCGGCGTCAACGCCGACGGCCACCGCGAGATCCTCGGCCTGGACGTCGCCACCGCCGAGGACGGCGCCGGCTGGCTCGCCTTCCTGCGCTCCCTGATCGCCCGCGGCCTGTCCGGCGTCCAGCTCGTCATCTCCGACCCCCACGCCGGCCTCGTCGATGCGATCGGCGCGGTCCTGCCTGGTGCGTCGTGGCAGCGGTGCCATTGATTGTGTCGGTGGGAGGCAGCAACGCGTGACGGTGAGTTGTGGAAACGTTTGAGGGCGTTCTGCAGCCGGAGTGTCGGTGAGTTTCAGCAACGCTGGGGATGCTCAAAGGTCGCGTCTCGGCGGCCATGTGCAGGGTGCTTGTCGGTGGGTTTGGTCGTGTCCCGCATGCCTCGTAGGCCGTGAGCGAAGGACCACGTGGCCAAGAGGGCGATCGTGCAGGCTTTGGGCATGGATGTGATTCAGGTGCTGCCGACGCTGTGCATGCTCCGCTTCCCGGTGGGGGCGGCCTATCTGTGGCGGGACGACGACGAGCTGACCTTGATCGACACTGGGACGGCGGACTGCGCTGCTCAGATCGAGGATGCTCTGGACGGCGAGTTGCGGCGGATCGTGCTGACGCACTGGCACGAGGACCATACGGGCGCGGCCGCCGAACTGGCTGCCCGTCATGGGGCGGAGGTGGTGGCGCATGGACTGGAGGCACCGGTGATCCGGGGGGAGGTGGCCGGAGCCCCGCCCGTGCTGCAGGATTTCGAGATACCAATCCGAGTATCGCTCCCGCTGCTCCCGCCGGCTCCGCCGTGCCGGGTGGACCGGGAGTTGAAGGACGGCGATGAGCTGGCCTTCGGCGGTGGGGCGGTGGTAATTGCGGTGCCCGGACACACGGATGGGTCGATCGCGCTCCACCTGCCTGGGCCGGGGGTCCTGTTTGCTGGTGATGCGGTCGCCAACGTCGGCCAGACCATGCTCGGTGTGTTCAACACTGACCGCTCCCGGGCCATCGAGTCGCTGCACCGGCTTGCCAAGTTGGAGATCGAGACCGCGCTCTTCGGGCATGGCGACCCGATCGTCCATGGCGCGGCGGCCGCCCTGCAAGGAACGGCTGCCGCAACAGAGAGTCATCCCGATGCGTGAAAGTCGGCTCAGGTTGTGGCTGACTGTTCGGCCTTGCTCCGGGTGTGGGCGAGTCGGTAGGAGTCTGTGCCGGTCTCGGTGATCGTGCCGTTGAAGGTGAGCCGGTCGACGATCGCGGTGCAGAGCCGGGGATCGGTGAAGGTCTCGGTCCAGCCGCCGAAGGACTCGTTGGAGGCGATCGCGGTCGCCTTGTTCTCCTCCCGTTCCGTCAACACCTGGAACATCAACTCGGCGCCGTGCCGGTGTTCCATGTAGCCCAGCTCGTCGATGCACAAAAGATCGACGCGCCCGTAGCGGGCGATGGTCTTGCTCAGCTGTTTCTCGTCCGCGGCTTCGACCAGCTCGTTCACGAGCTTCGTCGCGAGGGTGTACTTCACCCGGAAACCGACCATCGCCGCTTCGGTTCCCAACGCGATCAGCAGGTGCGACTTGCCGGTGCCCACTCGGAGGTGGCCAGGGTGTGGATCACGGCGGGGTCGATGCTGGGGTTGGCGTCGAAGTCGAACTCCCTGACCGACTTCTGCTTCGGGAACGCGGCGGCCTTGATCCGGCGCTCGGATCAGGGCCGGGCCCGGTCGTCGCACTCGGCCAGCAGCAGCTCGGCGAGGAAGTTGAGGTAGGACATCTGCTCACAGGACGCCTGCTCGGCCAGGTCGGGGAACTTCGCGCGAATGGTGGGCAGCCGCAGCATGCGGCAGGCGCCGATCACGGCGGTCTCCGCCGCCTGCTCGCTCATCCGGTGACGGCTGGGAGTACTCACGGCAGTGACTCCTTCGGTGCAGCGGGACGACGGTGCAGCAGCTGGTCATAGGCGGTCGGCGACGGCAACGGCCGAAGATCGGCGGAAGGTGAGCGAGGCGGCGCTGCGTCAACGAGGCCACGGAAGAGGGCCGTCGTCGCGGTGTGCGCTCAGGGCGCCGCCGCTGTGCCACGTCGCCTCCCAGATGCCGCCCGGCCTGTCCAGGTGCACGAGCCGGCGCGCGAAGTCGGTTCGAAGTCGCTGGACGTCGCCGCGGCGCCGGGCCCGGGCGAGCAGGCTCGGCGCGGGGCGCAGCACACCCTTAAGGAGCTCCTCGTCGAGCGGATACTCCGCGCGCTCGCTGTGCCATTCGCAGCAGGACCGAGGTGAGGCGACGGGCCGGGTGCGTGGGCCGGGGGCGGCCGTCCTTCGTGATGCATGTCTTCGTGCGCGAAGCCGCGCACGGGGGGCAGGTGACGCGCCGCGCTCGGCCGCTGGTTACCGGCCGAGGCGATCACACCGGCGCCTGGCCGACATGGCCGCCGGACCGCGCGGGGCGATGCCCTCGGCCGTCCAGTCTTCATCGCAGACTGCGGCCTTCCTCGGCAGGCACCAAGTAGGTACCATGCGGGTATGCCGTCACTGAATGTGTCCTTCACCGATGAAGAGATGGAAGGCGTGCGTGCTGCTGCCGCCGCTGAGGGCAAGAGCCTCAAGCAGTACCTGCACGACCTGGGAGTGCGCGAGATGCACCGCAAGCGGTTCGTGGCGGGCGCTGCGTCCTGGGCGGAAAGGCTGCGCGAGGAGTTCGACGCGGCGTTCCCGGACGAGATTCCTCCCTCCGAGCGCGACCGGGGAGCCACTGCCGCCTGATGAGCGAGATCCTGTACGTAGATGTCTCCTGGCTCCTGGACGTTCAGGACATCGCCCTGGGTCACGACGACGTGTCCGTCACCGACTACTCGGCCCTTGTCGCGGCTGTCGCCCGCCACAAGACCCGCACGCCGACGCTCGCCGAGTCCAACCCCGACGCCGCGTGGCGTGCTGCCGCGCTCCTGCACACCATCGTGCGGCTCGAACCGCTCCCCCACCGCAACAGCCTCTTCGCCGCCTTCGTCACCACCCAGTACCTCGACCAGTCCGGTGAAGGCATCGACCCGCCCTACGGAGCACTGTCCGACCTGATCCGAAAGGCCCGCGAAACCCGGCTGAAGATCTACGACATCGCGGACACACTCCGCTCCTGGCGCATCTGAACCGCGCGGCGCCGGCCGACGGACGAGCGGCGGCCCGCGCCACCTCACCCGGTCCCCGCCCTACGGGAGCGCGGGAGGAGCCAGGCATCCGTCCGGCGCTTCGGCCCTGCCCCTTCTTACAATCCATCTCATTTGGATTGTTCGATAGCCTGCCGAGGTGGGGATCGTTGAGCGGCTGGTGCCGGATGAGCTGTGGGAGTTGTTCCAGCGGGTGGTCCCGGAGGCGCCAACGCGTCCGCAGGGAGGTGGCCGGCGCCGACACGGCGATCGGGAGGTGCTGGCGGCGATCGTGTTCGTCGCAACTTCGGGGTGCACGTGGCAGCAGTTGCCATCCGCCTCGTTCGGACCTTCTGGTGCGACAGCCCATCGGCGGTTCGCGGAGTGGTCGAAGGCCAGGGTGTGGGCGAAGCTTCACCGCTTGGTCCTCGACGAGCTCGGCGCTCGCGGCGCGCTGGACTGGTCTCGCTGCGCGATCGACTCCGTGAACATGCGGGCCCTGAAAAGGGGGGACTGACAGGCCCGAATCCTGTCGACCGGGGCAAGTACGGCTCGAAGATCCACTTGATCACCGAGCGGACCGGTCTGCCCCTGTCCGTCGGCATCTCGGGCGCCAACGTTCACGACAGCCAGGCCCTCATCCTCGCTGGTGCAAGGCATACCGCCGATCCGGTCCCGTCGCGGCCGACGGCGACGCAGACCCGGCAAGCTCCACGGTGACAAGGGCTACGACTACAACCACCTGCGGCGTTGGTTACGAGCCCGCGGCATCACACCCCGCATCGCCCGCAAGGGAACCGACTCCAGCCAGCGGCTCGGTCGGCACCGCTGGACCATCGAACGCACCATGGCCTGGCTCGCCGGATGCCGACGCCTGCACCGCCGCTACGAACGCAAAGCCACCCACTTCCTAGCCTTCACCAGCATCGCCTGCACCCTCATCTGCTACCGCCGACTTGTTAGTGAGCATTTCGCGTACCAAGCGCGTACATGAGACGTTTCCTCGCCGGGCGGGCGCAAGCGCGTCGGCCACCGTGCGCGCGTTTCCTCTACCGACGGTAGAGGGGCCACGGTAAATTGGGGTCTATGGCAGCGGACGAGACGAGCATCAAAGTGAGCGTGGCCGCGCGGGATCGGCTGGCCCAGCTGGCGGCCGAGCACGGCACCACCATCCGCGGCCTGGTGGAGGACCTCGCGCAGGGCACCCCGACGAAGGCTGAGTACGCCGAGCGGGCCGAGCTGGCACGCGCCGAGCTCGCCTCCGCCCTGGGCAGTCCACCGAGCCCGGAGGCCGAGGCGAAGGCCCGCGCCCTGCTGGAGCGCCTGGGTGCCGCCTCGCACGGGCCGCAGGCGGCCGCGTAGTGGCGGCGATCGCGGTCGTCCTGGACCACACGACCGCCGCGGCGCTGTACGACCCGAAGGACCCGTTCAACGAGGCGGTCGCCGCGTTCTACGTCCAGGCCTCCAGCGGGCTCGGGGACCTGTATGCGCCGGTGCTGTCGCTGACCGCGGGCGACGCCGAACGGCCGGGCCTGCTCGGCTACATCAAGGGGCTGCGGTTCGTCCGGATCGAGGCGTTCGACACCGACGCCGCGGTCACCGCCACCGAACTCCTGCGCTTCGGGCACTCCTGGGCCGCCGTCCACGCCATCCACGCCGCCCGCCCCTCCCCCACTCACCCCTCCGGCCGCTACCTGCTCACCCTGACCCCCAAGGCCTACGCCGGCACCGGCGTCCAAGCCGTCCACCCCGACCAGTAACCACCGGCGCCCCCGGACGCTTCCTCCAGCCATCGGGCACCTGACCCGTCACACACGCCACCATGCCCGCTCAGGCCTTCGCTCAGTGTCACGGGCTGACCGGCTGGCGCAGGTCCACATAGCAGCGCAGCCGTACGCCGGGCTGATCGGCATCGCGCGTCGTGTGCTCCGCTGTCGCCGTCGCCCACCGTTCGGCGAGCAGCTGCTGGAAGGCGAACGCGGTGGCGTCGTCGGCGGCCAGGCCCGGCTAAGCTCACGTGCCTTTCATGGATCGGTTCCATGAACGGCACCACGCCCGGGCATCCCGGCCGGGTTCCGCCAGCGCTGCGTCTTCACCCGAACGAGAACGTGCGATCAAAGGGGCTGTGGCCGGACCAGTCCCAGCGAGCCCGGGCCGCCGGGGCGCGGATCGCACAGCGACCCGGTCTCCGGGACCACACTGCCCGAGGCAGCGGACTCGGGCAGTACAGGCGACCTGTGTGCAACGTCTCCCTGATCACCTGCGACTCGGAGACCACAGGCCCCTGGTCAGGGAGACCCGGCACGGTTACCGTCGAACACCTCCAGTTCAAGCTGTAACCAAGCCCCCAGCGGCCCGTCGGCAGATGGAAGCGTCACATGGGCAGGCGTCGTGACCTGCGAGATCCGATGTGGGACTAGTGTCCTGCGCCGGAGATCCGTCGGCAGAAGTTGGCGAGGGAGTCGAGGATTTCCTCGGCTGTCTTGGTCCAGATGAACGGCTTGGGATCTT
>NZ_JBIAIG010000038.1:0-5220 GCF_042871235.1 Streptomyces sp. NPDC005931
CGACTGTTCCGCTCTCGTGATGTGTTTCGCCGGATCACCGGCAAGCATTCACGGAGAGTTTGATCCTGGCTCAGGACGAACGCTGGCGGCGTGCTTAACACATGCAAGTCGAACGATGAACCTCCTTCGGGAGGGGATTAGTGGCGAACGGGTGAGTAACACGTGGGCAATCTGCCCTGCACTCTGGGACAAGCCCTGGAAACGGGGTCTAATACCGGATACGACACGGGAAGGCATCTTCTTCGTGTGGAAAGCTCCGGCGGTGCAGGATGAGCCCGCGGCCTATCAGCTTGTTGGTGAGGTAACGGCTCACCAAGGCGACGACGGGTAGCCGGCCTGAGAGGGCGACCGGCCACACTGGGACTGAGACACGGCCCAGACTCCTACGGGAGGCAGCAGTGGGGAATATTGCACAATGGGCGAAAGCCTGATGCAGCGACGCCGCGTGAGGGATGACGGCCTTCGGGTTGTAAACCTCTTTCAGCAGGGAAGAAGCGAAAGTGACGGTACCTGCAGAAGAAGCGCCGGCTAACTACGTGCCAGCAGCCGCGGTAATACGTAGGGCGCGAGCGTTGTCCGGAATTATTGGGCGTAAAGAGCTCGTAGGCGGCTTGTCGCGTCGGTTGTGAAAGCCCGGGGCTTAACCCCGGGTCTGCAGTCGATACGGGCAGGCTAGAGTTCGGTAGGGGAGATCGGAATTCCTGGTGTAGCGGTGAAATGCGCAGATATCAGGAGGAACACCGGTGGCGAAGGCGGATCTCTGGGCCGATACTGACGCTGAGGAGCGAAAGCGTGGGGAGCGAACAGGATTAGATACCCTGGTAGTCCACGCCGTAAACGGTGGGCACTAGGTGTGGGCGACATTCCACGTCGTCCGTGCCGCAGCTAACGCATTAAGTGCCCCGCCTGGGGAGTACGGCCGCAAGGCTAAAACTCAAAGGAATTGACGGGGGCCCGCACAAGCGGCGGAGCATGTGGCTTAATTCGACGCAACGCGAAGAACCTTACCAAGGCTTGACATACACCGGAAACGTCCAGAGATGGGCGCCCCCTTGTGGTCGGTGTACAGGTGGTGCATGGCTGTCGTCAGCTCGTGTCGTGAGATGTTGGGTTAAGTCCCGCAACGAGCGCAACCCTTGTCCCGTGTTGCCAGCAGGCCCTTGTGGTGCTGGGGACTCACGGGAGACCGCCGGGGTCAACTCGGAGGAAGGTGGGGACGACGTCAAGTCATCATGCCCCTTATGTCTTGGGCTGCACACGTGCTACAATGGCCGGTACAATGAGCTGCGATACCGCGAGGTGGAGCGAATCTCAAAAAGCCGGTCTCAGTTCGGATTGGGGTCTGCAACTCGACCCCATGAAGTCGGAGTCGCTAGTAATCGCAGATCAGCATTGCTGCGGTGAATACGTTCCCGGGCCTTGTACACACCGCCCGTCACGTCACGAAAGTCGGTAACACCCGAAGCCGGTGGCCCAACCCCTTGTGGGAGGGAGCTGTCGAAGGTGGGACTGGCGATTGGGACGAAGTCGTAACAAGGTAGCCGTACCGGAAGGTGCGGCTGGATCACCTCCTTTCTAAGGAGCACTTCTAGGCCGCTTACGCGGTCCAGGGGCCAGTACATCGGCGAACGTCTGATGCTGGTTGCTCATGGGTGGAACGTTGACTACTCGGTCCAGACCTCGGGTCGGGGGCTGCTAGTACTGCTCTGCGGAGCGTGGAACGCATGATCTCCGGACGGGACTGGGCCGGGCACGCTGTTGGGTGTCTGAGGGCACGGCCGTTGGGTCGTTCCTCGGTGCCGGCCCCAGTGCACTCGGACCGTAGTGGTTCGGGGTGATGGGTGGTTGGTCGTTGTTTGAGAACTGCACAGTGGACGCGAGCATCTGTGGCCAAGTTTTTAAGGGCGCACGGTGGATGCCTTGGCACCAGGAACCGATGAAGGACGTGGGAGGCCACGATAGGCCCCGGGGAGTCGTCAACCAGGCTTTGATCCGGGGGTGTCCGAATGGGGAAACCCGGCAGTCGTCATGGGCTGTCACCCTTGCCTGAACACATAGGGCAAGTGGAGGGAACGCGGGGAAGTGAAACATCTCAGTACCCGCAGGAAGAGAAAACAACCGTGATTCCGGGAGTAGTGGCGAGCGAAACCGGATGAGGCCAAACCTACGACGTGTGAGACCCGGCAGGGGTTGCGTCGTGGGGGTTGTGGGATCTCTCTTCTGTCGTCTGCCGGCGACAGGACGAGTCAGAAACCGTTGATGTAGGCGAAGGACATGCGAAAGGTCCGGCGTAGAGGGTAAGACCCCCGTAGTCGAAACGTCAGCGGCTCGTTTGAGAGACACCCAAGTAGCACGGGGCCCGAGAAATCCCGTGTGAATCTGGCGGGACCACCCGCTAAGCCTAAATATTCCCTGGTGACCGATAGCGGATAGTACCGTGAGGGAATGGTGAAAAGTACCCCGGGAGGGGAGTGAAATAGTACCTGAAACCGTGTGCCTACAAGCCGTGGGAGCGTCGGGATGGAGCTTGCTTCATCCTCGTGACTGCGTGCCTTTTGAAGAATGAGCCTGCGAGTTTGCGGTGTGTTGCGAGGTTAACCCGGGTGGGGTAGCCGTAGCGAAAGCGAGTCCGAACAGGGCGATTCAGTAGCACGCTCAAGACCCGAAGCGGAGTGATCTAGCCATGGGCAGGTTGAAGCGGAGGTAAGACTTCGTGGAGGACCGAACCCACCAGGGTTGAAAACCTGGGGGATGACCTGTGGTTAGGGGTGAAAGGCCAATCAAACTCCGTGATAGCTGGTTCTCCCCGAAATGCATTTAGGTGCAGCGTCGTGTGTTTCTTGCCGGAGGTAGAGCACTGGATAGGCGATGGGCCCTACCGGGTTACTGACCTTAGCCAAACTCCGAATGCCGGTAAGTGAGAGCGCGGCAGTGAGACTGTGGGGGATAAGCTCCATGGTCGAGAGGGAAACAGCCCAGAGCATCGACTAAGGCCCCTAAGCGTACGCTAAGTGGGAAAGGATGTGGAGTCGCAGAGACAACCAGGAGGTTGGCTTAGAAGCAGCCACCCTTGAAAGAGTGCGTAATAGCTCACTGGTCTAGTGATTCCGCGCCGACAATGTAGCGGGGCTCAAGCGTACCGCCGAAGTCGTGTCATTGCAGCATACGGGCCAACGCCTGCTGTGATGGGTAGGGGAGCGTCGTCTGCCGGGTGAAGCAGCCGCGTAAGCGAGTTGTGGACGGTTGACGAGTGAGAATGCAGGCATGAGTAGCGATTCACACGTGAGAAACGTGTGCGCCGATTGACTAAGGGTTCCTGGGTCAAGCTGATCTGCCCAGGGTAAGTCGGGACCTAAGGCGAGGCCGACAGGCGTAGTCGATGGATAACCGGTTGATATTCCGGTACCCGCTGTGAAGCGTCAAACATCGAATCCAGTGATGCTAAGCCCGTGAAGCCGCCGGCTGAGTCTTCGGACGAGGTCGGAGTGGTGGAGCCGGTGACCCGAGCTGGTAGTAGGTGAGTGATGGGGTGACGCAGGAAGGTAGTCCATCCCGGGCGGTGGTTGTCCCGGGGTAAGGGTGTAGGACGTCAGGTAGGCAAATCCGCCTGGCAATAGTCTGAGACCTGATGCCGAGCCGATTGTGGTGAAGTGGATGATCCTATGCTGTCGAGAAAAGCCTCTAGCGAGTTTCATGGCGGCCCGTACCCTAAACCGACTCAGGTGGTCAGGTAGAGAATACCGAGGCGTTCGGGTGAACTATGGTTAAGGAACTCGGCAAAATGCCCCCGTAACTTCGGGAGAAGGGGGGCCATGCCTGGTGATGGAGTTTTCCTCCTGAGCTGGGGGTGGCCGCAGAGACCAGCGAGAAGCGACTGTTTACTAAAAACACAGGTCCGTGCGAAGCCGTAAGGCGATGTATACGGACTGACGCCTGCCCGGTGCTGGAACGTTAAGGGGACCGGTTAGCTCTGATTCGTCGGGGCGAAGCTGAGAACTTAAGCGCCAGTAAACGGCGGTGGTAACTATAACCATCCTAAGGTAGCGAAATTCCTTGTCGGGTAAGTTCCGACCTGCACGAATGGCGTAACGACTTCTCGACTGTCTCAACCATAGGCCCGGTGAAATTGCACTACGAGTAAAGATGCTCGTTTCGCGCAGCAGGACGGAAAGACCCCGGGACCTTTACTACAGTTTGATATTGGTGTTCGGTTCGGCTTGTGTAGGATAGGTGGGAGACTGTGAAGCGGGCACGCCAGTGTTCGTGGAGTCGTCGTTGAAATACCACTCTGGTCGTGCTGGATGTCTAACCTGGGTCCGTGATCCGGATCAGGGACAGTGTCTGATGGGTAGTTTAACTGGGGCGGTTGCCTCCTAAAGGGTAACGGAGGCGCCCAAAGGTTCCCTCAGCCTGGTTGGCAATCAGGTGTTGAGTGTAAGTGCACAAGGGAGCTTGACTGTGAGACCGACGGGTCGAGCAGGGACGAAAGTCGGGACTAGTGATCCGGCGGTGGCTTGTGGAAGCGCCGTCGCTCAACGGATAAAAGGTACCCCGGGGATAACAGGCTGATCTTCCCCAAGAGTCCATATCGACGGGATGGTTTGGCACCTCGATGTCGGCTCGTCGCATCCTGGGGCTGGAGTCGGTCCCAAGGGTTGGGCTGTTCGCCCATTAAAGCGGTACGCGAGCTGGGTTTAGAACGTCGTGAGACAGTTCGGTCCCTATCCGCTGTGCGCGTAGGAGTCTTGAGAAGGGCTGTCCCTAGTACGAGAGGACCGGGACGGACGAACCTCTGGTGTGCCAGTTGTTCTGCCAAGGGCATGGCTGGTTGGCTACGTTCGGGAGGGATAACCGCTGAAAGCATCTAAGCGGGAAGCCTGCTTCGAGATGAGGACTCCCACCCACTTGATGGGGTAAGGCTCCCAGTAGACGACTGGGTTGATAGGCCGGATATGGAAGCACGGTAACGTGTGGAGTTGACCGGTACTAATAGGCCGAGGGCTTGTCCTCAGTTGCTCGCGTCCACTGTGTTGGTTCTGAAACCACGAACAATCGTTGCAGCCATGGTTGTGGTTGTGGCTCCGGTTGTCTGTTTCATAGTGTTTCGGTGGTCATAGCGTAGGGGAAACGCCCGGTTACATTCCGAACCCGGAAGCTAAGCCTTACAGCGCCGATGGTACTGCAGGGGGGACCCTGTGGGAGAGTAGGACGCCGCCGAAC
>NZ_JBIAIG010000039.1:0-4483 GCF_042871235.1 Streptomyces sp. NPDC005931
CCTAGGGCGTGTTTCGAATGTGCTGGTCACAGCCACTCGTTGATGGCCGCGACGAGGACCGTGGCCTCGTAGCGGACGGCGAGCTTGTCGTATCGCGTGGCCACGGCGCGGTGCCTCTTGAGGCGGTTGATGCCGCATTCGACGGCGTGACGCTCGCGGTAGTCGGTCTTGTCGAACTTCGGCGGTCGGCCACCGCGGGAGCCGCGCTTGCGGCGGTTGGCCAGCTGATCCGCCTTGTTCGGGATGGTGCAGCGGATCCCGCGTTTGCGTAGGTAGGCGCGGTTCTTCCGGGACGAGTACGCCTTGTCCGCGCGGACCCGCCGGGGCCGGGTGCGCGGCCGGCCCGAGCTCGGGCGGGGCACCCGGATGCGGTCGAGCACGGCCTCGAACTGCGGGGAGTCGCCCCGCTGCCCGGCGGTGATCACGATGGCCATGGGCCTTTGGCCCTGCTCGACGGCCAGGTGCAGTTTGGTGGTCAGTCCGCCGCGGGATCGGCCGAGACCGTGGTCGGCCGGCTCGACGTGGACGCCGCCGGGCGGCTCCTTTTGCAGCTCCCCCTTTTTCCTGGCCCCGGAGGCATGCTGGTGGGCCCGGCAGACGGTGGAGTCGACGTTGATGTCCCAGGTGATCAGGTCCTTCGCGTCTGCACGGGCCTGCAGCGCGGTGAAGATCCGCTGCCAGGTGCCGTCCCGCTGCCAGCGCCGGAACAGGTCGTACGACCGGCCCCAGGGGCCGTACGTGATGGGTATGTCCCGCCACGGGATGCCGGTTCGGACTCGGAACCGTATGCCGTCGATCAGCTGCCGCCGACTCCAGGTCGGCGGCCGTCCCGGCTTCTTCCCCCTCGGCAACAGCGGTTTCAGTACCGCCCACTGTTCGTCCGTCAGGCCTCCGCGCGACACGCAGCAAGATCATCGCACATCCAAGATCTACTTCCGATGCGCGCACTGACCTTTCGTTGGACCCGTGGTGTTGTCACCTACGCGTGTAACAGTCCCCGGCCTCGGCACATCCCAGTGAACTCACGTAGCACGCCTGAGTCCTTCGTCGATGCGGGTGCGCAGGGAGCGCAGCGCCTGCCTGAGCTCTGCCGGTTCGATGTCTGTGATGTCAGCGTCGAAAGTCAGGAGCAGTCCTGCCAGCCCTGCCCATGACCACGCCCCGAGCGTGAGTCGGCAGCTGGAGTCGGTGTCGTGCTCGACCGTCGACCCGCCGGGGGCGAACCGGGCGACTATGGGCGCTGGTAGTGCGACGAGCGCCGACCCGTAACATGGCCATTCCGCCAGGGTGTCGCCGCGGTCGTGCGTGCTCATGACGAATGCGACCGGGTCGCCGTGCGGGACGTCGCGGCGGTCGAAGGTTCTCCCCGTGGGCATGCGTGGTTCGAGGCGGTCGACGCGCATCGCGCGCCATCGGGCCGTGTCCGGTTCGAACGCGACGAGGTACCACCGTGCCGCCCACACGACGAGGTCGTGCGGTTCCAGCGTGAGCGTCGCCGGTTCGTCCTCGCCGGTGTAGTCCACGCAAACGACGTGCTGTCGGTTGATCGCGCCGCCGATGACGCGGATGATCTCGGCATCGATGGGTGCGGCGGGGAATTCCCAGTAGTTGCGCGCTGCGGAGACGCTGAACGACTCGGTGCGGATGCGGCTGCGGGCGGGCATCGCTTGCTGCAGCGTGGCGAGGGCGCGTCCCGAGTTCTCGCGGATGCCGGAGAGGATCGTGGGGACGGTCTGGAGCGCGACCGCCGCGGCGACTGCTTGGTCCTCGTCGAAGACGACCGGCGGCAAGCGGGTGGCGCGGCCGAGCCGGTAGCCTCCGCCCACCCCGCGCACGGCCTCGATCTCGTACCCAAGCTCTCTGAGCGTGTCGATGTCGCGTCGCACGGTCCGAAGGGAGACTCCGAGCCTTTCGGCGAGCTCCTCGGCGGTCAGGGTGGCGCCGATACCGAGGATCGACAGCAGCCTGAGCGTCCTCGCGGAGGTCACAGCCATGATCCCGCCTTCCGGGAAAGCGGTCATTCGGTGGCAACTATAGCTGTGACCCTGTCCGGCATGACCGCTTCACAGACATCCCGAGAGGGCACACGTGCCCCCGACGCTTCCCCAGCACCTATCTCCGGCGCAGGCGCGAACGTGGCGCTCCTGGTCGTGCTGTTCGGCTCCTTCATGGACCTCGTCGACGCGACGATCGTCACCGTCGCGGCCCCGGCGATTGCCCGTGACATGGGAGCCGGCGACGCTCAGATCCAATGGACGATCGCTGCCTACACCCTCGCCCTGGGCGCGGGACTGATCACTGGCGGACGGCTCGGTGACCAGTTCGGCCGCAAGCGCCTGTTCATGATCGGGCTGGTCGGGTTCATGGTCACCTCCGCGCTCTGCGCGCTTGCCGTCACTCCGGGAATGCTCATCGGCATGCGCGCCGCGCAAGGACTGACCGCGGGGATCATGGTCCCGCAGGTGTTCGGCGTAATCCGAGCATCGTTCGCCCCGGCAGAGCGCGCCAAGGCATTCGGCGCCTACGGGGCCGTCCAGGGGATCGCCGCGGTCGCGGGCCCACTGCTGGGCGGATTCCTCGTTGAGGCCGACCTGTTTGATCTGGGGTGGCGCACCATCTTCTGGATCAACGTCCCCATCTCGATCCTCGCCCTCGTCGTCGGGGCAAGGGTCTTGCCGGAGTCTCGTTCCGCCTCTACCGCGCGACTGGACCTCGTGGGTTCCCTACTGGCGGCCTCGGGCATCCTGCTCCTCCTGCTGCCGATCATCCAGACCGAGACATGGGGATGGACCGCGGCCAGCTACGCCCTCCTGGCGGCCGGAATCATCCTGCTCACGATCTTCCTCGCATACGAGCGCAGCCTCGCCGACCGTGGGGGCGAACCCGTCTTCGACCCGGCCCTGCTCAAAATCCGCGCTTTCGCCATCAGCCTGAGCGCATCCGTGCTCTTCTTCGGTGGTATCGGATCGTTCTTCCTCACCCTGTCGGTCTACCTTCAGCTGGGCACCGGCCGGACCGCGTGGGAGACCGGCTTGGTGATCCTGCCCTATGCCCTCGGCTCGATCATCACCTCAGGAGTCGGCGTCGCTCTCGCCGTCAAGGCGGGCAGAGCCCTGCTGATCACCGGCTCGCTCACCATCGCGGCATCTCAGCTCGTGCTCTTGGCCGTCATCAGGGACGGCAGCGACCCCGGATTCTGGCTCCTCGCGCTCGGCCTGTTCATCGGCGGCCTCGGACTCGGTCTCGCCGCACCCATTCTCGTCAATGTCGTGCTCGCCGGTGTCCCCGGACGCAATGCGGGCGCGGCGGGCGGCGTCCTCTCCACCGTCAACCAGATCGGCGGATCTATTGGCATCGCCGTTCTCGGAACGATCTTCTTCGCCGCCGTCACCGGATCGACGGCTGATGCACCAGGACTGGCCGACTACGGTCACGCGCTCAGCATCGTCCTTGTCGTCACCGCGGTGCTCTACCTCGTGGCGGGACTCGTGATGCTCGCGCTCCCGAAGTCCGCGGCCGAGCACGTCGACCAGTGAACCCATGCGGGAGGAAAGCACACCGCTTGTCCGGTGAGCTCGGCATGGAAACCGGTCAACTCCAGCTCGCGAGCCGACGGGTCCGCAGTCAGCCGACCACGCTGACGCAGCAGCGAGACCAGCCGATCGGCGCGCATACGAGAACCTCATCGCATACATGACCAAGGGTGTCGTGATTTGTTGGAAGGCTCGTGAGCACCGACGTCAACGATGGCAGCTACCGCGCCCACGGACGTACGTACTCCCCATATTCGAATGGAGCTGAAGTGGCAGTGAAACGAACGGCAGTCAACCCGGTGACGTGGTCGGTGGAGATGGGATTCAACCAGGGTGAGATCGTCTCTGGGCACACCCGGACTCTGTACTGCTCCGGGCAGACCGCGATGAGCGGCGAAGGAAAGCCGCAGCATGACGGTGACATGGCCGCACAGTTGGCGCTGAGCCTCGACAACCTGGAGGCCGTGCTCGGCGAGGCCGGCATGTCCCTCGCGAACCTCGTCCGGCTCAACGTCTACACCACCGACGTCGATCTGCTCTTCCCGCACTACGGCGTGTTGGCGTCGCGATTGGGCGCCGCCGGGGTGGCACCGACTACCACGATGCTCGGGGTGACACGGCTGGCGATCCCCGGCCAGATGGTCGAGCTCGAAGGGACCGCCGTCGCGTGATGCGACCTTGCCGTCTCACCTGCTCGTGCCGGTTGAACCGGCACGAGCAACAGGCAGGTGGGTGATGCCGACGATCAGAATGGTGACAGCCGGCGTCTATGGCCTCGACGGCGAGTCTTTCCTACAACGACTGGGGCACGCAGACATCCCCCTTCTGCTCGAGGTACGTCAGCGCCGCGGTGTCCATGGCCCCGAGTACGCCTAGGGGAACTCACTCCGGGTCCTCGTCGCGGCCACCAACGAATGACTGTGACCAGCACATTCGAAACACGCCCTAAT
>NZ_JBIAIG010000040.1:0-3896 GCF_042871235.1 Streptomyces sp. NPDC005931
ACGGCGAACCACAGGGCATCACCGGAGCGATCGAGTACTCCAGCGACATCTACGACGCGCCCACCGTCCGCGTGCTCTTCGACCGCTGGATACGGCTTCTCGACACCGCGACCACCCACCCCGACCAGCCGCTCGGCCACATCGACATCCTCTCTGCCGAGGAACACCGGCAACTGCTCGACACCTGGCAGGACACCGGGACCGAGATCGGCGAGCACCTGCTGCCGGTCCGCTTCGCCGAGCAGGCCGCCGCCACACCGGACGCCGTGGCCCTGATTGCCGGGGACACCTCCCTGACCTATGCGGAACTGAACCACCGTGCCAACCGGCTCGCTCACGCCCTGTTGCGCCGGGGCGCCGGCCCGGACCGGCTGGTCGCGCTGGCTCTGCCGCGCTCGGCCGACCTGGTCGTCGCCCTGCTGGCCGTGCTCAAGAGCGGCGCCGCGTACCTGCCGCTGGACCCGGACCATCCGGCCGGCCGCATCGCGTACGTGTTGGAGGACGCGCGGCCCGCACTGCTGCTCACCACGGTCTCGACGGACTCCCGGACGCCCGGCGGCGGCTCGGCCGAGCGACTGGTGCTGGACTCCCCGGACGTACAGGCCCTGCTGGCCGATTGCCCCGACACCGACCCGGCCGACACGGGCCGCGGTGGGCCGCTGCCGGCCGACGCCGCCGCATACGTGATCTACACGTCCGGCTCGACCGGTCGCCCCAAGGGGGTGGTCGTGCCGCACGCGCCGCTGCTCAACTTCCTGGAGGCCATGCGCCGGGAGGTCCCGCTCCGGACGGGGGAACGGCTGCTCGCTGTCACCACGGTGGCGTTCGACATCGCCGCGCTGGAGCTGTACCACCCGCTCCTGTCGGGCGCCACGGTCGTCCTCGCGCCCAAGGAGGCCGTCCCCCAGCCGTCCGCCGTGATCGACCTGATCACCCGGCACGGCGTCACGGTGATGCAGGGGACGCCCTCGCTGTGGCAGCTCCTGGTGGCACACGAGCCGGAGGCCTTGCGGGGCCTGCGCATGCTGGTCGGCGGTGAGGCGCTGCCCGCCCCGCTCGCCGAGTCGATGCGCACGCTCACGGACGACGTGACCAACCTGTACGGCCCAACCGAGACCACCATCTGGTCCACCGCCGCGAACCTGGCCGACGGCGCGGGCGCGCCGCCGATCGGCCGACCGATCGCCAACACCCGCGTGTACGTGTTGAGTTCGGAACTGGAGCTGGTGGCTCCCGGTGTGGTGGGTGAGCTGTACATCGCGGGGGCCGGTGTCGCCCGGGGCTATGTGGGCAGGCCCGGTCCGACGGCCGAGCGGTTCGTCGCGGACCCGTACGCTCCAGCACCGGGTGGCCGGATGTACCGCACCGGTGACCTGGTGCGCTGGAACCAGGACGGTGAGCTGGAGTTCGTCGGCCGCGCCGACCACCAGGTCAAGATCCGCGGCTTCCGCATCGAACCCGGCGAGATCGAGAAGGTCCTGACCGACCACGCGGACATCGCACAGGCGGCCGTCGTCGTCCGAGAGGACCAGCCCGGCGACACCCGCCTCGTCGCCTACGTCGTCGCCGACACCTCGGCGCCGGCGCACGACGAGGCCGTGGAACAGGACCAGCTGAGCGAGTGGCAGGACCTGTACGACTCCGTGTACACCACGGCACCGCAGACGGCATTCGGCGAGAACTTCGCCAGCTGGAACAGCAGTTACGACGGCAAGCCGATCCCGCTGCCCGACATGCGGGAGTGGCGTGACACGACCGTGGACCGCATCAGGTCCCTCCGGCCGCGCCGCGTGCTGGAGATCGGTGTCGGCACCGGTCTGCTCCTGGCCCGGCTGGCGCCCGAGTGCGAGGAGTACTGGGGCACCGACTTCTCCCACACCGTCATCGACGACCTCCGGCGCCACGTCGACGCCGATCCCGTCCTGACCTCCCGGGTCCACCTCCGCACCCGGCCCGCCCACGACTTCGGCGACCTTCCGCGGGGCCACTTCGACACGATCGTGCTCAACTCGGTGGCCCAGTACTTCCCGAACGCCGGATACCTGGAGCAGGTCATCCACAATGCGGTCCGCGCGCTCGCGCCCGGTGGCGCCCTGTTCATCGGTGACGTCCGCAACCCGCGGCTGCTGCGCACCTTCGCCGCCGGTGTGCACACGGCGCGTGCCGGGAACCCGGCCGACACGGCCGCGATCCGCCGTGCCGTCGAACAGAGCCTGGTCCTGGAGAAGGAACTCCTCGTCGACCCCGAGTACTTCACCGCCCTCACCCACCACGTCCCCGACCTCGCGGGCACCGACATCCAGCTCAAGCGCGGCACCGCCCACAACGAACTCACCCGCTACCGCTACGACGTCACCCTCTACAAGACCGGCATCGCACCCCAGCCCCTCACCGACGCCCCCACCCGGCCCTGGACCGGTCACGCCGACACCCGGGCCGACCTCGCCGCCCTGCGGCAGCAGCTGGCGGCCGAGCGGCCCACGGAACTCCGCCTGACCGGCGTCCCGAACCCGCGCCTCACCCAGGAACTCGCCGTGCGGCGAGCCCTCGACGAGGGCACGCCCCTTCCCGAGCACCCCACCGCATCGGATACCGACCTCGAGGTCTTCCACGACCTGGGCGACGAGCACGGCTACTGGACCGGCATCACCTGGAACACGCATGACGCCGACACCGTGGACGTCGTCTTCGTCGACCGGAGCCGGCTGGGCGACCGTGCCCCCGTCGGCACCTACGCCGCCCTCCACACCGGCGCCTCCACCGCGCCCCTGTCCACGTGGACGACCAACCCCGCCGCCCGCCGGGGGACCGGTGCCCTGGTCACCAAGCTCCGCGAACACACCCGCCACCACCTGCCCGACTACATGGTCCCGTCGGCCGTCGTTCCCCTCGACCGGCTCCCCCTGACGGCCAACGGGAAGCTGGACCGGGCCGCCCTCCCCGCGCCCGACTTCACGTCGGCAGCGTCGGGGCGGGGGGCGCGTACGCCGCAGGAGCAGATCGTGTGCGACCTGTTCGCGCAGGTTCTGGGGCTGGCACGGGTCGGTGTCGACGACGACTTCTTCGATCTGGGTGGGCACTCGCTGCTGGCCACGCGGTTGATCGCGCAGGTCCGTGCGGCGTTCGGGGTCGAGCTGGAGCTGCGTGCGCTGTTCGAGGGGCCGACGCCGGCCGCGGTGGCGGCGCTCCTGGACACCGCCGCACCCGGTCGCCTGGCCCTCACCGTGCGGCAGCGGCCGGAGGTCATGCCGCTGTCCTTCGCCCAGCGTCGGCTGTGGTTCATCCACAAGATGGAGGGGCCGAGCGCGACCTACAACATCCCGCTGGCTCTGCGGCTGACCGGTGAGCTGGATCGCGACGCGCTGCGTGCGGCCCTCGGTGACGTGGTGGCCCGGCACGAGAGTCTGCGGACGGTGTTCCCCGAGGCCGAGGGTGTGCCGTGCCAGCAGGTGCTGGCGCCCGAGGCGGCCGCGCCGCACCTCGCGGTCACCCCGACGACCGAAGCCGATCTGCCGGCCGCCCTGGCGTCGGCCGCCCGGCACGCCTTCGACCTGGCGACCGAACCTCCGCTGCGCGCCGACCTCTTCGAGCTCTCGGCGCAGGAGTACGTGCTGCTGCTGGTCGTGCATCACATCGCGGGTGACGGGTGGTCGCTGGGTCCGCTGGCCGCCGATCTCACCCGTGCCTATACCGCGCGGAGTGAGGGGCGGGTGCCGGACTGGCCTGCGTTGCCGGTGCAGTATGCCGATTACACGTTGTGGCAGAACGAGTTGCTCGGTGACCAGGAGGACCCGGACAGTTTGTTCGCCACGCAGATCGCCTACTGGACCGATGCCCTGGCGGGTCTGCCCGACCAGCTGAGTCTTCCCACGGACCGTCCGCGTCCGGCGGTGATG
>NZ_JBIAIG010000041.1:0-3577 GCF_042871235.1 Streptomyces sp. NPDC005931
GAACGGTTCGTCGCCGACCCCTACGCTGCGGAACCCGGTGGCCGGATGTACCGCACCGGTGACCTGGTGCGCTCCAACACCGACGGGGACCTGGAATACACCGGCCGCAGCGACCACCAGGTCAAGATCCGCGGCTTCCGCATCGAACCCGGCGAGATCGAGAACGTCCTCACCGAGCATCCCGCGATCGTCCAGGCCGCCGTCGTCGCACACCACGACCAGCACGGCACCACCCGCCTCACCGCCTACGTCGTTCCCGACACCGCCGCAACGCAGGAAGACCTGCGGGAGTTCGTGCGGCGGCGGCTGCCGGAGTACATGGTGCCGTCCACGTACGTCACCCTGGACCGGCTGCCGTTGACGGCCAATGGCAAGCTCGACCGGGCCGCGTTGCCCGAACCGGTGCCGGGGGCACGGGCGGACGTGCCGCGTCGTGAGCCGCAGACCGCGCGCGAGCGGCTGCTGGGTGAGCTGTTCGCACAGGCCCTGGGCGTGGACCGGGTCGGGCCCGACGACGACTTCTTCGCGCTCGGCGGGGACAGCATCGTCTCCATCCGGCTGGTCAGCCTCGCGCGCTCGGCAGGCATCGGCTTCACCGTCCGGGACGTCTTCGAGCAGCGCACCGCGGCCGGGCTGGCCGAGGCCGCCGAGGAACTGGACCCGTCGGCCCCGGAGCCCGACGACTCCGGCGTGGGGCGGGCGGAACCGACCCCGGTCATGCGCTGGTTCGACGCGCGCGGCGGCAACGTCGACGCGTTCCACCAGGCGATGCTGCTGGAGGTGCCGGCCGACCTCCGCGAGGACCACCTCGTCGCGGCCGTTCAGGCACTCGTGGACCACCATGACGCGCTGCGGCTGACCAGGGCTCCGGGCGGCCCGGACGGCGGGTCGTGGTCGCTGGAGGTGGGGCCGGTGGGCTCCGTGCCGGCCGCCGACCTGGTGCACCGCGTCGAGACCGGCGGCGCCGACATCGACGAGGCGCTGGTCCGCGAGCAGGTGGAGGCGGCATCCGCCCGCCTGTCGGCCGAGCGGGGCCCGCTGGTCCAGGTGGTCCGGTTCGACGCCGGACCGGCTCGTCGGGGCAGGCTGCTGTTGCTCGTGAACCATCTCGTGGTCGACGGTGTGTCCTGGCGGATCCTGCTGCCCGATCTCGTCGCCGCCTGGGAGGCCGTCAGGCTCGGACGGCCACCGCGGCTCGACCCGGTGGGCACCTCGCTGCGCCGCTGGTCGCGGCTCCTCGCCGCGGAGGCCCGGCGGCCGGCCCGCACGGCGGAGGCGACCCTGTGGGCGGGACTGCTCACCGCGGCCGACCCGCCGCTGACAGCCGGCCGGCTGGATCCCGTACGGGACACCGTGGGCCGGGCCCGCGAGCTCACGCTCTCCCTGCCGCCCGAGGTCACCAGCCCACTCCTGACGTCTGTGCCGACGGCCTTCCACGCGAGGGTCGACGACGTCCTGCTGACCGCGCTCGCCCTGGCGGTCGCCCAGTGGCGCCGGGGTCATGCCCGGGGGCGGCACACGGCCCTGCTGGTGGACGTGGAGGGGCACGGGCGCGAGGAGATCGTCGAGGGTGCGGACCTCTCGCGCACCGTGGGTTGGTTCACCTCGCTCCACCCCGTCCGTGTCGACCCGGGGCCCCTGGCCTGGGAGGAGGTCGTCGACGGCGGGCCGGCGCTCGGGCAGGCGCTGAAACGGGTCAAGGAACAGATGCGCTCCCTGCCCGACCGGGGCATGGGCTTCGGTCTGCTGCGGCACCTCAATCCCGAGACCGGACCGGAGCTGGCCGGGCTCGCCGTACCGCAGCTCGGATTCAACTACCTCGGCCGGTTCCCCTCGGCGGGCGCCCCGGTGGTTCCCGGCCGTCCGGCGTGGACCGTGGCGTCGGAGACGGGGCTGCTGAGTGGCGCCGATCCGGCGACCGCCCTGGCGCACGGACTCGAGGTCAACTGCATGGTCCGCGACACCCCGGACGGGCCGGGGCTGGAGGCCGTCTGGACCTGGGCACCGGACCTCTGGCCCGAGCAGCACGTCCGTGTTCTCGCCGACCACTGGTTCCGGGCGATCCGAGGCCTGGTCCGGCACGGCGAACGCTCCGGCACGGGCGGCCACACCCCCTCGGACTTCCCCCTGACCGACCTCAGCCAGCACGACATCGAGCAGCTCGAAGCAGCGTGGAGGATTCAGAAATGACGTCGTCGGGCCTGGAAGACATCCTCCCCCTCTCCCCGATGCAGGAGGGGCTGCTGTTCCACTCCCGCTACGAGCAGGACGGCGCGGACGTCTACGCAGTGCAGCACGTCTTCGCCATCGAAGGCGCCCTCGACGGGGCGCGCCTGCGGACCGCCGTCCTCGCCCTCGTCCAACGGCACCCGAACCTGCGTGCCGGTTTCCGGCAGGTGGACTCGGGCCGCACCGTGCAGCTGATCCCACGTCAGGTGGAGGTCCCCTGGGAGGACTTCGACCTGTCGTCGCTGTCCGGCGCCGAAGCCGAGGCGGAGCTGGCCAGGCTCGCCGCCAAGGAGCACGGCCGCCGGTTCGACCTGGCCGAGCCGCCCCTGCTGCGCTTCTCCCTCGTACGCCTGGCCGCCGAGCGCCACCGCCTGATCATGACCACCCACCACATCCTGCTCGACGGCTGGTCCACGCCCCTGCTCGTGCGCGAGCTGACCACGCTGTACGGCAGCCGGGGCGACACCGCCGCGCTTCCCCGGGTGGCCCCCTACCGGCAGTACCTGGGGTGGCTCGCGCAGCAGGACGGACCCGCGGCGGAGGCCGCCTGGCGGGAGGCGCTCGCCGGGCTGGAGCAGCCGACCCTGCTCACTCCGGTGGATCCGGGTCGTCCCGGGCTGATGCCGGAGCGGATCACGGTCGAGCTGGACGAGGACCGCACGGCGGCGCTGGCCGACTGGGCGCGCCGGCAGGGGGTGACCCTGAACACCGTGCTACAGGCCGCCTGGGGGCTGGTGCTGAGTCGGCGCACGGGTCACGACGACGTGGTGTTCGGGGCCGTCGTGGCGGGACGCGACCCGCAGCTGCCCGGTGTCGAGGCCATGGTGGGCCTGCTCATCAACATGGTGCCGGTGCGGGTGTCGCTGGATCCGGCGCAGTCGCTGCTGACCACCGTCGTGCGGCTCCAGGGCGCTCAGTCGCTGCTGACCGCGCACCACCACCTCGGGCTGGCCCGCATCCAGCAGCTGGCCGGGCTGGGTGACCTCTTCGACACCTCCCTGGTGTTCGAGAACTATCCCTGGGACGGCCCCGGCGAGCTGTCGGACACCGGACTGCGGATCAGCCCGGACCTGGGCAGTGGGCGGGACGCGACGCACTATCCGCTCACCCTGGTCGCCGCCCCGGGGCGCCGTCTCTACCTCCGCCTGGACTACCGCGACGACCTCTTCGACCGGGCCACGGCCGCCGCCTTCCTCGACCGACTGGTCCGGGTGCTCGACCTCGTCGTCACCGATCCCGACCGGCCGATCGGGCGGATCGATCTGCTGTCCGAGGAGGAGCGGGCGGCGCTGTTGGCCGTGCCGGCCGTCGCGGTGCCGTCGCGGGCGACGCTGCCGGAGCTGTTCGA
>NZ_JBIAIG010000042.1:0-1992 GCF_042871235.1 Streptomyces sp. NPDC005931
GCCCGCCCACAACCCCGCCACCGCACTCGCACCCGACCACCCCGCCTACGTCATCTACACCTCCGGCTCCACCGGCCGACCCAAAGGCGTCGTCATGCCCGCGGGCGCACTGGTGAACCTCTTGGAGTGGCACCACGGTGCGGTCGGCGGCGGACCCGGCACGAGGACGGCGCAGTTCACTGCGATCAGCTTCGACGTGTCCGCACAGGAGATGCTCTCGGCCCTGGTGTTCGGCAAGACCCTGGTGATCCCGGACGAGGACGTCCGGCGGGACGCGGCCCGGTTCGTCGAGTGGCTGGACGAGCACGGAGTGGAGGAACTGTTCGCACCCAACCTCGTGCTGGAGGCCGTCGCCGAGGCCGCCCTCGAGCAGGGACGTGCGCTGCCGCGGCTGCAGACGGTGGCGCAGGCGGGCGAGGCGCTGACGCTGAGCCGTGCCGTCCGTGATTTCCACGCGTCGGCACCGGGCCGCGTGCTGCACAACCACTACGGGCCGACCGAAACCCATGTGGTCACGGCCCATACCCTGAGCGACGACCCCGGCACCTGGCCGCTCCCCGCGCCGATCGGCCGGCCGATTTCCCACACCCGGGCCTATGTGCTGGGCTCGGGGCTGCAGTTGGTGGCTCCCGGTGTGGTGGGTGAGCTGTACGTCGCGGGGGCCGGTGTCGCCCGGGGCTATGTGGGCAGGCCCGGTCCGACGGCCGAGCGGTTCGTCGCGGACCCGTACGCTCCGGAACCGGGTGGCCGGATGTACCGCACCGGTGACCTGGTGCGCTGGAACCAGGACGGTGAGCTGGAGTTCGTCGGCCGCGCCGACCACCAGGTCAAGATCCGCGGCTTCCGCATCGAACCCGGCGAGATCGAAAGCGTCCTCACCGAGCATCCCGACATCACCCAGGCCGCCGTGGTCGCCCGCGAGGACCGGCCCGGCAGGACACGGCTGGTGGCCTATGCGGTGGCTCGGGAGACGCTGCGTCCCCAGGACGTGAGGGAGTTCGCGCGGGACCGGCTGCCCGAGCACATGGTGCCCTCGGCCGTCGTGCTCCTGGAACACCTGCCCCTGACGGCCAACGGCAAGCTGGACCGGGCCGCGCTGCCGGCACCGGAGTTCGGTCCGGCAGGAGCTGGACGGGAGGCGCGCACGCCGCAGGAGCAGATCGTGTGCGACCTGTTCGCCCAGGTCCTCGGGCTGCCGCGGGTCGGCGTCGACGACGACTTCTTCGAGCTCGGCGGCCACTCGCTGCTGGCCACCCGCCTCATCGCCCGCATCCGGGCCGCCTTCAGTGTCGAGGTCGGCCTGCGCACGCTCTTCGAGGCGCGGACCGCCGGCGCGGTGGCGGCCCGGCTCGACACCGCGGGACCGGCACGGCTCGCCCTGACCCGGCAGCAGCTGCCCGACGCGGTGCCGCTGTCGTTCGCGCAGCGTCGGCTGTGGTTCCTGCACAAGATGGAGGGGCCGAGCGCGACCTACAACATCCCGCTGGTCCTGCGGCTGACCGGTGAGCTGGATCGCGACGCGCTGCGTGCGGCCCTCGGTGACGTGGTGGCCCGGCACGAGAGTCTGCGGACGGTGTTCCCCGAGGCCGACGGAACCCCGTACCAGCACGTCCTCGACAGTGTGACCGCCGAGCTGCCCACCACCGACATCACCGGGACAGAGCTGTCGGAGGCCCTGGCGTCAGCGGCCCGGTACGCCTTCGACCTCGCGACCGAAATACCGCTGCGCGCCGACCTGTTCCGCCTCGCACCCGACCGGCACGTCCTCGTCCTGGTCCTGCATCACATCGCGGGTGACGGGTGGTCGCTGGGTCCGCTGGCCGCCGATCTCACCCGTGCCTACACCGCGCGGAGTGAGGGGCGGGTGCCGGACTGGCCTGCGTTGGCGGTGCAGTACGCCGATTACACGTTGTGGCAGAACGAGTTGCTCGGTGACCAGGAGGACCCGGACAGTTTGTTCGCCACGCAGATCGCCTACTGGACCGATGCCCT
>NZ_JBIAIG010000043.1:0-1429 GCF_042871235.1 Streptomyces sp. NPDC005931
GGTCACGTCCGCTGGAGTGGTGTATCGACGGCCACTCGGTGATCTCGTTTTGAGGCTATGCGGTGAGTTCGGTGGGCAGGACGGTGTCGTCGGTTTCTGACTCGATCGGGTGGAGCCGGGCCTTGGCGAGGAGCTCGCGGCCCATGTAGCGGCGGGCCTCGGTCCACTCGTCGTTCTGCTCGGCCAGGACCGCCCCGACGAGCCGGATGACGGCGGTGCGGTCGGGGAAGATGCCAACCACGTCGGTGCGGCGCCGGATTTCCTTGTTCAGCCGTTCCTGCGGGTTGTTCGACCAGATCTGCCGCCAGATCTCCCGCGGGAAGGCCGTGAAGGCCAGCAGGTCGTGCTGGGCGGCGTCCAAGTGGGCAGCGGCTTTGGGGAACTTGGCCTCCAAGGCGTCCAGGACATGTGTCATCTGCGCTTGGACCGCGTCTGTGTCGGGCTGTTCGAAGACCGTCCGCAGCAGGGTGGCCACCCAGGGCTGGGCCGACTTCGGCACCTGGCTCAGCAAGTTCCTCGCGTAGTGGGTGCGGCATCGCTGCCAGGACGCGCCGGGCAGGACCGCGCCGATGGCGTCGACGAGGCCGGCGTGGGCGTCGGAGATGACGAGCTGGACGCCGGACAGGCCGCGGGCGATCAGGGAACGCAGGAAAGCGAGCCAGCCGGCGCCGTCCTCGGCGGTGGCGACGTCCAGGCCGAGGATCTCGCGGTGGCCGTCGGCGTTGACGCCGACTGCGATCAGCGCGTGGACGTTGATGATGCGGCCGCCCTCGCGGACCTTCTGGGTGAGCGCGTCGACCCAGACGAAGGAGTACGGGCCGGCGTCCAGGGGCCGGTTGCGGAAGGCGGTGACCTGCTCGTCCAGGTGCTTGGCCATCGCACTGACCTGGGACTTCGACAGCTGGGTGACGCCGAGGGACTCGGCGAGCTTCTCGACTCGGCGGGTGGAGACACCGAGCAGGTAGGCGGTGGCGACCACTGAGATCAGGGCCTGTTCGGCCCGGCGGCGGCGCTCGAGAAGCCAATGCGGGAAGTAGCTGCCCTGGCGCAGCTTGGGGACGGCGAGTTCGACGGTCCCGGCGCGGGTGTCCCACTCGCGCGGGCGATAGCCGTTGCGGTGGTTGACCCTCTCGTCGCTGACCTGCCCGTATTCGGCATTGCAGAGGGCGTCGGCCTCGGCGGACATGAGGGCGTCGGCGAACGTCTTGATCATCGCGCGCAGCAGATCGGGACTCGCCGCGGCGAGATTCTCCTCGGCGAGGGCGTGCAGGGGCAGACTGTCGGGTGCGGTCATCGTGCTGATCTCCTTCGAGCTTCGACATCTCGAAGATCAGCCGGTGGCCGTTCTCATATCCGGGCCCTCACTCCGACGCCAGGCCAAACACCCGGATCAGGTGGGAACCCGTACACCACTTCCCAGGACGCACCC
>NZ_JBIAIG010000044.1:0-1305 GCF_042871235.1 Streptomyces sp. NPDC005931
GCCCGCCCACAACCCCGCCACCGCACTCGCACCCGACCACCCCGCCTACGTCATCTACACCTCCGGCTCCACCGGCCGACCCAAAGGCGTCGTCACCACCCACCGGAACGTGGTGCGGCTCTTCGACGCCACCCGGAAGTGGTTCGGCTTCGGCCCCGACGACGTGTGGACGCTGTTCCACTCGTACGCCTTCGATTTCTCCGTCTGGGAGTTGTGGGGAGCGCTGCTGCACGGCGGCCGGCTGGTCGTGGTCCCCTACGAGGTCAGCCGCACGCCCGGTGCGTTCCTGGACCTGCTGGCCGATCAGGGCGTGACCGTTCTCAACCAGACGCCGTCGGCCTTCCACCAGTTGGCGCAGGCCGACGCCGACGCCTCCCCGCCGGGTCGTCGACTCGCCCTGCGCACCGTGGTGTTCGGCGGTGAAGCACTGCAGCCGTCCCGCCTCGCCGACTGGTACCGGCACCACGCCGACGACGCGCCGGTGCTGGTCAACATGTACGGCATCACCGAGACCACGGTGCATGTGACGTACCAGCCGCTGACCCGGGAGCGCGCCACGGCCGGGGCGGCCAGTGTCATCGGTGCCGGCATTCCCGACCTGCGGACCTATGTGCTGGGTGCCGGACTGGAGTTGGTGGCGCCCGGTGTGGTGGGCGAACTGTACGTCGCGGGGCCCGGTGTCGCCCGGGGATACCTGGGCAGGCCCGGTCTGACGGCCGAGCGGTTCGTCGCGGACCCGTACGCCCCGGAACCGGGTGGCCGGATGTACCGCACCGGTGACCTGGTGCGCTGGAACCAGGACGGTGAGCTGGAGTTCGTCGGCCGCGCCGACCACCAGGTCAAGATCCGCGGCTTCCGCATCGAACCCGGCGAGATCGAGAACGTGCTGACCGGCCACCCGGAGGTGGCCGAGGCCACGGTGGTGGTCCGCCAGGAGCAGCCGGGCGATGCCCGCCTCGTCGCCTACGTGGTGGCGCGCGGAGCCCTGCGATCCGAGGATGTACGGCAGTTCGCCCGGGACCGGCTGCCCGATTACATGCTGCCGGCCGCCGTCGTGCTCCTGGACCGTATGCCGCTCACCGCCAACGGAAAGCTGGACAAGGGGGCGCTCCCGGAGCCGGACTTCACCGTGCTGGGTTCGGGGCGGGGGGCGCGTACGCCGCAGGAGCAGATCGTGTGCGACCTGTTCGCGCAGGTTCTGGGGCTGCCGCGGGTCGGTGTCGACGACGACTTCTTCGATCTGGGTGGGCACTCGCTGCTGGCCACGCGGTTGATCGCGCAGGTCCGTGCGGCGTTCGGGGTCGA
>NZ_JBIAIG010000045.1:0-1155 GCF_042871235.1 Streptomyces sp. NPDC005931
TACTGACCTTGAATGCGTGATGTCGTCATGGTGGTCGGCGGTGGAGGCCGGTGCCGGTGAGGCAGCCGTCGAGGACGTCGTGGCGGTACTGAAGCTGACGTAGGCCGCGTCGAACGGCAGCGATCAAGTCATCGGGGTCGGCGACGGCGCGGTTGGCCAGGGTGGTGCGTCGCAGGACGGACCAGATGCCCTCGACCGGGTTCAGGTCGGGTGCGTAAGGCGGCAGTTGGAAGACAGTGAGCCAGTCTCGGTCGGCGATGTAGCGACGCATGCCGGCGGTGAGATGGGTGTTGAGGTTGTCCCAGACCAGCACGATCGGGCCGCCAAGCTGCTGGTGAGCGGTCTGGATCAGGTCGCGGTAGTCCTTCCAGGAGAAGCTTTTGCGCCCATCGGGCCGGGCGTCTGGGCAGGGCCGGTAGATCAGCCGTGAGGATTCGCCGGTCTTGTAGCAGGCCAGGGCGGCCACCGATAAGCGGCGGCGGGAGCGGCCCCGGACGCGGACCACAGGGGTGTGGCCGCGGCGTGACCAGGTGCGGGCGGTCGGCGGCGTCATCGAGAATCCGGCCTCGTCCTCGAAGACGAGCCAGGCGTCGAGCGCCGCCACCGTCCTTCCACCTGGGGCCAGGTCTCCTTCATCCAGCCGGCCACCACGTCCTCGTCCCGCTCGATCGCCCGCCGGGCGGGGACCTGGCAGCTCCAGCCGTGCCGCTTGAGCAGGGCGGCCACCCCTTGCACGGTGTAGCTCTTATGGAAGCGGCGCCCGATCAGCGTCTTGATCCGCGACAGGGTCCAGGTCTGGTCCGGCCACCCATGTGCCACCGGGCCCTTGGCCAGCTCACGCTCGAGCACGGAGAACAGTTCGTCGCTGAGCAGCGGCAGCGATGCCGGGCCCTTCGAGGCCAGGGCTCTCAGCCCGTCCTGCGACCAAGCCTTGCGCCAACGCTGTACCGACCGGATGCTGACCCGCAGGTCGTGAGCGATGACCGAGTTCTCGTCGCCCTGCCTGAACCGCTCGGCCGCCTGCAACCTCAACTTCTCACGGAAGGCCCGCCGTTCGTCGGTCAGCCCGCCCCCTTGCGCATACCTCATACGGTCGGCATACCGCAGGGATCATGAGGCGTCAGCCCCTACGACACCACGCTTTGAAGGTCAGTA